>NZ_CP145316.1:0-696836 GCF_039555295.1 Helicobacter mastomyrinus | reverse complement strand
GCATATTCACATCGCCCACAGAGCCACCGATATAGGTAGTCGCGTCAAGACTTCCTTTAAGGTTAAAGGTTACGGGCGAGGTATAGACAATACTTAAAGTCGTCTGTTTGCTCTCAAAAGGACGCACACTCATAGCGACTTTATAGCCAAAGGCTAAGTCCGCGCCATCGCTCTTTTGATCGACTTTAGTCGCGCCCACTAAATGCGTAGTAATATCCATATCACCCATACCAAAGGCTTCTGCGACTTGTTTAGCGTCCATAAGCGGCAGATAGCCCCGCGGTGCGCCGTCTTCATCTTTTTCTGTAGGTTTTGGGTAAGCGCAAGGTCCCGGATTGTTTGTCTGCAAATTCCCATTAAAATCATAGAATGTGCCTGTATAACAATTCACATACGCCCCTAATTGCTTTGCTTTAGTCATAGTATCGCCAAGATTCCCACAGCCAAAAAATCCGCTTGTGCTATATCCATTTTGAATGCAGTAATTTACGCCATTGACAAACTTATATCCATCACGTTCTACTCCATTAATAGTAGTTTTATAGGTTTGGTTAGGTACTTGATTGAAAAATGTTGGGAGACAAATTGTTGTTTGATCTACACAAGTTTTATCATTATATCGCCAATCCAAATGACCATTTGCCCATTCACCTTGATACGTCTCCCAATTTTGCTTTATCGTAGCGTTAATCTCTGCGACTTTTTGATTATACCCCGCTATATCGATGACTTGCCTCTCCTCATCGATATATTGATTAAACACATCAGGGGAAGGCATACCAAACCACGCCTCAGGGTTGAAGAGCGTGGGAAGCCCATAGCGCAATTTATTATTCAAATGCCCTCCCCCGCCAACGCCAAGCCCTGCTAAAGCCGCTAAGGCATTGCCTTGAGCTGTATTCACTGCATAAATGAGCTGTGCCATAGCCTCTGGCACCATAGATGAAGGAATCTCATCAAAATCCTTAATATTAGTAATAACCTCTCCGGGCTTCTCTCTCGTACCTAGTGGCACAAAAACCGTGTTTGCGAAATTCCCCATACCATAGAGGATTCTCGGGCTTACGCCAATAGCAATTCGCTCATTATAATTCCAGCTAAGCGATGGACTAAGCTCCACCATAGCTATCATTACATTACGTAAAAACGCTCCCGCCTCGCCATTCCAATTCATAGCTAAACCACTAGGTGCAGTGAAGCTCACTCCCCAGTTAAAATTCCCCCACTTACTCTTAGCACTCTTGCTTTTGTAAAAAATCTTAGGCACGGGGAAAAATGTAGAATCCGCACTTCCCGCTACTAGCGCACCTTTTTCGCTAAAGCCCCATTCGCCATTTTGATTTTTCACTTCGGAGGGCACTTCAATAGGCTTTGTTAAATCCACACCCAAAAAGCTATTTGCCAAATTCGCCATACTTGGATCAATCCCTAGTGTCGTAGTCGTGCTTAAACCCCAGTTTATCGAGCCTTCGCCAATATTTTTTGTGCTAGTATCGGTAGTAAAAGCAAAGCCGGGGATAAAAATGCCTGTAAGGGTAATATCCAAATCGTGTTTATCATTGTCACTTAATGGGTGGGAAAAGCCCATATTCGCAGGATTATAATAAACACTATCTGCACCAAAAGCCCCAGCGACATAGGCGGAATTAAGGGCAGTAGATTTAAGGCTCTGTTCACTGATTCTAAATCCTGAAGCAAAGCTTAAGCAACAGCATAAACCTGCATAAATAAATAGCCTTAACACCTTCCCTATCCTCGAAATTATAATGTTTTGGTTGTAAAATTGTTGCGTATGCAACTATATACCTTGCTTTATAACTTTGTGGAATCAAAAGAGAAAAAATGATTTTTTGTAATTTAGGTGTAGAAAAATGTAGCAATTTGAAGGGGGTTGTTGCTTTGCGTCAAAGCAAGAGTAAGCAATACTCGTGCTTTTTGTGGATTCAAATCTCCGCTAGAGATGAAGCCATTTTGCGAATCTACCTCGCTTATATATACACTGCCTTGATTAATGCGAGAGCTTATCACCACACACAAGCCTTGTTTAATGAGACTTTGGAGTGTTTGCTTATGGACTTTATGGACGCTCCCAGCACCGCTCCCAGCGATGACTAGCCCTTGTGTACCATTGCTAAAAAGTGCCTTAGCAGCGATTGATGAGCCATCATTAGCATAAGAGTAGAGTATATCCACACGCGGCAGGGATTCTATCATCTCCGTGTCAAACATAGGCTGATGTAATACACCGCAAGATGCGTGAAAATGCACCGCACCATTGGCGATATAGCCCAAATCACAAGGTGAGGCAAAAGATTCAAGGCTTGAAGTGTGAATCTTGCTCGCATACCGCGCAGAGAGGATTCTATCATTCATACATAGCATAACCCCTCTCTTTTGGGAATCCCTATGAATAGCTAGAAGCAAGGCATTATAAAGATTTTTACCTCCATCCCAATCTATGCTATCAAATGCTCTCATCGCTCCAGTAAAAATAATAGGCTTATGGCTTTTGCAAACTAAATGTAAGAAAAATGCGCTCTCTTCCATCGTATCTGTGCCGTGAGTAATGATTACAGCATTATATAAGGTATTTGAAAGTGTTTTATTGACACATCGTGCGAGAGAAAGCCATATATCATCACTCATATCGGCACTATCGATATTGCATAGCTGTGTGGTATGGATATGAGCAAGAGAGTGGATTTGTGGAATAGAAGAAAACAGAGTATCTATTGTATATATGCCACTTGTATAGTTGGTAGTTGTAGAATCTGTTTTATTCATCTTACCGGCAATTGTCCCACCCGTAGCTATAATCATAATATGTGGCTTATTGCTTATATATTGCATTTATTTTCCCTTGCTTGGTTTAGTTTATTGGGAATTTTAGAGATTCTCTTCTATTATTTCTATGCTATTGCGTTTCGCACTGCGTAAGGCTTTTGCTCGTGTGGAGTGAATCTACACTTCGCGCCATGCAGTGTCCTTTTGTAAAAAAGGACACATCTTGCAAAGAGCAATAGCCCTTAATGCACAAAAGGACACACCTATAGCTAAGATGTTGCCTTATGTATCAAGTGGGATTCTAAAAGGCACAGAATCAAACTATATGTTTTGTTTTAAGCTAATTGGTATGGAAAGAATTAATATACGACAAGGAGAGAGGTTGCTATGCTTTCTTATAAACAACCTCTATTGATACAATGCTTTTGACTAGAGAGTAGCCTCTAGTTGATAATTATACTTAGAATCCTACTCGACTTCCGCGTCAATCACATCATCATCTTTTTTCTTATTGTCTCCATTATTTTGTGCGTTACCTTGTTCTTTGGCATAGGCTGTTTGAGCAAGTTTGCCACTCGCCTCACTTAGAGCTTTGATTTTTGCTTCTAGCTCCTCTTTAGAGGCATTTTCATTTTTGAGGCTTTCTTCTAGTGAAGCAATAGCGTTTTGGATATTTTCTGCCTCATTAGATTCTATCTTGTCCTTAAACTCATCGAGACTCTTTTTAGTTTGATAGATAAGAGAATCTGCAGAGTTACGCAACTCAATAATCGCCTTTTTCTTTGTGTCCTCCTCCTTGTGTAATTCCGCTTCTTTGACCATTTTTTCAATTTCGGAATCTGAAAGTCCGCTTGAACCGCTGATTTTAATCTCTTGAGATTTGCCTGTGGCTTTGTCTTTAGCAGAAACGGTGAGGATTCCATTCGCATCAATATCAAAGGTTACTTCGATTTGTGGTACACCGCGAGGCGCAGCAGGGATACCGCTCAAATCAAATCGTCCTAGAGATTTATTATCCCGCGCTAATTCGCGTTCGCCTTGCAGCACATTAATACTCACGGCAGGTTGATTATCCTCATAGGTAGAGAAAATTTGCGTTTTCTTTGTGGGGATTGTTACGCCACGTTCGACTACTTTTGTGCATATACCACCGGCAGTTTCAATCCCTAAGCTTAGGGGTGTTACATCAAGCAAAAGCACATCTTTTACATCGCCTTTTAGCACGCCACCTTGCACCGCAGCGCCAACAGCCACGACTTCATCAGGATTCACAGATTTGTTTAATTCCTTGCCAATATAACTCTTTACACGCTCTTGCACTTTGGGAATGCGCGTAGAGCCGCCCACCATCACCACTTCACTAATATCGCTTTGAGTAAGCCCAGCGTCTTTAATCACAAATTCAATCTTTTTAATCGTATCCTCGATTAAGTCATCAATGAGGCTTTCAAACTTCGCACGAGTGATTTTTTTCACTAAGTGCTTAGGACCACTCGCATCAGCAGTGATAAAAGGCAGATTGATTTCTGTTTCTTGTGCGCTACTTAGCTCTTTTTTCGCATTTTCTGCCGCGTCTTTGAGCCGTTGTAATGCCATTACATCATTTTTCAAATCAATGCCTTCATCGCTTTTAAACTCCTCAGCCGCCCAATCAATGATTCTATTATCAAAGTCATCTCCACCAAGGAACGCATCTCCCCCTGTAGCAAGCACTTCTACGACATTATCGCCGGTTTCTAGCACGGTAACATCAAATGTCCCCCCGCCTAAGTCATATACCATAATCTTTTCAGCCTCTTTTTTATCTAGCCCATAGGCAAGTGCCGCTGAAGTAGGTTCATTGATGATTCTAAGCACATTTAATCCCGCAATTGTCCCGGCTTCTTTGGTTGCCTTGCGTTGAGAATCGTTAAAATAAGCAGGGACGGTGATGACCGCTTCTGTAACTTCCTCTCCAAGGTAGCTTTGTGCATCCTCTTTGAGCTTCATCAGAATCTTTGCTGAAATCTCTTGAGGCGTATAAATCTTATCGGCAATTTCTACTGCACACGCACCATTTCTATCCACGATATTATAAGGCAGCCTTTTTTCTGCCTCTTTTGCCTTATCTTCATTAAACATAAGCCCCATAATGCGCTTGATAGAATAAATCGTTTTTTTAGGATTGGTAACAGCTTGTCTCTTAGCCGGCTCACCTACTAGAATCTCGCCTTTGTCCGTGAAAGCCACGATAGAAGGTGTAGTGTTTTTACCCTCTTTGTTCGCAATGATTTTTGCCTCATTGCCCTCATATACTGCCATTGCTGAATTTGTTGTTCCTAAGTCTATGCCAATTACTTTTGCCATATTATGCTCCTTTATAATGAAATTAAAATTACGAATTTTTAACGACACTCACCATCGATGGGCGAAGTATGCGTTGCTTATACACAAAGCCTTTTTGCAAGGTTTGGAGAATCTCTCCATCGTTTTTGTCTGCACTTGGCACTTGCATAAGGCACTCGTGTAGATTTGGGTCAAACTCGCCATCTGTGGCTATCACTTCCACGCCGTGCTTATTTAACACTTTAATAAAGCTCTCCAATGTGAGCTGCAAACCCTGCGCGATAGCCTCTGCTTGAGGGTTGCTCTGTGCGCTCTCTAGGGCTTTTTCTAATGTATCAAGCACAGGCAATAAATCATTCATAATGCGCTCATAAGCGTATTCTAGGCTTTGATTCTTATCGCGCTCTAGACGTTTTTTAGTATTTTCAAAATCCGCAAACGCCCTTACATATTGGTCTTTTAACTCCTCATATTTGAATTTATAATCCTCTGCGCCCTCTGCCACTTGTGAATCTTGCGAGACTTCTTCTTGCGTAGTTTGGGTAGATTCTATATCTTCTTGCGAATCTTGTGCGTTTTCTTGCTCTTGCATAATCACTCCTTTATTTAAGATTGAATCATTTCAAAAAAATGGGTAAAGTCTCTATCTAATGCTCCGACACAGAGGATTCTACTCTTTTTATCAGGGTGAGATTTTAGCCGCATTTCTTGCATAACTGCCATATAACCTTTAGGTAGCACCTCCTCATAATATATGCCATTTTGCAGTGAATCAAATATGCTTCCATCGATGATGGAGTAAAAGCTTTGCTCACTACTATTGCCACTATATGCTTGCATCAAAGCCCCTACGCCAAAACGCTCTAGGTTGCGGCTCTGCACACAGGAGAGAGCATCAAGCACACTCTGCGCGCGTACCTGATAGGCGATATTACGCACATCGACAATCTCTAGTCCCTTTAACTCGTGCAAAAACCGCTCTAAAGTGCTAGAGAAAGGCAAGGTAATGCCTATATGCTCAAATTCAAGCAGTAGCTTCTGCTCGTCTAATCGCGTGATGGCACAGAGCCGATTGCTCTGCTCGATACTCACCACGCAAAATAAATCTGTCAAAAAACACGCCTCTTTGATACCCTCTAGTGAATCTGTCTCTATCCCTAGTCGTGTATCAAGCTGCCTATACCAATATGACTTCAAAGCCTCAAGCGTGGGAATACGACCGCTACTAATATGCGGCTGAAAAAGCAATCCCTCATCAGCCAATGTTTTGAAGTAGTTGCGTATAGTTGCCGATGAGATTTTGGTATTCATAAGTGTTTTTAAAGATTCCGAGCCAATAGGCTCTCTGTGCTTTAAATACTCTACGATAACGCGAGAAAGCAACATTTCTTTTTTACTCATCATACCTCTTGTCTCATCATTTCATATTATGTTTTGCGTTATTGCTTACATAAATGTTATGATTTTTTAAGTTTTGTTTCAATATTCTTGCTGAAAAGAGAAGTATTATAGCATAAATTTAGCAAATAAATCAAAATATTGCTAAATTTTATAAAACTTTAGTATATCAATATAAACTTATATAAATAAATTTACTAAAAAATTCTAAATAATATAATTTATATTTAATATTCATTTGGAGTGATACTAGAAGCGTAACTTTATAAAACAAATGCCGCAATCGCTTTTTGCAATTAGCGGAGGCGAGTAACAATCTAGCGAAATTGCCTCCTTTCCCGATATTATGCACTACGAAAGCCAAGCGAGAAAACGGATAGGATTATTCTTGTTAAAAACCTCGTTATAAACATTAACTTTAAACTCTTTGTGTTATTTTCTACAAGGGGCGAGTAGTATATTTTACAAGTGTAGATAGACACTGCGTGTGTAATATGAATATTTCGTGTGATTTAATATGTTAAGTTGGGATATATTTAATCCCAACTTGTGAGCGGATAATTTTAGAATCTTATTTGTTATTTTTATATAATTCATTAGGTTTTTACACCATTTTGATACACCCATTTTTCTATGATTTTTGCCTCATTACCTACAAAATGTTACAATCGCCTTATGAATATACATACTTCACAAGTCAGCGAGCAGCTTATAATCGATATAGCCAATATGTCACTTTCTATGTTTAGAAAGAATTTTTTTGGCGTGTTTCACGGAGCTATTTCCGCACGTCTGTCTAAAAACCGCTTCCTTATTAATAAGCAACACGCCGTTTTTGACAATCTCAATGCAGATTCTATGATTATGCTCTATCATAAAGAGGACTATCGCTGGAATGAGGCAAGTCTCCACGCCCCTATCCACGCAGCAATTTATAAATCCTTTAGCGAGGCGAAATTTATAGCCTATGCTATGCCACCTTATCTTGTTTCATATTCCCTTAAATACGATGTTTTAGAGCCTAAGGATTATTTTGGCTATAAGTTTTTAGCCCCGCATATTGATATTTTTGACCCTAAGGATTATGAGAGCTGGGCAGAACGTGCCGATACGGACATCCCTCGATATTTTAAAGAGCATTCTCACTCTTTTATGCTTATTAGAGGCTATGGGGTGTATGTGTATGCACGAGACCTCTATACCCTTGCTAAAACGATTGCGCTTGTTGAAAATTCCTGTAAAATCGCTCATTATAACGCAGATCTAGGAGAATCTTTTCAGGTAAGTCCAAAATATGATATTTAAGGATAGAGAATGAATCCATTTGCTACACATTGTTTAGAGACATTTCACAATCTTTGCGCGATTCCCCATTGTAGCTTTCATACGCAGGATATGTTTGTCTATCTTTGCACTACGTTAAAAGACAAGGGCTATGAGGTGCAAAGTGATGAGGCAAAAAATATTTATGCCAAAAAGGGCAATCCTAAAATTTGCCTCCAAAGCCATTATGATATGGTGTGCGTAGGGGATTCTACACAGCACAAAGGTGTGAAAACTATAGAAAAAGATGGCTTTTTATACGCGCAAAACTCCTCTCTTGGCGCGGATAATGGCATAGGCATAGCGTGTATGCTTACTCAAAATGCGAGTGATATTGAACTACTTTTTACCAATGATGAGGAAGTGGGTATGATAGGGGCTAATGCCTTGAGTATGGGGATTAGCTCACATTTGCTGCTCAATCTTGATAGTGAGGATTTAAATGAGATTGTGCTAGGTTGCGCGGGAGGAGCGGATATAGAATGCTCTATCAATCTCAAGCCTTTTTTGCAGCCTATAAAAACACTGTTAAAGAACTATCCTTATATCTATCATATCACAAGCAGGGGCTTTAATGGCGGACATAGCGGGATTAATATCCATAAAAATATAGAAAATGCCATTGTTGAATATGGCTTTTTGCTTTTCACACTCAATGCCTATATTATTACGTTAAATGCAGGGGAAAAGCGCAATTCTATCCCAGCCGGGCTAGATTCTATCATTCTATGCGACAAGCCTCTGCCCTCATCTTTTAGCACAGCAGATAATGCCTTTTTTGACATCAAACCCCTAGAACATTTAGATTCGTATGAAATGGCATATCATAAGGACGCGATTATGCCGCTTATCTGTGGCATACATAGCGGCGTGTATGTGGCTTCGGCACAAGGCACTCTCTCTTCGCTTAATCTCTCGCTTTTAGAGCAAGATGGCATAGATTCCTTGCGACTTATAATGATGACTCGTGCAAATACTCAAACCCTTTTAGAACGCAATATCGCACGATTGCAGACTATCTTACCATATTTGAATCCGCATTGCACCTTTAAAACAAGCGGACATTACAGTCCGTGGGAGAAAAGCATCTCACCCAATCACAAAGCCCTTGAATTATTATGCGATATTTATAAGACACATAACATTATGCCACATATCACACAAATCCACGCTGGACTTGAATGTGGCATCTTAAAGCGACAAATTCTCCTCTATAGCTCCCTTTCTCACCTTGATGTAATTTCTATTGGTCCTACTATCAACGCTCCGCATAGTTGTAATGAATCGCTTGATTTAGCGCATTTTGATACATTTTGTGCTATCTTGAATGATTTTATTATGGCGTATAAGGCTTAAGCTATGAGTGTGTCTATTAATGTAGGAATCATCGGCGTGAGTGGCTATACAGGCTTAGAGCTTGTAAAGCTACTTATCAATCACCCTATTTTCAATCTTAATTATGTGGCAAATACACAAGGAGGAGCAGAACTAGCGCAGATTCACAAAATGCTCTCCTCACTTGATTTGGCGCATTTGCCTATCTATCAGGCAGACGCAAAAGCCGCCATAGAATCGTGCAGTTTGCTTTTCCTTGCCCTTCCTCACAAAAATGCTATGGCAATGACAAAGGAGATTTTTGCACTTAAACATAATGCTAAAATCATTGATTTATCAGCGGATTATCGCTTGAATACAGCAAATTATGAATCCTATTATTGCCCACATATTGATAAGGAAAATCTCGCTCACGCCGTATATGGGCTGCCTGAATATTATCGTAAAGATATACAAAAGGCTCATCTTATCGCTAATCCGGGCTGTTACCCTACTGCTACACTTCTCGCCCTGCTACCTTTTGTGCCCTATATTGATGGCTCTTGTGGAGTATTTGTCGATGCTAAAAGTGGCGTGAGCGGTGCGGGTAAATCTCTCACAGATAATACGCATTTCCCTCATATTAATGAGAATCTTTTTAGCTATTCGCCGCTTACACATCGCCATCAAATAGAGATTACACAAAAATGCCATGATATTAGCAAAGAAGGCTTAGATATTGTCTTTGTCCCTCATCTTATGCCTATCACACGTGGTATGTTAGTGAGTGTGTTTGCCACGCTTAAAGCCCCTCTTTCATCACAAGAAGCCCAAGAGATTCTATCCCAAGCCTACAAAAATGAGCCATTTGTAAGAATCCGCGAAAATCCTGTCAGTATCGCCCACACTGCAGGCAGCCATTTTTGCGATATTTTTGTCGCAAGCAGTGGTAAAAATCTCTATATCAATTCATCAATTGATAATCTTTTACGAGGAGCTAGCTCACAAGCTCTTGTCAATGCCAATCTTATGTGTGGCTTGAAAGAAAATTTAGGTGTGCCTTTGGTGTCTTATGGCTTATACTAACACAAATGAGAATCTTAGCCAAACCGCGTCCTTATGGGATAATGCCCCATATATTAAAAATGATGCGATTTTCATAGCAGATTCGCATTTTATGCCTTTAGATATGCCGCTTAATGAGAAGGGCAGAGACGCCTCACAAGCACTTCTTGCATATTTTGAAAACCTTAACAACAATCCGCACACTATCCCCTCGCAAATATTCCTTATGGGAGACATTGCTCATCTTTTGCTTGGAGGGGTGGATTCTAGTCATAGGGCAAACCACGCCCTTTTAGCCCATATAGAATCTTTAAGCCAAAAAAGCCAGATATGGTGGTTTGAGGGCAATCACGACTTTGGACTTAAGGCTTCTTTTAAGGGATTGCCTTGTTTAGAATCTGTGTATCTTATCCCACGCACAGAGCAGCCTAAAGCTTTTATTTATGAGTCTCAAAATACAAAAAAACATCTCCTCCTCGCACACGGAGATATATTTCTTAATGCAAAATATGAGTTTTATATCCGCTTGATGAATACAAGATATTTGCGTTTTTTGATTTACTTACTTGATAATGTAACCTTTGGTAATCTCTACCACTCTATCGCCAAAAAAGTTAATCACAATACTATTAGGGTAGGCAAAGTCTCTATGGAGCATTTTGCTCCTATGCGCATTAATGCCTACCGCACTTATATGCAGCATATTATTCAAGGCAAAATGCAAGATATTGATGTGATTATTGAGGGGCATTTTCATATTGGCAAAACATACAAAGGCAATAATGATGAGACTTTGTATGTATCCCTACCTTCATTTTATGTTAGTAGAAGTATTTTTGATATAAAATCAATATTTCATAACACCTCATTTGCACAAGGAGAATAATTGAAGTCAGGCAAGATCGATATTATGCGTATTGCAAGTAATGAAATGGAGCTTGTGGATTTTAGAATCTATGAAGATAAAGATGGGGAGACCTATGAGGGTGTGTATGGCATTAATGTTGCTAAGGTAAATGGAATTGTTGAATTTCCTAATGAGATTTTTGAGGCACCTGGTAGTCCTGATTATATGCTGGGTATGTTTGATTTACGTGGTGATATATTACCTCTTATTGATTTGACAAAATGGATGAATATTAAGCCAAAAGAAGACCCTAAACGTCAAAAGAAAGTTATTGTTACTGAATTTAGCAATAAGCAATTAGGGTTTGTCGTCCATGCGACAAGACGATTAAGACGTGTAAGCTGGGCAGATATAGAATCTGCAATGTTTAGTTTAAGCAATGATGAGCAAAGGGGTAAAATCACAGGCACAACACGTATTGAAGATGGACGCACGTTGCTAATTCTTGACTTAGAGGGCATACTTGATGACCTTGACTTTCATATACCAAGTGGCGATAGTGCAAGTGTTGAGCAGTTTAGACCTACACATAGATTTGAAGGCAATGTGCTTATCCTCGATGATAGCTCTATTGCACGCAAACTTCTGCGAAGCACACTCAGTGATATTGGTTTTGATGTCATTGATGCAGTCGATGGAGAATCTGGTTTAGAACGACTAGAAAAGCTCTATGAGCAGTGGGGTGATAGTATAACGCAGCATTTAAAGCTCATTATTTCGGACGTAGAAATGCCCAAAATGGACGGGTTCCACTTTGCTGCACAAGTAAAAAATGACTCAAGATTTAACAAGATTCCACTTATTTTTAATTCCTCTATTAGCGATAAATTTAGTGCTACTAAAGGAAAGGAGATAGGAGCGGAGGCTTATTTAGTGAAGTTTGATGCAAAATTATTTTGCGATGAAATTAGTAGAATTTTGACAAAATAATAGTAGAATGCTATTTTAAATTATGTTAGAGGATTCACAATGGACGATATGCAAGAAATAATGGAAGACTTCCTTGTTGAAGCTTTTGAAATGATAGAGCAGCTAGACCAAGATTTGGTAGAGCTTGAAAATAATCCTGAAGACCTTGATTTGTTGAATAGAATCTTTAGAGTAGCTCATACTATCAAAGGTTCAAGCTCGTTTCTTAATTTTGATATTCTCACTCGTCTCACTCACAATATGGAAGACGTGCTTAACAAAGCAAGACGCGATGAGCTAAAAATCACTCCTGATGTAATGGACGTAGTTCTACATTCTGTGGATTTAATGAAGTCCCTTCTTACAGCCATACGCGATAGCGGCACTGATGCTAATAGCGGCATTGAGATTGATGATACTGTTACTCGTCTTCAAGCTATTTCTAATGGCGGCACAGCCCCTGAAAGCAAACCTGAAACAAATACGCAACCCACTCCTGCAGAGTCTTCAAACACAGCAAGCAGTGCGGCTGATAGTAATAATCCACTTGCTGATGAGCCAGATAAAGACTATTCAAATATGAGTAGCGAGGAGGTTGAAGCAGAAATTGAAAGATTGCTTAAAAAGCGTCAAGAAGCTGATAAGCAGGCACGTGCAGCAAAAAAAGCAGGCGGTGAAACACCTAAAGTGCAAGCACCTAATGCACCTGATACTACAGCTGCTGCAAAACCTACTCCCAAACTAGCAGCAAAAAAAGCAGGCGGTGATGAAAAAGCTCCAGCAGCAAATGTAGAGCAAACTGTCCGTGTTGATGTGAAGCGATTGGATCATTTGATGAATCTTATTGGTGAGCTTGTGCTTGGCAAAAACCGCCTAATTAAGATTTATGGTGATGTTGAGGAGCGATATGATGGCGAAAAGTTCCTTGAAGAGCTTAATCAAGTTGTGGCGTCTATTTCTTCTGTAACTACTGATGTGCAACTCGCTGTGATGAAAACGCGTATGCAGCCTGTGGGAAAAGTGTTTAATAAATTCCCTCGTATGGTGCGCGACCTTTCACGTGAGCTTGGCAAGAATATCGATCTTGTTATCACAGGTGAGGAGACAGAGCTTGATAAATCTATTGTGGAGGAAATTGGCGACCCCCTTGTGCATATTATCCGCAACTCTTGCGACCACGGGATTGAGAAGCCTGAAGCGCGTGCTGCAGCTGGCAAGCCTGAAACAGGCACAGTGAATCTTAAAGCTTATAATGAAGGTAATCATATTGTAATTGAGATTGCTGATGATGGTAAAGGCTTAGATGCACAAATGCTTAAACAAAAGGGTATTGAAAAAGGGCTTATTAGCGAAAGAGAAGCAGATTCTATGAGCGATAAAGAAGCTTTCAATATTATCTTTAAACCCGGATTCTCTACTGCTGCAGCTATCACTAATGTATCTGGACGTGGCGTGGGTATGGACGTGGTGAAAACCAATATTGAAAAGCTCAATGGTATCATCGATATAGAATCTGAAAAAGGTGTAGGCACAACTCAAAAGCTTAAAATACCACTTACCCTTGCCATTATTCAGGCATTGCTTGTGGCTGTGCAAGAAGAATATTATGCTATCCCGCTGTCATCAGTTATTGAAACTGTGCGTGTGAGCCAAGAGGAAATTTATACTGTTGATGGCAAGAGTGTGCTTCGATTACGTGATGAAGTGCTGCCTATCGTACGCTTGGCTGATATTTTTAAAGTAGATTCTGTGCTAGAAAATACAAGTGAGGTTTATGTAGTTGTCATCGGTTTGGCAGAGCAAAAAATGGGTGTGATTGTGGATTATCTTGTAGGACAAGAAGAAGTGGTGATTAAGTCTCTAGGCTATTATCTCAAAGGCACAGAAGGCATTGCAGGGGCTACCGTGCGTGGTGATGGTAGAATCACTATGATTGTTGATGTGGCAGCAATGATGGAAATGGCAAAAGAAGTGAAGGTTAATATCACAAAGCTTGCTGAAGAAAGTGCCGCTAAAACGAAAACTTCGCCAAGCGATTATGTGGTGCTTGCTATTGATGATAGTAGCACCGATAGGGCGATTATGAAAAAATGCCTTAAAACACTCGGCGTTACCGTGCTTGAAGCAGCAAATGGCTTAGAGGGGTTAGATATTGTTAAAAATAGTGATAAGCAGCTTGATGCAGTGCTTGTGGATATTGAAATGCCTAAAATGGACGGCTATACTTTTGCTTCCGAAGTGCGTAAATACAATAAATTCAAAAATCTTCCGCTTATTGCTGTTACAAGCAGAAATAGCAAAACTGATCGTATGAGAGGTGTAGAATCTGGTATGACTGAATATATTACAAAGCCCTATACGCCAGAATATCTTGCTAATGTCGTAAAACGTAACATCAATTTAACGATAGATGGAGAGTAAAATGAGCGAAAATAAACTAAAAGAAGTTCTTGATGGACAAAACAAAAGTAATGATAGTGTTCCTATGGAGGAAACACTCCATATTATTGGTTTTATGATTGGGAATGAGGAATTTGCTGTTCCAATTCTTAATGTAAAAGAAATTATTAAACCTATTGAATACACACGTGTGCCTGCTGTACCTGATTATGTGCTTGGTGTGTTTAACTTACGCGGGACCGTTTTGCCCTTAGTAAATATGCGTCTTAAATTTGGCTTACCTGCTATTAAGCAAGATGCAGACACAAGATTTTTAGTTATTACACAAAAAGATGAAATGATTGGCTTTATGATCGATAAGCTTACAAGTGCTGTACGTATCCCTGAAAGCGACATTGAACCAATTCCTGAATCTTTTAATGAAAATCAACAGCTTTTGCAAGGTATTGGTAAGCGAGAAGACCGTCTTATCACTATTTTACGTGTAGAAAGTCTCTTAAAGCGCACATTTTAATACTCTCCCCTTATTTGGGGAACTTCTTTTATCTGTTTAAATCTTTTGACACAAGCTAGATATTTCATAGTTTTGGAGGCTATTATGAAAATATATGTTTTGCCCCTTGTGTTAGGCTGTATGTTTGTTGGCTGCGCTATCTTAAACCTATAGATTCTAAAAATTTTGCTGATATGAGTGGGTATAAATACGCTATTATCGGGCAAACACAAACGCTTAATTCTAGTAGTGGTGCTGGCTATGTGGGCTATGGAGCCGGTATGGCTTACGCTGTGGGTAAAAGTGTAAATCCCAGTGATGTCATCAGTGGAATCTTAATGAAAAAAGGATTTATCATTGTAGATAGCCCAAAAGCAAACAAAACATTGCTTGTTAAATACGGGCAAAGCGATAAACGCAGCGTTTTGGGAGGTTTGGGGGGATACACCCTAGAGGTTTCTATACAAATGCTTGATGCCTTAACCCAAGAGCTACTTTTTGTATGCACTGCAGAGGGTCAAGGAAGCACCGAAGCTGATGATATAAGAGTGGCTATCGTGCGATGTTTAGAGAGTTTTAATCCCTAGAATCTAGCATTTGTCAAAAACACATTTGCTTTGCGTGTCTTTGTATGTCACCCCCCATTCATATAGAGAATCTAAAATCGGTATAAGTGTTTTGCCCTTATTTGATAGGGAATATTCTACTTTGGGAGGTATGCTTGGATATTCCTTGCGTTCTATCAATTTATCTTTTTCTAGCTCTCGCAAGGTGTTTGTGAGTGTTTTGAAAGAAATATTTCCCATATACCGCTTAAGCTCATTATAACGCACAACTTCAAAATACGCCAACGCAAATAAGATTCCCATTTTGTATTTGCCTGCTATCATACTTAATGCGTAGGCAAAGGGCGAATGAGCGATATTCTCTGCCTTTATACATTGTAATTCTTTGGTATGTTTTTGCATAGCCCTTCCTTCGTATGCTTCCCTTTAGGTAAGTATCTTACCTCTTTTTCCGTATTGTATTTTTGAAAAGTTTAACATACAATGTCAAATCATTTTATTTTTTAAAGGAGAAATTATGAATTTTGAACAACTCTTAACACAGCGATTTGCGTGCAAATCATTCACATCAAAAGAAATAGCCAAAGATGATTTGGACTTTATTTTAGAATCGGGGAGATTGTCTCCTAGTTCTTGTGGTTTTGAGCCGTGGAAGTTTGTTGTAATAGGAAGAAAAGATAGTGCTACTTTAAGTACAATGTGCTTTCATCAAGAAAATGTGGCTAGCGCAAGTCATAATATCATTATCTTAGCTCGCACAGACTTACAAGCAAAAGATGATTACATCAAAAAGCAAGTAGGCAGATTCTGCCCGCCTGAAAATGCAGAGAAATTTGATCAAGTTTTAAATACTTATACTGCAGAGACAAATGCGATGAATGCAGAGCAGCTTTATGCCTATGCAAAGGCAAATTGCTATCTTGCTTTAATGCAAATGTCCCTAGCAGCTATCAGTAGAGGTATTGACTCGTGTATGATTGGCGGCTTTGAAAAAGATAAGGTTGATTCATTTTTAGGGCTAACATATCCTTTCCAAACAGCCGTGATTCTAAGTCTAGGCTTTAGAGATAGTGAACCAAAACACAACAGAAAGCGATTAGCCATACATGAAGTTGTAGAGTATCGCTGATACTCTAAGTTTGCCTCTTAAAATAGGCAAACTTAGAATCTTTAAAGATAATTGCATTTCGTTGTGTGTAAAAAGAGCTGTGCGGATTTACTCCGCTTGTGTAATCACCCCACCGCCTAGCACACAATCACCTTGATATAGCACAAGGGCTTGTCCTTGTGCGACACCATAGGCAGATTCTAAAAGTTTTGCGTGGATATAATCCCCCTGCATATCAATCTGAGCTTTTAATGGCACAGAGCGGTAGCGCACTTTAATGTCATATACCCCTCCATTAAAGGCTTCAGGGAGGCTTTTATTAAGGGCTTTTATAGAATCTACGGCTAGTTCTTCTTTTGTCCCTACGACGATTTCATTGGTTTTTGGATTAATCGCTTTAACATAATGCGGCTCGTGTGAGCCAAAGACACTAAACCCTTTGCGTTTACCAATAGTGTAGTGCATATAGCCCTTATGTGTGCCTACGGCTTTACCACTGCTATCGCGCACTACACCCTCATTATCAACCTTTTCATAAAGGCGTAAAATATCAATATAGCTATCCTCGACAAAGCAAATTTCTTGAGATTCCTTATACGTTTGCAAAGTGCCTAGAAAGGGCAAAAGATCAAGAGCGGTTTTTTTCACATCTTCTTTATACATTCCGCCAAGGGGAAAGAGGATTCTATCAATAGCTTCTTGAGGCAGAGCATAGAGGAAATAGCTTTGGTCTTTTGTGTCATCAACTGCCTTGGCAACACGTTTAATGCCATTGATTTCTTTAATCTGTGCGTAATGTCCTGTGGCGATGTAATCACAACCTAGCTCATCTGCCTTTTTTAACCCTAAACCAAATTTCATTAGAGGATTGCAAATAGCGCAGGGATTAGGCGTTTGCCCCTCTTTGTATGAGCGCACAAAGGCATCATAGACATTTTGTTTAAAAGCCTCTTGTAAATCAAGTACTTCAAAGGCAATGCCTAAATGTGCGGCGACTTTCTGACAATTTTGAATAAATATTTGATGTTTTTTTTCTTTGCTATGTAATTTAAGATAAAGCCCTATAACTTCATAGCCTTGTGAGGATAACAAATGAGCGCAATAGGAGCTATCTACCCCACCACTCATAAGAAGAGCAACTTTCACGAAAAATCCTTTAAAAATAAAATGTAAAAAAGGAAAAAGTGTAGCATTTTGAAGTAAGTCGTGTGTAAATATTTCAAAAGTGATTTTGTGATATAATTTAAACTTTTGAGGATAACTTTAGAAGGGTATTTAAATTATTTAATTTTTGAGGTGCAATGTGATTTTAGAACACGAGCTACCACAGGGAAGCAAACTCTATTTTGATACTTCAGCCAAACTCAAACGTAATATAGAATCTTGTGCAATTAAAGCATTTTATGAGAATGATTATAGAGAGATTGTAACGCCCACTTTCACATTCTTAGAACATCAAAGTGATATTTTGAATCGTGAGCTTGTGCGACTAAGCAGTGAGAGCAATCATCAAATTGGATTGCGCTATGATACGACATTTGAGGCTATGCGTATTGTTACAAAACATATTACCCGCAGCAGTGAGCATAAGAAGTGGTTTTATATCCAGCCTGTGTTTAGCTATCCCACAACTGAAATCCACCAAATCGGTGCAGAACATCTAGGTGGTGAAAGTCTTGCACCTGTGATGTGTTTAGGGGTGCATATTTTGCAAGAGCTAGGCTTAAAGCCCTATTTGCAAATCTCTAATATGCAGATTCCACTTTTGTGTGCTAAACATAGCGGTGTGGATATAGAGGTGTTTGCTTCTCAAAATGTGGGAAAACTCTTAGAAATGGAAGGCTATGTGGCGGATTTGGTACATATAAAGACAAAGCAAGATGTGCAAAAAGCCATACATACTGCTCCCACTTTCTTACGTGGAGAATTAGAGCGTTTGCTTGAATGTGCGAGTTATTGCGAATATGAAAAAAGTATTTTTTCTCCTCTTGCCTTTTCGCCTACCTCATATTATGGAGGGTTGTTTTTCCGTATGTTTATGGGTAATGCCACTTTATTGCAAGGAGGCAAATATAGCATAGGAGAGCAAAGCTCTTGTGGGTTTGCCATCTATACTGATGAGGTAGTAGAATGCCTTATTTAATGCAATGTATAGCAAGTATCAAATAGTATAAGGGAGATATAATGGCTGATTTAATTGTGGGGATTCAATGGGGTGATGAGGGCAAGGGCAAGGTTGTTGATGCCATTGCAGGGGGGTATGATTATGTTGTGCGTTATCAAGGCGGACATAATGCGGGGCATACGATTGTTGTCAATGAACGTAAAATTGCATTACATTTGTTGCCTTCAGGGATTCTGTATAATCGATGTAAAAATGTGATTGGCAATGGCGTAGTGATTAATCTTCAGGCTTTGCTAAGTGAGATGAACGCATTTGGTGATTTGCAAGGGCGGCTTTTCGTGAGTGATAAGGCACATATTATTTTGCCTTATCACGAAATTTTAGATAGAGCTAGGGAGCAGCATAAGCATAAGGCGATTGGCACGACAGGTAAGGGCATAGGACCTTGTTATGGGGACAAGGTATCACGCAATGGTGTGCGTTTAGCAGATTTGCGTAATCTCTCTTTGCTAAAAAGCAAGATAGAATCTATTTATGAGCAAGCACAATATGTGCAGAATCTCTATGGAGTGGCACTCCCAAGTGTTGAAAGTGTGATAGAGTATATAGAATCTGTTTCAAAGGATATTTTGCCTTTTGTTACTGATACGACACAGCTTTTATGGGAAGCACAAGAGAGGGGTGAGAAGATTCTCTTAGAGGGTGCACAGGGTAGTATGCTTGATATTGACCACGGCACTTATCCCTTTGTAACAAGCTCTACCACAATCGCCGCAGGGGCTTGTAGCGGGAGTGGCTTAGCCCCTAGAGATATTAAAAGTGTTATTGGCATTGCTAAGGCATATTGCACGAGGGTTGGCAATGGTGTATTCCCTACCGAAGATATGGGAGAGGTGGGCGAGAGATTACGCAAGGCGGGAGAGGAATTTGGCACGACAACAGGACGTGCAAGGCGGTGTGGGTGGTTTGACACGGTGGCTGTGCGATATGCAGTGCGTTTGAATGGCTGTGAAAGCCTTAGCATTATGAAGCTTGATGTGCTTGATGGCTTTTCTTCAATTAAAGTATGTGTGGGCTATGAATATGATGGCAAGGAAATTGATTATATTCCTACTGATTATGAGCGGGTAAAGCCTATTTATAGGGAATTTGAAGGTTGGGATAAAACCTATGGGGTGCGCTACTTTGCGGATTTACCAAAGGCGGCGCAAGTTTATATTAATGAGCTAGAGCAGATTATTGGTGCAAGAATTGCTATGATTTCTACAAGCCCGGAACGTGATGACACTATTAGGCGTTAGCGATGAAGACAAAGTTTAGCGCTATTGTGAGTTTGCGTAAGAAAGATATGCAAGAGTGTGAGCGAATCATTATGCAAAATGAGAATAAAATCGCTAGCAAAAAAATGCAAATAGATGAAATTGCTGATGAGCTTGTAGCGCTTCAAATGCCACAAAAAGGTGCGTTTGATGTTTTTAGAGCGTATAATGAGATGAAGAGAATGCTTCTTCTTGCTATGCACAATGTACAGCAAGAACTTGATGAGCTTTTGAAGGAAAAGCGAGTTTTGCAAGAGCAGTATAAAAAACATCATATGGAGTATGAAAAAATGTCTTTTTTGGACAAAAAAGAACAAGAGGCGATGATAAAAGCTTTAAAGATTCAAGAAAAAAGAGAAACTGATGAAATTGTGATTATGCTTTATGGAAATCCAGAAAGTAGAGCAGTATGAGATTTTTAGCTATCATAGCGTTTTTAGGCAGCTTGTGCGTATTTAGCTTTGCAGAGAACTCAAAGCTACTTGATTGTAGCATTATTTTTGAAGCACGTAAAGATGAGATTAAGGCTCAGCTTGATGAGATTGATGAGCGGCAGCAAGCTCTGCAAGTATTGCAAAATGCCACACAAGTGTTACTTGATGAGAAAGAGCGCCAACTCCACGATAGGGAGCAGGATTTAAACCAAAAAATAGCCTCTTTTACACAAGAGCAAGAGCAAGCAAAAGCAGCAGAACAAGAGACACATCAGCGCAATCTCGCAGAATTAGAGCAAAAAAGTAAGGAGATAGAGCAGCTTATTGCAAAAAATGAGGAGATTCTCTCTCAAATTAAGACACAAAAAGATGATAAGATTATCAAGGCTTATAAAGGTATGAAAGAAGCCAAAGCAGCGGCTATACTTGCCGATTTGCCCGAAGAAGAAGCTGTGGAAATACTTTCCCAAATGGAAGTGAAGGATATAACCAAGATTCTAGGCAAGATGGACAACCAAAAAGCGGCTAAGATTACCTCTAGTATCCGTCTAGTTGCGCCTAATCGTCTTCCTAGCACCACTCCAAGCAATCCTCAAGGCAATGGAGAAGCACAAGATGGGGCTTCTTCCACTGAAGAAAAGCAAGAAACAGATAATCCGCAAGATACTACACTAGAAGCTCCATAGTTTTGCAAAAACAAATACATTATTTCAGCAATTCTTTTAGACTTTACAGCAAAAATTTTAGACCTTAAGGCTTAACATCTGATTTGGAAATATAAAAGTTACATTGTTTCTATAATCATAAGGACAAGTAAATAATAAAAAATGAACAGAAAAAGATTTCTGCCACGATAAGCACAATTTGTATAGTTTTGTCAGGAATCAAAGTGAGAGAGAAAATAATCAAATAAAGCAAAGTGCGAGAGAATGAGGGATATTTGAAAAATCAAAGTGCGCTCAAATACTTTACAAAACTTGACAAAATACTCAACAAAACTTTACATTTACTTGACAAAAACTATACATCTACTTTACATCTACTTGACACACCTTTTACAATGCGATTAAATGCGCTTTTAAACGCCCTTAAATCATTCGTTTAAAAAACCCCACAACCACACCGATAATGTCATATTCTCGCCCCTCTAGCTCTATATTTTCATAGCTCTTGTTATCACTTATAAGGCGGTATTTGGGAAGCTTTTGTAAGCGTTTAACATAGAGCTCATCATCAATACGCACTACACATATCTGCCCCTCTTTAGGCACACTCTTTTGGACTAGGAGTTGGCAATTCTCTGGGATTGTAGGAGACATAGAATCGCCTTTAGCAGTGATAATAGAAAGCCCAAGAAATGAGCTAAGCCCAAAGTGTGTGCGCAAAAAGCCTTTGTCTATGCCTACGCTTTGTGTGGGATACTCATCGTTTATCACGCCACCTCCTGCACTTGCGACTACATCATCATAAATAGGGATTTGAACTACATCAGTATTGATTTGAGCGGTAGGTTTGGGACTTATGGACAACTTATGGACACCATCATTAAGACTTATGGACTTTGACTTATGGACATTTTCGTTTTTTTCGACTAAGTAACACTCATCAGATGACTTAGTAACAGGACTTAGTAACGACTTAGTAACATTCTTAGAATGCTGGACATCATTTATAGGATTGCTGGACATTTGCTGGACAAAAAAAGATTTATCGCTGGACATACCTAACACATCAAATATTTTTTTTAATGTCCCAATCTGTATAGAATCTTCTTCCTGTTCATATCTACGCATAGTCCGTTCTGAAACACCGATAGCCTCTGCTAACTCTATTTGGCTTAATCCCATATCCTCTCTTAATTCCCTAATCATCATAAAATCCTTATTTTTGACAAAATTTACCTATAATACTTGACAATAGGTAAAAAATGTCCTATAATTACATCACTTTTAAGGTAATTATATCATAAAGATAGAAAATCTTAAAAGTGGTCGGGAGGGTGGGAAATCAGCCTGAAGGATTTGAGATGTTATGTTTCAAGTTCAAAAAGGTTGTGAAAATCAAGCTTCAAGTCTTTATCCGAGTAGGCAAACTTAGAATAAAGATAAAAGCTTGATGCAAACAATCTTCCTTCACCTTTTTGGTGGAGGTTAGATTGAATTGTAGCACAAAAGGAGTAAAAATGCAAAAAGATTCTATCCCCATTACGCAACAAATGTCTCAAAAAGGCATTAAGCTGCGCACTTGGTGCAAAGCGATGAGTTTAAGTGATGCAGATTATTTCATTATAAAGGATATATCTAAGGGTAAAATCAAGGGCATACGAGGTAGGAGCAAAGAGCTTAAAGAAATGCTTGAAACAGAGGGATTTTGTATCTAAGAAAGGAGTATCAATGAAAAAGAAGCAAAAGAGAGAAGAATGCAAAGCGTGGCTAAAGGGCGATAGAGACAACAATCTCAATTATGTTAGAGAGCTTTTAGAGGGCATACACTATATTGGTATGCGTAAGGATTTCTATGGGAAACACGCTTGTCTCAGCTCTCTTATTGTGAGGGTTGCGACTTGTATAGACGAGCTTGTGCCAGAAAAAAATGAATCCTCCGCAATACATCATCACGAGAGAGGGAGTATAGGTTTTGAAGAGATTGTGCGGCAAAATCTTTGTAAGAAAGACGGGCGTTCAACCAAAGGGAATCAATAATGTTATTACAAGAAATGTGTGCTTTTGCTAACATATAGAGGGCAGGAAAAATGAATATTGTTATCTTCGCATCATCCTTACCTAGCAAAGCTTCGTGTCTCTTTTTGGCGGTGAGTTTGATATATTTTGTAGCATTGGCAATTGTTTCATCACTAAGGGGCTCTATCTTTATATCTTCGTCTTGCCTGCAGTCTTCAATGAGGGATTCTATCTGCTCTAATACTGAATTAGGTAATTCTTTGAGCATATCGATTGCAATATTTTCAAGACTAGAGAAATATTTTAAAGTTTTTTTCATAGGACAACCTTCTTTGGTTTATTATAACATAAAAATAGATGAGGAATCATAATGGGACAATGGGTAAGTAGCAAGGAGTTCGCAAAAGCGCATAGCGTTAAAATAGATACCCTATATAAAACAATTCAACGCAATTCAAAATGCGAGAAAAAAATTTGCAAAATTATAGGCAAATTTTGTCCTATATTGTATGCAAATGGACATATTGGAGGTAATGCTGGTAAAGTCCTCCGCATTTGGAGTGAGCCATTTAAGACGCAAGCAGAGGCAGAGGCGTTTGTGGAATCTTATATAAAAGCACAAGAGGCTTCTTTTCAAAAGATTACAACACCTACAACACTAACAACACCGCATAAAATAGGCACTTCTAGCGTTTTAGCACAAGAGCAAGCAAAAGCCTTGAGCTGTCCATCACACTTTATACAAAGCGCACAATCTAAGACTATGTTTGATAATAAAGATGATGATGGGCAGTTGAGGGCTTTAGATGCTTTTAGCAAAGCTTCACAAAAAGATAAGAATCTCGCCCTAGAGAAAAAATCCATTATCAAAGAATGGGAAGCATATAAGGCAAGAGGTGTGAATGCAAAAGATTTTATCGCGCTGCTGAATGCAGGTGGGCAATACTCTTGTGTCTTAAGCGAAAACAAGCTCTATGCGTGGCAGAGGGCATATAAGAGAGGTGGCATAGATGGGCTGCTTGATGAGCGAGGCAAAAATAGAAAAGCCCAAAGCAAGATTAAAGAGCTTGGATTAGAGGAGCTCACAAACAAGCTTATTTTGGCAAGTCGTGGCAGGGTGAATATCTCCTCACTGCATAGAATGTTGCATATCCACCTTGATAGTGTGGGCAAGGCGGATTTGGCGGATTTTTTAGCCAAAAGGAGCGAGGTAATAAGCTATTGTGTGCTTGAGCGATATGTCAAGGCTTACTTAAAAGCTCACCCCATAGAAGCAAAAATTATTTATCGTGGTGAAGATGCGGCGGTTGGGAATTTCCTCCCTGCACTTGGGCAGAGTAATTGGGCGGCGGATTCTATTAATCAAATCGTAGAAATTGATGCGACAAGCATTGATGCGATTATTGATACAAGCGAAATAGCGCGCTCTCTAGGGCTTGAGGTAGAGAACATAGAATCTTGGCAAAAGCGATTTGTGCTTATTTCACTCATTGATACTTATAGTGGCGTGTGTAGCTTCCATATAAGCGATACCGAAAATGCGCTCGGTGTCTCTCGCGCCATTGCAAAATACATCACTACCTATGGCAAACCAAAGTGCATTAAAAGCGACAACGGCAGCGCATTTGTGAGTAAATATATCAAAGAAGTGCTTATGC
This sequence comes from Helicobacter mastomyrinus, assembly GCF_039555295.1. Lineage (NCBI taxonomy): Bacteria > Pseudomonadati > Campylobacterota > Epsilonproteobacteria > Campylobacterales > Helicobacteraceae > Helicobacter > Helicobacter mastomyrinus. Next base: position 672,027 of record NZ_CP145316.1, on the reverse strand, counting down.
GACTTGATATAGAGCATATCAAAGCTAAGGCGTATGCTGGGTGGTGTAAGCCCTATGTGGAGCGAAACTTTGCGCGTTTGCAAAATCACCTTATGGAATGGATTAAAGGCTATATCGGGCATAGTGTGAGCCAAAGACAAGCCATTGAGTTTTTCTTCTCTCGCGCACAGAGGCGACTTAAAAGAGGGCAAAAAAGCAATCAAACCAATCTTCACACGCTTAAAGAGCTAGGGCAGATGATAGATGCCTACACGCATTCTTTGATGAATAATGCGTATTTGCAGAGATTAGATTCTACACCCGCAGAGGCGTATAACGCGCGTGTAAATGAGGCAGTGAGAATCCACGAATATGAGCTTTGCTCTAAGCTTTCCCCGCTTGAGAGGCGCGCTGTGAATAAAAAAGGTATCGCTTATGGTGGGCTGTGGTATCAAAGTGCTGCTATGTTTGCGCATACAAGTGTATTTGTGGCAGCAAATATCAATAACACCAAAGAGCTTTTTATGTATGACGAGCAGCACCGCTTCATCGGCGTAGCGTCAAATCTTGATAGTGAGGAGATGAGTGCGGAAATGGCGCGGAATGCGCAAAAAATCTTTTATAAAGAGCTTAAAGCGCGCAAGGTCAAAATGCAAGAGGCACGCGCAGAAGTCGAGGCGCAATTCCCACAAATGCTTTTACAAGCGCACAAGAAAATGCCAAAAACGCATATGCCCATACTCAAAGCCATTAATGATAGCAACCTTAAGCGTGCGAAGCTGCTTGATGAGGCAAAGCAAAAGGCAGTGGGCAGTGATGTTTTAGATTCTATAAAGGAGGTGAAGCAAGAAAAGAAAAGGGATTTAAGCTTTGAAGCAGCGGTGCTGAAAAAGGCAAAATAAAAGCGTTGGCTTTTTTGCAGGTGTTGCAAGTGTGGATTAGCACTTCCTAATAAGCCCTAACCTTAGAAAACGAGTTGATGAATGCGAAGCAGTCATAACTCAAGCTTTAGGCGAAAAGGTGGCTTTGCTACCTTTTGTAAGACTTTTACAAGTATGGATTAGCACTCCGTGCAAATCACTTGCTACAAAGCAAGAGAGAACCTTAAGAACTCGCTTGCAAGTGTGGATAAGCACAAGTGCGTATGACAACCAAGCATAGCGCGGTTGTAAGCGTATCCTTTAGGCGATACTTTGGGCTTCGCTCAAAGTATCAAGACATTAAATGAATGAAAAGGAAAATTCTATGAAAAATGTAAATTTAAATCAAGTGCGAGAGGAGCTAGAGATATTTTTAAAAGTGCAAAATATCTCTCAAGCGGCTTTGGGTAGAGCTATTGGCGTAAGTAGCGCGAGTATCTCTACCTTTCGCAAGGGCGAGTATAAGGGCAATAATAAAGAGCTAGGGCGCAAAATCAAGCTCTACCTTGATGATTATGCAAACAAAAACAAAGGAGGCGCAAAAAAAGAAAATGTGCAAGTCTATGAAAGCCACGATAAGCAAATGGCGGATTTTGTCATCAATGAGGCGGTGAGAGATAAAGAGATTGCCATTATCGTAGGTGTGGCAGGGAGTGGTAAAAGCACGATTGCTAAAGATTATGCGCGCTTGCACCCCAATGCGATTCTCATTGAAGCTACACTCCATAGCACTGCCAGAGTGATTTTAGATGAGCTATGCGAGCGCACACATATTAGCGGCGGGAGAAATCTGCACGAAAAAGTGCTCCTTATAGCCAAAGAGCTTAAAAGGCGCGATGTGGTGATTCTTATTGATGAGGCGGAGCATTTAAGTGTGAGGGCATTAGAGGATTTACGCAGGATTTGGGATTTTAGCTCCTGCCCTCTTATCCTCTTTGGCACGGAGATTCTCTTAAAGAATCTCATAGGTAAAAATGGCGAATTGCGACAGCTCTACTCACGCATAGGTGGTAAATGGAATATGAAAGGTCTCTCTCAAGAGGAATGCGAGACACTCTTTTTTAAGGGCATACACGCCTATACAAAGGGCAATTTTAGAAGCAGTGAGAAGCTCTATCGCAGGGCGGCTCGACTAGCAGAGCTACACGATGTGAAGATTGATAAAGATATCATCGCTCAAGCGGTAAGTATGATTATTGTGTAAGGAGGGAGATATGAGTAAGGCTGAATTGTTTAAGCCCTTTTATATTTATGGGCGCAAGGCAAGGTATTTAAGCACACATTATTTTGTGAATAATGAGTATATATTTCTTAAAGGAGGCGTGAATGAGGCGATAAATGGTTATAAATGCGTTGATGTGGTAAAGGAGTGGTAATGATGATTTTTGTAAGCAGCCCTTATGCGGCAGTGTTATCTAGTATAAAAGATGAGGCAGAAGCTTTAAGCACAATTACCTCTCTTGCGCTTGATGGCTGCAAGGCAGTAGTAGATATGGGATATATCCCTCTCTCTCCTGTGCTTGCGTTTGAAGGCGTATATAATGAGCGCACACAAAGGGATTGTGCGATAGGCGCGAGTTTAGAGATGCTTAAAAAGTGTGATGCAATCTATATCGTCAGAAGCCCATACAATGAGTATTCTCAAGGAATGATACTCGAAAAAGAGTTAGCCACAAGGCTTAATATGCTTATATATGAAGGAGTTAGAAATGGCAATACAAGATTATGAGAGTGTAGATAAGGCACTTAAAAGGTTATGTGAATTAGAGGTGAAAATCACTCATATTGAGGGTGAAGTAACGCTTGCTTGTAACAAGATTAAAGAGGAATACAAACCTCAAGTAGAAAGTCTTAATAATGAGGCAAACTTTATCCGCGCAGAGATTGAATCTTTTTGTGAATCTCACAAGGCAGATTTTGCAGATAAGCGAAGCAAGGAGCTAGTCTTTGGCACGATAGGCTATCGCTTGAGTAAATCAGTGAGCCTCCCGCGCGTGAAAGCAAAAGTAGAATCTTTAATTGCAGCGATTAAGAGCTTTGGGTTAAGGGATTGCCTCATTTATGAGGAGAAGCCAAATAAAGAGGCTTTGGCAGAGCTAGATGAAGGCTCATTGGTGAAGCTTGGATTGAAGCGCGTAGTGAAAGATAATTTCCGCATTGAGCCAAAAATTGAGGCATTAAATAATAATAAATGAGGATTTAACCCCTTTTTAAAGGGGGTTTGAAAACAAAGTTTCTTTAGCAAAATGGTTTAAAAGGATTTGAATGTTAAAAATAAAATATGGTATGTCGTGTGAAAGTATGATATTTTGGAATAAGCTATTTTCGTGGCAGCTCACACAAAAGATGGCAAAGTATGCCATTGCACCCTACCACATAGATAAGCAGTTTAAATATGCGGTTGTGAGGGGAGATAAGCTCATATTTTATTTTTTGCATTCAAGCGCGAAACAAGAGTTTGCCTTTCAATTTGAAAACATCAAGCAACGCTTACGAGAGAGCTTTAAAGAGCATAGGCAGCAGTGTAAAGAAGCGGGGATTACCTTTAGAGATATTACTGCGCTTGTGCACCTACAGCAAGAAAATAGCTTTAAAGAGCCACAAAGGGTAGCGCAAATTTATAAGGAACGCTCCACAGGAGATTTTACCTATAACAGAGATTCTATTTTTGCAAAGCAGTTTGAGAATCTCGCACAGGCTATCAAGAGGCGTATAGCACAAGAGAAATCACAAAATTTTAAGGAGGCGTGATGAGCTTAGAATTAATATATAATCTTAGCCTTAAGGGTGAAAATCTACACGAGAAACTTGAGTTTTTAATCCCGCACTTTTTGCCTAAAAAGATGATTACTACCATTTATGCCGATGGTGGCAATGGTAAAAGCTATTTGAGTGCGGCAATTTGCAAGAGGCTCTGTAAGAGTGAGAGCGTGAGACATATCGTATATGTGGATTTAGATAATCCTATCTCTATGCTTGTGGATAGGGGCTATGATACTTTGCTTTTAAATGAGCCTAAAATCGCTTATATTCATCGCTGTAAGCTTAATATTAAGCCCTTTGAGCTTTTATGTGCGCTTGAGAAGCAGGCACTGGGAAGCAAATATGAGGGGTATGTGTTTATATTTGATTCATTGCGTAATTTTGTGGATATTGATAATGATAAGAGCGCAATGGCACTCTTTGATGTAGCGATGAATTTGCGTGAGGCTGGAGCTACTATCATAGCCTTGCACCATTCTAACAAAGACGGAAAGAATTTCAAGGGCAGCTCACATATACGCAATTCTACCGATGTGATGTATCGCTTGGAGAGATTGGAGGGTGAATCACAAAAGGTATGCGTAAAGCTCATTGCGCAAAAAGAGAGAGCGGGCATTAGAGATATGAGCTTTGGCATTGATGTGCGGGATTTGAGCTTAAATGAGGTAGATTCTAAAATCGCTAATATGAACGAGAAGCAAAAAGACTTTGTTTTAAAAGCAAAGGCGGTGCTAGAGCATTCTAATCCTAATAAAACGCAGCTCCTCCTTGCCTGTGGCTATGAAAAGGGCGATAAATGGGCGCGAGAGACACTGCAACACTTTGAGGGCTTATTTTGGGAAAGTCTGCCAAAAGGGAAAAATAATGCCCTTACTTATCATCTGCTTACAACACCTACAACACTTACAACACCGCGTGAAATAGAGGCTTGTGATGTTAAGGATAATAGAGGAGCAGAATATGAAAACAATTAAGGCTAATCGTAAAAGCTTACTTTGCATTATCCACACCCACCCGCAGTATAAGACTATCAAAGAAAATAATGCGTGGGAATCTTGGCTACTTGTGCGCTATGGCGTAGAGAGCTGTAAGGCTCTTTGTGATGAGGAGCTAAGGGAGGTGATTGGGAATTTTAATGGGCATATAAGCGATAGGGATTTTGTAAAAAGAGAACATAGGGGTGAAATGATAAGTGGCTCACAGGAGCGAAAAATAGCGGCATTACTTGCCCTCTTGGGCTGGGGTGATGGGGCTTATTGTAAGTTTGTCAAACGACAAATTGGCGATTTGAAGCTCCCACATACACTTTCAAAGAGTGAAGCTACTTGTGTTATCACAGGCTTACAAAAGATAGTAGGAGAGCGATAATGGATAAGAATCTACTAGAACAAATTTGTGAAAGCTATAAAAATGGTATGAGTTGGGAAAAAATCTATAAAAAGTATGGGGGTGTGAGTATCTATATCCCCAAAGTCTCCCCGAGTGCGAGAGAAGGTATCATCAAAGAGTGTAATGGCTATAACTTTGCCTTTTTAGCGCATAAATATAACCTAAGTGAAAGAAAGGTGCGTGAGATTGTGCGGGAAGCTAAAGAAAAAGGAGAGAAAAATGAAAACAACAGAGATTAAAAATGCAGAGCTACGATTTTTTGTAAAAGTAGATATGGATGAAAAGTATCCCTACCAAGTGGTGTGCTTTAAAAACAATAGGTGCTTTTGTGTGGTTAGAGATATGTTTGTGGCAAAAGGAATTTGTGATATGCTAAACTATAACACAGCAAAAACAAAAAGAAATTATATTTTTCTCTTAATAGCTTGTGGGGCTTTACATAGGGATTTCTTAAAGCCCTCAAATATCAAAAAGGTTAGCAAAGAGTGGCTTAAGCAAAAATACAATCAAGTCTTACAGATAATAGAGGCGGATTGATGATTAGCGCAAATCTAAGTGGTGGTAGAGATAGTAGCGCAATGGTAGTTAAGTGGCTAGAGAATGGCAACGAGCTAGATTATATTATCTTTTGCGATACAGGATTTGAATTTCCACAGATGTATGAGTATATAGATAAGTTAGATTCTTATTTACAAAGGAATTTTAATATAAGTATTACTCGCATAGATTCTAGTAAAGAAATACAGAAGTGGGCATTTGAGTATCCTATACAAAGTGGAGAGAATAAAGGGAGATTAAGGGGGATACCTAAAACAATAGGTAAGGAATATTGCACAAGAGAAACAAAGGTTAATCCTACTAAGAGATTTGTGTGTGAAAAATCTTCAAACAAATTTAGAAATACTGCACTTATTGGCTATACATACAATGAGGTAGAAAATGGGCGTGTATCAAACTTAGACTATGCAGTATCTAGGTATCCTTTGCACGAATGGCAAATGAATGAGCCTGAAGTAGATACATTTTTAAAAGAGCGTAGTATCCATAATCCTTTGTATGAAAAGTTTTCACGCACAGGTTGTTACTTTTGCCCTAAGCAGTCAATGAGAAGTTTATATACTTTATATAGAGATTATCCTACTTTGTATCAAGTAATGAAAGAATGGGAAATAAAAGCAAAGGAATTAAATTGTGTGAATCAAACTTGGAAGCCTAATTTAACCTTAGATGAGCTAGAATCTAGAATTAAAAATATGGGAGTAGTTGGAGAGCAGTTATTCACAAATAAATTTGAAAATGAAGAGACTTGCTTTTGTGGTAAATAAATATAATTAATGAGTGAAAATGTTACTTTAAGAATGAGTATTGTATAATTTTTGCTTAATATTTGCTTAGTAAATACAAAAAGCTGGTTTTATTTCGTTTAGTACATCATAAGGAGACGATATGAAAACTCAAATAGATATTGGGGTAAGTATTCCTGTTCGTGATAGTAGTTTTATGGATTCTATTATAGCGTCAGATATTGCTGATAGTGGAATGGAATCTACTGGTGATGTGTTTTTTGAGGATAACCAGAAATGCGACAAAAAGATGACAGATGCCGAATTTGATGCTTTTTTGGAGGAGTGCGGTATTGGGGCAGAGCGATTTAAACAATGGTGATGACTTAAATTTGTTTTTCGAGCTTTATGCACAATTTTTAGCAATAGATTCTATAAATACTCTTGTATATGGGAGAAATCGCTCTCTCATCAAGACTTTTTATGAATTTTATTATTTTCAGGCTATGTCTAGAAAAAACAAAAACTTGCAGAAAAAACTCAAAGAAACAAAAGATAAACTAAAAAAAGAGTGGGTAGAATATATAAAAGGATATTCTCAATATTGTATTAAAGAAATACAGATAAATCAGCAAAGCTCTTCTGTGCCTCGTCATATTATAGAAAATCCAAATATTAGCGAAGCGTTCTCGTGTTTTGTTGATGCCATTCAGCAGTATGAAAAATGGAGAAGCAGGTTAAGTAATGAGCACATATTGTCCATTTATAGAAAAAATCTTGAAGATAGACAGAAATACTATGCTGATGATGGATTTGATGAGTTTAATGAAGAGCTGCTTAAAAAAATCAACATAGAAAAGCTTAAAAATAATAAAATACTTAAGCAAACACTCATAGAATTTCATAATGCTATTTCACACTTGGTTGCAGTGTATTGTGGGAGACAACAAGATGGCAAAAATAAAGACAGAGCAATAAACCATTTTAGGAGAGGGGCATTAGATTCATATAAGGCTATCATTAAAGATTTTTATCATCTCCGAAATGTCAAAAAAGTTGCGTATAAACCATCATTGAAAAAGATAAAAGATATACGAAGAGAGGAATACTTAGGTATAGGAAGTGATAAAGATATATCCAAAAAATACAAAAATTTTACTGATGAATTAATTGCAAACATACACACAAGATATTTTGATGATGTAAAAAGCTAGGTTCCCTTTGAAACAAGCGGGATAATCCCGCCCTAGCTAATAATTCACCACAATAACCTCCCTTGTTTTCTTTCTCACTTTGACATTCAGCGAGTATCGCACTTCTTTGCTCTCTATGATTCTAAAGTCCTTATACAGCTCCCTTATAAGCTCACAATCATTATAGCTTAGGATAAATTTGCCCTGCAAACTTTTAAGTATCGCGCACAGCTCCTTATGCTCTTTTATTCCAAAGCTGCGCCGCATTTTATAGTAGTTTTCACTCCCTACATAAGGCGGGTCTAGGTAAAATAAAGAATCTGCACTATCATATTCTTTTATGAGCCTCCTAAAGTCCATATTCTCTATGCAAACACCCTTTAATCTCTCGCTCCAAATAGAATAATCTTTGTAAATATTCTTTGGTGGGCGAGTTTTACACATTGCAAAGTTATCACCCTTAGAGCCAAAACTAAAGGTTAGCAGGCAATAATACAAAGCCGCCCGCTCTATCTTGTTTCTAGGGGAGAGTGTGCCCTTTTTAATCATCTCAAAAATCTCCCTACTGCATAGCAGGTTATTGAGATATAGGGCGAGGGTTTGGGGCGCGGTTTTGATGATTGTGTGCAAGTTTATCAAATCGCTATTGCTGTCATTAATAACTTCTACATATTTTGCGCTCATATTCTTGCGACTAGGTTTTGCATACAGCACAGATAATCCCCCTCCAAAGACTTCAATATATCTTTTATGTGGTGGCATAAGCTCTACTATGCTTTTAGCGAGCTGTGATTTGCCTCCTACCCAACCAAATGGGGCTTTAAGCGTGGTGGCTTTGAGTGTTTGTATGTGTGGCATATAGCCTCCTTTAGAAAAAGTAATTTTTCTCCCTCACATCATCGTGGCGAGTTAGAATGTATTGCTTTTTAAAGGCTTGGCTAAGTTATTTGTATCCTTTCAAAAGTGCGTAGATTCTCACCCCTAAATACAAGCTCCATTTTGTGAAAAAGGGGATAGAGATAGCCTCCATAGATTCTAAAAATATCCTATCTGCTTCCTTGCGATTACACTTGCCTTTATGAAACTCCTCACATAAGTAGTCGTGCAATACAGCACATTTAGCATATCTCCCAAAAGGTGGTAAAACACTCCATAAAATGCGGGGTGTGCTTGCAAAATCTGTCATAAAGCCCTTTGGCACGATAATATCCTTTTTGCTTTTATCCTCTCGGTAATAGCAAAAAGATTCTGTGAGGATATAGACTCTCCCGCAATCATAGACTTCTACTTTGAGTGGGCTTGTGAATGAACTCAAAGTGCTGCCTCATTTTCTAAAGAAGCTTTGTTCTGTGTTTTGATGATACGCTCATAATCCTCCCATTGTAATGCCTTTATTTGCTCTATATCTTCTAAAGTTAAGAGATATGCTTTAAGCACCCCACAAGCATAGATAGTATCACTCTTATATTTTATGCCATCAGCATAGACTTTTTTAAGCTGTGCAGAAGTATGCGGGATATTTGCCTTTGGCTCTCCTGCTTTATGACATCTAAAATATGAATCTGCCTTTGATGTGGCAAGAGCCATAAGGTTAAGCTGGTCTTCTACACTCATATCATATATGTAGCTCTCCCCTAATGCATTGCTAGTAAAGCTCTTAAGGAGTTCATCACATTCTGCATTAAGCTCCTTTTCTTTCTCTTTGCGCACAGCTTCAAGCTCCGCATTAAACATATCTTGCAGAGATTGTGGCAAAGAAGCGGGGATAAAAGGCTCACTTAGATTTTCGCCCTTTACATAAAGTTTGCCATCAATCTCGCCAACATAAACAAAGCTCCCGCTCACTTGTAAAACCTTGTCCTTGTTTAATTCATATATTTGCATAAAATCCTCCTATTGTTTTTGTAGTGTAGGTGTGGTGTATTTAATAGAGCCATTGCTCGCAGTGCCACAGGCATAGAGTTTATTTTTTGCTATCATCACCAAATGCCCGCCTGCACCAAATCCTATAAAGGCAAATTCACTCACATTGCTTGGGGCATACACGGGAGTGAATATGTTAGAGTTTGCATTTTTGCCAATGCCTAAGCTCCCATCGGTATTAAAACCAAAGCCCAAGAAACTATCACTACTTTTAAGCTTAACAATAATGCGTGTATTTGCTCTATCCCAATGCACGAGAGATTCTACATTTTCTAAGACTTTTTGGGCAATGAGATTATTCCCTCCTATATCATTGCCATAGCCATAGCTTCCTTTACCCCATACATAGAGATTCCCGCTTTCATCAAGCGCACAAGCAGTTCCATAAATACTTGCTGGAAACACTTTGATGATATGACTTAATATTTCACCTTGATTGTTAGTCAAGGAGATGAAAATATTACTATTACCAGTGGCAGCTTGTGAGAGATTATTGTCTCCTCCATACCCTGCTCCACGCACACTCCCGTCCTCAAAGATAAGTAAGCAAGTGCTATAATCTACATTTGAGTATCTATTAATACTCGCTCTTGCGTATTTCACTTTTTGGTTAAAGCTAATCTTAAAGGGGATAGTGATATGTGTGTTATTGCCATTACCACACGCACCTTGTGTATTATGTCCGCATACCCACAAAGCCCCCTCACTATCAATGCACTGCATTATCCCCGCATAGCCATTACTCGCAAATGAAATATCCTCAATATTTGATAGATAGGGATTTTGTGTGAAAGTAGAGAGTGGAAGCGTATTACCTGTGCCAAGCTCTCCTATGGAATTACTCCCGCTCACATATACTAGCCCATTTTCAAGCAGTGCTACCGCACTTTGTTTGCTATCTACCTCGCTAGTCCCACAGCAAATTTTTACCACACGCGCAGGCATTTCTACCCTCACAGGCATAGGAATCACTTGAGTATGTCCTGCTCCAGCACAACCTTCCACATTTGCACCCCACACATAGAGGAAGTTCCCCTCTTTTGGCAAGGCATAAAAGGTTGTATGTCCGCCAAATACTTCTACAAATTCTATATCACTAGGCAAAGCCACGCGTGTAAAAGAGCCAAGATGTGTCCTACCGCTTCCTGTGTTATTTTGAGAAAGTCCTTGCATATACACATCGCCATAGGATACTATTTTGCCATTTTTATCTACATATACCTCTTGATACATTAGAGCTTGTTTTAAATGCACTTGTAAAAGTCGTTTCGCTTTTACAAGATTCTCTTTTTTTGCCTCTTTTACAATGTTATTAAGCTCTTGTGCGAGATTTTGGCTCAAAGTGTTTAAAGCTCTAACCTCTGCATCAAAGCCAGAAACTTGCCTTATTTCCCTCACTTCTTCTTGTATCTCTTGTAAGAGTGTTATTTCTTCTATATTTCCCATTTTTACTCCTTTCCTATTAATTTGATGTCTTACATACAGGAGCAAAGCCCCTGTATGCGCCTAAAGCCCTGCGGGGGGCACTCATTTTGAAACAATATTCATAGATTAATTGCCCTCACTCTATTGCTGCGGGGGGGGGGGGGTGGAATCCTCTGCCCTACATAAAACCCCTCTAAGAGGAGATTATGATTAACCTCCACAGAATTTGTGCGCCCATAGATAGCAGAGCAGCGAGAAGCATTAAAATTAAATGCTGCTGCGTTGCTCCAATCAACTGTTTGTGGCGTGCCACCCGAGTTATGACCACCTTCTTTAGCAAATGCCCCACTTGTCCAGCCATAATCGTGAAAAGTCTCGGCAATGCGATATACTCCTCCTGTGATATTTGGTAAGCCCTCTCTCTCAAATGCTCCTACAAGGGAGGGATTGTTTGTAGCCTTAGCATAGATATTTGGCTTAGGTAGTCTAAAATAGCCTTTAGGGCAATTCTCTTGTAAGCCTTTACTCGTGCTTTTAAAATACAGATAAGCTAAGGGATACTCGTCTATTTTTAATATACTCCCCGCTGCCACATAACCTTGTGGCAAGCAGCAGCGAAAAGAGAGTGTGTATTGCCCGATTCTATTTTGCCATTCTTGCTTTCTTTGCCTTTTGTGTTTTATCTCTCTTAGGGTAAAGAGAATATGATGAGCTATATTTATGAATTGGTCGCTTTGCAATGCGGTCTGTGCTAATATCTCTTTTATCGCATTCTTTTTTTCATTCTCTACTTCTGTTTTAAAGCCTTGCCTATCTTGTTTTAGGTTCTCTTTTAGTTCAAGTTCTAGCTCTCTAAGGGATTGCTCTACGCTTGTGCCGAGCTCATTTATTTGTAAAGCAAAGCTATTAAGCTCTTCGCCAAATTGTGGCAATGCTTCTACAAAAGCATCAGCCCTTATATCAAAGCTTTGTGTATCGTGTGTGGTGGGCGGGGTGGGTAATGGTGTAATTTTTTGCATTTAAAAAATCTCCCTTGCGTGTTGAAATAGGCTCTTGTATTCTTTTTGTGCCTTGTTTATGGCTTTGTAATTTGTCTTTGCGCCTTTATTAAAGGCTTGAAGCGCAATATCTATGCTATCAAGCAAGTCATCGTGTGCGCATTTGGGGTAAGTATCAAGCTCCTCTCTTAGAAGCAGTGCGTTTGTATCAATACGCATATCCTCTTGAGAAAGTAGTGGAGATAGGGCATCAAGGCGCACATTTTTATGCGCGGCATTGCGAATCCCAATAATTGGCACAAATTGCCCGAGTGAGCGCATTCTCTCTTTAAGTGTGTTTTTAAAAAACTCTTGGAAAGCTATTTCTTCACACGCGATTGTGATAGTGGGCGTAATTTTGCTAAGTTTTAAATAGTAAGCGATAATCTTATCTATCATCTTATCAGGTGTGATTTTATAGCCATTTGCTGTGGCATAGAGCTTCTTTTGGCTCTTTACATAAAATATCGCGCCAAGCCCAAAGTAATCTCCTCTTGCCTTACCCATACTTGGGTCTATGCCTATGGTTATAGAATCTATGCCTTGAGGTAGCACATCATAGGTGCTATAAGTGCTAAGAGGCGCATTCTCCTTATCAAGTGGGAGATTTTGAAACTCGGAGTAAAAGCTTGCGCAATCTTGCAAGTAATCACTTAGAATCTCTGTGATATTTGCGCGCTCATCATCAAGCTTATAGCCTTTGGGTTTAAAGCTACTAAGATTTTCGCGTGTAAGCTCCTCAAGGTTGCTTGGCATTTTGATTAAAAGTGGGAAGTTAAAGCTCTTAAAATCATCGCGCTTTTGCATTCTTTGCAATAGGCTATCATAGTGCAAGGTCGTGCCTACAAGTAGGATTTGATAACTTGCGTTTGTGCGTGAGGGAAGCTTTAAAATCGCTTTATTAAACCAACTATAGAGCTTATCACGCTGGGTCTTACTCTGTATGTTCTCATCATTTTCAATATCATCACATACGATAAGGTCAGGGCGTATGCTTAAAAAATTTGTCCCGCGTATCTTTTTACCCGCACCAAAGCTCTTAATCTTGCAAGGCAATGTATTGACTTCAAAGCTTATCTCTTCCGCGCTCCATACATTAAAAGGTGTGATGTTAAAGTCGCATTTGAGATTAGCATTATCTTCTAGCTCGGTTTTTATAAGGTCTATACCTTCTTTGGCTAAATCTAGTGTGGAGCTAATGATAATGGCATATCGTTTGTTTCCTCCTAAAATCTGCCATAGCACAAAAAGCCGAGAGATAAGCGTAGTTTTGGCTGCGCCACGATAGGCTTTGATGATAAGTTTATTATCCTTGATATGTGGTAGCTCCTCATATACCCAATTTCTAAAGACTGAAGTCTCATTTGTTTTAATCTCGCTTCGGGCAAGTGAATTGCCCTTGCTCCTAAAGCCCTGCGGGGGGCACTCATTTGTTTTAATCTCACTCGCGGGAGTAAATCCCACTTCGTTCCTTTTACCCTTGCGGGATTTGCTGCGCTGTATGCAAGTGTGGATTGGCACTTCGTGCAAATGCCCGTGCTTTGGACACTCGTTTTGAAGTCCAATGTGATGTCCCAAATAAGTATGCACGAAGTAAGTAAAATCACTCTTTGCGCGCGCTACTCGTTTATTACGTTCCTTATCATTAAGGATAGGTAGAGACTGCAGGAAACTTTTAAGTTCTTTTATAGCTAAATCATTCATCGCATAATACCTTTTAAATTGCGTTTAAATTGCGTTTAAAATCGTTTTAAAGCTTAAAGGGTATTGGGTAGATATTTTACTTTTCAATTTTTATCCTTAAAAACCTTATTTATAATCGTATCTGCATTTTTTGCTAAAAAATCCGCCACAATCTCATTATTTTCTTTGAGGGCGATATTTGCGATTTCATTAATCGTATCGCGCGCAGTGGCAATGAGTTTAGATTTGAGTGAAAATTCATCATTCTTTGGGGCTTTGAGCCTCCAATAAGTCTGCGCGTATTGATGAAGCTTATCGAGTGCCTCAGGGCTTAATCCATTCTCTTTGCTTTTTTGCATAAATTCTTCAAAGCTCGCAATAAGCGTGGCGATAAACACCGCCTCTTTGTCTCTTATGGAACTAATATCTCGCTTAGATTCTAAAAGGAGATTATCCCAATTAATGCCTTTTTTTAAATCCGCGTTTTTGTGGTAGTAGAATCCTGCGCGGGTGATGTTAAGGCTCGTGCAAATATCTACAATATCCATACCTTGAATGTATCGCTCTTTTATTTGTTCTCTTATGTTCTTCACTCTTAAAATCCTTTTTTTACTTAAGCCTTTTTGGGTTAGCATTAAACCAAGCCTACGTGCATTGTTTTTGTGAAAACTTCACCAAAACAATGCGTGAAAGAACTCTAGAATGCCAACACTCAAACAAATGAGTGCCCCCCGCAGGGCTTTAGGAACGAAGCGGGATTTACTCCCGCGAGTGAGGTTAAAACAAATGAGGAGAGTGGAGAATGAAAGATGTAGTGTTTTTGGAGCTTCAAAGCGCACAAGCACAAAAGGACACAAAAGAGAAAGTGAAAATCTCGCCTTGTGGCTCTTTTAGTGGCATTGATGGGAGAGAGTTTAGCCTCAATGCTGCGCTTGTGCTAGAGAGACTAAAGCTTAAGGGTTGCGACATTATGCTTGATAAAGACCATCAAGATAAAGAAGCACTCGGCTGGTTTCCCCTAGATTCTTTTGAAGCAAGAGAAGATGGAATCTATGCGGATTTAGAGCTAAACTCCATAGGCAAGTCTCTTGTAGAAGACAAAGTCTATCGCTATATCTCCCCTGCGTATTTAAAAAACGCACAAGGAGAGGTTGTAGATATTGTATCTATTGGGCTTGTCAATCGCCCTAATCTTTCTTCACTTACTGCCTTAAATAATGAGCAAACCCTACAAGGAGAGAGAATGAATGAGGAGCAAGCAAAAGCCTTGCAAGATGAGCTTGCAAAGGCAAAGGAAGAAAATAAGGCACTAGAGGTGCGAATCAAAGCACTAGAAGCACAGATACAAGAGGAACAAGAACAAAAAAGCAAAGAGGAACAAGAGCAAAAAGAAAAGCTTATCAATGAAGCGATTAAAAACTCCTCTATGCTCCCTGCGCGTAAAGAAGCTGCACTTGCGATGAATAAAGAAAATTTAGGTGCTTTCTTAGAAGTATGCAAGGCTGAATGTGAGAGCGTTTTGAAAAACAAGAGCGCAGATTTTGATGAGAAAAAAGGCTTAGATATTGATGAGCATATCAAAGCCCAACTTGATTTGTAATTAAAGGAGAAAAAATGCCAAAACTAGATACTGCATATATGGAGCAAGTCTCAAAAGGACTAAGCAAGGTTTTCAACGATGCTTTAAAAAGCGAAAATGAGGATTATAAGAAAATTGCCACAGAAGTAAAAGCAAACACTATTAGCGTTGATTATGCGTGGATTGGTGATTTTCCAAATATGATTGAATGGACGGGTGAGCGCACACTTAAAGACCTTAAGGCAAATACCTACACCATTACGCGTAAGAAATGGGAGAGCACTATTGAAGTGAGCCGAGATGTGATTGAGTATGATAGTTTAGGCATTGTCAAGCCTCGCGTGCAAGCAATGGCTGAATCTGTGCGTGAACATTATGACGAAATCGTCTTTGGGCTTTTAGAGGCAAATAGCGCGTGTTATGATGGCAGACCTTTCTTTGCAACAGACCACGAAGTAGGCAGTCAAACCTTTAGTAATTCCCTCTCTCTTGCACTTAATCAAGCAAATTTCTTAAGTGCAAGGCAGGAAATGCGAGGGGTGAGTAATGAATATGGCAATCCTTTGAGAATCCGCCCTAGCTTACTTGTAGTCCCACCAGAGCTTGAAGTAGAAGCGATTAAGATTCTTAAAGCACAAACTTTGAGTAATGGCTCTTCAAACATCACTTATGGAATGTGCGACTACATCGTGTGTGATAGGCTTACTGACGCAAGTGCGTGGTATCTCTTTGACACAACACGAGTCCTAAAGCCCCTCGTGCTACAAATCAATAGAAGTGTGGAGTTTGCAGGGCTTGATAAACCCACAGATGAAAATGTCTTTATGCGAGATAGCTTCTTATATGGAATCCGCACAGAGGATAATGCAGGGTATGGAATGTGGCAACTCGCTCTCAAATCTAAACCTTAAGGGTGTTTTTAGGGATAAGGTGGGTAATCCCCATAAGCGTAAGTTTGGGTAGAAATACCTTAGAAACCGAGTTGATGAATGCTTTAGCAGTCATAACTCAAGCTTTAGGCGCGAAGGGCAATTTACTTGCCCAAAGCAAGACCGAAGCGGTGGCTTTAGCTACAAAAGCGAGGATAAAATGGGAAATAGAGAAAATGCAAAAGCCTTGCGTGAAGCGCAAGGCAGGCTCAATACACAAATTGATGAGAGGCTAAGTGCTTTTGAAAAGAGAATTGAAACCTTAGAGCTTCAAGTATCCTCTTTACTTTCTGTGGAGGAAGAGCAAGAGAGTGAGCGTGATGATTTAGTAGAGCAAAAAAAGTCAAAGGGAAAGTAATGGAGCTTTTAGCACATCTTAAATTTCGCGCGACACAAAGCCTTGATAATCCTAGCGAGATTACAGGGCAAGTGTTAGAAATCGCACTAGCTCAAAGCGATGAGATTTGCAAAAACAAAGATGTGCCTACTTTTGCGCGTATTGATATAGCCTATATTCGCCTTAAAATCTATCTCAAGATAGAGCTCAATGGCGAAGATGAGCTTTTACTCAAAAACGCACTAGAAGTCGTAAAAAACGCGCCCTTTATTGATGAAAAGGGGGCAAAAAGCCCAAGTGCTTGTTATGCGGCACAAAGCAGGGAGAGTGAATTTTGTTAAAAACGCTATTAAACGAGGTTTTAACACTTTTTAAAAGCTGCAATCTCTTGCTTTTAAGCGAAGATAGAATCACACAAGAGGGTAACTATCTGCTTTTTAGCTCTATGAGGAGCAAAGAGGAGAGCTACCGCGAGTATGAGCTTAAAATCTATGTGGCAGGAAACTCTCTTAACAAAGATGGCTCTAGCATTTTTTTACGCATAGAAGAGATTTTAGAGCTTTGCTCTAAGCACAGGGCAAATGCACTAAGCTGTGTTAATGCTTCGCTTATGAGCTGGGAGAAAGTAGGGCTTTTCACGCAAACAAATGGGCTTTTTGTGTATGAAATAATACTTAATCTTAAAACACGATAAAGGAGAGAAAATGAAAAAGACAATATTTGTAATCCTAGGGCTTGTGAGTGTTGTGCTCGCGCTATTTTATGGTATCAATGCCTACATTGATAAAAGTATCGATGTGGGAGTGAAAGGCGCGATACTTGCCGAGCAAAACAAGGCTATTAGGCAAAACGCACTCGATGCAGAGGTAATCTCACGCTACAACGAGCGCGAGAGTAATATAATCGAGCAGGAAGTGCGGCGCAAATACTATGCAGATTTAGATTCTACAAATAATCCATACATAAGCACTACAAATACACAAGGGAGCGAGCTTCCCGAGTGTGAAATTCGACTTCAGGAGGTAGCAAATGCTTTACAAGTCTTTTTTGTTTCTACTTCCCCTTAGCCTATTTTATGGGTGTGCGAGGATAGAGTATGTAGAAGTGCTTGTGCCTCAAAAGTGCAGTGTGGCAAAAAGAGAACGTCCAAAACAAAGCTTTGATATGGGTAAAGATGTGAAAAATGTCCTTATTTATACTCAAATGCTTGAGGTTGATATAAAAAAATGCAGAGGAGATTAGAGAATCCCCTTGGCGTTGAATGCGTAAGAAATGAGTGCCCCCCGCAGGGCTTTAGGCGCATACAGGGGCTTTGCTCCTGTATGTAAGACATTAAAATAAGTAGAGGTGAAAAATGACAAAACGAAGTTTCTTTAGAAAATGTAAAAACAACCTCAAAAGGCTGTGGTTTTATTTTCGCTGGTTTTTGATTGGCAAGTATCACTGCGATATTTCGCCTTCATACAAGCGATTTTGGTTTGTCGTGCATAAGAGCCTATGGGCGATGATTATCATCTCCGTGGCACTTAGTGTAGCGCGTGTAGTGGAGGTAATACTATGATTGAAGCAGGACATTATTTAGAGCTTTTACCCATTGCTATTGTTGGTATCTTAGCGGGGGTTGTAAGCTTTTTTAACGAGGAACAAAGAGAAGATACATCAAATGATATGCGCTACTTGCTTAAGGTTGCTTTGAAAAGTGTAGTTACTTCATCATTTTTGTGTGTGATTGTCTATGCCACTCTAAGTGCTACTGATTTGCCTTACCTTGCGCGAGTAGGTATCGCTGCTGCACTTGGATTTTTAGGAATTGAAAAGGCACTTAATCTTGCAAAAGAGCTACTTGCCTTTAAAAATGGCAATAAAGAGAGCAAAGGAGGCAAAAATGAATAGCACCGCTTATAAACTTGTCCGCTTTATTGTTTTGGTCGCCTTTGTCGTATCTTTAAGCGGCAATATTGCTCAATACTATTCTTACAAAGATGCTGTTGAGAGTTTAGAAATCTTATCACAAGGAGAATAAATGAAATACAAAATTATACTTCAGCGACTAAGCGAACACAAAGATGTGAAAAAGCCAAATGTCGCAAAAATCGAGGATTCTACATTAGGTAAATTTAGTGTGAATGAAATTCAAGAGAATGACACTTTAAAAGAGATATGGAGTTGCTTTACTTGTGAGAATATCGGTGAATCTACTGATACACCAAAACAAGATAAGCGTATTATGCCACGCACATATCAATTAGAGTGGGCGCAGACAGGCAAAAATGCTTCACTTGCAAAAAATCATAAAGATTACATGCTTGAGAATTTCAAAAAGACAGGACTATATTATCGTAAGGTGCAAACTCCAAATGGAGAACAAACACACCCTTACATTGCAATTTTGCTTACTTGCGATAAAGAATTACCTAGCTTTAGGAATCGTAGCATTCTTATTCACATAGGCAATTACCCACAGGATACAGAAGGCTGCATTTTACTAGGTAAGAGTAAAAATGATAGCACAGGCACAATCGGTGGTAGCACACAAGCAATTTTGGAGTTTTTTAATCTCTGTAAAAAAATCGGCTTAGAAAATTGTGAGCTTGAAGCAAAAGAAATTGCATAATAAAGGAGTAAAAATGCCAATAAACAACACACAAAAGGACAATTTATTTTTGAGCGGGGGCGTGATGTATATAGAGCCCTACAACACAGATGGAAGTTTAAGCGGGGAAAAGTTTGATATGGGTGCGACAGAGATTACCCTCACGCGTGATACGACAACCGCGACTGCTTTTACACGAAGTGGAGGACTAAAGCAAAAAATCGCAGAAGTGGTAACTGAAGAGAGCTATACACTTAAGATAAAGTGCAATAGTTTCTCTCCTGCTAACCTCGCTGCAGCTTTAGGCTCTAAGATAAAAGAGGTAGCTTTTAAGAAAGGTGAGATTTTGCCAAGTGGAGCGGTAGCAGATTGTGCTTGTAGCTTTGTCAAAATTGACGCAGGGAGTAATCCGCTGCTTAAAGCAAAGCTTACTTTTGTCGGCACACCCGTGCAGGCAAAGCAGGTTGTGGGCGTGATTTATGAGGCAAATATCAAGATGAGCGGAGATTTGCCCTTGATGAGTGAAGAGTTTGCAACTATGGATTTTGAAGGCAGTGCGAATAAAACCGATGAGGGCTATTATACGCACTACATTCAGCAATCAAAAGAGGAAGCCCAAGAGGAGATAGTGGGTGAGGAAAATCTACAAACAGATGAGCCACAAGAGGTTGTGAATGAGTCAGAATCTAATTAAGGAGTAGAAAATGAATAAAAGTTTTGTATTTAAGGTAGAACGTCCAAGTATCAATATTCAAGCACAGCTTAGTAATGGAGAGAGTATAGAACTTGAGATTTTAGAGAGTAATGCCAACCAACTCGCCGAGCTTGAATCCCAAAAAGACACACTCAAAGGCTTTGAGCTTACTAAAAAGCATTTAAGCGAGAATATCAAGGGTGAGAAAAAAGATGAGTTTATCGCAGATTTGCTTGAGAATGGCTCATTAGCAGACTTTTACACCGCGATAAACGAACAATTTAGAGCCATTAAAGGCGCAAAAAGAAAAAACTAATCCGCTGGGCAAAGGAAAAAGCATTTTTAAGCAAGGATAGTAAAAGTGTGCCTTTGCCCATAGAGCTAGAGGACTTAGAAGAGCAGCTGCTCGCCTTTGGGTTTAACCTCGCACTAGAGTTTAATATAGGGGGCTTTGAGCTAATAAAGAGCATTAACTATGCCATACTCAAAGACTTTGCGCTTAAATATCAACTCGATGCGCTAGAGATTCTAAGCCTTTATAAAGAAATGATTGCGGAGATGGAAACATAATGTCAAAAGTCATTGCAGAGATTATCTTTAATGTCAAAAAGGGTGAGCTAACAAGCGCGAATAAAGAGCTTAAAAGCACGCAGGAAAATCTCGCCCACGCAAACAAAGAGAGCAAATCCTTTGGCTCTAGCATTGGCAAGACGACTTTGGGCTTAGGTGCTTTAGGGCTTGCTGCACAAGACTTAAGTATCCTCAAAGATGTGTTTGTTACACCCATTAAAGAAGCTATTGCACTTAATGCTCAATATGAACAGCTAAATAATTCCATCGCCTCACTTATTTCTATTAACCACGAAAATGCTACAACCACAGGCAAGATGCTAAATGCCCAAGAAAAATGGCAGATTGCCCTCAAACAATCAAAGCAGGTTGTTGATGATTTAAAGATTTCAGGGCTAGAGCTTGGCTACTCTGTGAGCGATATGAGCGATATGTTTAAGGGATTTTATTCTACTGCAGGTAGCTCTATGAGTTTAGAGCAAGCAAAAAATGCAATGAAAGCTATTGCCGCAGCAGTTAATGTCAGCGGTGTGAGTGTGGATTCTCTAAAGGTAACACTAGATTCTTTAGGAAGTGGCATAGCAAACACTGCCACAGATTTTGGGCGATTTGTGAGTGCTATGGGGCTTAGCACAGAGGAGATGAGTAAAGCAAAACAAGAGGGCAAACTCTATGAACTCATTATGGAGAAGTTAGAACCGCTTAGTGAAAGTGCTGCATTTAGTGCTAATAGCTATGCTGTAAGTATGGCAAAGCTTAATTCCACCTTTGATGATATTAAGCAAAGTGCTATTGCGCCATTTTTTGATTCTATGAAGCAATCTCTTGCCTCACTTACGCAGTTTTTAAGCACGCATAAAGACACGATTGTTAGCGTGTTTCAAGGCATACTTGATATTATAAGCACACTTGTAAGTGCTGTTTTTGAGGCTGGAATGATGGTAAGAGATACTATTGTAGCAGCCATTAATGACTTAGCAGAGGCTTTTGGATATAGCGCGAGTGAAGGTGATATACTCTTAGGCGTAATAAAGAGCTTTCAAAGTGCTGCAGCAATGCTAAGCTCGGCTTTTAAGATGGTGCAAAACACTCTATCCTTACTTATCAACTCTTTGCGATTGCTTATCAATAGCGCACAGGTTGCCTATCACGCAATGGCACGTGTGTTTAGCTTTGGTGAGGACGACAAGCACCATAAATCGCAAATAGAGCGACTAAATAATAAAGATAAAGAGCTAAAAGCTGCTATGATGAGCAATATTAAAGGCTATGGCGATATTTTTAGTGAGGGCATTGAGAAAATCCAAGATATTTGGAAAGACAAAGCCAAAGAGGGTTTAGAATCTGAAAAAACTACTCAAATGCTTAAAGGCAAAATCGGTGCGAATGCGAATAAGAAGCAAGGCAGCGGCACAAAAGATGGGGATTTGCTAAGAAGCTATTTTGATAATGAATTTGCCATAAGAGAAAAGAATATCTCTTTGATGAAAGAGGACAAACAAAAGGAGCTAGAATTAGAATCCTTACGCTATGAGTGCACAATCACGCATTTAAACTTAGAGCTAAGACAAAAGATAAAATCAGGGCAAATCTCCATAGAGCAAGCCAATAGACTCTATGAAGTGGAACTAAAACTCCACGAGCAAAAAATGCGCCATATACAAGAGCATTCAAAAACCTATGAGGATTTAAAAAGCAATATAAACTCCGCGCTTAATGAAAATATCAATAATGCGCTTAATGGCAAATTTGTCAGCTTATCAAACTTTGGCGAGGATTTGTTTAGATCTATGCAAACCTCTATTACAAAGGGCTTTGCAACTTCCATCTCTGCTGCCTTTATGGAATCCTCTGTTATAGAATCTATGAATAAATCCCTCGCCTCCGCCATTGATGGCTTAGGCAGTAATGGCGCAGTAGGTGGTGTTGTAGGGAGAGTAACAGGCTTACAAATTGGGCAATCTTCACTAGGAGAGGTTGCAGGGGATAGCCTTGCAGGATTTGGCATTGCAAGTGCTGCTGGGGGCTTAGTAGGTAACTTCATAAGTGATAAGGAGAATGCCGCCAAGACACAAAAATACGCCCAAAGTGGTGCAGCGGGAGGAGCAGCAGCGGGAGCGGCTATTGGTAGTTTTGTGCCTGTGATAGGCACAGCTGTTGGTGCGCTTGTAGGCGGACTTGTCGGTAGTATTGGTGGAGCACTGATAGGAAGTTTTAGCTCAAGCAAGCTTACTACCAAAGCAAAGGGAGTGGAGCTTATCTCAAAGGCTACAAAAGACAATGTGAGTGCGCGAGAATTTGCAGATAAAACAGAAACCACAAAGAAATGGTGGGGTCTCTCAAAGAAAACAAGGCATTGGACAGAATATTATGATGCCTCAAATATAGCCCTAAGAGGCATACAACAAGGCATAAGGGGCTATGAATATTTACTGCAAGACATAGGTGGGAGTGTCAAAGAGCTAAGTATTGCTGCTGGGCGATATAAAGACTATGATGAGATTTTGAACACAGGGGCAAAGGAGCTTATAAAGAGCTTTTTTGAAGCACCAAGCAAGGCATTAAAAAGCACAGCTCCCACACCAAACATCAATGCAATTTATAGTGTATGGGAAGAATATGCTAAGAGTATGAACAAGCAAATAAGCGAGGCATTAAGCGAAAGCCTTACTACATTTGTATCCACAGGGCAGAGTTTTCAGAGTTGGCTTTATACTTTCAAAGGTCAAGAGAGCGAGGCGGCAAGATATGGCGCAGAGCTTGCCGCACTTCAAGTAGAACGTTTGCAAGAGGCACTGGGCGCAGCTGATGTGAATATCGATAATTATCTTAGCTATCGAGAGGAAGCATTAAGGGAGAATTTCGACCCACACACAATCGAGCGCATTAACGCACTAGGCGAGGCATTAATACAAAGTGCTGATGCGAGTAAAAAGTATGAGGAAGCCCTAAAGGGTGAGAACAAAACAAAGCTCAATATGATTGACCCCTACCTTGAAAAAACAAAAAAACTAGAGGAGATAAATACACAAGAGCGCAATACAAATGAAAAATTACAAGTGGCTATGCTTAGCACTCTCAAACAAATGCTCCGCGTATCTCAAGAAAGTTTAGAAGCAGGAGCGCAAAAGTGAAAGTTTTAACGCGTAGTGAAGTTGTGATTATTGATTCTAATCTCCTAGAATCGACCCCCACCTTTGAATTAGGTAGAGAGTATCACAAAGACGACAAGGTGCATAGTGATAAATATGTCTATGTCGCCCTAAGTGATAATGTAAATAAGCCACTGACTGATGTTTTGAGTTGGAAAAAAGTAGGAACTAGCAATCAATGGGCGTGTTTTGATTATTATCTCAATACCTCTTGTATCGCGGAAGATGAATTAGATATAAGTTTTTCTTGCTTTGGTGCAAAGGGCATTTATATAAGCAACATTGAGGCGAAGTTTTTGAATATTGAAGTCATAGATGTGCGTAACGCACAAGTGATTGAAGAGCGGACATACAAACTTTATGGGCAAAATATTTCAAGCTGGAGTGAATATTTCTTTGGAAATTGGGGTAAAAAATATAGACATCATATTTATTATGAGCGCAACACTTTCACGCGCAATATTATCTTTAGGGTAAGGGCTTGGGGCATTAGAGATATTAAGATTGGCTCTATTATTTGTGGAGATTTAATTGAACTTGGTATCTCGCTCTATGCGGATAATTCTATCTCTATGCTTGATTTTTCTAAAGTGCTTACAGATGAGGAAGGTAATACTTCTTTAACAAAGGGCAATTTCAAGCGCACAAATGCCTTTAATGTGCTAGTGAGTGATGATGAAATGGATAAGGTAAGCTATGAATTAGCCGAGTTAAGAGGGCAAGCAGTGGTGTTTATCATCGCAAACAACTATGAATGCCTTATGAGCTTTGGTTTTTTGAAAAACCACGAGATTCTTTTAAGCAAGGTGGGTGCGAGTATTGTAAGCATAGAAATCGAGGGATTAATATAAAGGAGTGCAAATGAATATCAAAAACCTTTTTAAAAAGCCTTTAAAAGGACTTAAAACACCGCATATAAACTTTAGAGCCAAGCTATCAAAACTATGTGCCAAATGCGATAAGTTTTTCACAAGTAAAATCCGCACTTAATGCGGAGAGTTTAAGTGAAGTGATTGCGTGTTTTGAGCATTTTAAACGCTTTGATACGCAAATTGCAAGTGAGCTTAATAAACGTAGGAGTAATCTCATCGGTAAGCCTATTGTGGTGCAAAGCGATGATAAAGCCCAAGATATATTTCTTCAAGAGCTAAGTAAAAGTCGTAATTTTAGAAAGTTTCTCTATGAGTGTAGCTCTGCCATTGCTTATGGCTTTGCGAGTTTTATTATCAATTATAGACAAGAAAATAGCAGAATCTACCCTCAATTTGAGTTTATCTCACCTCGCTATTTTGAAAGCAATAATGCCTTTATGCCCTATGTTTCTCAAGGTGGGAATAAGATATATCTTAAGGACAATACAGATATATGGACGCATTATCACCCCACAGACACAGGCAACATCATTGAGCAATCTTTAATCTATAAAATCATATCCATTGCCTCACTTAAACATATCTCGCTTATGAAATATATGAGCTATCTTGATAGCTATGCGATTCCACCACTTATTATCAAAAGCGATAGTCTTAGCAATGAAGAAGATAGTAAAGCTATTTTAAAATCAGCGCTTGCCCTAAGAAGCAATAGCGTGGGGCTTTTTGGAGCAAATGATATGGTAGAGGTAGTTAATGGTAATGTAGATAAAGGCACATTTTTAGAATTTGTGCGCTATTGTGATGAGAGTATTTCTAAGCTCATCACAGGGCAGGTTTTGAGCTCCAATTCTACACAAAATGGCACGCAGGCACTCGGCAATATCCATAATGAAATGCAAAAAAATGCCACAGACTTTGACGCTTTTTTGTTAAGTGAGAGTGTGTATTCGCTTTTAACTCAACTCTTAGCTCTTAATTTTGCTACTCCTGCACCTTTTAGTTTTGAAATTGATACCAACACAGAAAAAGATGAGAAACTTCAAGCCGATACTTATCTTATCCTCTCTCAAATGGGTGTGAAAATCCCCATAGAACATTTAGAGAAAACCTTTAAAATCTCGCATTTAAGCTATGCAGATTCTACGCAAACTTCTCACAATTTATCATTCAACAAAGCTCAAGACTTACTCACAGGGCAAGAACTAGAGATTGATAAAGCCTTGCAAGATGTGAATCCTAAGAGCGAGTTTGATTTGGGAGCATTTTTAAAAGATTGCAAGAGTTATGAGCAGGCAGCACAAAAGATTGCTTTGAGTTTTAAGGGAGAGGATTTGCTTTTAAAAGAGCAAGAGCTAATGAGGCTTTTTCTTAATGGCGCACTCTTTGGGGCAGATGATGTTACACTTTGATTTCAATCTACCACCAAGCGAGGCTATCGCTTATTTGCAAAGCAAAAAGCCTGAAGTGCTTAATGAGCTTTCCACCCTAAAACATAATATTTATAATCGTGTTTTTACTATTAAAGGCATTGCCAATGTAGATTTATTAAGCGATATGCAAAAATCTTTAAGCTTAGCATTGCTTCAGGGACAGGAGTTTAAAGAGTGGAAGCAAAACGTGCAAAGTTTGCTTACCCAAAGTAATACCCCCCTTAACCCAAAAAGACTAAAGCAAATTTATCATCAAAATATCCTTAACTCTTATAATCAAGGGCGTAAAATGACACAAGATAATCTCAAAGGTGAGATATATTATCGCTATGTAGCTATAAATGATTCGCGCACGAGGCTTTCACATAAGCTTTTGCATAATACTATCTTGCCCCGTGAGCATAGCTTTTGGGAGAAGCATTATCCTGGGGCTGATTTTGGGTGTAGATGTAGAGTGGAGGCTTATACTAAGGAGCAGCTTGATAGATTTGGCTTAAAGGTAAGTAATATAAGTGATATGCCAAATGTGCAAGAAGCAACATTTGATATAAGTGATAATAATGCGGCTCTTGCTCACATTCTTAATCAAAAACTTAAAATCCACGCGAATAATCCAAATGCTATCACAAGGCTAAAAGCCATAGCAGCATTTATACAGCAAAGAAATGTAAGGTTTAAGGAGATAAATGAGCTATGGCGCACATCGGACTTACAAAAAACTGCCTCTATTTGCAAAATACCAAAGCAACTACAAAAGATATTTGCTAATGAAGCAGAACATATCCGCATAAGCACGAGTGTTATAAATGACCATAAAAGCAGACACCCAGAAATTGATGCTTTTGATTATACGCTTATAGCGGATATGATAGAGCATATAGATTCTATATATCAAGATGAGAAATCTAGCGTGAAATATATCTTGCTGAACAAACTTGATAGGTGGTATAGATTAAGTCTCAAAAGCTTAAGTGATAAAAAGGAAGTTTGGGTGGAGAGCTTACTAGCAGTAGATAATAAAGAAGTCTTGCTTAAAAATCTCAAAAATAAAAAAGTGATTTATTCACAGCCACAAAACGCAAGAAAGCTCTAGACTTGCACACTACTTTTCAAGTGGAATGGGATACTCCAGCTTATTTTCTTTTGTGGCAGAAGCAATTATACCATATCTTTACAAAAAAGGAGAGGCTATGCCAAAATATATGAGTTTTGATGAGCTAAGAGGACAAATGCAAAGCTTAGAGTTAAGGCTCAAAGACACAGAGCCACTAATGGCACATATTGCTAATACTCTAGCTCTCTTTACCTCACAATCTTTTGAAAAAGAGACCTCACCCTTTGGGGAAAAGTGGAAGCCTTTATCATCTGCTACGCTTAAAAAGAGCAAGGGCTTAAAGAAAAAGCTTGTAGATAAAGGCAAACTGATAAATTCTATTCACACTTCACATACTGCCAAGAGTGCAAGTATAGGCACAAATGTAGTGTATGCGAGGATTCATCAATTTGGTGGTAAAGCAGGGAGAAATCATAAAACTATCATTCCTGCTCGGGCATTTCTACCTATCAATGATAAGGGTAATGTCCCTCAATCTTTGCAAGATGAATTGCAAGAGCTTGTGCAGGAGTATATTTTAGGGGTATTTCTTAAGTAATCATCACACAGGAGCAATCACCCCTCGTATCCGCCCTATAATTTCTACCTCATTAAGCGCATAGCTTAATGGCTCATAGTTAAGATTTGCGGAGATAAGCTCTAGGCTTTTATCTTTGATAAAACAATGCTTGATAAAAAGTCCATCATTTGTCCTTATCGCATAAATCTTGCCATTTTTGACTTCACGTTCTTTATAGCTTACAAGGCATAAGCTCCTATCGGTGATGTATGCTCCATACTCTCACCAAGTGCGAGTATAAGCTCACAATCTCTCACTTTTAAATGTGCTAAAATGCGCTCATCAAATATCACTTCTTGTGATTGTATGCTTTCATTGATACAGCCTCCACCCAAAGAGGCATTAGCACTATAAAGTTTTAAAATCTTGTAATGCTCGAAAGTATGAACACTCTCTTTTGGTGCACTCCCATAGAAAAAGGTATTGATACAGATGTGCTTAGATTCTAAAAAATCCATAATGGCTTTGTAAGGAATAGAGTTTTTAAACTTTGCTTGAGCGAGGGTATTTGGCGACATATTAAGAGCTTTTGCCACATCGATGTCTTTAGGCTTTAGGATAGAATCTGTGGCAAGTATGTCTTTAATGCGCTCTATGATTTCTCTAAAGGTGAGCTGTGGCATTGTGAATCCTTATAATAAATAAGTGATTGTAACAAATGCGAGAGTGAGAGTAGCACAAAGATGAGAAAAAATAATGAAGTGTGAGGGAAAGGGATTTTAAGGGGCTTTAAAAGGGTTTTTAATATCTTTTTAAAATGCGTATGGTGGGTGTTTAAAAGATTTAATGGTTTTTTGAATGAGTAGTATATGATGGGGCTAATGGCTGGGAGATAAGATAAGGCAAGAGAACATAAGAGAGATTATGGAGCTTTTTAAAGGTTGGGAATAAGAGGCTTAAAGGGCTAGTTTTACTGCTGGGGATTATTTACTTAAATTTAATTGTTTGAAATCAAAGTCAAATCTCTCACTTTGATTTCAAACGCGAAATGACTTTGATTTTACGCGAGGGGTTACATAATCCCCGCACCTAAAAGCATAAGAGATGGCATTTAAATCCTTTATGATGATATTTGTATGTAATTACAACATTATTGAAAAAAATAGCAAATGCTATAAGCACTTAAGGCTTTGCAAAAGTCCATAATCTACAAAATAGTTTGCAATCTAATAAAATTTAATAGGTTGCTTTGTCCTCACTCCTCACAATGGTAGAATAGCAAATATAGAGTTTATAGCAATATTTTCATATTTTGAGAAGCAAATATTTATAAAATGCAACAATAGGCAAACACTTTGTTTGCAGCCTATAAAGTAGAATCCTCTCTTTTGTTTCCTCACAATATTGAAAAAAATAAAGATGTAGCACGACAAATCTGCTGTCTATAAAATCCTCATTTTTAAGATTCTGCAAAAATGTGCAAAGATTTTCAATCTCTGCCTTGTTGATAATCCCCCACTGCACAAAATAATATAAATATTCACTTAGCTCATAAAGTGCCTTATTTTTCCCATTTGCTCCTACAAAATGCGTCTCTTGCAGAGTGCTTAAAGCAAGTTTTTTTTATTCCTCTTATCCACATCATAGCCGATTTGCCATTCAATATAATGTTTTTGCGAAAATGGAATTTTTTTGTCGCCGTTGGGATTCCATATTCATAAAAGCTATTTCTTATCTTTACTCTAATCTTACCGCTTTGTGTTGTAAGCGGAATCTCTACACGAATTTTCTTATCTTTTACATTTACACTTTCAATCCTCATAATGCTCCCCTAACAAATCTTTGAAATACTGCATTATATCCTCGCTTAGAATCTTACTCTCACTTGCTTTGATAAATGCAGATTCTAAGGCTTGAAATTTCTTAAAATCTATCAAAATATCACAATTTCCTAGATAATAAGGAATATGCTTGATGATTTGCTTAAACACATCAACATAGCAGTAAAGACTATATTTATCCTGTGTAACATACACTGCATTTGCAGTATTTTTGCTTATAAATGTTTTGGAGCGGCGGAGGGCATTAATATCGCGTAGAGTATAAAACATCGCCACTTTGTGCTTTGAATCCACACGCTTTTTATTTGGATATTTATCAATATATTGTGCGATAAAATCAAAATCATTGAGCCTAAAAGATTTGTCCTCACGAGTTTTAAAAGAAAAATTACAAATAAAATCAAAATCCATTCCTTGATTGTCTCTTTCATACAAGGCAATAACAATAGGAAAAAATCCCAAAGATTTAGGGCAAAAGATTTGTGAGCTAATGATTGTAGAATCCAATAGGCGATAGTGTTTAGTAAAGTTTTTTAAGGATTTAAAGTTTGATTCTTTAATCAAATAAGAAAGCGGGTGAAGCACACAGATATAATCCGCTTTTAATATATCAAATGAACGTAAAAAGCTAATGCCTATATCTCGCGCTTTAAGTTGAGAATCCACAGGGTTAGAATCTGTGCTTTTAAGGTGATTTTGCACGATAGAGGTTTTATCGTTATAAGGTGGATTACCTACGATAATGAGTTTAGAAGATTCTAAAATATTAAATTTTTCTCTTGAGACATTTTGCAAGGAGTTTGTATGGAGGAATAAAGGTGCAATGGCATAATCTTTAAAAATTTTTTGAGCCTTTTGCAAGGCTTGTTTATCAATATCTGCGCCAATAATTTGAGTAAATTGTCTATTTAGGAAACTTTGTGGAATCTCTAAAAAACTCCCATAACCACAAGAGCTATCAAGCAAAACATAATTTTTTATATCAATTTTAGCATTTAAAAGCATTTGATACACAAGGCACACGATAGAATCCGGCGTGTAAAAACTCCCTTGATTAATTGTTTGGATTCTGTCTAAATATGCTTGGGCTGTCATTTAATAAGTCTCACTTAATATCTTTGATTCCTTGTAGTAGTAAGATCTTTCTTCACAGCTCTGTTTTTAGCACAGCACCATTGGCGGCATTGCTCACTAATAGCGCATAACGTTTGAGCCACTTGCTTTTAATGTCCTTTTTTATCGGCTGCCATTTAGCACGGCGCGATTCTAAAATCACAGAATCTACCAAGAGTTCTAAAACCCCTTCACTCACGGAGATTCTAATCTTATCTCCATCTTCAATAAGCCCAATCAAGCCTCCCTCTGCTGCTTCAGGGCTTATATGCCCGATACACGCCCCGCGAGTAGCTCCGCTAAAGCGTCCATCGGTGATAAGCGCGACAGATTCACCTAAACCCATTCCCATAATGAGGCTTGTAGGGCTTAGCATCTCTTGCATTCCCGGTCCCCCTTTAGGTCCCTCATAGCGAATCACGACAACATTCCCCGCCTTTACCTTGCCGCCAGCAATGCCTTTAATCGCCTCGTCTTGCGAGTTAAAGCACACTGCGCTTCCTTCAAACTCTTTCATAGATTCCGCCACTGCGGCGACTTTCAAAACTGCGCCTTGTGTGGCGAGATTCCCATAAAGGATTTTCAAGCCCCCCACAGGCGAGTAGGCATTGTCATTATGGCGGATAATGCTAGAATCTGTGATATTTGCACTTTGAATACGCTCTCCTAACTTCTCACCTGTGATCGTAAGCGCGTCTAAATAGAGAATAGATTGTGTAGAATCTGGATTTGCAAGTGTGGGTGAATTTGTGCTACTAGAATCTTGGCATTCTAAG
This sequence comes from Helicobacter mastomyrinus, assembly GCF_039555295.1. Classification (NCBI taxonomy): domain Bacteria; kingdom Pseudomonadati; phylum Campylobacterota; class Epsilonproteobacteria; order Campylobacterales; family Helicobacteraceae; genus Helicobacter; species Helicobacter mastomyrinus. The sequence continues at coordinate 640,930 of NZ_CP145316.1, read as the reverse complement.
ATTTGAGATGAGTTTTTAGGGTTGTGCGAGGCATTCAATGTAGGGGATTTATCGCTAAATCCTAAATCCCGCTTGGCGACTTCATTCATTACAGCAGAAACTCCTCCAGCTCGGTTAATATCCTCCATATGCACGGTGCTAAGGGCGGGGGCAATTTTAGCGATGTGGGCGACATTTTGCGCGATTGCATTAATGGATTGGAGGTCAAAATCCACTTCTGCCTCTTTGGCAATGGCGAGCATATGTAAAATCGTATTCGTGCTACCACCCATTGCCATATCCACAACAAAGGCATTATGCACGGCTTTTTTGTTGAGGATATTGCGGAATTTAAATTGCTCACTTTTGCCCTCATCAAGTGCAATTTCTACGATTCGTCTCGCTGCTTGGCGCAAGAGTGCCTCTCGTTCAGGGGTAAGCGCAGGAATCGTGCCATTGCCCGGCAGTGCTACGCCCATAGCCTCACACAACGTATTCATAGAATTTGCAGTAAACATTCCGCTACAGCTCCCACCACCCGGACAGGCTTTGCATTCTATCTCGTGTAGCCTTTTCTCATCGATTTTACCTTCACTATATGCGCCTACTGCTTCAAAAGCAGAGTTTAAATCCAAAATCGTGCCGTCTTCTAGCTTGCCCGCACGCATTGGACCACCACTTACAAAGATTGTCGGCACATTCACGCGCAATGCCCCCATAAGCATACCCGGCACGATTTTATCGCAGTTTGGGATACAAATCATCGCGTCTAGCGCGTGTGCATTCATCATCGTTTCGATAGAATCCGCAATCAGCTCGCGGCTTGGCAGAGAGTAGAGCATACCGCTATGCCCCATTGCGATTCCATCATCTACACCAATCGTGTTAAACTCAAAAGGCACGCCGCCCGCAGCGCGAATCTCCTCTTTAATAATCGCGGCATATTTGTTTAAGAAAAAATGCCCGGGAATGATGTCAATATAGCTATTTGCCACGCCGATAAAGGGCTTATCAAAATCTGCATCTTGTAATCCTGTGGCGCGTAATAAGCTCCTGTGCGGAGCTTTTTGATAGCCTTTTTTGATGATGTCGCTTCGCATAAAAACTCCTTATTGTTGTGATTTAGTGGCTTTTCTCATATCTTATTGCCTCAAAGATAAAGCTTGCAATGTCTTTCCCTGTGAAAAACTGCACACATACGGCTAGTAGTATCACAATAGTAATCAAAGGCGCGACATAGCGCATAAGAAAATACCAAATGTGAAACATAATAGGGGTAAAAAATCCCGCGCTAAAGCTTTGTAATTGCGCCTTTGGCACAACCCAGCCCATAAAGATTACAGCTAAAAGCCCACCAAGTGTCATAATGATATTAGCAGAGAGAAATTCCACTACGTCCATAAGCGACTTTGCCCCAAAGGTAAGATAGCTGCTTAAAGGTGTGGAAATAGAGCCAATAATCACCATTCCAAGCACAAAAACAGCCCCCACAATGCTCCAAGTAGCTTTTGCTCGGCTGTATTTAGCATTTTCGCATACATACATCACGGCGGGTTCAAGCAGTGAGATAGCAGAAGTGATTCCTGCGAAACTAAAGGCTATGAGGAATAAATAAGCGATAATATTGCCTAATATCCCCAAATGTGAGAGCATAACAGGCAAGGTGATAAAGATAAGCCCCGCTCCCGCACCCACTTCGCCATTGTATTCATACACGAAGGTAAAAATCATAAGCCCAGCCATAATAGCAATGACCACGCCAGAAAGCACTATCCACAAGGCGCTTTTGAAAAGATTTTGAGTCTCTTGCGAGGAGGCAGCATAAGTGATGATAATCCCAACTCCAAGTGAAAGCGAGAAAAACACCTGCCCTAGAGAATCTACAAATACATTAAGATTAAGCGCCTTTTTTAGCTCCTCTGTATTGAAACTTAGCATAAATGCCACTGCCTTACTAAAAGATTCCATACTCATCGCATAAAGCAATAATCCAAAAAAGATAAGAAATAATAGAGGTGTAAGAATGAGATTAAGTCGCTCAATGCCCCTTTTTACCCCGCGTGAAATCACCCAGCCGCTTAACCCCATCACAAAGAGTAAGCCCAAGCTCTGCAGGATAAAGCCCTGTGTGTAGAGGTCATTAAAAATCGCTGTGGAGCTTTCTATGTCGGTAGGGAGGTTAAAGCTAACAAAAAAAAGATAGTAAAACACCCAGCCTAGCACAATGGCATAAAATGAGAGAATAATAGGACCGCCAATGAGAGTAAGCCCAGCATATCGCCATCTTTTGCGATGAGGAGGAGCGAGATTCTCATAACTTTTAAAGGCATTTGCCCTGCCTTTGTTGCCAAGGAGCATTTCACCAACAAGCATTGCAATGCCAATAGAGAGTGCCAAAAATAAATAGAGTAAGACAAACGCCCCCCCCCCATTTGTCCCCGCCATATAGGGAAATCGCCAAATATGCCCTAAGCCAATGGAGCTGCCAAGGGCTGCGAGAATAAAGCCGATTTTGCCAAAACTATTCATATTGAGCCTTGTGTAGGATTTAAGATAGCGTGTATTCTACTATTTTTAGGCATTAATGCCTAAAAATAAGCAAATTTATCGATATATCACAAATTGCCTTAACCCAAAGTTAAAGATGAATGCTACCCCTGTGGCAAGAATCTTGCCCAACATTTCATATAAGCTTAACCACTCCACGCAAATAAACAATATGGTTATATCAATGAGTAATCCCCCAAAGCTCACGAGATAAATAAGTGTGCCTTCTTTAAGAAGAGAGTATGTGCTAGAGCAGAAAATGAATTTTTTAGCTAAAAGAAAATTCCACAATGTCGCAATGATAAAGCTTATAAAGCCTGCAAGAAGATAATGTAAGTTTAAAAAGTGAAAGCATACGAAAAATATACACCAATTTACAATCGCCGCAGAACCCCCTACAAGGAGGTATTTAAAAAGATTAAGAGTATAGGGCTTCATATATCCTCCATAAGCTAAAAGGAGACATTATAGCATATCTAGGGCTGAGGCTTGAAAACTACTTTAATGGGAGTGGGGATAATGCCATAGTGGTGCAAAGTATGGGAAAAACCATCAAAAAACCACCTCTCCCACTGCCAATGCGGAAATGAGCGAGGCACGATGATGGTAAGGGAATCTTACCCTTGCTTACTTGCAAGCTGCGCGGCATTTACCCAAGATTTTGCATATTCTCTGTGGTAGAGATAAGATTCTCTAGGACGTTCTTTATAAGCCTCAAATGGGTGTAAGAAGGCAAAAAGTGAAACGCAGTTAAGTATCATCATAGACTTTTTGCTGTCTTAAAGAGTATGACAAGCCACACACATAAGCCACAGCATAGAGAGGAAAAGCCCACTGATGAGGTGAAACTTCGCTCCACATTTTGACACAAGTAAGATATAAACGCACATAAGGCTTATAATCCATAAAAATTGTGTAAGGATAAATGGACGCAAGGAGCTATCTTTATAGGCTTTTATAAGAATGCCTATGCCTGCGAGGATAAAGAGTGTAAGGAATCCTGTGCGCAGGAGTTTGAGGCTATTATACATATATGAGATACCAAAAGAGAGGTTAAAAGCCCCGCAATACTCTGCTCTACCAGAATGTATGTCATAGTATGCGGCTACACACCACATAAGCAGACACACAAGGCAGATAAGTCCATATAAGCCTAATGTTTTCAAAAAGCTAAAAAGGCGATAGAAATGCTTTGTATCTTTTGCGATAAAATAGCAATATTCTACAAATAAGCTTATGCCACAAAAACTAGCAAGGATTAAACTTGCACTTATGATAGAAAATTGCGCGAGATAAAGAATGACTACCCCCCCCCCGTTAGAATCCACAGGGGTTGGGGTGCTATGGTGATGGGCTTTTGCACAAGATTTAATCGCAGGGCAAGTAAATAGCACACGATACAAAGCAAGGCGAGATTAAGCACATTGGGGATAATGTAAAAACTAATGAGGGTGAAAATGTACCCCATACCTTCAGCTTGTAAGTCTGCAGGGAGAAGCAAAGGCATACTATGAGCCTTCATCATACAAAATCCACTAATAATAAAAATACTTGTGATACAAAGCCCAAGCCACTTTGAAGCGCCAAAACTAAGGATAAGGCGATAGAGAATAATACTTAGCAGTGTATAAACAACACTTAGAGTGATAGCACTCATAAGTATGATAGAATCGATAAAGTCTAGCCCACTTAAAGGCATAATCACATATACGCTTATAATCCCCATACCCGTTTGTATCATTGGAGGGAGCAGCCGAGCGGGAATCCACGAATACATAGTAGGTTTAAGAGAACCATACGTACTCATCATTTGCCAATCATCGCCCCAAAATGGCACAATAGGGTAGGCAAACCCAAAAAACAGCATAAAAATGATAAATATGCAAACAAAATAAGATTTTACACCCAATTTAACGCTCCTTTTCTATCACGGCAAAGTTATTCATACCCAGCTGAAAATATGTGTGTTTCACAAGGCGGAGATGAGGTGAAGCGGCTACAAGCGATGTTAAATCCTTTCTATCATAATAGCGTTTATGGTCTCTTATCTCCTTCTCACTCACAATTTTTAGCCTAAAGCTTAGAAACTCTAGCACAGGCTTTGCAAGGTGGCTTGGGACGGTGAGGATTAAGCACCCACCAGGCTTTAGCACCCTTGCGATTTCACACATCATATCAAAGGGATAATACAAATGTTCGAGCACCGCCAAGAGACTTACTACCTCAAAACTCTCGTTTTCAAATGGCAGGTGGCAATGCCCCAAGTAGGTGGCATTTTCCCAACTTTGTACTATCCCCCCCCCCCGCTTCAGAATCTTTAGATTCAAAAAAGTAGGAAAATGTATGAATCTTTTGCGTTTGTATAATCGGGGCTTTGAAGTCAATCCCCACACCCTTGTAGATAAAAGGCTCGATTTCTTTTAGGAGTCTTGCCTCCCAGCCGCAGCCTACATCAAGCACAGAGGGATTTTTGAATTGTTTGATGGTGGGTAATACACGCCCAAGTCGCATTTTGCGTAAAGTTTTTTCTAAAAGTGCTTCTTTCATTGGTGTTCCTTTTTTCCCTTGTGTGATTCTATGACATACATATCTCTACCTAAGAATGTCTTTTTGCTAAGTTTGGAGTTGAAATAGGCTGCGGCTGGGAGTGGGGCGTCATATACTCTATCGCCCTCTTTGGGGTAATATATAAGCAGATTAGAATCTGTGTGTTTGGAAGCAAGGGCGACTTGGGGAATCTTTTGAGATTCTTTCCTATCTATGGCGTTAAAGTGAATGTGATTGACACTTAAAGACGCACAGATATATAAAAAGCATAAGCCTAGCACATAATGCTCTTTATGGGAGAGAAAATACTGCAACACAAAACTTGCGCTAAAGGCAAAGACAGGAAAGAAGTATTGAAAGCCAAAACGCGGATCAGGAGCAGAGATAAACCAAAATACAATCCCTAGAATTAGCCCAAGGAATATAAACACATAGGGCTTTAGCTGTGTAAAATAAATCCTGCGCATAATGAGCAGTAAAAGTAAAAAGCCACAGGCATAGAAGCTTAATTGTAAAAGCATTTTAAATGTGCCATTCCAAAAAAAGAGTTTAAACCACACTTTAATCCACGAATAATCTTGTAGTAACACTTCTCTATCCGGGCTTCCTGCGACTTTAGCCCAATTATGAATCCCAAGCACTTCTCCTGCACGCCTGCTTTCATCAATCACCCAAGGTAAGAATCCTAGGTATCCCACTTTTGCAGGATAGGCAATCATACCTGATATGCAAATACCCTTTAGCGCCCAGAAAATCCCTAGTATCACGCAAAATCCGCAAATGTATATACAATTTTTGAGTGATGTAAGGCTGTATCTATGATATTGAAAATATAAAAGAAGCGCACACACGAGCAAAAAGAAAGCAGATATTTTGATATAAATGCTAAAAAATGCCATCACAAAAAGCAACACAAAGGCTAAAAACGTGTGGGTAAGGGACTTTTCAATCATAAAAATGATGTAGGCTACAAGGCTTAGCCCCAAGATTTCTAAAATGCCCTCCGCATACATACCCCCGCCAAGCCACCAAAAGTTTATAGATATGATGATAAAGCTAACACACATAAAAATATCATTGAGTAGCTTTGCTCTCAAGGCACAAAGACTTAAAAAAGTGCTTGTAAAAAAGAAAAAAGCAAAGATTTCACCTAGTAAAAAGCTGCGAATAGAGGGAAAAATATGTGAAACTTCCGTGAGGGCTGCAAAGTTGTAGAGGATATTATTAAAACCAAAACGTGTATGTATGTTTGCAATACCAAAGATAATGGGATATTCCTGTATCCACTTGATTGCCTGAATATGATATAAACCTGTGTCATAAGCACTCTCTACCCTAATGCTAAGGATACTTGCGAGTATGAATCCTGTTAAAAGCGCCAAGATTAAAGGGAGAAAATATGGTGTTTGCTGCTTGATAAAAGAAATCTCTTGCTTGAAGGATTTCATAAAATAGAGCAAACCAAATAGCAAAAAAATAATACTTACATAATGATTTATCGCTGTGAAAAAATGCAAAAATTGCACAATAATGCTTAAAGTGGCAATCCCTACGATGCCTTTGAGCAAGAGATTAAATTTTAAATCCACACTTTTTATAAAACGCTGATGGAAACCTAGTTTAAGGGCAAAATGCTGTAGAATCTTTATACCTAAGATTCCATAGCCAAAAGTTGAAGGTATCCACAAAAAAAGCGCAAGTATAATGCAGAGATTAACTATCATAGCTTCCATTATTCACCCCTCATATAGGCTTTGCGTCCTAAGATTTCAGTCTCTTTAATCTGTGCGTTAAAATAAGGAGTAGTAAGAAGCGGCTCATAAAGAACGCTTTGTGTATGGGCGGTTGGCTCATCTTTACGTATAAAGAGGGTAAGCCCATAGTGAGTTTGCTTCTCCTCTACATAGATAGGGCGGATTTTAGGCAGCTCTTTTATGCCGTATATAGATTTGCGATACATATTAGGAATACAAAGCAGCGAGGCGATGATGGCTAAGGGTACATAGAATCTTGCATATCTAAGGGGTAGAAGCAAGAGTATAAGCCACACAAGCACAATGGCAGGGCGTTGATTAAAAAACATAGGCAAGATGCTTATGATAAACAATCCAAGCATTATGTAGCGCAAATATGCTTTTGAAATATGTTGAATATGATAAAAGTTACAAGCATAGACAAAACCAAGCAAGGGGATAATATATACCATTCCAAAGCGTGGATCAGGACCGCTTACAAACCAAAATATAATTCCGCAAAGAAGCGCACAAAAAATACCAATATAGCCAGATAGGGACAAAGTAGTCTTTATATGAGGCTCAATCTTTTTATAAAGCACAAAGAGTATAAGGCTAAGAGCCATAGAAAGCCCAAAAACATATACAAAATGTTTAAAATACCACCCAAAATAACGTGTTTTCATACCAAGCCAATCCCATACCCACGTATAGCTTGAAAGTACTTCCGCGCAGTTTTGCCCCGGAGCGTGCGCCCAACTCATAATCCAGCATACTTCACTTTCTCGTTGGGTATTGCTCACCGCCCAAGGGAGAGATTCTAAATATAAGACACTTGCAGGGTAGGCTATCATACCTGAAGTCATCATACCCTTTAATACCCAAGGTAACACAAAAATGATACATAATCCACAAAGGAGGACATAGTGCTTTATATAGGCTTTGCTAAAGATTGTGTTTTTAAGTATAAAGATGGAGATAAGTATTGTTCCTAGCACGAGGGCGACATTAGTGATTTTAATCATTGTGGCAAAAAGAGCGATGATAAAGCAAAGCACAAGAATGCGTGTTTCTTTTGCTTGAATACTATGTAAAAGTAGAGCAAAGACAAGGATTCCAAGCACTGCTCCTATGCCCTCGGAATATAATCCAGCAAATTCTCCCCAAATCATAATAAAAGGGAAAGCAAAGCCGCAGCAGAATATAAAAAGATGAGTAATATCATTAAAATGGCGTTTTAAGAGTATATAAAATACGCTCATAAAAAACCCAAAATATATGATTTCATTTCCAATAAAGCTTCGCTCCTTCCCAAAAAGAAGGCTTACATCAGTTAAGGCATAGAAATTATAAATCAGTCCATTAAAGCCTAGTCTGCCGTGAATATTAGCAAGTCCAAAAATCACGGGGCTTTGCTGTATCCATGTTAAGATTTGTATATGGTAATTGACACTATCCCCCACAGAATCACTCAAAAAGCTAAAGGGCAAGATGGTACAAAAGCCAAGAACAGCGCTCGTAAGCAAATACGTATCAATATAAAAGGATTTGAGATGATAGATAAAAAGTGCTATGCTTAAGATTAAACATATAGAAGCAATAAGGCTGCTAATAGGGAGAAAAAAGTTGAGAATCTGCACGACAAGGCATAAAAAGAGCATACCAAGAATGAGTTGGGTAAGGATTTTTAAAATCGGCTGGGAAGCAAGAATGGAGCTGTTAAGCCTTAAGGATTCACTTTGTGAGTGTGGATAGGCACGTTGTATATATGATGAATTGTCTCCACAAGCTATCAGCGTATCTTTTGGATATTTTGCAGGGCTTTGTGGCACAGAGTGCGGCAAAGGAGTGTGTAGGCTGGAGAATCTAAGATACTTTTCATAGAGGCTAAATATAGCCCCACCATAGCCAAAACACGCCGCAATCCATAGCAAAAGCGCAAGGGTGATATAACAATTAGCGACCATCCAATCCATACTAATCCTTGAAGCGATATTTTACAATCGCCCATAATGCGCGAAATCCATCCTTAAGCCCGATTTTCTTACCTTCCTCATAAGTGCGCCCATAGTAGCTAATGCCTACTTCATAGACTCGAATGCCCTTAAGCTTAGCAATTTTTGCTGTGATTTCTGGCTCAAAGCCAAAGCGATTTTCCTCTATGGTGATATTTTGAATAATCTCTCTTTTAAATACCTTGTAACACGTCTCCATATCGGTTAGGTTGAGGTTAGTCATCATATTTGAAAGCAAGGTCAGTAAGCCATTTGCCATTCTATGCCAAAAGTAAAGCACCCGATGAGAATCTCCGCTCACAAATCGCGAGCCAAAGACGACATCGGCTACACCCTTTTGAAATGGCGCAAGAAGCTTGGGATATTCATTGGGGTCATATTCTAAATCCGCATCTTGTATCAGCACAATATCGCCTTTAGCCTCTGCTATACCTGTGCGTAAAGCCGCTCCTTTGCCTTGATTGATACTATGATAAAGAATACGTAAGGTGTCATTGGGATTTTGGGTATGATGAGGAGAATCTGTATAGCGAGATTCCAAGTTTTTAAGAATCTCCCTTGTGCCATCAGTGCTATAATCATCAACAATAATAATTTCTTTATGATAGGCAATTGTAACATTTTGCACGCATTCAATAATATGTGCAATTGTTTGCGTTTCGTTAAAACAAGGAATGATGATCGAGAGTGTGGGGAGGCTAGAATCTGTATTGTGAGAATGGGATAGGGTAGGTGAGCAAAGTTTTTTAGCCCCCCCCCCCATTGTCAGCTAAATGCGATAGCATAAAAGCTCCTCTTATGTGGGTGATGTTAAAAAAGCAGGATTATAACAAATTAAGTTAATTATAGCTTCAAGAGTTTTGTAAGAATCTCGGCGACGTTATTCCTACTGCCGTGCTTAAGATAAGCCCTTAACTCCTCTACTTTCGCAAAAAATACTTGCGGATTGCTCTCATAGTAGGCTTTAAGCAGATTTGCTGCATTCATTTCATTTTGTATAAATTCAGGGTGAATTTGCTTTTCTCCCATACGTGGGTTATTAAAATATAGGGCATTATAGAGAATATTAGCAAGTCCTATGTATTTAAGCTTCACAAAAGCACGAGCAATCATTACATCAATGCTTCTTGTCTTATAGCCTAGCACAAGAGGCGTGCCTATGAGCGTAGTTTGCAAGGTGGCAGTGCCTGAACACACAAAGGCAAAGCTGCTTTCATAAAGTGTAGCATTCGCATTAAAGCTTATTTCAAAATCATTTATATCCGCTCCATAGATGTGCGTAAGCTCTTGGGAGTTAAGATTCTTAAAATGTTCGGGCATAATCAGCACTTTAGGATTGGGGAGCTGCTTTGCCACCTCAACAAAAACAGGAAAAATCCGCGCAATCTCACTTTTACGGCTGCCGGGCATAAAGGCGATTTTGCCATCTTGTAGAGGCAGGGGCTTAGACTTTAGCTGTGGAATCTCATCAAGCAAGGGGTGTCCTACATAAGTTGCTTTGCACTCTGTATTTGCCTGAGGATACATATTTAATTCAAAGGGCAGGATAGCGCAGAGATAATCGCACACAGATTCTATCTGCCTTGCTCTCCAGGGCTTCCACGCCCACACTTGGGGCAAGATATAATACACAATAGGCACTTTGGTATTGCGTTTTTTTAAGGCTTTGGCGATAGGGAGATTGAAGCTTGAGCTATCCATTAGTAGCACTGCATCGCACTCTGTGGCAAGTTCGGTCATCTCATTGATAGTTTTTTTGAAAAATGTAAGCTTTTTTATCACGTCAAAAAAGCCCATAATTGCAAAGTCCTTGAGTGTATAAGAGGGCTTAGCGTTTTCAAAGTTGGCAAAAACATCTGGCTCAAACACGCCACAAATATGTATAGAGGGGTTAAGCTTTTGAGCAAGATATTTTAAATGGATATTTGCACTTGGCTCACACGCACTTATAAAAAGCCTCTTTGGCGCTTGCATTATCTCCCTTTTGGTTTTTTAGAATCCATATTGTTTATAGAGTGATTTTCCCCTATATGCGCTAGATTCTCTTCAAGTTGAAATTCACTCCTTAAATCCCGCAATTCTACACGTAATTTGGAGTTTTCTAATTCAAGTTCGGCAATTTCTGCTCGAAGAGCATTTTGAAGCTGATTATCTGCTTCTAGGGGTTGTGGCATTTGGGATTGCTTTTGTTCTAGGTTGTGGAGGGTGTTTTGTGCTAAAGTGATACATTCTCTTAATTCTTTGAGTTTAGTTTTAGAGATTTTGATTTCTTCGTGATATTGGGCGACTTCGAGGCGGAGCTTTTGCCGCTCGTATTCAAAGAAGCCTACAATATCCCAAAGATTCTGTGTTTGTGGATTATATTTGAGGAATTTTTCAAAGACTTGTTCATCAAGTTTTTGGGCTAAGGGCTTATCTTGCATTGGCATATATCCTTTAAATTTTAAGATGGCACATCAAGTTCAAGGCTTAAGAGATGTAATTCTTTGCCTTGAGTGATGATAACTTGCTGAGATTGGCACATCGGGCAAGTGCTATATGTGTAATTTTCTCCATTGAAATCATAATCGCAATTCTGGCAATGCAGTACAATAGGCTGATAGGCTATCTCAAGCTCGGCTTTTTCGCAGATAGATGATTGTGTCCTAAAAGTCTCAAACGCACTTTTGATAAGCGCACTATCTACGCCGCTACGTTCGCCAATAGCAATGCGCACTTTGGCAATACTGGTAGCATTATATGCCTTTGCATTAGATTCACACATTTCAATGAGCGAGGCGACAATGGAGTATTCGTGCATTTACACTTTTCCTTCGTAATTTAAGATTATGAAATTTTACCCAATAAGTGCTAAAATAAGTAAAAATCATAAAGGCTTTAAGGTGCAGAGAGTAAAAACAAAACAAATCTTTGTAGGGAATGTGGCTATTGGCGGCGATGCACCTATTAGTGTGCAAAGTATGACTTTTAGCAAAACTTGTGATATAGAGGCGACAAAAGCACAGCTTGATAGGCTGTATTTTGCCGGGGCAGACATTGTGCGTGTAGCGGTAAGCGATCAAAAGGATGCAGACGCACTAAAAGAGCTAAAGGCAGTATCACCCCTGCCCTTAGTGGCGGATATTCACTTTCGCTATAAGTTTGCATTAATCGCAAGTGAGAGTGTTGATGCCATACGTATTAATCCGGGAAATATCGGCACAAAGGATAGAATCAAGGCTGTGGCTGATGCCTGTAAGCAGCGGGGAATTCCCATACGCATTGGTGTCAATGGCGGAAGCTTAGAGAAGATTTTTGAGCAAAAATATGGTGCAACGCCTAAGGGTATGGTTGAATCTGCCCTCTACAATATCAAATTGCTAGAGGATTTTGGCTTTAATGATATTAAAATCTCGCTCAAGGCAAGTGATGTCCCGCGCACGATGGAGGCGTATAGAATGCTGCGTCCTTTGGTGGATTATCCCTTTCATTTGGGCGTTACAGAAGCGGGGACATTGCCGCATTCTATGATAAAAAGTGCGATGGCTCTAGGGGGGCTATTGATGGAGGGTATAGGCGATACGATGAGGGTATCTATCACAGGGGAGCTAGAGGAGGAAATTAAAGTCGCGCGTATGATTTTGCAATATTCTCATCGGCAGAAAAGCGGCGTGAGTATCGTATCCTGCCCTACTTGTGGGCGCATAGAGGCAAATTTAGTGAAAATGGTGCAGGAAGTGGAAGCACGAACTAAACATATCAAAACACCTCTACAAGTAAGCGTGATGGGCTGTGCTGTGAATGCGCTAGGTGAGGCAAAGCACGCTGATATAGCTATCGCCTTTGGGAATAAAGATGGGCTGATTATTAAAGAAGGCAAGATTCTATGCAAACTCAAAGAGGACGCGCTTTTGGAGCGATTTATCGCAGAGGTAGAGGCACTAGCAGAGATAAGGGCAGAGAGTGCGCTAGGATAACTAAGAGAGCGGTAGTTAAAAGTATGAGCGATAAATTGATAGAGATGTTAGAATCCGCTAGAGCTGCCGCGAGAATCTGCGCTCAACTAAGCGATAAAGAGCGCAACAGCGCCCTTTACGCGATGGCAGATGCTATAAGCAAACAAAGCGAGTCAATATGCGCGGCAAATACAAAAGATATGGCAAATGCAAAGGATTTGCCTATGAGTATGCAAAAGCGATTAGAGTTAAATGCGCAAAAAGTCGCTGCTATGGCAAAAGCGGTGGCTGATGTGGCAGGATTGCCCGATGTGGTAGGGCAGGCAAAACGTGTGTGGAAAACTAAGGCAGATTTGGAGATTACACAAGTGAGTGTCCCACTGGGTGTGATTGGCGTGATTTATGAATCCCGCCCTAATGTTACAAGCGATGTGGCAAGTTTATGCTTTAAAAGTGGCAATGTTTGTGTGCTAAAGGGTGGCAAAGAGGCATATCATTCTAATATGGCGATTTTTCGCGCTATGCAAGAAGCCCTCACACATTGCAATCTCCCTAAAGAATGTATATGTATGATAGAGGATACTTCACGTGAGGGGGTTGTGGAATTTCTTAAAATGGATAAATATGTGGATTTGCTGATACCGCGAGGGGGTGAGGGGCTCATACAATTTGTCAAAACGCATTCATATATTCCTATTATTAAGCACGACAAGGGCGTGTGCCATACATATATACACAAGAGCGCGTCTTTAGAGATGGCTGAAAAGATTGTGCTAAATGCGAAGCTTAGCTACCCTGCGGCGTGCAATGCCTGTGAGTGTGTGCTGCTTGATAGGGATTTAGAGGAGGATTTTTTGGGGCATTTGGTGCAGGTGCTACATAAAAATAATGTGCGCGTGATGTTTGAAAATGATATGTATGTGCGTGATTTTGGGACAGAGGGCGATGGATTGGCGGATTTTGATAGAGAATGGGGAGAGGCGATAGTAAATCTCAAAGTGGTAGCGGGGATAGATGAGGCGTTGGAGCATATATCACGCTATGGCTCGGGGCATTCTGAATGTATAGTGAGTGAGAATAAGGCGGTGTGCGAGAAGTTTTTAAGCAATGTTGATGCGGCGTGTGTGTATGCCAATGCTTCTACGCGATTTAGCGATGGCGGGGAGTTTGGCTTTGGAGCGGAGATAGGCATCTCTACTTCTAAGCTTCACGCGCGTGGTCCTATGGGGATAGAATCTTTATGCAGCTATAAATATTGCATTCAAGGCAATGGACAAGTGCGGTAGATAAGAATCTTAAAAAAGCAATGGAAGATTTTGTGGCTTAATTTTACTCTGCTTTGCGCTGTTTTTTAGACATTATTATCAAAGCAAATATTACACTACGCCATTTTATCAATTAAATCCTTGATATTTTTAATGCGGATTTAAAACAAGGTGAGTGAGAATCTCATCGAATGTTTGATATACAAAGGGAGAGATTATTTTATCCTTTTGATTGCTTTTTGTATTGGTGAAAAGCAAGTAGCGATTCATATCCTTTAAAGAAAATGTTATTAAGAATCTTTAGTATTTTGTTTTGAAAAAGGTTTAAAAGGAAGGGGTATTCCTCTCCTAAATTCTCGTAAAGATTTATAAATTCATCGTTTTTATTTTTGGTGAGAATTTGTTATACTTGCACTTTAATACTAATTGTTAAGGGGTTAAATTGATGTATTTTGCAATTATTGAAAATAAAGTAGATAATATTATCAAAGATATTCCTCACGCGATTTTAAACAAGTTCATAAATAACAAAGAGGGTGAGCAAAAAAAGAAGTTATGCTTTTTTGATGTATGCTATTAGTCAAATATGTGATTTAGATATTTTGCAAACACCTTTTTGTATCACTGATGATTATAATGATGCACAAATTGATGCAGTTTATATCAATGAAGAAAGTGATGTGCTAGAAATTCATTTTTTTCAATCCAAGTATTTTGCCAAAGATGATAAGATAATAGGTGAAAATGACATAAGGCTTACACTTGATTCTGTCCAAAAAATTCTTAATGGAAAAAATCCAACCAAACAAGCATCACAAAAATTAAAGGCAAAAATCTTTGAAATTAAAGAGGCAATTAATGATAGGGGTTATCCAGATATTTATATTCATTTTGTCTCAAATGGCAAAGTAATAGATTTACCCAATATCACTGAAAACTATAAAGATTTTGAGATGAATATTTATGGTGCAGATGAATTAATAAAATTTTCTCTTATGCCTTCGAGAAGAAAAGATATAGAATGTGAAATACATACCATAGGAGATATTACACAAAATCTTATTAGTGGGATTAGTGGTTATGTGGCAACAGTGAGCGCAAAAGAGTTTATCAAAATGTATAAAGAGGCAGGAGAAAAAATATTTTAGAAAAGAATATTCGTTATTATAAGGGATTAAATGCTATTAATAAAAAAATCAAAGAAACTGCAGAATCTCCTATTGAAAGTCAATTTTTTTGGTTTGTAAATAATGGTATCTCTTTGGTTTGTGATAGTTTTGCTCCACCCAGAGGAGATACAAATGGAAATAAAATCTTAAAGTTAAAAAATCCTATGATAATTAATGGAGGACAAACTACCGTTGCTCTATCTAATGCGAATATACACGATAATACAAGGATTTTATTGAAGATTTATAATTTAAGTGATGATGAAATTATTGCAAAAATCACAGAAGGGACAAATAGTCAAAATCCTATCAATTTTAGAGACTTAAAATCTAATAATCCTATCCAAAAAATTATTCAAGATTATTTTAAGGATAATGGAATACTTTTAGAAATTAAGGGTGGTGAATTTGAAAAAACAAAAGGTAATCAAAAAATGGAGATTGTCAAAAATGATTTTCTTATTCAGTCATATGTAGCAATCTATAAAGATAATCCCGCAGAAGCTCGTTCTAAAATGTTGGCTCTTAGGCGTTATTTTGATGAGACTTTTAATGCAAAAAATAAGAATATTGCACCTGATTTTTTAGGAGTTATGAGATAATGAAATATGTTAGCAATCAAAATACAGGAGAATCTTTTTATGCCCACGCTGCTTTTTGCATTTGCTATACAATGGGAAAAATAGATGATAAGATTCTAGATTCTAAAAAAGAATTAGATGATGATATACTTAATAAATGTTTTGACAAAACTCTTGTCATAATCAAAGATATCATCGATTCAAAACAAAAAGAGTTAGGAGAAGATTATTCACATAACTATCTTTTTAAAAGTAAAGAAATTAAAAGATTAATAGATATACAGCTAAACAAATAAGTTGTTAATTTTTAAGTTTATTTCTTAGTAAATACTTGTTTGAAATGCACTTTAAAGGGAATATTGGCTACTATCCGAAAACTTATGAGATTTTATAAATCCTTTTTGAAAAATAAAGAGATTGTTTAGAATCTAGTGCGGCACAATAGAGTTCTTACGCGCGGTTTTTTGTAGAGAGAAAAGGAGTAAAAACATTAAAATGCTGTAAATTGTAATAATAATATTTTCTGTATAAGTAAAATGATATTTGTTACTAAATATACTTGCTATACCAAAAATATATTTTGGGTTTATTGTGATGATAAGGAAAGTTCCTATATAGCCTATTAATAGCCTTATTGGCTTTAAACATATTCCAATATAGGCGATAAATGAAATTAAATAAATTAATTTTGATTCCACCATAGTATTGATAAAGTCATTTGTTAAGTTTATAGGCATATTGTTTGAGTGATTATTGAAAAAAATCTCTAAATGACAATTGTATTTACCTAAAAACAAAGTAAGAGAAAAATACCCAATTAAAATTATAACCCAATGTATAATTCTCATCAAATCAGTATGGTGGTCGGAAGTGTGGCGATAGAATTTTAAAATCCATTTATCTATCCAATCCTTGCTAAATATGTTAGATTTTTTAGATTCTAGCTCTATTTCTTTGCAATATAGCTCGTATTTATGAAAGTTTGAAGCGTCTAAGAGGTTATTATCTTTAATCAGCGCACTTTTGATAAGTCTAAATGAATCCCTAAAATCATTTGCAAACTTGTCTAAAGATTTTTTATTTTCCTCTCTTTTATTTTTATTAAAATATTCATATTCTTGTTCTATTTTCACATTTAAATCATCAAAGTTAAAATTCAAATTCGTATTAACCATATTTAGATTTTCTTTGAAAATAGCTTGTGAAAAATTTGGAGTTTCATCAAAAGTTGCTCCATAAAAACAAGCAGTTTTTTCAAATTCACACTCGTGAAAATCAGCATAGCCTTTAAAATGGGAGTTATTAAAATAAACATTATTTAAAAACTTTCCATTAGAAAAATCAACATCTTTATTAAAAGTGCAATTTTCCATAGAAAATGTATCATCAACTGATAGATTTTTTATAAGCCATTTATCATTAAAAGCACAATCATAAAATGCTACTTGACGGCATTTCAACCCATAGTCCATTGACAAACCAACATTAAATTCGCATTGTCTAAATATGAGATTGTATTTAGACAATATTTGCATATCAAAAGAATTTATTTGTAATTTTTCCTGCTGTTGTGGTGGTTGTGTAGTTCCATTATCGTGATAAACTGCTGGTCTTGGAGAAACTACAAAACTATTTTGACTATATACAACCACTCCTTCTTCTTTTATTTGTAAAGCTTGTTTTGTCTCTTGCTGTCCTATTTCTTTATAAACACGCTCTTTGATAGTAGTATCATCAATATTTAGTATATTTCCAGCAGCCTTATTTCCGTTAATAAGTCCCATAACGCTTTGTTCTATGGAGCGATGGTCTATATTGTATAGCAAACTTGATTTGTGTTGGTTGATATAATCAGCAATCTTTTCTTTTATGTCATTCATAGTATAAGCCTTATCTCATCATTTGTGAGATTGTAGAGTTTATAGACTAAAGAGTCAAGTTTAGATTCTAACTTGCTTGTGTCAAGGGCAGAATCTTTTGCTTTAATTTCTAGGATTTTATCTACACATTTTATAATCTCATCGCACAAGGGCTTATTAGATTCTGTGATTTGTGGGATAGGGAGTTGCTCTATCTTATCTTTAGCACCATAAGCGTATTTTCCTGTTTCTACTAAATTTGTCATTTGCGTGATAAGCCATTTATACAATGTGCTATTCATAAGCCCTAGAATGTAAAGCAATTTGTCATTCATTTTTTTTAAGGGGGGACAAGGGGGCTTGAATTGCGAAGTCGCTCCCCTTATCCCCCCTTTAACCCCCCAAACCCCCGACGACGCTTCAAGCGGTGGCACTTCGTGCGATTGATGAGATTTCATTGCTTCGTTGTTCGTTTCACTCACGCCTTGCAATGATGTATTCCCTATTGTCATCATAAAAAGCGAGTTGTTAAAATACATTGTTTCTTTAATATGGGTAAAAAAATACTCTCCACTTACAGGATTCCACACAATCTTTTCTTTTTCAAACTCTTGGTAATAGTTTGCACCATATCGTTGTAAGCAATACCATTCATAGCGGATTCCCGTTTCATCTTTATTGCGTTTTGATAATTTTTCTTTGTGATATAAGAGATGGTTATAAAGACTTGGGTATTGCTCTGCTAAGTCGGCTTCATTCTCTTCTATTGATTTTGGATTCTGTGTATTTGGAAAATGCCAAGATATAAAAATTATCCACAATCCTGCCCACTCATAGCTATACCGCTTAATATCTCTACCACGCAAAATGGGCTTGATAAGCTCACTTGTCCTTTGCCTTTCATTTTCACTCACACAATTCCTTAAAATCTCATCTCTTTTTGCAGAATCTATAATAAAAGCTTCGTTATAGCCTGTTAAGATTCCACGATATATAGAAATATCCCACTCTTTTAATGGTGTGCCGATTTTTTCAATCTTTGCTTTAAGGGCTGTAATTTCTGGGCTTGTGAAAATAAAGGAATCCGTGCTTAGGGAATCTTGGGGGATAAGCCATTGTTTGTTTTTAATTACTTCGCTTATATCATTGTCTTCTTTTGTGAAACTTAAAAAGCATAAAGCATAGTTTTTGTTTGGCATATATTGCAGAGTAGTGATAGCTGTATCTACTTGGGCGGATTCAAAGATTTTCACACCATTAAAATCATAATGTGAATCAAGTTTAAAATCAAGGATAAACTCTCTTAAATTTTTTCCATATCCTGCTCTGCACCATTTGTTACTTGTAATAAAGCTTAAGAATCCTTCATTTTTTAATAAATCTAAACTTTTAACATAAAAGTAAGTGAAAATATCTGCGCTTGAATTGGCAAGGTTGTAGGATTTGCCTTTAAATTTTTCAAGTTGAAAGTTTTGAAACGCATTAAGTAGAGATTGTTTATTAGGAATCTTTTCTTGTCTAATATACGGCGGATTGCCAATCACAATATCAAAGCCCCCTTGTGCGAAAATGGGTGCAAAAAAGAAACGATATAAAAAAAGCTTGTCGGTGTGGAAGTTATGCTCTTCATAGTCTTTAAGGAGTGTGTCTAAATCGTGTTTAAAAGATTCGTATTGAAGTATTTTTTCTTGCTGTTTGGCTCTTTCTTTTGGTTTGATAGCTGGATTTGCCTTTATGCTTTGAATATTCTCATCAATTTGCTTGATACGCTCATCAAAGGCTTCTTTCATTATCGCTAAAATCTCTGCTTTGAGTTGTGCTTTTTGTGCATTTGGCTCATAGTATTGCAGAAAAAGTGCTTCTAGCTTATGAGTTTGTGATTTGTCAAATAAAGACGCGTTTTCATCTTTACCTAAGAGATTTTTTTGATGTTGTGGTGCATTCAAATCACTTGGAATAATTTCAATGCCATTAATGCTTTCTATAAGAGCATTGCCCTGCATAAATTTAAAGTCAAGGTTTGGAAGTGGACTAGGCGTATCCTCATCTACGGCGATTGAGAGCCAAAAGCGGAGTTTTGCTATCTCAATCGCATCAGCATCAATGTCGATTCCATAGATTTGCTGCTCTATAATCTCGCGCTTATATCTTGCTAAGTCTTGCTTTTGCAAAGAGGGATTGAGTGTATGCAGAGCCTCTAGTATCTCGCTTAGCATTCCCA
The DNA here is from genome assembly GCF_039555295.1 of Helicobacter mastomyrinus. Classification (NCBI taxonomy): domain Bacteria; kingdom Pseudomonadati; phylum Campylobacterota; class Epsilonproteobacteria; order Campylobacterales; family Helicobacteraceae; genus Helicobacter; species Helicobacter mastomyrinus. Next base: position 621,079 of record NZ_CP145316.1, on the reverse strand, counting down.
TTGGGAAAGCACCACTTCCAATAGCTGGGTCTAGGATTTTAAGCGATGTGATAGCTTGTGTTAATTGTTTCGCATTTTGTACAATAAAATCATCGCTTTGCTTATAAAAAATAAAGTTATAGAGTGAATCTTTGTGTGCGTGTGGAGATTCTGTATCTTGTGTGAGGTGAGATTCATCGTGCAAGATTCTCTCCTGTAATGTGCGGGTTAGGACATTTTTGCACATAAAATGCACAATTTCTCTAGGCGTGTAAAAAGCCCCACTTGATTTATTATAATCAATGAGGTTTTCAAACACTTTGCCTAGCATTTCTGGGTCAATACCGATTTCTTGATTATCCGGGGTGGATTCTTCAATCGTAAAATTATAGTTTTCAAATACATCAAAAATTGCTTTAAAATCAGTATTTTCTAGGCTTTGTGCGAGGATAAAGTTTGTCTCTATGCCCTTACCTTGCTTGTCTTTATACTCTTCAAAAAGCCCACCATTAAGGAATGGAATCTTACAATCAAAGTGGGGTGAATAGTCGTTTTTGCGCTTTGAATTAAGTGTCTCAAAAAATAAAGGGCAAAGGTATTTTGTATAAAAGGATTCATTATTTTGGGTGGCTTTGCTAAAAAGTGAAAACAAAAAGCTTTTATCGCCCTCTCCATAAGAAGCATTTTGTGCTACGCCTAACCAACCCTTTTTTTGCAAAAAGTATAAAAACACAATGCGCCTTAGAAGTTTTTTGACAAAGGCATTGATAGCTTTAGTCTCGCTTAGCCCCTCATAGCCATTGAGTACATTCAAGACAACGTGATTAGCAGAAAGCTTTTGACTTAAATTTTCATAAAGCCCCTTGTATTTTGCGTAAAATTCTTTTGTAACAGGCTCTACGCTAAAGGCTTCTTGGAGTGTGTTTAGGCTTTTATCTTTGGTATTTATGAATTTTTGCAGCTGCTCTTTTGCCGTTTTAATTTTAGCATTTTCTCCTAGTGTGAAGCTAAAGCGGCGGGGATTAGAGAAAGCGGGTTTATTGAGGTTATAGTCATAGCCTTGCGTTACAAGGCTTAAGCGGAAATTTTCTTTATCATTTTTATCGTAGAAAACTGCCAAGATGGCACTCATATCTAGCGCATTGTTCTTGATGATAGAGCTAAGTTCTTTATGTAGTGTTACCTTGGCGTCTATACTCTGTGTTTCAAAGGCAAATATACCTAATTCATCGGATTCTAATAGGATTGGCTCACATAGTTTTGCGTAGGATTTGATGATGTTGCCTGCTTTGTAGAGATGTGGCTGTTCTGTTTTAATATTTTGGGCTTTGCTGCCAAAAGATTCTATGATGAAATCTTTAAAATGCTCGTAGTCATAGGGCTGGGTTAAAAATGTATCAAGTGCGCTCATAGATTATCCTTTGTTGGTTGGGTTGTCATTGTGAAGCACGTTAGGGGTTTTGTGGCGTGTATTTGCCCGTAGGGATTTAGCCCACCCCCTAACCCCTCCGCTAAGGGAGGGGGAATGATAGAGGAAGATTCTGTATTGTCTCTTAGCATTTCAAGATTTTGCAAGTTATGGATTGTTTCACTGCATTCGCAATGACGATAGATACGCAAGTGTGGGTTAGCACTTCGTCCAGACGCTTGGGCTTTGCCTCGCAATGACGCAGTTGCTGCATTACTCATTTTTGTTGCCTTTGGTAAAAGTGCTAATGCTTAATTGAATCTGCGGCGGGGTGTAAATGCTAGAATCTTGATTGTATTCATTGGTATTTGCGGCAAGGGCATATTTTTCTGCCAGGTCTTTAAGGGTTTGGGCGAGATTCTCATCTTGTGTCTTTACAATTTCTTTGGATAAATGTGTATGACTGCCATTTTTAAGGGCATTTATCAAAGATTCTCTCACGCTCTCATCTAACTCTTTGCAATAGCGAATCTTGGCAATAGCTTGCCTATCCTTTGGATTTAGCTTGTTTTCTTGCGCGTTAAGCTCTGGCTTATCTTTCAGGTCTTGCTCGTGGCGTTTTAATGCGGCGTTGATGTGGCTGTAATGTTCTTTTAACTGCTCTTGCGTAGGCTTTAGAATCTTGGCATTAAAATGTGCTTTGAGAAAATCGGCTATGCTATAAAAGTCGCTACTGCTTACTTCTGGCTCGTTTATGAGGCTTTGAGTATTTGTAGCGATGTGATAGGGATAGAATCTTGTTGCTTGAGTTTTATGTGGCGTGTGCGTATGGGCAATGTAGGCATAGCTCTCATTTTGGGTAGATTCTATAATAGAGCGGGATTTTAGCGGCAGGGCTTTGATACGCATAAATGCCTTTGGGTCTTTATCGTGCAGCTTTCGCAAGTCTTTGAGATATTCGGTGTCCTTGCTCTGCTCTTGGTTGCTTTGATTGATGAGGTTGTAGAGCTGTTTGCTTTCTACGATTTCATTTTCATCATAAATCGCAGAATCCTCGCCCAAGGCAAAATGAAAGCTTTGTATTTTGCTGTGAGCAATAGCATTAATATTGATAATCTCATTAGCTAAATGCGTGGGCTTGAAGTTATAGATATGTATAAATTCAAAGCTCGTCCCTATGCGGTTTATACGTCCAATTCGCTGCATTAATCTTGTGGCATTGTAGGGTGTGTCATAGTTAATGATAATATCTGCGCGGTGGAGATTCACGCCCTCTGCCAAAACATCTGTGCTTACAATGAGTGAATAATCATCTTTTTGCCACTCTTTAGGATAATTGGCATCAAAATTAGCCCTAATATCATCTTCTAAGCTGTCTTTATTTGCCGCACTTATATTTAAGATTCTATCCTTAAATACACTATTTTTAAGTGTATCCTCAAGGTAGTCTGCTGTGGTCTTTGCCTCTGTGAAAAGCACCATTTTATGATGTTGATTGACATTTAAAAAATCTTTTAAAACATCAAGCTTTGGGTCAATCTCCACCTGCTGCCATTGTAAGAGCAGATTCTGCAAAAGGGCTTTGTCTTTTTCTAGCTTAAGGGTAAAATTTGGCGTAAAATCTTCTACTTCTAAAGCTATAAAGTCATCTTCCCTCTCTTCTAAAAATTTTTCTAAATCCTCATCATTTTCACTTAACACAGCTTCATAAAGCTTATCGCGATTATCATAGTATTTAGGGATATAGATGTGCTTGTTCGCAAACATTCTAAGCAGCACATTATGGGAAGTGATTTGTTTCTCTAGTGTGGATTTGAAGGCGGCAATGCTAGAATCAAAACGTTTGAATAGAATCTGCTTAATGAATTGCTGTAATTGATGAGTGGATTTCATAAGGAAATCTTCGCCATCTGCTCCCTCTCGCCCATAGGCTTTCATATATTTTTGTCGCCCAATGCCTGTAAGATGAGGGAAAATCAAATAACGTGCATAGGTAAAACCGCTTTGATTTTTATCTCCCTCATCGAAATTAAGTATCGTAAGCGTATGGGTCGCTAAATGCTTGGAGATAGAATCTAGGTCATAGGTTAAATCTTTAGGCTTTTCTATGCGGGGAAACTTAAGATTTTGAGCTTTCATATCATCTATATAGAGGGCTTGTATATCGCCCCTCGTGCGGCGAATCATAATATGAGTAAGGAGCTTCTCACGCAGGGTGCTATTGATTTCTTCTAGCTTTTTGTGTTGTTCTTGTATTTGATCTTTGGGGCTAGGTTTTTGCTGGTAGAGTTTTTTTAGCTCTGTTTTAATCGCATTAAATTGTTTTATAAGCGGACTAAAGAAATGTTCTAGATTCTCCACACCCTCAATGCCTGAGTGGCGGGGATTGCAAAAGAGATACACTTGATTTTTAATATCCTCTGGGGAGTTATTTTGCGGGGTGGCAGAGAGCAGCATAATCTTTCTGTTTTCAAATGATGTCGGTACGTGATAGGGGGTTTTGCAAAGATTCTGTAATGCCTGATAGCGATTGGTTTTGCTTGTGCGGAAATTATGGCTTTCATCGATGATAATAAGCTCGATTTGTGCTATTTCATCTTTGCTTAGTTTATGGAGGCTATCGTGTGTGGTAATATCGTAATTTGTAATATGAATATCATCAAAATGTTTTTTCCACGATTTTTTGAGGGCAGGAGGGGTGATGATGAGAATCTTGCCCTTGATAATCCCATCTTTGCGACATTTTTGTGCGATGATAGAGGCGATGAGGGTTTTGCCAAGCCCTACTACATCGCTTAAGAAAAAGCCATTGTATTTTTTGAGTTTAGCTATGCCCTCTTGAATGGCGTGGATTTGGTAGTTATAGGCGGTATAGCCTTTGAAAAGCGATTCTATGGAATTATCTGTTGTGAGGCTTTCCTCTCCAAAGTGGCTTAAAAGCAGCTTGTAGTATAGGTCTTTGGGGGAGAGGATCGGCAGATAGCTTTGAGTAGTGCAGGATTGTATATCTTGGGCGGTGATTAGCACGGCGTTGTCCCATAGCCTATTAAATTCGCTTAAGGCGTAAGTGATGTCATTGGATTCGGTAGTGAGGAGATTCACCTCGTAATTTTTCTCTAATCCATTATATGTGAGATTGGAGCTGCCTACGATAAGAGAGCCATTATAGAGTTTGGCATCGTGCGTGTGGCTTTGGATAGGAGATGAAGAGAAGACATAGAATTTTGCATGGACATTTTTCTCTCTTACTATGCGGATTTGAATCTTATTAGACTTTAGGAGGTCTTGCAAAAGGGCAAAAGATGTCTCTACATCTTGTGTGTAGTCCTCGATCTCTAGCGTTTGGGCTTGATTTTGGATAAAAGAATCGCGGAATCTTTTATTTTGGTGGGCTGGGTCAAAACCTTTTTGCGATAGCTCATAAAGCAGCAAATCCACATCAAGCCCCACAAGAATGCGGATACTCTCTAGTGTGTCATAGGCATTTGTAGTGCTGGGGTTTTGGGGTCGAGAAGAGTGTGTTTGTGAAAATGTGCTTTGGGTAGGGTGCATTAAGAGATTATGAAGCCGCCAAAAGCCGCTAATACGGAAAAATCCGATAAGAAAGCTTAAGTGCTTGATATGAGTACCGCCATAAAGGGCGTTTTTAAATTGATTAATGAGGGTGTCATTACCATTATGATTGGTAGTGAATTTGGTATTGTGCGGAGGTGTGTGGGCTGTGTGTTTTGGTTGATTTTGAGGTGGTGGAGTGAGATTCTGTGTAGATAGGGTGGAAGTAGAATCTACTCTATCCCCCCCCCCCGCTGCTATTTAAGAGGTGTTGCATAGTATTCCTTTATGTTTTTTGGATTATAAGATTCTATACTTTAAAAACTCACTTTGCAAGTATGGATAAGCACTTCGTGCAAATGTGGTGCAAAGCACAACAGCAAAGGCATCATAGAGAATCTATCCTAATTTTTCTTTTAAGAGTTCATTGACACGGGCGGGGTTTGCGCCTTTGGCATTTTTCATCACTTGCCCCACAAAGAAGCCAAAGAGCTTGTCTTTGCCGCTTTTGTATTCGCTCACTTTATCGGAATTGGCTATAAGGATAGATTCTATAACGCTTAAAATCGCACCATCATCATTGACTTGTGCTAATCCCATAGAATCTATGAGACTATCCACATCACCGCCACTCTCTTCTACAAGCACATCTAGGATTTGCTTCGCACTTTTGCCACTGATTTTGCCCTCCTCAATGCGTTTAACAAGTGTAGCTAAAGTTTTAGAATCCACCCCACAAGTTTGCAATGTGTTCTCTCCCTTTAATCGCCCTAAAAGCTCTGTGGTAAGCCAAGTAAGCGCACCTTTAGCGCTTGCACCCCTCTCAAGCATAGATTCAAAATATACACATAGCTCAAGGCTACTTGTTAGCACTCCCGCATCGTAGTGTTTAATGCCTAAGTCGCTGATGTATCTTGCCCTTTTTTCATCGGGCATTTCAGGGATTTGCTGTGCTTCTTGCATAAGCTGCTTGTCGATATGTACAGGTAGCAAGTCAGGCTCGGGGAAATAGCGATAATCAGCTGCTTCCTCCTTGCCTCGCATAGAGCGCGTGATACCCTTAGTAGTGTCAAAAAGGCGTGTCTCCTGCACAACCTCCTTTTCATAGCTACCATTTTCCCACGCTTCAATCTGCCTTTCCACCTCGTATTCGATGGCTTTTTGGATAAACTTAAAGGAATTGAGATTCTTAATCTCTACGCGGGTGTAGAGATTTTCATCGTCTTTTGGGCGGATAGAGACATTCGCATCACATCGAAAGCTCCCCTCCTGCATATTCGCATCGCTTATACCGAGGAAGCGCACGATAGAATGGAGCTTTTTAAGATAGGCTATAGCTTCATCACTACTTCGCATATCTGGCTCACTCACAATCTCTAGCAGAGGTGTGCAAGCGCGATTTAAATCCACTTTTGAGTGATTATCTTCGTGGATATTTTTCCCCGCATCTTCTTCAAGGTGGGCGCGAGTAACACCTATAATCTTTGTCTTATCATCAAGTGCTATCTCAATGCTGCCTTTACCCACGATGGGAATCTCAAACTGGCTGATTTGATAGGCTTTAGGCAAATCGGGATAAAAGTAGTTTTTACGCGCAAAAATGGAATTTTGATTAATCGTAGCATTAATGGCAGTGCCAAATGAAATAGCCTTTTTTAGAGCTTCTTTATTCAGCACGGGTAGGGCACCGGGCAGTCCTAGGCAGGTGGGACAGACATTTTTATTAGGCTCATCGCCAAAGCTTGTGGCACAGGAGCAGAAAATTTTTGTTTTGGTATTAAGCTGGACATGCACTTCTAAGCCAATGATTGTTTCATAGCTGGACATAAGGTAACCTTTGTAAGATAATGTTTGAGAATGTAAGGTGCTAGTATAGGGAAAAGTGAATAAAAGATTCATAAATTTTTAAAAAGTTTTTTTATAAAATAGGGTATTTAATGAGATGGCTAAAGTTTATTGAACTTTAGTTGAGGCAGGGTTTGTAGGGTATTTTTAAATGCCGATGTTAAGATATTTTATGACTTGTTGGGAAATCACAGTGAAAAGAATGGTATTTTTTTTGATAAGCTTAGTGCTGAATGTTGGAGTGGCACAGGATTTACAGCTTTATCAAATAGATACAGAACGCTCAAATCCTGCACTATCAATAGATGATAAGACACTCAAAGGGGCAGATACAGAATCGGGTAAAAAAATAAGCAAAGGTCTTTCATTGAAAGCCGATGTATTTGCTAATGAAGGCTATTCAGAGGCTGAGCTTGAAACGGGCAATGCAAATTTGAATGAGATAGAAGCCCCGATGTCGCGCTATGGCGCAGGAATAGAGATAAATTATGCTATTAAATCGAATTCGCGTTTGAAGCTAGAGATATTTTTTTTAAGGGCATTAGAGCTTAATACGCAAAGAAAAGGCGGCAAAGTTAAGGCGTATGATAACGGGATTCGATATGAGGAAAATGCCTATGATTATGGTGATAAAACGATGTATTCTGCGTGGGCAAACAGCATTGGTGTGGCTCTAACACTTCTAAGAAAACATCATCTTATGCTGACACTTAAGCAAACACAGCTTGCAAGTAGTGGAACATCACTTGGATTTTCAAATACATTCAGTAATAAAATAGGTTTATCGGGATTTGATTCAAGCATTGCTGGGTCAATATGGGGAGGCAATGTGATGAATCCCTGGGCTGCAACTACACAGATTTTTTTAACATATAGCTATGTTTTTTGAGGGCTTTAGGTATAATAAAGCTTTCTAACAGCAAGTGAGGTAAATATGAAGACAATCAGTGTATTTGGTGGAGGAGCTTGGGGGAGGGCTTTAGCCTTTGCATTAGCTGAAAAAAATCAAGTGCAAATCATTTCAAGACGTGATATTACCTCCTTGCTTACCCCACTTAACGAAAAACTACAAATAAATAATCATTTACCAATTGTGCAGATTCCTCATCTTGAGGCATTAGAGGCAGATTATTTTGTAATGGCGATTGCCACAAGCGCTTTGCGGGAATGGCTTGCTTATGCTAAGTTGCCACAGGGGATTAAGATTCTCTGTGCGAGTAAGGGTATAGAATCTGGTAGCGGGGCGTTTGTAAGTGATATTATGGAGGAGAGCATAGCGCATAAAAATATTGCTTATTTAGGTGGGCCTAGTTTTGCTTATGAGGTGGTGCAGTCTCTGCCTTGTGCACTTGTGATACATTCTCGCAATCTTGTGCTAGGCCGTGAATTTGGGGCATTAATGCCACATTTTATTAAAACGTATGTAAGCCCTGATGTTGTGGGTGGTGAAGTGGCTGGAGCGTATAAAAATGTGATAGCCATAGCAGGGGGGATTTGTGATGGATTACGCTTTGGTGCAAATGCTAAGGCTTCGCTCATTGCGCGCGGATTGGTAGAAATGAGTAGATTTGGGGAGCATTTTGGTGCGAAAATGGAGACATTTTTAGGGCTTTCTGGGGCGGGAGATTTGTTTCTTACTTCTCATTCTACGATGTCCCGAAATTATCGTGTGGGGCTAGGTTTAGCAGAGCAAAAGAGTATTGAAGAGATTCTAAAAGAGCTTGGTGAAGTGGCTGAAGGTGTGATTACTGCAAAAGCTATTACAGAAATAGGGCAAAGGGAAAATATTTATACACCGATTGCTAGAGAGATTAGTTTGATTATAGAAGGAAAAAGTGTTAAAGAGAGTTGGAAAACGCTTATGTCGTAGCCACGAGGGCTACGAAACTTATTTTTTAGCTTTGGCTACTTGGTCTTTAAGACCTTTTCCAGGACGGAATTTAGGAACAGCCTTTTCTTTTGTTGTATAAGTTTTGTTTGTTCCGGGAACTTTACCTGATTTTGCTTTTTGAACTGCTGTTTCAAATTTACCAAAACCTACAAGCTCCACGCTTTGTTTTTTAGATAAAGCCTTAGAAATAGCATCGACAAAAGAATTTACTGCTTTCTCAGCATCTTTCTTTGTGTCGTATTCGCCAACTTTTTTGACTAAATCTACAAATTCTGCTTTGTTCATTACAAACTCCTTGCATATTAAAAATTGAACAATCCATTCTATACAATTTTAAGCTTGAAGTCAAGTTATATTGCACATAATTTTTGTTTTTTTCTTTTGTATGGAAAATTAGATGATATTTTGGAGAAATTTTTTCGCTATCTTGATTTGTTCCATATGGGTTTTTATTTCAAGCTGTTTTGATTCTAAGAGAAGTTTAGTTTGATGGATAAGCTCTAGGGCTTGAAGCTTATCTTCAAGTGGAGCATTTTGTAAGTTTTGAGGCAGATTGCTTACAAGCAGAAATGCTTTTTGGTCATCTTTTTGCAGTAAGGCGACTTTTAATTTATCGTGCCAATTCATCTTGATTAATCTCACGCCAAGCTTCTAAAAGTCCTTTGGCTACATTGATAACAGTATCAATTTTTGTCGTATCATTAGCAACATTAGCTTGAGTAAGGAGCTTAATTTGATGTGTATAAAGCCCTGTGAGATAAACTGCTACTTCACCACCCTTTTCATAATCAAGTATGTTAAGCAACTCGGTAAAAATATCTGTGGTTTTATTAATATAATAGATTTTTTTCTCTATATCTTCGGCTTCCATATAGCGTTTGGCTTGGGCACAAAATCTCAAAATCCCTTCATAAAGCATTTCTACAAGTTTAGCAGGGGATTCTACAGAGACTGAGTTTTGTTGATAGAGGTTATAAGCATTGTTGCCATACATGAGTACTCCTTATTTTTTAGCTATGGATTGATCAATCATAAGCTGAACGCTACTAAAGGCATTGTTGGTTTTAGAGATTTGTGAATCATAGGCTGCAAATCTCTGCGCCATAATGTCATAGCGCATATTGAGCTGTTCGACTGCTTTTTTACGATCTTCACGTAGTTTTTTATCATCTTTTGTAAGACTTTCTTCAAGCAATTTAAGACGTGCATTGCCGCCATTTAAAAGCCTATCAAGCTCTTGGTCAAATTTTTTAAATACCCCATCAACCTGAACTTCTCTAAATTCTGTCGTTTTAAGACTACCATTAAAAAAATCTTGTGTTCCTTGAGGATCGGCAGCTAGGGTAGATGTAAGCTTACTTACATCAAGGCTCATCTTACCTTTTTCATCAAGGGCTAAACCATATTTTGCCAAGCTTTTAATCTCTGTATCTGTTACAATGGTTGTAGAAAAAATACGATTGAGTGTAGGGCGGATAGAGCGAATATCACTATCACCATTAAACACACCTGCAATCTTAGAATCTTCATCATATCTTGTTACTTCATCAAGCTTCATGGCAAGGGTATTGTAAGATTCTACAAATTTTTTCACACTCTCAATAATCTCTTCATCATTACGTGTAATACTAATTACAGCAGGCTTGCCGGGCTCGGTGGTGGTAAGCAGCTCAATATTTACTCCACTTACTACATCATCAATATTGTTTGTGGGGCGTTTCATTGAAATGCCATTATATGAAAATACAGCATCTTGGGCAGTCTGGACTTTACGAATCTTAAATAATTCCTCTTGGGTTTTAGCATAATTCATCGTAGCACCACTCTTTAAACCCAAATCTTCAAGCGCTTTTTGACTCGCAGGATCATTATTGGCATAGATATTAACCTCACCTGTATCGGAATTAATCACGAGTTTGCCCTCATCATTGACAGAACCATAAATACCAGCAATATTATTAATGGCTTCGGCTATATTTTTTGCATTTTGTGCAGCGGTATTTTTCTCTTTAGTGAGTGTTGATAAATCAAGCGGGACACTCCCTATATGGATAGTGCCTGTGAGCTTCCCAGCTCCTACACTTTTGGTTGCTACCATTAAATCATCTTTTATGCTCTCCTTACTCTCATTGAATCCTAGGATTGGCGCTTTTGTGCCTTCAATTTGAATCTGGTATCCACGTTTATCATTAATGGTGAGTGTATCACTATTGGCTCCACCTATACCGATATTTAAGTCATTATCAAGCAATCCATCAAAATCAGCATCGCTCTTAATAGCAGCAATCACAGCTTCTTTGAGTGTTTGGGCATTATCTTGTGATTTTGATTCTGTAGCAGTTTTGGGAATTGTTATGGAGAGAGTTTTATCAATACCTTTTTTATCTTTAAGGGTGATAGATAAATCACCATCTTTGAGCTCAAAGGCACCACTTGGCACAACAGATCCACTTATAGTAGAGCCAAAATATATTCTTGAGGATTCGCCTGTGTCTTTTGAATTGATCATAAGCTGATAGGGGTTTGAACCGCCAGTTTTCATCACAATCCCCATCACTTCGCCATTTGTGGTATCAGTAATGAGCTGGGCTACTTCTCCTAACTCCATACCCGCTTTAATATCAATGGTATAATCCTTCCCTTTGTGATGAAACTTTAATACAGAATCTTTTTGGCTAAAGATAGATTCCCTGCTTTCATACTTTGAACCTATTTCGTTGATGTCAGAGGTCGCCACAGAATCTACATCGATTTTAATATCTTGTGTGGGGACACCTGCGGATATAGTGGCTTTGAGCGCATCGCCGATGACTTGGCTTGAGCGTCCTAGGTAGGTTGAGTAATCTCCAAGTTTATTTGTACTAGATTTTAGCTCACGCAAAGTAGAAGTGATGGCAACGAGTTCGGTTTGTTTTTCGACATTTTTTTCAATTTTTTTGTCGATAGGGTCGATAAGAGAGGCTTCATCAGCTTTTCTTAATTTATCAAGCACATCGTGGTTTAAAACCTTGCTTCCAAGCCCCAATGAGCTCAATGTCCCAAGTGCCATATTCTCTTCCTTCCTCAAATATCTTAAAATAGATTTGCTATTTTAAGCTTAACCTTGTTTATCAAAGATTACGCCGATTACTTCACGCATTCTTTTCATAAGCTCAATGGCTTCTTTTGATGGAATCTCACGTATGACTTTACCGCCATTACTTTCTTTAACGGTTACCATAAGTCCGGGTATATTCTCATCATATGAGAAATTTAAATCTGTGCCTACACGTTTCATCTCATCATTAAGCTTTTTGCTTAGTTCGCGTAGCTCATTTTCAAGCTGCTTTTTATTTTCTTTAGCTTGGTGCTGTGAGATTTCTTCCTGTCGTCGTGCCTCGATAGAGCGTGTATCTTCCGTGATAGCCCTACCGCTAGCATTAACCATATTAACAAGCCGTGTTCTAATGGTATTGCTATTATCGATTTTATTGATACTATCAATCATAACTTCCTCCTTGAAAGCTCCAAAAAGATTTAAGTAAAACAATATCGACTAAGAAATGAAATTTTTAATTTAATTTTATAAAATCTGTGGGATTGATATGTTTATCTTTTTGTGTGATTTCAAAACTTAGACGCTCATTTACTTTGCCAATAATCATTCCTTTTTTAATGCTTAGCCCTGTTTTGATAGAAGATTCTATTTTGTCCATATAGGCATAAATGGTATGTATGGCGTTGCTATGTTCAATAATTACTACTTTTTTTAACCCCGGTGCTTCTTTAGCATATACGACTTTACCATCAAGCACATTTTTTACATTTGCGTTGGGTGTTTTGGGGTTGAACATAATAGCGGCATTAAAAATTTTAAATTTATACACAGGGTCAAAATAGGGTCCAAATTTCTTTTCTATTATATATTGATCAAGTGGTGGGAATGTCTTAGGTCCTTTATATGCGATAGTGGGCATATCTCTATATGATGTGCCAAATTGTTTGGGGGCTTTAATACTATTGGGGCTTTTTTGATTATTGATAAAGGCTTGTTGTTGATTGGTGTTTTGGGCTTTCTGCTCTTTGACAATATTAAGTTTAGAGAGAATATCATCAAGATTCTTACGTTCTTTAACAATGTCTTTAAGCTGCTGGTCATAGACTTTGAGTTCGGCTTGCATTTTGTTAAGAGTGATTTTTTGCTGCTCTTTGGCTCGCTCTAAATATGTTTTTTTGTCAGTTTGTGTTTTGATTGAGTTTTGAAGTTGGGAAATGGCATTTTCAATTTTTTGCATTTCACCAGTGAGTATATTTTGCTTGGCATTGATGTTTTTAATCATTTTTTGATTATATTTGTGCAAGATGTCATAGATATAGTGCTCCACTACACTATCTTCGGAATCAATATTTGCATGGCGGTTAATGATCATTTGGAAAGCAATATTTTGTGTGAAAATCTTCACCACTTGTTCTTCCATATTTTTTTTTTGCCTAATGAGTGTGTCTAGCTTTTTTTGAGAATCTTTGAGGGTTTTTTCCTGTGAGAGGGATTTACCTTGATTTTGGGTAATATCTTTTTGTAGTGATTCTATTTGCTTGCCAAGCTGGGTGAGCTCATTATTCTTAGTATTAATAGCCTTGCCTAGCTCATCAAGCTTTTTGTTGATAGCTTTTTCTTGAGATTGTGCACTGGCAAGCTTATCTTTATTTTTTGCAATATCTTGTTCGACATTTGCCATACATAAGGTGGCAATGACACATACCCCAATCCAGCTAAAGATTCTCATTAGAGGTCTTTTTGCTTAATGATGACAAAAACCACTGATACGATAGAAACAAGCACTGACGTAAAGAGCAAAATAATAAAGTCGCTGCCCATACGGAATATGTCATTTGTTACTTCAAGTGTGGTAAGGACTTCTTGCATTTTATGGTAATTGATGAGATAAGCCATACCCACGATAATGGCAATGGCAGAAATAATAGAATCTATAAAGGCAAGGCGGAATAAGATGCCATTTCTCATCCACGCAGGTGCACCCAAAAATGCCATAATCTCCATTCTATCGCTATGCTCAAACTTCCAAATTTCAATTTGTTTTACCATTAAAATATAGCTAAGAATAGCAATCAATGAAGCAAATACAATAATAGAGCCTTTAATAATCAGGAGGAGTTTATAGACTTGTGAGTGGCTTTTAGTAAAAGATTCTACCTTTGTTACACCATTGAGTTTTGAAAGGGTGGTATTGATTTTAGCCAATCGATCTTCATCGGGGAAAGAAGAGAGTTTGAGCGAGTAGAAAAAGGGCAACTCTCTTTGAATAGCTTCAAGGCTTTCACGACTTAAATCTTTTTTTAATTCACTCATCATATAATCGGGGGCAATGGCTTTAAGCTCCTTAGCTTCGCGTATAAAGCTTTGAATCTTATCTAATGTAAGTGCATTTTTAGAAGCAATAACAATAGAGTAACTATCTGAGAGTTTATTCTCGTGCTTATTTACCGCACGATTGACAAGCATAATGCTTTCAAGGCTAAATAGAAGGGCTAAAAGCGGAATGATCAGCGCTAAATGTCTCCTAAGCAAATTCATAAACCACTCCTTCTTCGATATGTAATCGTCTATATGGGATATTTAGCCTATCGGGCATTCGGTGGGTGACTACAACAACGGTAATGCCAAGCTGCTCATTTACGCCTTTGAGGAGATTCCAAATTAATTCACTTGAATAATCATCAAGGTTACCTGTGGGCTCATCGGCAAGGATTATGGTAGGATTATGAGCTAAGGCACGAGCCATTGCTACACGTTGCTGCTCACCACCGCTTAGCTCTAGGGGGAATTTATTTGCTTTATGTGAAAGCTTGATATGCACAAGGAGCTTTTCCACTTGGGATTTGCATACTTCTTTTTTATAGCCATTTATAACCATAGGTAGCATTACATTGCGCTCAATATTCCATTCTTTAATAAGTTTGTAGTCTTGAAACACAATGCCAATGCTGCGGCGCAAGTGATTGATGCGATTTTTAGAAGCTCTTTGCATACTTACCCCAAAAACATTAAGATGTCCGCTTTTAACACCCAAATGCCCAAAGAATGAGCTTAAAATCGTGCTTTTTCCGCTTCCTGAAGCTCCTGTGATAAATACAAATTCCTTTGCATTAATACTAAATGTTGCATCTTTAATAACAAATTCATCATTATAGCCTAGATTAAGATTTTTCGCTTCAATAATTGCGCTCACATATTACTCCTGTTTTAAAATCTGTGTCAAATGTGTGTGTGCTTTGATAGCTGCTTGTGTGGGGATAGGCTTGTTGCCAATATAATGTGCGATTGGGGTTTGAGCAAAGGTGATTTGCAAAAACGCATTTTGAGGTTGATGAAAATCCCCAAAACACAGGGTCAGCACATATATATCTCCTGCACAATATAAATTATCGATATGTAAAAACCAGTCTTTAGCGATTTTTTTATATGGAAAATTTGTGTAATTATCCAAATTTTTTCTTAGAATTTTATCAAAAGAGAAGTTTTTTTTATAATTTTTCATATTTTCTGGGGTATTTTGCACGTTTTGTTGAAAAATTTTCATATCATAAATGTCCTTTTGCTGCCTCTCCCATCGCGCTTCGTATTTGCTTGTGATAATATTTTTACAATTTTTATGCACTTCAAGGCTTATGTGTGGCTCATTTAGAGCAAGATTCAAAGCGTCTTTAAAATATATCTCATCATCGCTTCGTAAATGCAACATTCCTTTTGAATCTAAAACGCGCAAAGATTGTGTGAGAAATTTTTGTGAAAAGATACGTCTATGTGGTTTTTTGTTCCACGGGACAGGGAAATGCACATAAATACCTTGTCCGATATGGGCAGGGAGAATCTCAAGCAAGATTCTTGCATCAGCATTGATAATATAGAGATTTTTTAAGCCTAAAAGCTCAATCTGCCTTAGAATCTGTTCAATAGAAGGTGTGTGAATCTCTATGCCCATACATACAAGATGAGGGTTGCTTTGTGCTAAATGTAAAAGGTGGCGTCCAGAGCCAAAGCCTATTTCAATAAGGCAGTTATGATGAAAATCTAAAAAGTATTCTATATTTTTAAGAAAGGGCGATTGGAGATTCTGACGCGGAGAGTTATCACTAAGATTATGGTTTATAAGGGAGGTTTGTTTAGAGCTTAGAATCTTAAGAGAATCCTTAAGTATCCCTGTAGATAAGCTTCTAGCAGTTTTTTCGCATTTTATAATGGCATTATTCTTTGCCTTCCTGTATTGTTTGCGGAGAAAAAATTCTTTGTCTTTGTGTCGCACAAGGATAAGGGATTGCGTATCGTCATTGCATTGTAGAGCCTCATATACAAATGTAAAGCCATCTTGCGTAAAGGGCAGTGGTGGCAAAGATATATGTGAGGCAAGAAAATGGGGCATTCTTATTTACTGCCTTGAATGAAAAGCTCTATTTCTTTTGTAGGGGCAGATTCGATGCCATTTTTATCGATACTTGCCACACTATAAAGATAACGTTTGCCTGCTTGCATTTCTTTATCGATAAATTGATTATCATATATATCGATAAAACGAGCACTTTGACCCCATAGCCCACTTTCTTTGCGATAAACGACATAGCCTGCTATGCGCTCATCACTAGGTGTTTCCCAAGATAATATAGCTTTATTATCAGCTACTTTAGCTTCAAAGTGTTTGGGTGTGATAGGTGGCGGAAGGCTAGAACCTTTCGCAGGATTACTGCTTAATCGCCCTTGTAAGCCATTATCCCCTAAAAGTACGACTTGATAATAGTAGCTCACACCATCTTCTTTTTCTTTTAATTTATGCGTGTAGTGAGTTTGATTAGTGGTGGCAAGATTTTTGTAATTTTTGTCATTGGTGGAATAGGAGATTTTATAATACTTTTTGCTCACACCTTGCGTATCAGGGGCTTCTTGCCACGTGATAGTAATTGCACGTGGTAAATCTGTGGTGGCTTGAATATTTTCAATAGGGGCAGGTTGGGGCGTTGTAGTAGCACTTACGCTTCGAGAAGGCTTACTTTTCACACCCTCATGGCTTTGAGCGATAATGCGATATGTGTAAGTTTCCCCATCTTTTAGTTTTTTGTCAAAATATTCTACACTTAAACGATGAGGGATAGTCTTAATCGTTTTAAACTCCCCTGCTTTATTTAATCGCTGAATGAGATATGAATCTACGCTAGGATTGGGGTGGGGAGAGTAGATAATCTTAATCGTTCGAGGCTGGTTATTGATGGCAAAAATACTCTCTACAGGATCGATAAACGAAGTTTGGACGTGAATGGGCTCGCTTTTGGGGGATATGGTATTATTTTCGCCCAATATCGCAAAGGCATAGATATATTTTGTTTGTGGTTGGAGATTGATGTCGTAAAAATGCGTTGCAAAGCGATTTTTAATCGTAGCAATTTTTTGCCACCCTTTGCCACTGCCCGATTGAGAGCGATAGATAACAAAACCTTGTACATTTTCATCTTGAAGCAGATTCCACTCAAAGCCCACAGAAGAGACATCAGCAAGTGTATTAACAGAATGAAGACGCGGTAAGGAAGCATCTTCTTCTAGTTTTGCGCCAAAAGATGAAAAACAAGCACTAAGAAAAACACTCAAAAACGCGCATAACCCTATCTGTTTCAAGGAGCTGCATAATGTTTTGACAATCATTTGGTATGTCCTTTGTGAAATGTGTTTGTATAAATTCTAGCATATCTCTAAAAATAGGTGCTTTAAATATATGATTTTGTTTGCTTCTTGGGTGATTAAGATAGAGTATATAGGCGTGGAGCAAGATTCTCTCTTTATAATGGTAGGTATTTATATGGCTTTTATACCCATAGAGTGTATCGCCTAGAATATGGCGGGAGAGGCTCTCTAAGTGGGCGCGGATTTGATGAGTCCTGCCTGTGTGGAGCTTAATGGCAATGAGTTCGCAATGTCCGTTATTTGAAGTGGCAAGTTTTATAAACGTGCTTTTAGAATCCCGCACTCCCTTAGGGATAGCATTTTCATCACGAATATGAATCTTGCTCATCTTAAGGCGGTTGTGGGGATTGCGCCCCATATAGCATTGCACTCGTTGATTGCTTTTAAGCGGTGTATCAATGATGGCAAGGTAGTATCGTCCCATTTGACGCTCTTTTAAGTCTTTAGGAAGTGTTGTGTAAGCAAGAGATGATTTAGCAATCGCTAATGCGCCGCTTGTTTGCTTATCAAGGCGATGGATAATGCCATATCGCTCCTCGCCGCTTAAAGTGTGTAGAATATGGGCATTTGCCTTAAGCCAATCTGTAAGGGTAGGCTCTTTGACACTTGGGGCTTCGTGTATGACAAGATGAGGAGGTTTATTAATGATAAGTATATCGCTATCTTCATAGAGAATCTCAATCTTAAAGCGCTCATCATTGGGATTAAAGGCGGTATGGATAGATTGCATAGATGCTGTAATATGAACAGATTCTGTAAATAGCTGTGAATGTGCTGTGCAAATATCTACTTCAATGCAATCATTAAGCTTAAGCAAAGTGCCATTTTTCAAGCAAGGTGTGTTATTGAGAAAAACTTTTTGAGATTTGATTAAATGATGGATTTGATTTTTGCTATTTTGGAGTTGTGAGCTTAGGTAAGAATCTAAACGCAATTTGCCATTATTTAAGTCAAGGTTTGATACAATAAAACTCTGCATTTTAATCCCATTTTGTGATTTTATTTAAGAGGAAAAATAGTGATTGATAGACGGATTCTAGCATCTTTTGATTATATTTTAATTTTATTTGTTCTACCACTTGTGGGATTCTCTCTCTTTCTTTTAAATGAGCTAGATTCAGTGCTTTTTGCAAAACAGGTTAAATATATCAGCTTGAGCTGTGGCTTGATGATATTCTTATTTTTTATCCCTTTTAGGAAGCTTAATAGTGTAATTATGGCTTCTTATGTTATATGTCTTGTGTTGCTTATTTTGGTGCATTTTATTGGCACACAGAAGCTTGGTGCGCAACGTTGGGTGGATATTCCTTTTACGAGCTTTTCTATCCAGCCAAGTGAGATTATGAAAATTGCTTTAATGCTCTTTCTTGCTTCTTATATTACTACAAATCCTCCACCAAAAGAGGGCTATGGCATTAGAGAGTTTTGTATTATTAGCTCATTTGTGCTTGTGCCTTTTGTGATTATCCTTAAAGAGCCTGATTTAGGGACGGCTATGATTATTCTGCTTACGGGCTTTGGCACACTTTTTTTAATTGGGGTGAATAAAAAAATTTGGATTGCACTTGGGCTTGTTGTTGTTTTTCTTGCGCCTGTGGCTTATGTGGTCGATCCGCTTAAAGATTACCAAAAAAGACGTATCGTTGATTTCGTTTCGGATAAATCCCCTTATCAGGTAAATCAGGCACTTATTGCCATTGGAGCAAGCGGATTCCTTGGTAAATCTAAGGAAGAAGCGACACAATCTCAACTCAAATTTTTACCCTATGCGAATACGGATTTTATTTTTGCATATTTTATGGAACGTTTTGGTTTGCTTGGCGGTATTGGGCTTTTGACGCTCTTTTTTTGTATGATTGTGCATATTTTAAGTTTAGGCTTTGCCTATGCGCAGGATTATTTTTTGCGTGTGGTGGCAGGGTATATTGCGATTTTGATTTTTCTTTATGTGGGGATTAATGTTTGCATGGTGATAGGATTAGCCCCGGTAGTCGGGATACCTCTACCTTTAATGAGTTATGGTGGGACAAGCTTTGTCACCTTTATCACGCTTTTTACTATCCTTGAAAACATTCTTGCCTTTAGATTTGTTTTTGAGTATAATGCCACGACTAAACGCGGACCTTTAGCTCAGTTGGTCAGAGCACTCGGCTCATAACCGATTGGTCGCAGGTTCGAATCCTGCAAGGTCCACCACTTCTTTTATATACTTTTCATAAACAAATCGCAGCAAACTTCAATCAATCTAACATAAATTTGGCATTAAATATAAATTTATATTGTGTATTGCAATTATATCTTGAGTGGCTGAAAATACCATATTTACGCGTTTTTATACTTTTAAAGTAGATTAAGTTTAATCCACATATCAAAAAAAAGCATATTTTTTGTGAGAAAATTAACATTTTGCGCTTATTGTATGCTACAATAGCGAATATATATTAGCTTATAGTAAGGTTAGCTACGATGATTACTTGGATGCAAAAACATAAAAAATGGCTTGTTGTCACTATCTGGATCAGTGCTATTGCATTCATTGGTGCTGGAATGGTGAATTGGGGTTCATATGGGTTTGGCACAAGCAATGACAAGGTAGCTAGAGTAGGGGAGATAGACATTCGCATACCTGATTATCAGAGGGTGTATAATAATGTATTAAGAGAGTATGCGCAGATTCCACAACTAGGAGGCATACTTGATGAAGCTCAAGCTAAGCAGCTTGGCATACCGCAGATTGCACTCGAGCGTGTTATTCAGCAAACGCAGTTATTGAATTTTGCACGTGATTTGGGCTTAAGAGTAAGCGATGATGAAGTGGGGCAAGAGATTCTTCACGCTAATGTATATGTTGATGAGAATGGACATTTTAGTCAAGACGTATATAAGGCAGCCCTTAAAGAAATGCACATAAGCACAAATGAGTTTGAGGAAAATATAAGGAATGCACTTTTAATAGAGAAGGTTTTTACTCTAATGAACGCAAATCCTGCTTTGGTGCCTACCTGGTTTGTTACTCCTTTAGAAAGGCAGACAATACAATTAGCCTATGGAATAAGTGATAGACTTATGGTTAAAAGCATACCCATCTCTCAAATAAGGATTAGTGCAACCGATGATGAACTAAAGGCATTTTGGGAGCTTAATGCGAATAATTGGAAAACACCTATGGAATTTGAAATCGAGTATATTTTAGTACCTTTTAGTGAGCAGCACCCTGATAAAGAAGCTTTGAGAGAGCATTATGAAAATTTTAAAAGTGATTATCTTGATGAAAGTGGGCACTTGATGAGTATGGAGCAGGCTATGGATAGACTTACTTATGATGTGCAAAAGGTGGAGGCAGAGAGGATTGCTAAAAGAGAATATCGAGATTTAAGAAATGGTAGCAAGAGCGGCATAACTCGCACTATTAAAGAAGATGAGGGCTTTTTTGTAAAACGTGGCATTGATTTGGTAGTGGCAGATATAAAGGCTGCACACGAAGGGCAGGTGCTAAAGCCTATTGAGGCAGATGAGGGCTTTGTAACCCTAAAAGTGCTTCATAAAAAAGAAAGTGTGAATAAGAGGTTTGAAGAGGCTAAGAGTGCGGTTAAAGAGCAGTATATACGTCAAAAAACAAAAGATGGACTTGTCGCGCTTGCTAAAGAAAGCGTAAAGGATTTTAAAGGCATAGATATTGGATTTGTAGATAGATTCTATAAGGGCACTATTCTTGCGCTTAATGATACGCAAAAAGCTCATTTTCTCTCTCAAGTGTTTTCTTCTCAAGCTTTGGAGGGCTATGTGCTTTTTGATGATCAGGCGGTCCTTTATCGTGTATTGGAGCAATCCTATAAAATAAACAATCAAGCTGACGATATAACAATGTCTGCTAAGAATATGAAATTTCAGGTTACTTTTGATGCGTTGGTCGAATATCTTCATAATACTTATAAGACCACTATTTATATTGATGTAACTAAGTGAGGTAGGAAGTTTTGAGTCGAATTATTTTGGGTGTCGATATTGGTAGCACAAAAATTTGTGCAATTATTGCTGAGATTAAAGATGATGGCATACCGCATATAGTTGGCACAGGTATTCATAAAGCAGAAGGTGTTAAAAAAGGTTCTATTACTAATATCGAGCAAGCTTCGATGTCGATACGAAATACCGTTAATGATGCAAAGATGGTTTCAGGAGAGCAGATAGATAAAGCCATTATTTCGCTTTCTGGGGCTTATACAAAGAGCATACGAGAATCAGCGATTGTTAATGCACCACATAATGAGATTGGGCTTAAAGAAATCCATCGTGTTATGCAAACAGCTATTTATAATGCTGCAATACCCGAAGATCACGTGCTTATCCACGCCTTGCCTTATGAATTTCGGCTAGATGGGCAGAGTTATGCTGAAGATCCTATGGGTATGAGTGCTTCGCGTCTTGAAGCGTTTGTGCATATTGTTACAGCTAAAAAAACAGCATTAGAGAATCTTAAGCGTGCTGTGCGTGAGGCAGGATTAGAGATTGAAAATATTGTGCTAAGCAGCTATGCTTCATCAATAGCGGTTTTAAGCGATGAAGAAAAAGAGCTTGGGGTAGCCTGTATCGATATGGGAGGGCAAACTTGTGATTTGATGGTGTATAGTGGCTATTCTATGCGATATTGCGATTTTTTAAGTGTAGGTTCTCATAATGTTACTATTGATTTAGCCACTGCTCTTAACGCCCATCCTAATACTGCCGAAGAGATAAAAATAGAATTTGGGAAACTTATTTTAAATGAAGAAGATAAGACAAAATCCATTAACGTTCCTATGATGGCAACAGGTAAAAATACCACAAAACTTGTGTCAATGGAGATTATCCATGCAGTGATTTTTGCCCGTGTGGAAGAAACTTTGAAGCTCTTAGAAAAAAGCATTGAAAAGAGTGGCTTAAAAGACAAGATTGGTGCAGGTATTACATTAACAGGTGGTATGGCAAATCTTGATGGTATGCAAGAGTGTGCTTCAAGCATTTTTCGCAAACCGGTGAGAATCTCAAGACCCATAGCAGTAGATGGACTTTTTGATAAGCTCAAAGGCACAGATGGAGCTACGGCAGTGGGATTAATCCTGCACGGAGCCGGGCAGCATACAAATTATGAAATGGATTGTGAGAAAAAGATTCGCTATAAGAAAAGTAGTGTTACCACAGATAATAATGATATACATAATATTGAATTGCCAAAAAATGCCATCCAAGAGCCAACATTGGGTTCAAAAATCACACAGATTGAAAATTTTACAGAAATTATGACGTCCAAGGAGGACAAACATAATAATATTGTTGTAAGATTTTACAAATGGGTGAGTCAATTATTCTAGGGAGAAAAATATGGAAAATGTCATAGATATTCAAGAAGTTCAGCCTCAACCACAAGGAGCACTTGTTACGACCATTGGTGTAGGCGGTGGCGGATCAAATATGATTAATTATCTTATGCAGGTTAATCCGCATAAATCAGTGAAGCTTATCGCGGCTAATACAGACGTTCAAGCTCTTTATAAAACAAATGCCGACATTAAAATCAAACTTGGTGAAAAGCTCACAAGAGGTTTAGGCGCAGGGGCACAGCCTGAAATAGGAGAAAAGGCAGCACTAGAGACTTATGAGGAGATTAAAGCTGCTTTAAGTGGTTCAGACATAGTATTTATCTCTGCTGGGCTTGGTGGTGGCACAGGTACAGGAGCTGCTCCCGTTGTGGCTAAAGCCGCAAAAGAGATAGGAGCACTCACCGTTTCTGTGGTAACTAAGCCTTTTAAATATGAGGGTGGCAGGAGGACAAAGCTTGCCGAGGAAGGTTTGCAGAATCTTAAGGCAGAGAGCGATTGTATCGTGGTAATCCCCAATGAGCGAGTGCTTTCAATTATCCCTAAAAATTATAGTCGGACTGAAACTTTTAATATGATTAATGATGTGCTTGCACGTGCGGTAACAGGTATGTCTAATGTTGTTTTGAATTGTGGTGAGGGTGATATGAATGTGGATTTTGCCGATGTGCAGACGGTGATGAGTTATAGAGGTTTGGCTCTTATGGGGATTGGTGAAGCCACAGGTGCTGATGCAGCAAGTGAAGCTATGCGTTTGGCTATACAATCTCCTTTGCTTGATAATATTTCTATTGATGGGGCAAAAGGTGTGCTTGTGAGTTTTGAGGCACATCCTGATTACCCAATGAATGCGCTTAATGACGCAATGGAAATTGTGCATTCATTAGTTGATGAAGATGCAAATGTGGTTATGGGGACATATACGCGCAATGATGTATCTGCCGATTATGTAAAGGTTACGGTTATTGCTACAGGCTTTGAAAAAGAAATTGTAACATCTGCTAATGATACGGATATGTCAAATGTGCAGAATCCTTCAGCACAAGCGCAGGATAAAGGCATTCAGGAGCTTAACGAACATTTCCGTGTAGTTTCTCAATCTTTTAAAGAGGAGCACGGATTATTTGAAAATGAGCTTGATGTGCCTGCCTATCTACGTGCTGCAAGAGATTGATAATATATTTATATGCCAACCTATAAAAGTGTCGTAAGGGCAGTGAGCGATATATTGGCGAAGGCTTTTTTAAGGGGGAGCGAGAGGGTAATCCAAAGAGTTTACTTCTTTAAGCCCTAAAAACATCAAGAATCAAAACTTCAACAAAGTAATATGTTTATAAAAATAAAGAGTTAAACATAAAGCATCGTTTAAGGAGTAGAGGTAGATGGCGTGCTCGGAGGGATTCAAACCCCCGACCTACAGGACCGCAACCTGTTGCTCTATTCAGCTGAGCTACGAGCACATAATAAAGGCGATATTGTAGCTAAATATCCTTAAGCGTGCTTTACATTTTTAAGAATCTTAAATGTCATACATATAAGACTTGCAAATATATCATAGGGGTGATTAAGAGGTGGTTAATGTTCTTATCACCACTCCTGCTTGAAAGATATGCCCCTCTTCCTCCATCGTAGAAATTACCTCATTTTTTATCTTTTCTTTTTTAGGGGGGGGGGGTGTTCCTTTTCTATCCCCTCCCCCGCTGTGGAGATTGCCTTACTCTTTATCCCTCTCCTTTTTTGGGCAGATTTTGCTTCTACTTTCCCCTTCCCTTGCGATGGTGGGCAAAGCAGGGGAATAAAGAGAGAGAGGGGGATACCCTCAAGGAAAGAGGAGGGGAAAATCCCTAAAATCACAAGAGATGGATAAGGAAAAAGTCTTAAGAGGATTTCATAGTCTCTAACATAAGAGAGGGCTTTAGAAATGTTATATTCCCCATATACACATTAAGGGATTTTTCCCCTTTGTGTTGTTTGCTTATATGAGTAGATTTTGGCTGCGGGTTCTGGCAAGATAAGCCATAGATAGCGCTAGAGATTTAAGTTTGATAAAGTTCATTAAGCTATAATAGCACTTTTCTAAAAGGATTTATATGCTCAATAAAAAGATTCTAGTAACTGGCGGCGCGGGATTTTTAGGATCGCATTTATGTGAGAAGCTCTTAGAGAGAGGCGATGAGGTGCTATGTGTGGATAATCTCTTTACCGGTGCAAAGCATAATATCGCGCATTTGCTTACTCATCCACGATTTGAATTTATGCGGCATGATGTTACATTCCCGCTGTATGTGGAGGTTGATGAGATTTATAATCTCGCCTGTCCTGCCTCTCCAGTGCATTATCAATTTGACCCCGTGCAAACAACTAAAACCTCCGTGATGGGGGCGATTAATATGCTAGGATTAGCCAAAAGAGTAAAGGCTAAGATCCTCCAAGCCTCCACAAGCGAAGTCTATGGCGACCCTGAAATCCACCCACAAGTAGAATCTTACAAAGGCTCTGTGAATCCTATCGGTATTCGTGCGTGTTATGATGAAGGGAAGCGTTGCGCGGAAACATTATTTTTTGACTATCAAAGACAGCATAATCTTAATATCAAAGTGATGAGGATTTTTAACACCTATGGTCCTCGTATGCACCCCAATGACGGGCGAGTGGTGAGTAACTTCATCATTCAAGCCTTGAGGGGAGAGGATATTACCATTTATGGCGAGGGCAAACAAACGCGCAGCTTTTGCTATGTTGATGATTTGATACGTGGAATGATAGCGCTTATGGATAGCAGAGATGGATTCTATGGACCTGTGAATATCGGCAATCCCAATGAATTTAGTATGCTAGAACTCGCGCAAAATGTGCTAGAGCTTACAAAATCAAGCTCAAAGCTTGTATTCCTTCCCTTACCGCAAGATGACCCCAAGCAGCGGCAGCCTGATATTGCCTTAGCGAAAAAAGAGCTTTCTTGGCAGCCCTGTGTAGAGCTTAAAGAAGGCTTAGCAAAGACGATAGATTACTTTAAGAGCTTCCTATGAAAAATAATTATTTCCTCTATAATCTTAGAGGTATTGCACGTAGCCTTATCCCGGCGGTGTTTTTGCCTAAAAATAGAGAGAAGATTCTGCATAATGTGCAGGATAGGGCAGATATTGAATATATCAAATCGCGTGTGGATTATTATTGTCAGCTTAAGAGACCTATTCAGCTTGATAAAGAGGCGAAAAGCCTTGATTATCTGCGTTTTACACGCAAGAAAAGTGTGTATTTCTTTGATACGTATGAGTGGGCTTGTTATTTTCCGCAACATTTTAAAGCGCATTTTATGTTTGGGGATATAAATTTTATCTGCCCTAAGCCCTCTATTACTAAATCTCGCCCGATTGAATCGTGGATAAAAGCACAGAATGTAGCAGGGCAAAATGCAACGAGGGGGGGGGCAGTAGATGAACTCCCACCATTTGCTAATTCTACTTTGCTTAATCTTGAGAAGGTGCGGCATTTCACATTCATTAATGATCCTTATGCTTTTGAAGACAAACGCGATATGTTATTTTATCGCGGGGGTATTTACCAGCCACATCGCACTGCCTTTTTTGAAAAATATTTTCATCACAAAATGTGTGATTTAGGACATACGGGGAGCAAAAGTATCCATAAAGATTGGCAAAAGCCTAAGATAGGTATCGCTCAACATCTCCCGTATAAATTCCTACTTTCCCTAGAGGGTAATGATGTAGCGAGTAATCTCAAATGGGTGATGAGTTCAAATTCCCTCTGTATAATGCCAAAGCCCAAATTTGAAACTTGGTTTATGGAAGGCACACTCTTGCCAAATATCCATTATGTGGAGATTGCCCCTGATTATGCTAACCTTGAAGAAAAGCTTACATATTTTATCAATCACCCTGATGAGGCTAAAGCCATCATTCATAACGCACACGAATATATCAAGCAATTTTTTGACAAGCAAAGAGAGGCGATCATCTCACTTTTAGTGCTTGAAAAGTATTTGTACTACACAGGACAGATTGATAAATTAAGAATCTAACTCTCTTTAGCTCTTGTAAATGTGCGAATAATCCAAAAATAAAGCGTTAGTTTAGTTTTACCCCTGCAGGATTTATTTAAAAAAGCTTTGTTTTACAGAAAGTTTCACTTTGTCCTTAAAAGCTAATTGCTTTGAAAAGATGTCATTTGTGAGAGTGAGTAGTCTATCTATGAACACCTTTAGCATTGAATGGCACGAAGTAGAGATTTGATTTCATACCGAAGCAAGACTTATATTGTAACAGCAAAGGCAATAGTGATTCTAGACCTTTAAAATTAGCTTATGACTAAGACAACGTCTTAGTCATAAGCTAATAACTTTAGGCGCTAGTAGGGGCTCTGCCTCTGCTAACAAGACCTTTCGGCGATTATATCGCAGTAGCAAGGGCATAATGAATCTACTTTACACAAACCAGCGCCAGTATATAAAGGCAAAAAGCGTTACAAGCACAATTCCCACTACACTTAGCACAAATCCAAACCGCACCATATCCCAAGTTTTAATATTCCCTTTGGCAAATACAATCGCATTAGGCGGCGTGGATATAGGTATCATAAATGAAAAACTCGCGCAAATGGTAAGTGCAAGCATAGTGATAGCAGGCTCACTGCCTTTTAGGAAAGATTGCGTAGCAGTGTAGATAATAGGCAGCAAAATCGCAATAAGCGCGGTGGTGCTTAAGAATCCTGTCGCGATTATCGCACACACACAAGCTAAGAATAAAAACACGATAAAAGGCAGATTCTCAAATTGCCTAAAATACCCTTCAAATACCCCACCAAGCTGGGATTGTGAAAAGGCAGTAGCGATACAAAATCCCGCCCCAAATAAGAAAATCAGCTCATAAGGAATAGACTTAGAATCATCCCAATCTAAAAACCCAATCTTTGGCACAAACATCAATAGCCCAAAGGCAAGCAAAATCACATTTTCATTCAAGCCCAAGCCGCTATAGAATGGCTTAATCGGGGAGTTAATAAAAAGCACAGCTAATAAAATAATGATAAAAAACAAAAGCCGCTTGTGCGCGGGGGTTATCTCCACATCATCAAAGACATTAACCTCTAATGAGTGCTCATTTATCCCATAAGAGAGGATAGAAATCATGGCAAATAGCATAAGGCAAGTGAGCGGTGCCATCATAAAAATCCACGTAGTAAAGCTAATGC
This sequence comes from Helicobacter mastomyrinus, assembly GCF_039555295.1. Taxonomy (NCBI): domain Bacteria; kingdom Pseudomonadati; phylum Campylobacterota; class Epsilonproteobacteria; order Campylobacterales; family Helicobacteraceae; genus Helicobacter; species Helicobacter mastomyrinus. The sequence continues at coordinate 593,108 of NZ_CP145316.1, read as the reverse complement.
CTTCAAAACCAAGACTTTCTAAATATCCTAGGAAAATTAAATTAGGTGGTGAGCCAATAGGTGTGGTAATCCCGCTGATACTCGCGCCAAATGCCACAGCGAGTAAAAAGCGCATTTTTAAAAAATAATCTTGTGTGATGGAGAGCGCAATAGGCAAAAGTAAAATTGCCGTAGTGGAGTTTGAAAGTGCTGTGCCTAGCACACAGGCAGCTAATCCTAATGCGGATATAACGCCCTTTGGTGTGGTAGGGAAAAGCCCTAGAAATTTTTTAGCTATCACGCGGTGTAAGCCGATTTTTTCTGTCGCTGTGGCGAGCATAAAGCCCCCTAAAAAGAGGAAAATAATAGGATTAGCATAATTTGCCGTGGCACTTTGAGTATCAAGAATCCCAAAACTTGGGAAAAGGATAATAGGTAGCAGTGAGACCACGCCTAAGGGCAGGGCTTTATTCGTCCAAAGGGTAACAAGCAAAGCGATAATGCCAAGCAGAGCCGATACCTTAAAGGACGCCTCGAGGTAAGTTTTTGCCAAAAATGCCGCAATAAGCCCAAGACACAATGCCACAAGCATACCGATAATCGTCTCATACGTTATACTCTTCTTTTTAGCCGCTTGGGTGAAATGTGTGTAGATTCTGCGTGCTTTCGCCCTCCTGTATGCGTTTAAATGTGGGGTTTTGCGCGATTTAAGCACGGCTTTAGTAGCCTTTGTCTCTTGTGTCTCTTGTGTTGTGCTATCTTCATTTTGCTTAGAGCTTTCTCCCGTAGTAGAGGGCATTTGCGTGGGAGAAATAGGAGTCATATCTGGCATATCCTCTTGTGTGTGCGAAGTATTTTGCGATGTCTTTTGCGCTTTGCGTGGCACAGGGCGTCCTTTATATGATGTATTGATGATAGAAACCCAACTTTAAGCTCAAATCTTATGCTTGTTTGCATTATAAAGTAGGAAGTTTTAAGAATCTAAAAGGTGTGATTATAGCATAATTTGTACGGCAGGGTAAAGCCTATATCGATATACATATACCCCCTATATGTATTTACTCATTTATGCCATAATCACATTTATTTTTCTATTGAAAGGCTATGTAATGAATCCCGCAAATCCCGCGCAAGAAAATAGAGACGATTTGAGCTGCTCCTGCTGTGCAAATCCCGCGCAAGATTCACAAAATAGCAAGAAAGATATGTATTATATCATCGCTCTAATCGCCATTTTTGGCGTGTGTATGGCATTGCTCCATATAGAATCTTTAGCGCGATTTGAGCTTATGCCTCCACTTATCTATATTGTGCTCATTGGTATTTATTGCTATGCGGGGAAGCCTATTTTTCTGCATTTTTGGGAAAACTGCAAAAACAGGGTTTTTTTTGATGAAAATACCCTTATGCTCTTTGCCACAATCGCAGCGTTGTGTATTGGCGAGATAAGCGAGGCGGTGGCTGTAATGCTCTTTTTTCGTGTGGGAGAGTTTTTAGAATCTTTAGCCATAGAGAAGTCTAAGCGCTCTATATCTGCGCTTTTGGAGGTTATGCCTGACATCGCGCATAAAAAAGACAAAGATACACTCATAGATTTGCCCCCCCAATCCCTGCAAATAGGCGATACAATCTTTATCAAAGTAGGAGAGAAAATCCCCACTGATAGCCTCATTATCAAGGGGAAAAGCTATATCGATATGCGCTCAATCAATGGCGAGAGTGTGCCTGTGGGGGTTAAAGAGGGAGATTCTATCATAGCTGGGGGCATAAACACAAGTGCTTTGCTTGAAGCAAAAGTGCAAAAGCCTTTTAAAGATTCTCATATCGCTAAAATCGCTGCTCTCACGCAAGAAGCAAGCGCAAACAAAGCCAAAACGCAAAAAACTATTACATCTTTTGCACGCATTTATACGCCTATTATTTTTGTGCTATCTCTTTGTATCGCCTTACTCCCGCCACTTTTTAATGGAGAATGGCACGAGTGGATTTATCGGGGGCTAGTAGTAATGATGATAAGCTGCCCTTGCGCACTTGTAATCGCCGTGCCTTTGGGATATTTCGCTTCTATTGGACGCGCAAGTAAGGAAGGAGCGCTTTTCAAAGGCTCTATTTACCTTGAAACGCTCTCTTTGGTAAAAAATATCGTATTTGACAAGACAGGCACACTCACGCTTGGCACATTCCAAATACTCCATATCTCACCAAGCAATGGCTACACAGAAGATTCTCTACTTGAACTCGCCGCTCTAGCAGAGGCACACTCAAGCCATCCCATCGCTACTTGTATTAAACATCGCAAACAAGTGCAGATGGAATCCCTTATATCCTATGAGGAAATCAGTGGGGAGGGAGTGTGTTTAGTATGCGATAGGGGGGAGATTCTCGCAGGGAATGCTACATTACTACAAAAGAGACATATTGCCTTTGAAACACAAGAGAGTGCTCATACTATCGTGTATATCGCCCATAATGGGGTATATGCCGGATATATTTGCATAGGTGATAAGCTAAAAGAGGGGTTAAAAGATGATTTAGAGGCTTTAAAACAATGTGGCATAAGGCATTTTGCCATTCTTAGCGGGGATAATCAAGCAAGTGTCAATGCCGTAGCTAAGGAGCTAGGCATTACCCAAGCTTATGGGAATCTTCTCCCTGCACAAAAAGAAGCCAAACTCACGGCATTGATGAGCCAATGGAAGGGAAAAGTCGCCTTTGTGGGCGATGGGATTAATGATTCTATCGTATTAGGGCGAAGTGATGTAGGCATAAGCATTAACACAGGGGAAAGTAGTAATGATATAAGCAAGGAGAGTGCGGATATTATCTTGCAGCGCAACTCATTGTGTGGGCTAGTAAAGGCTTTTCACATCGCTTTTCACACGCGTTCTATCACGTGGCAAAATATCACCTTTGCGCTTATAAGTAAGCTTATGCTGATCATTTTAGGGATTATGGGTATTGCGAATATGTGGTTAGCGGTGTTTGGCGATGTGGGCGTGGCACTCCTAGCCTTGCTTAATGCTATGCGTCCCCCACGCCCTCACAAAGTAGATTCTAAGTAAAACTCTTAAGCCACAATCTCTAAAATAGCTCCTTAATGTCTCTCTCTAGCACTTTTGCAATCTTATAGAGATGTTCTAAATTAAAATGAATATTCTTATATCCCGCCTGTGCTCCAGCGACTAAAGAGACAGATTTATACCCGATAGCTAGGCTCAAATCAAGCTGTGATAACCCCTTTTGTTTGCAGATTCTAGCGACATTCTAAGCGATGGCGTGATGGATAGGTTCAAACAAAGTGAGCCCTGCAAACAATCAGGCAAATATACAAAATGCTAACAAAGGGACAAGCGGGATAAATCAACAATACGCCCAAAACAAGGCAATAGAAGGTATCGCAATAGCAAATCCACGCCTTATAACTACAAGATTCTAGGAGAGATGGAGGGCAAGGACAATGCCAATGACACACGAGGAGCAACAAAAAGGAGTTTGCGAGAAGGCGTAATTAATGATTTAAAAATGAGGCGGGAGCAACGGCTAGCTCAAGCAAATGCGTTATGCTAAGAATTATGAAAGAAGAAGCAAAGTGCACGAGTGGTGGTAAGGTATTTGACTGCGCCAATGGCATACTTCAAGGCACTAAAGCTGCTTATCCCCTTTCATATAGAATCCGCGCTGATCTATATGATTGCGGCGATAAGCAACATTAAGGTATAAGATTTAATGCTATTAAAGCAGATAATATATCTTTAAAGATAGCTCAATACAAGTGTGGGTGGTTATATCACATACGCACAAAGTGCCCACTTACATTTGTAAAGTGAGTTTCACAAGGTAGAGATTCTCTAATCTATTATACCCTTGCTATTGCAGCTAAAGCTCCCGCAAGGGTCTTACACACTTAAGGCAAAGCCTCTCGTGTGTGCCTACAGCAAATATGGTATTAAATTTGCCTACTCACAAGATAGAATTTCATCAAGTGAGTTTTTAAGGTAGAAACTCTAATCACTACCCTCTAGAACCATAACGCATATTTGAAGGATAATGCTCCTGTGAGCTGCTCTTGTGCGAAGAGGGCATCAATTTGCGCGCTTATTTCACTGCTTTTACCCACAGAGTAGAATATACCCGCACTGCTTGTGCCTATCACTCGAGGTAATTTAAAGAATGAAGAAGCACTGCCTGAACCAATCTCTAAAGTTGTCTTTTGTTCATTATTGATAGTGTATCTTGCTCCTAGTGCAACAGAATATCTTGCCTTATTTCTAAAGGCTTTTGTGTATTTGAGCTGTCCTGTGGCATAGGGCGTTAAGAATGTATGTTCAGGATAATACTCAGGGATAATCACATTGCTATTATAATCAAGGCTAAAGGCTTCAAGTTTCATTATCCCATAGCCTATACCAAACTCTGGTGAGATATAGCTATTATTAAAGATATTATAGAAATTCCCTCCAAACCTTATTTCCGCATCAGCTCCATACGCAGAGAGTGTTTGCTGTGTGGCAGCATTATAAGGATTAGTGAGAGTAAGCTCAAGCTCTGGCTTTTGCATTTGAGCATGGACTATGACTTTCATATACAGCTCATTCATTCTATGAGTAAAGAATGAATGATAATACTGCAATCCTGCTAGAATAGATTGATTGGTGATATTTGCTGAACCTGTAGGTCTAGGCAAGAAGCTAGAGGCATATTCATATCCTACATAAAGCCCCATTGTCCCAAATGCTCCTAAATGCGCAAATCCTCCTGCTAATGCACCTCCTGCATATTCCACACCTATATCCCCATCGCCTAAATCTGTGCGAGTATAGCGAGTAAGTGGCATAATGAATGTTTGCTTACGGGCATCTTCAGCGTGAGGAGCGTAAATCATATCTGTTTCGTGGAGCAAATCCACATTGCTATATCGCAAGGCTACTTCCATATCATTATCATCTTTTACTCTGTTACCATCTGTATCTACACTCTTAGAAGTAACCGTATAAGTCTTACCTTTTTTATGCCTTAAAGATTGGTGGAATAATCTCTTAGACATAGAATCCATAAGATTACTTACAATGATATTTTTAGTAATCACACCATTAAGCAATGTCTTTGATACATCTTCTCCGGGATTGCGCTGTGGTCTAATACCTATGGAAAAGCCATCGAGTAAATCGTGTATATCGACGGTAGGTTGCATTGTAAAGAGATGTTTATCGGCTTCTATTTGAAGTGTGGTTTGTCCTCCTAGATTCTCTGCTTTACCTAATGTGCCTTCTCCCTCACCCCATTCATCTGTTTTATTAACAATATCACCACTTGTATTTTTAATCTCTTTAAGAGCTGTGGAATAGCTACCATCTGCTTGTTTTTGCACAAAGAGGGAAGTGTAGTTATATTTTTGTCCCCATTTGGTAGTATCAGCGATGATGAGTACCCCGCCATTAGCATTAGTGCTACCATCAGGATTCTTATGCGGGGTAAAGGCAATCTCATTTGGATTTACATTGTTGCCTAGAATAATATGTCCATTGGCATTAGCTCCACCAGATTGATTGAAGTCATTATATGTGCCTCCTGCAGCTGTGGGTCCTCCTGTTTGATCTAGTTTTAGCACCCAGTTTGTGAGGGTAATATCTGTGGCATTAGAAATAGTCCCATCGATATGCACGCCATTATTATTAACATTAATAGGCGTAGCATTGGCATAATTATTCGCTGATATATCACGTCCCCATATAATTTGCTTTGCATTAATAGTCCCGCCAGTGTTATCAAATGTCTCTCCCCATATATCAATCGTGCTACCACTAATAGTTCCACCGGTATTATGAAGCTCACCATATTCAATGCCACCTTGAGCGTTTGTCGCACCGCGGATATAGAGTGTGCCTGTGGAGTTATTATTCGCATCAAATACATCACCTTGTGCTTTTATATTAATCGTCCCTGCGTTATTTGTAAGCTTAGTGATATACACATCATCTTTAGTCCCTAGCACATAAAGATCTGTGGCATTACCTGTATTATTGCTTGTGTAGTCTTTAATCACAGCACCAAGTCCCACAGTGCTAATCACCCCTTGATTATTTAAAGTATCAAGGGTCGCTCCTGTTCTATGGTCAAGCCTAGTGATAGAGCCATCATTATTATTGGTTAGTCCATTATCAAAGCTGCCACTATTCACAAGTGAGGTAATGCTACCGCTATTTTGCGCCATATTTGTTACAGAGCCTGCATTAGTGAAAGTCTCTACCTGCCCATCAACAGCATTTGTAAATCCTACAAGTGTTCCATTATTGCTTAATGTATCTATGTTTCCTTGAGCACTATTTGTAAATTGAGTTATAGTTGCGTTTTGAGCATTAGTAAATGTTCCCACAGAACCACCTTGATTATCAAAGCTATCTATTTGTTTATTATTTGTAAATGTATCAAGTTTGCCTTTATCTATTTGGGCATTAGGCTTTGCATTTACAAATCCTTTAATATGTCCATCATTAGTGCCATCTTTGATATGTCCTTGGTTACTTATAGAATCTATGGTTCCATCAGTCTGGTTTTTAAGATTATCTATCACACCCTCACTTTGGTTAGTGAGATCTGTAATGCTGGCATTTGTTTCATTGTCTATCTCTGTGATAGTTCCGCTATTGTCAATCTTGCTTAAGGTATTTTTATTGATAATTTTATCTATCTTTCCGCCATCAGGAGAGCCTTGCGTTTGAGCCTCATTGGTAATTCCGCCATTAAGCTGCCCTTCATTAGTGAGAGTGCCTATATGTCCTGTGCCAGAATTGGTAAGATTATTTAAAGTGCCTTGAGCGAAGTTTGTTAAAGAGCCAATTTCGCCATTATTAGTAAAGTTATTCGTTACAGAACCGCTATTTTCAAAGGTAGTAATCTCTGCTCCAGCTTCATTACTTACATCAGTAATCTCTGCTCCAGCTTGATTATCAATGCGGTCAATCTTAGCATTATTCTTATTGTCTAGACTGCCGATAGTGCCGCTATTGTCAATCTTTGCAAGATTTGCTTGATTATCAATCGTGTTTATATTGCCATTTACTTGGTTGGTAATACCCCCTGTAAGTGTGCCTTTATTTGTAAGAGTAGTGATAGTGGCATTACTTGCATTGGTAAGATTCTCCAATCTACCTGTTTCATTATTATTTAAAGTCGTAATTATCCCTTGATTTGTGAAGTTATTTTGCACTAAACCGCTATTATCAAAGGTAGTAATCGTGGCATTAGTTTCATTAATCACGCCTCCTATTGTGGCGCCTTGAGCGTTAGCAATCGTGGTGATAGTCGCGTTTGTTCTATTGCTAATGTTATTAGTAATAGTGCCATTATTGGTAATTGTTCCTAGTGTAGCAGTATTAATAATATCATCAATTTGTGCGTTAGTTTCGTTTGTAATCCCACCTGTGAGCTGCCCATCATTGGTAAGTGTGGTAATGGTCGCATTTGTAGCATTGGTAAGATTATTCATTGTCCCTGTGTTGTGATTATGTAAAGTTGTGATATCGCCTTTATTTGTAAAGTCATTGGTTACAGAGCCGCTATTATCAAATGTTGTAATGCTGCCATTTACTTCATTGTTTAAGGTGTCTATTGTCCCGCCTTGTTGGTTGTCAATTCTTTGTATATTGTCGTGGTTTTCAATAGTTTGGATAGTTCCGCCATTCTCATTGGTGAGCGTGCCATTGAGCGTGCCTCTATTGGTAAGGGTGGTAATCGTCCCTGTGCTAGAGTTTGTTACATCATTTAAAGTTCCACCATTGTTATTATTTAAATTCGTAATTGTGCCATTATTAGTAAAGGCATTGGTTACCTCTTGATTATTATCAATGGTTTCTATACGAGCATTTGTGTTATTGGTTAAAGTCGTAATGGTCGCATTATTTTCTATTTTGGTAATGTCCCCGCTATTATCTATTTTATCTATATTTTGGTTATTCGTAATCGTGCCAATGTTTCCATTTGCTTCATTGGTGATACCATTAGTAATCGTGCCATCGTTTGTAAGCGTTGTTATCGTTGCATTACCTTTATTAGTGATACCATCTTGGAAAGTGCCATTATTTTGAAGCGTAGTTATTGTGCCTTCATTACTCAATTCATTAGTTATAGTTCCTTTATTGGTGAGGGTTGTAATGGTAGCGTCGCTTTCATTATTTAGAGTGGTAATCGTGCTACCCGTTTCATTAATAATGCTGTTTATTGTTGCATTGCTGTGGTTAGTGAGCTCTGTAATCGTGGCATTATTCTCATTGCTAATGCTTGTTATCTCGCCGCTATTCTCAATCCCTGCGAGATTATTTTTATTAATGATATTATTGATTGTCCCACCATTTTGGGTATTAGGGTCTTTGGCTTCATTGGTAATCTTACCTGTGAGGTTTCCCTCGTTAGTGAGAGTCCCTATATGCCCAGTCCCAGAGTTGGTAAGATTATTTAAAGTCCCGCCATTTAGGTTATTAAGATTGGTTATCTCTCCATTATTTGTAAAGTCATTTTGCACGATTCCAGCATTATCAAATGTAGTAATGCTAGCATCTGCTTGATTTTCTACTTCTTGTATGCTCCCACCAGCTTGGTTATCTATCGTAGTAATGCTTGCATTGCTTTCGTTGGTGATTTTATTATTAATGCTCCCTCTGTTTGTAATCGTATCAAGTGTGGCTTTATTAATAATATCATCGATTTGTGCGTTAGTTTCGTTTGTAATCCCGCCATTAAGTGTGCCCTCATTGGTTAGAGTGCCAATACTTGCATTGGTAGCATTGGTAAGATTATTCATACTTCCTGTGGCATTGTTATTTAAGGTTATGATTTCTCCATTATTAGTAAAGTCATTGGTTACTTCCCCGCTATTATCAAAGAGAGTAATAGTCCCACCAGCTAAGTTATTTAAATCTGTAATCGTGCCATCTTGTTGATTATCGATTTTATCTATACGGCTAGCATTATTTAATGTGCTAATGGTCGCATTGCCCTCATTAGTAATTCCTTTATTTATAGTCCCACCGGCTTTATTATCTAGCGTAGTGATAGTCCCGCCACTCTTGTTTGTGATTCCATCCGCGAATGTCCCCTCGTTATTAAGTTCTCTTACGCTACCTTGATTTTGAAACTCTTGGGTAACACTTCCGGTAGAGGTATTTTCAAACTTATTAATCTCTGCTCCAGCATTATTAATCACTTCAGTAATCGTAGCTGTATTTGTTACATCGCCTATTTCTCCGCTATTATCAATCTTATCTATATCTTGGTTATTCTCAATTTCTGTGATAGTTCCGCCTGTTTGATTGGTGATTCCCCCTGTCAAGGCGCCATCATTGAGCAGCTTAGTTATTGTACCTGTGTCAGAATTGGTAAGATTGTTGAGTGTCCCGCCATTATTGTTATTTAATGTTGTAATCGTGCCATTATTTGTAAAGTCATTTTGCACACTTCCATTATTGTCAAATGTTTCTATAGTTGCGCTCTCGTTGTTAGTGAGGTTTTGGATAGTGTTGTTGTTTGTAAAGTTTGTTAGAGTTCCATTAGTTTCATTTGTGAGATTAGATATATCCCCTTCATTTGTGCCGTTTGTAATGGTTCCAGTGTTGGTGATACTATCAATTTGGGCATTGGTGGCGTTGCTAAGATTATTGATAGTTCCAGCATTACTAAGTGTATCCACTTGCCCTTGTGTAGCGTTGTTGAAATTATCTATGGTGGCATTAGTAGCGTTAGTAAGGGTAGTTATCTCTCCGCCATTATTATTTAAATCAGTTATGGTTCCACTATTAGTAAAAGCCTCTATCACGCCATCGGTAGTATTATCAAATGTGGTAATAGTTCCTTGGTTATTCCCACCTTTGATCGTGCCCTCATTGGTGATAGTAGTAATGCTCGCATTTGCATCAGTATTGCTTAAGCTATCGATTGTCCCGCCTTGCTTATTCTCAATGTCTGTGATAGCATTTTCATTCTCAATCTCTGTGATAGTGCCGCTATTATCAATCTTGCTTAGATTATTTTTATTAATGATTTTATCAATCGTGCCACCATTAGTGCTATTAGCACCTCTTGCTTCATTAGTAATACCCCCTGTAAGTGTGCCTTCATTCGTAAGTGTGCCTATATGCCCTGTGCCAGAGTTGGTAAGATTATTCATATTCCCGCTGGTTTGGTTATTGAGCGTAGTTATCGTGCCATCATTCGTAAAGTCATCAGTGATACGTCCAGCATTATCAAATGTAGTAATGGTAGCTCCATCAGCATTATTGATTGCTTTAATCTCTGCTGCATTTTGGTTATCAATCTTAGCAATCGTAGCTCCGCTTTGGTTATCGATTTGATTAGTAATGCTGCCTCTATTTGTAATCGTATCAAGTGTGGCTTTATTAATAATATCATCAATTTGTGCGTTTGTCTCATTAGTAATACCCCCTGTGAGTGTGCCCTCATTCGTCAAGGTGCCAATACTTGCATTGGTAGCATTTGTGAGGTCTTTCATCGTTCCTGTGGCGTTGTTATTTAATGTCGTAATACTGCCTTCATTGGTAAAGGCATTGGTAATATCCCCGCTGTTATTGAGTGTGGTAATGGTAGCATTGGCATTATTATTTAAATCCGTAATCGTCCCGCCCTGTTGGTTCTCTATCTCTGTAATTGTGCTGTGATTATCAATCGTGCCAATAGTGCCGCCATTTTCATTAGTGAGTTTGCCATTGAGGTTTCCCTCATTTTTTAGCGTGCCAATGTTCCCACTGCCAGAGTTGGTAAGATTATTTAATGTCCCGCCATTATTGTTATTTAATGTCGTAATCGTCCCATCGTTTGTAAAGTCATTGGTTACTTCTTGGTTATTTTCAAATGTTGTGATAGTAGCACCCTGATTGTTAGTAAGCTCTGTAATCGTGGCGTTATTTTCTACTTCTGTAATAGTCCCGCTATTATCGATTTTAGCTATATTTTGATTATTCGTTATTGTGCCTATATTTCCGCCTTGCTCATTTGTAATCCCTACATTAATAGTTCCATCATTGGTAAGATTCTCTATCTCTCCACCATCTTTATTGGTAATGCCTTGTGTAAAAGTGCCTTTGTTATCAAGGGTTGTTACTGTGCCTTCATTGCTAAATTCATTAGTGATAGTAGCACCTGTTTCATTATCAAATGTCCCAATAGTCGCACCAGATTTATTAAATACATCTGTAATTGTGCTTGCATTGGTAATAGTGGTTATTTCTCCAGTATTATCTATCTTGTCAAGTTGTTGATTATTCGTTATTGTGCCTATATTTCCGCCTTGCTCATTTGTAATCCCTACATTAATAGTTCCATCATTGGTAAGATTCTCTATCTCTCCACCATCTTTATTGGTAATGCCTTGTGTAAAAGTGCCTTTGTTATCAAGGGTTGTTACTGTGCCTTCATTGCTAAATTCATTAGTGATAGTAGCACCTGTTTCATTATCAAATGTCCCAATAGTCGCACCAGATTTATTAAATACATCTGTAATTGTGCTTGCATTGGTAATAGTGGTTATTTCTCCAGTATTATCTATCTTGTCAAGTTGTTGATTATTCGTTATTGTGCCTATATTTCCGCCTTGCTCATTTGTAATCCCTACATTAATAGTTCCATCATTGGTAAGGGTAGTGATTTGCCCATTTTGTTTATTGGTGATTCCATTAGCAAAGGTACCCTCATTATGCAAAGTGCCCACAGTCCCCTCATTTTCAAAGGCATTAGTTACTTGAGCGGTAGTTTGATTGTTAAACTCAGTGAGAGTGGCATTTGGTTTATTAAACACATCAGTGATTGTGGCGCTATTATCTACCTTGGTAATCTCTCCGCTATTGTCAATTTGAGCTATATTGCTGTTGTTAGTTATCGTGCCGATATTGCCATCTGTTTGATTGGTGATCCCCCCTGTAATCGTGCCATCATTGAGGAGATTAGTTATCTCCCCACCGCCTTGATTGATAATATTTCCGCTAATTTGCCCATCGGTATTGTTATTAAAGTTTTCTACCTTACCGGCATTGCTAAAGGTATTATCCACTAGCCCATCATTATTAAATGTGGTGATCGTAGCGTCTTTTTCATTATTCAAGCTATTAATCGTAGCATTATTATTATTGGTAAATTGATCTATGGTTCCATTGCTTTGGTTGGTAAGAGTTGTAATTGTCCCACTATTTTGCCCATTTTCGATAGTGCCGCTATTTGCTATTGAATCCATCGTGCCATTGGTTTGGTTATTGAGATTCTTTAGCGTCCCAGCGTTAGTGAGATTACCCACATTGCCTTGAGTGGCATTGTTAAAGTTATCGATTGTCCCGCCTGTTGCATTGGTAAGGTTCTGCACTTCCCCGCCATTGTTGTTAAATGTCGTGAGTGTGCCGCTATTAGTGAAATTTTCTACTATCCCATCAGTGGTATTATCAAAGGCTGTAATAGTCCCTTGGTTATTCCCACCTTTGATTGTGCCTTCGTTATTTACTGAATCTATTTGAGCGGTTGTAGAGGTATTGCTAAGGCTATCGATTGTCCCGCCTTGCTTATTCTCAATCGTAGTAATGGTGCTTTCATTCTCAATTTCTGTAATGGTGCCGCTATTATCGATAGTATCAAGGGTATTGCGGTTAATAATCTTATTGATTTGTCCTTGAGCCTCATTGGTTACCCCGCCTGTGAGAGTGCCCTCATTGGTGAGAGTGCCTATATTTCCCGTGCCTGTGTTTGTGAGATTGCTTAAAGTCCCTGTGTTTTGGTTATTAAGATTAGTAATCGTGCCATCATTTCTAAAGTCAGCAGTTACACTTCCAGCATTATTAAATGTGCTAATGGTCGCTCCCGCGTCATTGCCCACTTCGCCTATGGTGGCATTTGCCTCATTACTAATCGTATTTATTGTCGCGCCATTTTCATTACTGATTTTATTAGTAATCTCTCCTCTGTTTGTAATAGTATCGAGTTGAGCTTTATTGACAATATCACCTATGGTTCCCCCATTGGGGCTATTTGGATCTTTTGCTTCATTAGTGATACCCCCTGTGAGCGTTCCCTCATTTGTAATCGTGCCTATGTTCCCTGTGCCGCTATTGGTGAGATTCTTCATAGTCCCGCCGGTAAGGTTATTTAAATCAGTGATACTTCCATTATTCGTAAAGTCATTTGTGATTGTCCCGCTATTATCTAATGTAGTGATACTCGCCCCATTATTGTTATTAAGGTCTGTGATTGTCCCTTGATTTTCAATTTCAGTTATATCACTATGATTATCTATCGTGCCTATATTTCCGCCTGTTTGATTGGTAAGCTTCCCATCAAGCTGCCCCTCATTTTTAAGCGTCGTAATCGTGCCTGTGCCAGAGTTGGTAAGATTATGCAAGATTCCAGCAGTATTGTTATTAAGCGTCGTAATCGTGCCATTATTAGTAAAGTCATTTGCTACTTCTTGATTATTGTCAAATGTCTCTATCGTGGCATTAGCATTATTGGTAAGCTCGGTAATAGTCGCATTATTTTCTACTTTTGTAATACTCCCGCTGTTATCGATTTTATCTAAGTCTTGGTTGTTGGTAATATTGCCGATTGTTCCGCCACTCTCATTGGTGATTCCCCTTGTAATTGTGCCATCATTGGTAATGGCTTCAATAGTCCCGCTTTGTTTATTGGTAATGCCATTGGTAAATGTGCCATCATTGTCAATTTCCTTTATAGTGCCATAATTGGCAAATTCTTGTGTAACCTCACCATTTGTAGTATTTGCAAACTTATTAATCTCCGCTCCAGCATTATTAATCACTTCAGTAATGGTCGCATTATTGGTTACATCACCGATTGTCCCACTATTATCAATCTTATCAATGTTTTGATTATTTTCAATTTCTTTAATGTTTCCGTTATTTTCGTTTGTAATCCCCCCTACGAGTGTGCCATTATTGGTAAGTTTATCAATAGTCCCTGTTCCAGCATTGGTAAGATTATTGAGTGTCCCGCCTTGATTGTTATTAAGCGTCGTAATCGTGCCTCTATTGGTAAAGTCATTTTGTACCTGTGAATTATTATCAAATGTCCCTATCGTGGCATTGACTTCATTATTCAAAGTATCAATCGTAGCATTATTAGTAAATTGATTAATAGTCCCATCTGTGCTGTTCGTAAGGGTCGTAATATCGCCATCATTTCTCCCGTTTGTAAGCGTGCCGGTATTTATAATAGAATCTACTTGCCCATTGGTCTCATTCCCAAATGTCGCTATCGTTCCGGCATTGATGAGTTCTCCTACACTACCTTGAGCAGCGTTGTTAAAGTCAGTTATTGTGCCACCTGTTGCGTTAGTGAGACGTGTTACCTCTCCCCCATTATTGTTAAAATCAGTTATCGTGCCAGAGTTAGTAAGCCCATTAACGACCCCATTGATATTATTATCAAATGTGGTAATTGTCCCTTGGTTATTCCCGCCATTGATACTGCCCTCATTATTCACAGAATCCATTGTGCCGGTGGCGGTATTGTTTAGGTTAGTAATCGTCCCACCTTGCATATTGTTAATATCTGTAATATTGGCAGTGTTATCAATCGTGGTAATCTCCCCGCTATTATCAATCTTAGCAAGTTGTTGATTATTTTGAATGGTAGTAATGGTCGCGTTATTTTCATTTGTAATTCCTGTATTTATAGTCCCATCATTAGTAAGTGTAGTAATGGTTGCGCCATTTTTATTGGTAATACCTTGATCAAATGTTCCGTTATTATTGTGGAGAGTATTCACTTGCCCTTGATTTTCAAAGGCATTTGTTACATTGCCTTGATTGTCAATCTTGTCAATCGTGGCGTTTTGGTTATTGGTAATCGTGGTTATTGTGCTGTTATTTTGGTTAGTAATTGTGCCAATATTTGCATCTGCTTGGTTGATGATTTCTGTTAGGGTTGCGCCATTTTCATTAGAGATAGAGGTAATTTCTCCACTATTATTAATGTTTGCTAAGTCATTTTTATTAATGATGTGATCTATCTTTCCGCCATCAGGAGTTGTGCCTTTTTGGTTAGTAATGCCTCCTGTGAGTGTGCCTTCATTGGTGAGTGTGTCTATATGCCCAGTTCCAGAGTTGGTAAGATTACTTAGGCTTCCTGTGGTTTCATTATTAAGGGTAGTAATCGTGCCATCGTTGGTAAAGTCATTATGCACAGTTCCAGCGTTAGTAAAGGTCTCAATGGTTGAATCTACTGCATTGGTAATATCTGTAATATCTCCTGTGCTTTGGTTATTAATCGTAGTAATGGTTGCACCCGATTCATTGGCGATAGAAGTAATAGTTCCGGCGTTATTTATCGTATCTAAGTCGTTTCTATTCATAATGCTATCAATTTGTGCGTTTGTCTCATTGGTAATCCCACCTGTGAGTGTGCCTTCATTGGTTAGAGTGCCGATACTTGCATTGGTGGCATTGGTAAGATTATTCATACTTCCTGTGGCATTGTTATTAAGCGTAGTTATTTGCCCCTCATTTCTAAAATCATTTGTTACGCTTCCGCTATTATCAAACACATCTATTTGCCCGGTGGCATTGTTATTGAGGTTAGTAATCGTCCCACCCTCTTGATTATCTATCCTTGTAATGTTGCTAGAGTTATCAATTGTGCCTATTGTGCCCCCATTTTCATTGGTAAGAGTGCCATTGAGTGTGCCCTCATTTTTGAGAGTGCCTATGTTACCTGTCCCGGCGTTGGTTACATCATTCAATGTTCCGCCGGTATTATTATTGAGATTATCTATTGTTCCCTCGTTTGTAAAGGCATTAGTTACGTTGCCTTGATTATCAAAAGTCTCTATCTTTGCATTTGCAACGTTAGTAAGTTCAGTTATCGTAGCATTGTTATCTACCTTTGTAATGTTCCCACTATTATCTATCTTATCTATATTTTGGTTATTCGTAATCGTGCCAATCTCCCCGCCACTTTCATTAGTGATACCATTAGTAATTGTGCCATCATTGGTAAGGTCAGTAATCGCCCCACCTTGTTTATTGGTAATGCCTTGATCAAATGCTCCTTGATTATTTAATGTAGTAACCGTGCCCTCGTTATTAAATTCATTGGTTACCCTGCCTTGGGTTTGATTACTAAATTCATTTATAGTCGCGTTAGCTTTATTAAACACATCTGTAATCGTGGCGTTATTATCTACTTTGGTGATTGTGCCAGAGTTATCAATCTCTGTAATATCGCTATTATTCGTAATCGTGCCAATCTCCCCGCCACTTTCATTAGTAATCCCGCCAGTAATGGTGCCATTATTAGTAAGATTATCTATCACACCGCTATTTTGGTTAATAATATCTCCGGTGATTTGCCCTCCAGTATTGTTATTAAAGTTTTCTACTTTCCCCGCATTGCTAAAGGTATTATCAATGCGCCCACTATTATCAAATGTCTTTATCGTGCCATCTTGTTGATTATTCAAATTATTAATCGTAGCATTATTAGTAAAGTTCTCTATAGTTCCATTGGCAGCATTGGTAAGGTTAGTTATATCTCCCTCATTTGTCCCATTAGTAATCGTTCCTGTATTGGTGATTGTCTCAATTTGGGCGTTGGTTTGGTTATTAAGATTATTCATTGTCCCAGTGTTATTAAGATTCTCTACCCGCCCTTGGGTGCTATTAGTGAAATTATTGATTGCCCCATTTTGTGCGTTAGTGATAGTTCGCACTTCTCCGCCATTATTATTAAAGTTTGTGAGTGTGCCACTATTGGTAAAATCCTCTATTACCCCTGCTGTCTCGTTATTAAAATCTGTGATTGTCCCCTCATTATTCCCGCCTCTAATCGTGCCTGTATTATTGATAGAATCTATTGCAGCTGTCGCGGCTGTGTTATTAAGGCTTTCAATGTTACCGCTGTTATTAATATCTGTAATGCTAGAGGTATTATTCACATCAGTAATGCTGCCTTGGTTATCGATACTCGCTAGGTTGTTATTGTTATTAATCGTAGTAATCGTAGCATTTGCTTCATTGGTAACCCCTCCAGTAATCGTATTATTATTGGTAATATTAGTGATTTGTCCACCGCTCTTATTGGTGATACCATCTTGGAAAGTGCCATCATTGGTAATCGTCCCGACATTACCCTCATTTTCAAATTTATTAGTAATCGTGCCATCATTATCAATGCTATTAATGCTAGCCCCTTGATTGTTGGTAATAGTCTCTATCGTGCTACCTTGTTTGTTATTCATACTATCAATAGTCGCGCCATTATTATTAGTAACCTCTGTGATGGTGGCATTATTATCGTTGTTGATCGTGGTAATGTTCCCGCTATTATCAATGCCCTCTAAGTCATTATTATTATTAATCGTGCCGATAGTCCCGCCATTTTGTGAGCCTTGCGCTCGGGCTTCATTGGTAATCTTCCCGGTGAGAGAGCCATCATTGGTGATTGTGCCTATGTTACCCGTGCCGGTATTAGTGAGATTATTCATCTCTCCAGTGGCTTGATTATGCAGTGTGGTTATAGTCCCCTCATTTCTAAAGTCATTGGTAATTTCTCCAGCGTTATTGATAGTATCAATACGCGCTCCGTCATTATTAGTAATATCTGTTATCGTGCCGCGATTTTCATTGGTTATCGTGCCAAGCGTGGCGTTATTTTCAATCTTAGTGATAGTGCCTTGGTCTCTATTGGTGATTCCGCCATTGAGCGTGCCATCATTCGTAAGTGTGCCAATATTTGCTCCACTTGCATTGGTGAGATTATTCATTGTCCCACCAGTTTGGTTATTGAGCGTAGTAATAGTGCCCTCATTGGTGAAGTCATTTGTGATTGTTCCGGTGTTATTGAGCGTAGTAATAGTGCCTGTGGTTTGATTATTTAAATCATCTATTGTGCCTTGATTCTCAATCTGGGTTATAGTGCTGTGATTATCAATCGTGTCAATAGTGCCACCATTTTCATTAGTGAGCGTGCCATTGAGGTTTCCCTCATTTTTGAGAGTGCCTATGTTACCGCTCCCAGCGTTGGTGAGATTATTTAATGTCCCGCCTTGATTGTTATTGAGCGTAGTAATAGTCCCCTCATTTCTAAAGTCATTGGTTACTTCATCATTATTGTTAAATGTGCCAATAGTAGCACCCTGATTATTAGTGAGCTCTGTAATCGTAGCATTATTTTCTATCTCTGTAATCGTGCCAGAGTTGCGAATATTGCTTATATTTTGATTATTTTCAATTTTGCCAATATTCCCTTGGGATTCATTGGTAATCCCTCCAGTGATACTCCCATCATTTGTAATCGTAGTGATACTCCCGCCATCCTTATTGGTGATACCATTTTGGAAGTCTCCGGTGTTATTTATTGTGCTTACATTTCCTTGATTTTCAAAGGCATTAGTTATATTCCCGGCATTGGCTATCTCTGTGATAGTTGCACCATTTTCATTGTTAAGCGTTGTAATCGTATTGTTGGCGGTGTTATCGATTTTTGTAATTGTGCCGCCATTTTGGTTATTAATCGTAGTAATAGTGGCATTATTTTCAATAGTGCCTATATTACCGGTATTTTCAATTTGTGAGAGGTCATTATTACTGATGATAGTGGTAATTGTGCCGCCATTTTCGTTGGTGATACCCCCACCTATGATTTCCCCATCATTTTTAATCGTAGTAATCTCTCCGCCATTTTGATTAATGATATTGCCATTAATGCGCCCATCGGTATTGTTATTAAAAGCCTCTACCTTCCCGGCATTGCTAAAGGTATTATCAATCAATCCATCATTATTAAAGGTCGTAATAGTTGCCCCGGCGTTGTTATTAAGGTTAGTAATCGTAGCGTTATTGTTATTGGTAAATTGGTCGATAGTCCCGCCATTTTGGTTATCCAGCGTCGTAATCGTGCCGCGATTTTGTCCATTTTCGATAGTGCCCGTATTTCCTATTGTATCGATTTGCCCTTGGAGTTCATTATTGAGATTCCTTAGCGTCCCGGCGTTACTAAGATTATTTACACTACCTTGAGCAGCGTTAGTAAAGTCAGCTATCGTGCCTGCGGCTGCATTGGTAAGATTCTGCACTTCACCACCATTGTTATTAAAGCTATTGATTTGAGAGCTGTTTGTGAAGTTCTCCACAACGCCATTACTAGTATTACCAAATGTGGTAATAGTCCCTTGGTTATTCCCACCTTTAATCGTGCCATCATTGCTAATAGTCCCCATTGTAGCGTTTGCAGCAATGTTATTCAAATTTTCTATTGTCCCGCCTTGCTTATTCTCAATATCAGTGATATTTGCGCTATTATCTACCTTTGTAATGTCCCCGCTATTATCTATCTTATCTATATCTTGGTTATTATTAATCGTGCCAATAGTCCCGCCACTCTCATTTGTGATTCCCACATTTATAGTGCCATCATTAGTAAGCTCTGTGATAGTCGCACCATTTTGATTGGTAATGCCTTGATTAAATGTTCCGTTATTATTGTGGAGAGTATTCACTTGCCCTTGATTTTCAAAGGCATTGGTTACATCGCCTTCATTATCGATTTTATCAATCGTGGCGTTTTGGTTATTGGTAATGGTGGTTATCGTGCTTCCTGTGGTATTGGTAAGAGTGCCAATGTTACCATCGGTGTTGTTTGTAATGTCTGTAATCGTGGCATTATTATCATTGCTGATAGAGCCTATCTCGCCGCTATTCTCAATCCCTGCGAGATTATTTTTATTAATGATATTATCGATTGTCCCGCCATTTTGGGTATTAGGGTCTTTGGCTTCATTGGTAATCTTACCTGTGAGGTTTCCCTCGTTAGTGAGAGTCCCTATATGCCCAGTCCCAGAGTTGGTAAGATTATTTAAAGTCCCGCCATTTAGGTTATTAAGATTGGTTATCTCTCCATTATTTGTAAAGTCATTTTGCACGATTCCAGCATTATCAAATGTAGTAATGCTAGCATCTGCTTGATTTTCTACTTCTTGTATGCTCCCACCAGCTTGGTTATCTATCGTAGTAATGCTTGCATTGCTTTCGTTGGTGATTTTATTATTAATGCTCCCTCTGTTTGTAATCGTATCAAGTGTGGCTTTATTAATAATATCATCGATTTGTGCGTTAGTTTCGTTTGTAATCCCGCCATTAAGTGTGCCCTCATTGGTTAGAGTGCCAATACTTGCATTGGTAGCATTGGTAAGATTATTCATACTTCCTGTGGCATTGTTATTTAAGGTTATGATTTCTCCATTATTAGTAAAGTCATTGGTTACTTCCCCGCTATTTTCAAAGAGAGTAATACTCGCATTAGCTTTATTGTCAATATTGGTAATCACCCCGCCATTTTGGTTGGTAATAGTCGTAATATTCGCGCTATTATCGATATTGGTGATTGTGCCGGTATTATCTATACCATCTATATCGCTGTTATTGGTGATTGTCCCAATGTTCCCACCAGATTCATTTGTAAGTGTCCCTGCGAGATTCCCTTCATTAGTAATATTATCAATGCTTCCGGTGCTGGAGTTGGTTAAGCCATTCATCGTTCCACTAGTATTATTGTTAAGATTGGTTATCTCTCCTTTATTAGTAAAAGGATTGGTGATTGTCCCAGAGTTATCTAATGTGGCTATCTTTGCGCCATCTTCATTGGTTAAATCCGTAATTGTGGCATTTTGTTGATTCTCTATCTGCCCTATCTCTCCGGCATTATTATTAATATTAGTGATAGTGGAGGTATTAGTGATAGAATTGATATTACCCTCATTTGTGATACTTGAGAGGTTATTGTTATTGGCAATAGTAGTAATGCTCCCGCCAGATTCGTTAGTGATACCATTGGTAATAGTGCCATCATTAGTAAGTGTGCCTATATTCCCACCATTTTGGTTGGTAATCCCTGCATCAAAGCTCGCTCCAGTATTATTATTAAGCGTATCTACCCTCCCGGCATTTTCAAAGGCATTAGTGATACTCCCGCTATTTTCTAGCGTAGTAATTGTGCCTTGCGCGGTATTATTAATGCTCTCTATCGTGTTACCGGTAGTGTTATCAATAGTGCCTATTGTGCCAGAATTTGTAATATCAGTAATAGTATCATTATTATTTACACTTGTAATCTCCCCAGAGTTATTGATAGACGAGAGAGCGGAGTTATTCTCAATCGTAGTAATTTGTGCATTTTGTTCATTAGTAATGCCATTAGTAATCGTGCCATCATTATTTATCGTGGTGATTTCCCCACCGCTCTTATTATTTATCTCATTAAAGGTTCCGGTATTTTCAATAGTGGTTACTTGCCCTTGGTTATCAAAGGCATTGGTTACATTACCTTTATTATCGATAGTATTAATTGTGCCATTATTTGCGTTAGTGATAGTATCGATTGTCCCTTGGGCTTCATTATTAAGATTCGTTACATTCCCGTTTGCTTGGTTATTAAAAGTATTAATTTGGGAGTTATTAGTTACATTCTCCATCGTAGCGGAGTTATTGACATTGTCAATCGTGGCATTATTGGTGAGCGTTTCAAAGGTCGCGCCATTGCTATTATTGATAGCAGCGATATTTCCTCCGGCATTGTTATTAAAGGTCTCCACTCTTGCAGTATTTCCGGTGTTGGTTAAATTTGTTATTGTGCCTTCATTGCTCCCTGTGGTAATTGTGCCGGTATTAGTGATTGTCTCCATTGTAGCGGTGTTTTGATTATTAAGATTAGTAAGACTCCCAGCATTATTAAGATTCTCTACTCTCCCTTGTGTGGCATTGGTAAAGTCAGTTATCGTGCCACCTGTTGCGTTAGTGATAGTTTGCACTTCGCCGCCATTGTTGTTAAAGTTATTGATTTGATTGTTATTCGTGTAGTTTTCTACGACACCATCAATTTCATTATTAAAATCTGTGATTGTCCCCTCATTATTCCCGCCTCTAATCGTGCCTGTATTATCAACAGAATTTATTGTAGCTGCCGCAGTTGTGTTATTAAGATTTGCTATCTCTCCACCATTTTTATTCTCCACTCGCTGTATTTGAGCGGCATTATTCACATCGTTAATATTCCCGCTATTATCGATAAAGTCAATATTTTGGCGATTATTGATTGTTCCTATCGTGCCTTTATCTGCGCCATTTGCTTCATTGGTAATCCCTCCGGTGAGATTCCCATCATTATTAAGCGTAACAATGCTCCCTGTGGCATTATTATGGAGATTATTAATGGTGCCGTTATTTTCATTATTAAGCGTAACAATGCTCCCGGTATTTTGGAAGTCATTAGTGATATTGCCAGAGTTATCCAGTGTGGTGATAAGGGCATTTTGCCTATTGAATAGTTCCGTAATAGTGCTATTATTATCCAACGTTGTAATCTCTCCGCTATTATCGACTTTAGGAAGTTGCTGATTATTGGTTAATGTACCGATCTCCCCACCGCTCTCATTAGTGATTCCATTAGTAATCGTGCCATCATTGGTAAGATTAGTGATCTCCCCACCGCTCTTATTGGTGATACCATCTTGGAAAGAGCCGCCATTTTGGTTATTAAGGCTAGTTACATTTCCCTCATTTTCAAAGGCGTTTGTTACACTTCCGGAGTTATTGAGCGTTGTGATATTCGCTCCGGCATTATTGGTTAAAGTGCTAATCGTGCTATTAGCATTATTGCTGATAGTGTCTATTGTCGCGCCTTGATTGTTGGTAAGAGAAGTAATCGTTTGATTATTATCAATAGTCGTTACGTTCCCGCTATTGTTGATATTGCTAATGGTATTGTTATTCGTAATAGTATCAATAGTTGCATTTGCATTATTGGTAATAGTCGTAGTCGTCGTGGTGTTTTCTATCTCTGTTATCGTGCCACTATTGGTGATAGAATCAAGAGCTGTGGTGCTTTGTTGAATGATTTTAGTGATACTCCCGCCATTTTGATTAGTAATCCCGCCTGTGAGTGTGCCATCATTCGTCAAAGTCCCTATATTTCCCGTGCCAGAATTTGTGAGGTTAAGTAACGTCCCTGCGTTTTGGTTATTAAGAGTGGTAATCGTGCCATTGTTTGTAAAGTCATTGGTTACGCTTCCGCTATTATCAAGGGTCGTTATAGTCGCCCCATTTTGATTTTGCAAGTCATCTATCGTGTTTTGATTATCTATCCTCGTGATTGTCCCGGCTTGGTTATCAAGGGAGTCAATCTTATTAGTATTTGTAATTGTTCCCATTGTGCCGGTATTTGTGGCATTTTGCACTAAGGCATTATTGGTAAGCGTTTGGAAGTTACCCCCGCTGTTATTAAGATTTGCTATATCCCCGCCATTATTATTCGTAAAGTCAGCTATAGTCCCTCCCGTGTCGTTGGTAAGGTTAGTTATGCTACCGCTATTTTGTCCATTAGTCATCGTGCCAGTATTGGTGATACTATCGATTGTGCTATTAGTTTGATTATCGAAGTTGGTTAAAGTCCCAGCATTATCCAGCGTAGTGATATTACCCTGTGTATTGTTATCAAAGTTAGTTATACTCCCGCCATTGGCGTTGGTAAAGGTATCGACACTCCCGCCATTATTGTTAAAGTCCTGTATCTGCCCTCCATTTTGGTTAGTGAAGTCATTTATACTTCCGGTAGATTCGTTATTAAAGGTAGTGATCTGTCCGGAGTTAGAGCCTTGTGTGAGTGTGCCCAAATTATCTAGGTTTGTAATGACAGAGTTTGCCCCTGTATTTGTGAGGCTTGTTATCTCTGCATTATTTTGATTGGTAATGCTGCTAATGCTCCCAGCATTTTGATTGGTAAGATTTGTAATGAGATTGCTATTATCTATCGTGTTAATAGTTTGGCTATTTGTAAGCGTATCTATCGTGCCATCATTATCGAGGGTATCATTGATAGTCCCTTGATTCTCTAGGGTGGTAATGTTTCCTGTTGCTTGGTTATTCAGCCCATTCATCACACCGGTGTTAGTATTTTGCAGATTATCGATAGAGCCACTATTTTCTAAAGCATTTGTCATAGTCCCTGCATTTTGAAGGGTATCAATCTGCGCATTCACATTATTAGTAAGCGTGGTTATCGTGCTTCCTGTGGTATTATTCAAGTTAGTGATACTTGCATTGGCATTGTTGGTTAGGTTTGTTATCGTTGCCCCATTCTCATTGGTCGCGCTCCCTATAGTCCCACTATTAGTAAGGGAGCTTAGGGCGTTTCTATTGGTAAGAGTATTGATAGTCCCACCCATTTGATTGGTGATACCATTAGTCATATTGCCTTCATTAGTGAGCGTCGTAATCCTGCCTGTCCCAGAGTTTGTGAAGTTTGTAAAATTCCCGTTTGTTTGGTTATTTAATATGTTTATCACACCATTATTGGTAAAGCTATTAGTAACGCTGCCATTATTATTCAATGTCCCAATATTGGCATTGATACTATTGTTAAGAGTCGTTATGGTTTGGTTGTTGGTTAATGTAGTGATATTGGCATTAGAATTATTGCTTAAAGTAGTGATTGTCCCAGTATTCTCAAGGTTGGTGATGAGTGAGCGCTGCCCTTCATTTGTGATAGTGTTTATCGTGCCAGTATTAGTAAGTGTTCCTATAGTGTTTGTCCTATTTGCAATATTTTCATTTGTGATAGTGTTTATCGTCCCTGCATTAGTGATAGTCCCAGTATTCCCAGAGCTACCAGAGGAGCCG
Organism: Helicobacter mastomyrinus; assembly: GCF_039555295.1. Lineage (NCBI taxonomy): Bacteria > Pseudomonadati > Campylobacterota > Epsilonproteobacteria > Campylobacterales > Helicobacteraceae > Helicobacter > Helicobacter mastomyrinus. Next base: position 568,455 of record NZ_CP145316.1, on the reverse strand, counting down.
CCATTAGCATAACTCGTGATAGTCCCTCCCACTTGGTTATTCAAAGTAGTTATGGTATTAAAATTTCTAACTCCACCAGTTATCCTCCCACTATTGGTAAGAGTGCCAATAGTCCCTGTTCGACCATTTTGTATTTGCGGAGTAATAGTGCCTGTATTAGTAAGTTGAGTGATTGTGCCTCCACCAGTCCCATTAGCATTAGAATTATTAAACGCCGTGCTGATAGTCCCTGCATTTGTGAAATTATCTATCGTCCCAAGGGTATTCAACACATTTTGAATAGTCCCTCCAGTATTATTATTAATCGTGTCTATACGAGCATTAGCATTAGCTTGTGTGATGCGATCTATGTTGCCGCCATTTTGATTTGTAAGAGTGCCTATATTTGCAGCATTAGTAATACCTCGACTTATTGTGCCACTATTATTAATCGTATCTATCCTATTACCATTACCAGCATTCACATTAATACCCTGAATAGTCCCTCCAGTATTATTAGTCAAAGTTCCTATTTGTGCATTTGTGCTACGTGCTTCAAGGAGTATAGCCGCAGTATTTGCATTAGCCGTATTAATAATATTACCACTATTAATAAGATTATCAATCCTTGCATTACTATTAAGATCAATAGCTCCAAATCTCCCACTTGTAGCATTTGAATTAATGGTGGCATTAGCATTATTCGTAAGGGTAGTAATAGTAGCATTCTGCATCCATACACCACTCGAGCCAGTAATCGTTCCATTATTGGTAAAGTTTGTTATCGAAGATAAAGTATTCCCCCTTACATTAACAGCTTGCCCAACGTTGGTCGATGTGAGTGTTCCAGCATTAGTAAAGGTTGTTAAGGTAGAGTTATGAAGCCATACAAGATTTCTATTGGTTTTATTAATATTTCTATTGACATTAATTGTGCCTAGACTCGCCCCATTTAACCCTATACTTGCTCCTGAATCTGAATGAATATCAGTCCCACCCGGAGTAGTATTGATATTAATGGTTTTAGCAGCTTCATTACCAACAATTTGCACTCGTTGATTAGTGATGTTTGTGCAGATATTCCCATTACAATTTGCCCCATTAATTGCTCCCTGTGCTTCTACACTAAGAAGTAAGGGAGCTAGGGCTAAGGATACAAGAGCGAGCTTATTCCCCCTTTCCATCACCTCTTTCCTTTGCACCTATTATTAATCGTGTCTATACGAGCATTAGCATTAGCTTGTGTGATGCGATCTATGTTGCCGCCATTTTGATTTGTAAGAGTGCCTATATTTGCAGCATTAGTAATACCTCGACTTATTGTGCCACTATTATTAATCGTATCTATCCTATTACCATTACCAGCATTCACATTAATACCCTGAATAGTCCCTCCAGTATTATTAGTCAAAGTTCCTATTTGTGCATTTGTGCTACGTGCTTCAAGGAGTATAGCCGCAGTATTTGCATTAGCCGTATTAATAATATTACCACTATTAATAAGATTATCAATCCTTGCATTACTATTAAGATCAATAGCTCCAAATCTCCCACTTGTAGCATTTGAATTAATGGTGGCATTAGCATTATTCGTAAGAGTAGTAATAGTAGCATTCTGCATCCATACACCACTCGAGCCAGTAATCGTTCCATTATTGGTATTGGTAAGGGTAGTAGTCATAAAGTGGCATTGCCAGATAGCACTTTGATATAAGAAGCAAAGATTCCTAAAAATAGTATTCACGTATAACCTTTCAGCTTTTGCTAACCTCTTGGTGTGCATAGAGAGAAATGCAAATATTATTCCAAATATAGGGCAGGTGGGTAATACTGCTATTGTGGCAATATGCTGTTATTCTATAGGCTTTGCCAATGTGCTGCAGACTTCTATCATTCGTATTATTAGCAATTATCCTCATTGTTCCACCTTGGGCATTGATAAGACTTGTGATACTCCAAATTAGGGAGCATAGCTTTGAGATCTGGGGGTAATAGAGTAAATAAGAGATAATTACTCACTTCTTTAGCCCTTCTCACCCTTGCTTTAAGCTTATTGTAAGTATTGAACGCGGCGAGAGAGATATGTTTAAAGTTACTCACTAAAGCATTATGAGTATTGCAAATATGCTTACCTCGCTTGTGTAAGCGATGATAGGAGAAAGCATTTTGTGATTGTAGGTTTAGAGAGCGTCCTCTATTCATTTCAACCCCTTGTATATGAAATATGAGCTGTATTATTTGCAGCTAAAGACTAAAGATATGAAAAATTAATGCACTTTCTCTTAAGAAAATTTTTCTTAAGAGAATCAAAGAAAATAAATAGAGTAGAATACACAATAAGAGCTTACGTATTCTTTAAGTAAAAAGCTACTTAAAGTAATTTTAAAACAATCTTAAAAAATGCCTTAAGGTCTCTCTTTTTTATGCTTTTGGATTGAGAAGTAAAGCTTAGAATCTCTGTGTATGTTGTGTATTGTGGGGGAAGGGGGATATATGCGGCTATACTCCTTGAAGCACGTAGCACAAATGCACAAATAGGAACTTTGACTAATAATACTGGAGGGACTATTCAGGGTATTAATGTGAATGCTGGTAATGGTAATAGGATAGATACGATTAATAATAGTGGCACAATAAGTCGAGGTATTACTAATGCTGCAAATATAGGCACTCTTACAAATCAAAATGGCGGCAACATAGATCGCATCACACAAGCTAATGCTAATGCTCGTATAGACACGATTAATAATAGGTGCAAAGGAAAGAGGTGATGGAAAGGGGGAATAAGCTCGCTCTTGTATCCTTAGCCCTAGCTCCCTTACTTCTTAGTGTAGAAGCACAGGGAGCAATTAATGGGGCAAATTGTAATGGGAATATCTGCACAAACATCACTAATCGACAAGTGCAGGTTACTGGTAATGAAGCTGCTAAAACCATCAATATCACTAATCCTCCGGGTGGACTTGACATTCATTCGGTGTTAGGAGCAAGTATAGGGTTAAATGGGGCGAGTCTAGGCACAATTAATGTCAATAGAAATATTAATAAAACCAATAGAAATATATTGTGGCTACAATCCTCTACCTTAACAACCTTTACTAATGCTGGAACACTCACATCGACCAACGTTGGGCAAGCTGTTAATGTAAGGGGGAATACTTTATCTTCGATAACAAACTTTACCAATAATGGAACGATTACTGGCTCGAGTGGTGTATGGATGCAGAATGCTACTATTACTACCCTTACGAATAATGCTAATGCCACCATTAATTCAAATGCTACAAGTGGGACATTTGGAGCTATTGATCTTAATAGTAATGCAAGGATTGATAATCTTATTAATAGTGGTAATATTATTAATACGGCTAATGCAAATACTGCGGCTATACTCCTTGAAGCACGTAGCACAAATGCACAAATAGGAACTTTGACTAATAATACTGGAGGGACTATTCAGGGTATTAATGTGAATGCTGGTAATGGTAATAGGATAGATACGATTAATAATAGTGGCACAATAAGTCGAGGTATTACTAATGCTGCAAATATAGGCACTCTTACAAATCAAAATGGCGGCAACATAGATCGCATCACACAAGCTAATGCTAATGCTCGTATAGACACGATTAATAATAATACTGGAGGGACTATTCAAAATGTGTTGAATACCCTTGGGACGATAGATAATTTCACAAATGCAGGGACTATCAGCACGGCGTTTAATAATTCTAATGCTAATGGGACTGGTGGAGGCACAATCACTCAACTTACTAATACAGGCACTATTACTCCGCAAATACAAAATGGTCGAACAGGGACTATTGGCACTCTTACCAATAGTGGGAGGATAACTGGTGGAGTTAGAAATTTTAATACCATAACTACTTTGAATAACCAAGTGGGAGGGACTATCACGAGTTATGCTAATGGCGGCTCCTCTGGTAGCTCTGGGAATACTGGGACTATCACTAATGCAGGGACGATAAACACTATCACAAATGAAAATATTGCAAATAGGACAAACACTATAGGAACACTTACTAATACTGGCACGATAAACACTATCACAAATGAAGGGCAGCGCTCACTCATCACCAACCTTGAGAATACTGGGACAATCACTACTTTAAGCAATAATTCTAATGCCAATATCACTACATTAACCAACAACCAAACCATAACGACTCTTAACAATAGTATCAATGCCAATATTGGGACATTGAATAATAATGGCAGCGTTACTAATAGCTTTACCAATAATGGTGTGATAAACATATTAAATAACCAAACAAACGGGAATTTTACAAACTTCACAAACTCTGGGACAGGCAGGATTACGACGCTCACTAATGAAGGCAATATGACTAATGGTATCACCAATCAAATGGGTGGGACTATCAATACTCTTACCAATAGAAACGCCCTAAGCTCCCTTACTAATAGTGGGACTATAGGGAGCGCGACCAATGAGAATGGGGCAACGATAACAAACCTAACTTCTTAGTGTAGAAGCACAGGGAGCAATTAATGGGGCAAATTGTAATGGGAATATCTGCACAAACATCACTAATCAACGAGTGCAAATTGTTGGTAATGAAGCTGCTAAAACCATCAATATCACTAATCCTCCGGGTGGACTTGACATTCATTCGGTGTTAGGAGCAAGTATAGGGTTAAATGGGGCGAGTCTAGGCACAATTAATGTCAATAGAAATATTAATAAAACCAATAGAAATATATTGTGGCTACAATCCTCTACCCTAACAACCCTCACAAACGCTGGAACATTAACTTCCACTACTCAAGGACAAGCTATTAATGTAAATAGATAATTTAATAGAGATAGAGATAATTTATGAATATTTACCATAACATAAGAAATATTAAACGATAGGCTGCATTTATATTGATAGATTATGAAAAGAGGTATGAGTGCAAAAGCCTTAGAAGAAATAGAAGTGCTTTAGGTTGCCTCTGATTTAGTAAATTCTCTCACACAGCGCAGTAATGAAATCACAAGCGTGATTTCTCTTATTTATGAATCCCTCTTTGCTTTGATATATTTCTTTCTGCTCCTTACTCTATTTGACATTATTTCTCTACTGCTCCATTTCCCTTTCCACTCCTTACTTCTTCTCTATTGCTCTCCACTCCTTACTTTTTCAGTATTTCTCTCTTTCTCTTTGATTTATATTAATAGCTTGTCCTTTATTATTAAATGTTAGGAGTATGAAAAATCATTTAAAGATAAAATATATTTATTGATTAATGATTAATGATTAATGATTAATGATTAATGATTAATGATTAATGATTAATGATTAATGATTAATGATTAATGATTAATGATTAATGATTAATGATTAATGGTGCTAATATTTAAGTTATTTGTAAGTGTATCTATCGTGCTTTGGTTAGTTAGGTTGATTGTTGATTTATTGTTGATGTAGTATTGGTGGCATTTGTCATATACTTACTTTTTCATTCTCGCAATAAGTGAGGTGCTTTTATCTTTCTCTATACGCAAGGCTTCTACAATTTTTTTATTCCTACGGCAATACATATAAAATCCGTGGTAAGTTCCCTCCTTACCTATGAGCTTCCAAATGCTTCCTAAATCTAAATCTTTTTGAATATACTCGATAACTTCTTGCTCATATTTATCCCATTTACTTATGCTTGTTCTCCCTTTGGGTCGCCCTAAGATTTTACCTTGAGCTTTTGCTGCGGCTAAACCCTCCTTGGTGCGCATAGATAAAAATTCTTTTTCAGTTTCTGCAATGTGGGCGTATATTGTGAGTATAAGCTGTTCTGCATTGCTTTGAAATGTGCTTAACTCTCTTTGTTTAACAAAGATAAATTTAATCCCTATTTGTGATAGCTCTAAGAGGAGATTCATCACCTCTAGCATACCTCTCCCTAGCTTACTAAGGTCAGTGGTAATGAGCACATCACCTTTATTTAATCTTGATTTGAGGGCTGCGATTTTACGTTGTTCTTGGCTTTTTTTACTTGAAAGGGTGGCTTCAAGAAGCTCATCAATAATAAGCTGATGGGTTTGAGCGTATTCTAAGATAAGCTGTTTTTGTTTATCATTCTCTTGCTTTTCAACACCCACTCTAAGATATGCAATTATCATTATTCTTTTATCCATACTCAATATAAAAATGTAATTTTATATTTTTTTTATTAAATAATGTTTAAATATAATTAATGAACTTTTTATACAGAATAGATTCAAATAAAATATTTTAGTTTATCTAAAAATCGATATATCTTATTAATCTAAAGATTTCTTTTAAATATAGAAGTTTCCTGTAAAATGAAGTTTCTTTAGAAAAGAGATTGAATGATTAAGCCATTCAAGCCCCTCGAACATTAACAGCTTGCCCTAGAGTAGTGGAAGTGAGTGTGCCAGCGTTTGTGAAGGTTGTTAAGGAATAATGTAGATTTTATAATGTGGTATTTGTAGTGGGGCTGTCCTAAGGGGTGGCTGCCCCTTAGATGATAGCCTACTTTAAAAAAGGAGGCTAAAAATGGACAAGATTTCACATAAAATCTTAGCAGCTATTATACTACTATGTATAATAGTAGTCAAGTGCTACTAAGATAGTCCAAGCGCTCACTTTTAGCTTGAGGGTGAGCGTATCTTGTCCTACCTCTTATCAAGTCCTTGTTTTAGCCTCTTCATAAAAAGGAGATTGCCCTGAAAGCAAGATTTACACGAATCTTGTAGCTATTATACTATTATGTGTAATAGCTACCAAGGCTTACTATTTCTTACTATTGTGCTGTGTGCGCCGCTCTTGTATAAATGGAAACACATTCCATTTATACGTCTAAAGGATAGAGTTAAATTAAGGCTAAAGCTTTGTTTTACCCCTTGCGTGATTTCATCATACGCACAAAGTGCTTATCCACACTTGCCTGCAGCGTAGCATACAAGTGAAGCTCTTATCCTTTGGCAAATCCCACAAAGACAAACTCATTTTTGAAGGCAAATCACCTTTAGCTTGATGGCGGGCATAGCCTTGTTTTGCCTCTTAAGCCTGCAGATTTTGTGTGGCTTTTTAAGCTATAAATAATCTTAAATCGTATCGGGCAATGTTTTTTGTCTCAAAAAGCTAAAGGGTGGCAGAGGTAGAGGGAGCTTAAAGGCATTTGTATTGCCACTATGGATAGAATCTAGCTCTTTGCCATTTTGCAAACAGATTCTATCAAATCTCATCATTTTTACGCCATTTTCTTTATAGATTTCGCCTATCTCGCTCTTGCCACAAGCCACATCAGCGTCAAATGGCATAACAATCTCCTTTGACTCTCCTACTCTAATAGTGTGGCGGCACATCGCCCATTCCCCATTCTCATCGACTTCGGCATTGACTTGATAGCTGCCCTCACTTATAGCGGTTAGATGATTTTGCGTATTGAGCTTTTCATAAGGGCGATGGACAAGATAACCATCGGTGAATCCGCGATTTTTAAGCGTGTTAAGCTCATTGATATAAAATGCACTATTGTCCCTTTTTGCATAATAGTCATCAATCGCTGCACGATATGCTCTAGCGGTAATCCCCGCATAATAGTTTGACTTCGTGCGCCCCTCGATTTTCAGAGCATCAACCGCGCCAGATTCTAGAATCTCGCGGATATGTCCGCTTAGGTTTAAATCCTTAGAGTTAAAAATATGTGTCCCTAAGCCCTCTGTCTCTTCAAGTCTCATCATTACGCCATTATCAGGGTTTTTCACATAAAATTCCCTGCCATCAAATTTGACTAATTCATCATTTTCTACATTGCGGACAAAATATTCATAGTCAAATCGGCAGTCATTAGCGCAACTCCCACGATTAGGCACACGCCCACTTTGCAAAGCAGAAATCAAGCATCGCCCAGAAAAGGCAAAGCACATACTGCCGTGCACGAAAATTTCAATCTCTAAATCAGGCAAATGCTTTTTAATCTCTAGTGCGTCTTTAAGGCTCATCTCTCTTGCGGCGACTATGCGCTTAATACCCATTTTATAAAACACCTCCGCGTCAAGGACATTTAGCACATTTGCTTGTGTGGAGAGGTGGATAGGGATTTGCGGAGCAATCTTTTGGGCTAAAGCTACCACGCCAATAGCCGCTATGATAAACGCGTCAGGCTTGAGGCCTGCCATCTTTTCTATATGGGATTGCAGGAGTTTGAGCTGGGAATTAAAAGGAAAGCCATTAATGGTAACAAAAACTTTCTTGCCTAGAGTATGGGCATATTTCACACCCTCTGCAAAATCCTCAAAAGTAAATTCCTTCCCCGCACGTGTCCTTAAAGAGAAGTGGCTCACGCCTCCATATACAGCATCAGCCCCATAGGCAAGGGCGATTTTAAGCTTTTTGAGATTCCCCGCAGGGGAGAGAAGCTGAATGTTTTTAGATGTTGCGTTCATTTTAAATTTATTTGAGGTGGTTATTTTGCGCCAAATGAAGCGATTAGAGCTTCAATATCATTTTCATTAGCTACATCTTCTTTGTTATCTCCGGTGATAAACACAGCCGAGCTTACACGTTTGTTATCATCGATTTTCCCCTCAAATAGGGAATTCATATATTGAGCCAATGCACGCATAACATTAATCACGCGCTCAATCTTTTGACGATGAATGTCTTGATATTGCATTAAATCCATTGCTTGCATAGAAGCGTCGCTCACATTGTTAGCTGATTCTATAATCTCTTTATTGCTTTTCTGTGCATTTTTTGTCGCTTCTAGGGCATTTTGAAAGCTTTGAATATGAGGGAATGTCGCACAAAGCTTACCAAAAAGCTCTTCTTGGTTTGCTAAATACTGCTTAATGTTTTTTGTTTGTTGGATAATTTCTTCAGCTCCATTACTCATAATCTCAAGCTGGTCAAAAATCTGTGTGCCTTTGACTTCCGTGTCTTTGGTTACTTCATCGAGCTGATGGACGACTTTATGCTCTTGGGTTGGGGGAGGTGGAGGCCACTTCTTACCTGCTTCTATGCGAAAATCATTAGGATCGACCAACTCTTTTTTGAATTCGGAATCATCACTAGAGTTTGAAGTCTCATCAACCTCAGTAATATCAGGCTCCCCATTCATAAGAGAATCTAGCTCTTCTTGCGTCATTATATTTCCTCTTTTTAATAAAATGAATACCCATTATACTATATTATTCATTTAAGTAGTTTATGAATTTGATTTACTCTTTTGCATCACTGCTTGCACCGCATTTATAAAGCATAGGGCTAAAGGCTTTATCAGCGATGATGACTTTTTCTCCAACCTTAAAACCCGCCGCTTCAATAGGGTCATAAACAATTTTTAGAATCTCCCCTCCGCATAGTATGCTAACAATACACATATTTTCATAACGCTCAATATCGATAATCTCACCGCTTAGCTTCAGTTTTGCGCTTAATCGTTTTTGGATAAAGACACTTTCATTATTTCCATCGCGGATAATGCGTCCATTTTGTATCACAAGGGTGCGCGAGGCAAGAGTAAAAATCTCGCTTAAATTATGGCTTACGAGTATAGTGGTTAAATGCAAATGCTTGTGGATATGCCCAAGCTCATTTTGTAAAGTCTTGCTCATCGCATTATCAAGCGCAGAAAAAGGCTCATCAAGGAGTAAGATAGCAGGACGTGAAGCAAGGGCGCGAGCGAGTGCTACACGTTGGGATTGTCCGCCGGAGAGTTGATTAATCCTTGTTTTTTTAAGAGGCTGCAAATCCATAAGTGTGATAAGCTCATTAGCATAGCCCCTGTCTTTTTTATCCTGTATCCCAAAGCAAATATTATCATACACATTAAGATGAGGGAAAAGTGCGTAATTTTGAAACACAAATCCTATGCACCGCTTCTGTGGAGGGAGATTGATATTTTTTGATGTATCGAGCCATATTTCTTTGCCAACGCGAATATAACCATCTTGCACTCCATCAAGTCCGCTTAAAACGCGCAAAACACTTGTTTTACCCGCTCCACTTTTACCAAAAAGCGCGATAAACTCGCCAAAGTTGATATGTTTATCAATTTCTAATGTAAATGCCCCATCGCTTCCTAAGAGCGGCTTAGAAAAGCGTATATGAATATCATTCATATCATATCTCTTTGCTGAAAATGCTTGTTGAGATAAAAGATTGCTAAAAGGAGCACGAAACAGATTATAAAGAGTGTAAAGGCATATTGATGTGCGAGGCTGTAATTGAGCGATTCTACCTCATCATAAATAGCTATACTTGCCACGCGCGTTTTCCCCGGGATATTGCCCCCAATCATCATCACCACGCCAAATTCTCCTATAGTGTGGGCAAAGCTCGTTACACATCCTAGTAATATAGCAGGCTTAATATTAGGCAAAAGCACAAAAAAGAGCGTATAAATGCGACTTTTGCCCAATGTGAAACTTGCTTCTTTAAGTGATGATGGGAGGCTTAGAAATGCGCTTTTGATAGGATTACACATAAAGGGTAGGGAAAAAATAATACTTGCTAACACAAGCCCCTCAAAGCTAAAGACAAGTTTGATATTAAAATGCTCTAGCAAAAACGCTCCCAAAGAGTTTTTAGGGCTAAATGTAATCAAAAGATAAAATCCCAACACAGATGGAGGGAGCACAAGGGGCATCCACACAAGCACTTCACACACAGGGCGCAAAGGATTTGGTGAAAATGCAAGATAATTGCCTATGATAATGCCAATAGGCAAAAGAATGATAGTAGTAAGTGTCGCCACAAGAAAAGTAGTTTGCATTGTTTCTAAAAAATCCACTACAAAGTCCTTTCAAGCACGATATGAGTAGGTGATACATACCACGTATATGTTTCTTGCGAAAAGCTAAGCGGCAAGAGTGAGGGGATAAGCGCATTTATACTCAATGCTTGAGAAAGTGCAGATTCTAGATGAGTAATGGGCGTAATCGCTACACGCGCAAACATACAATCCTGCCCCAAAGGCTGAATCTTACCCTTAAAAGCGTTAGGAATCCCTAGTGGCATATTATCTTGCCCTTGCAAAATGATGACTTCATTTTCCTTAAAAGTAGCCATTACTTCGCTCTCTAGGGTAAATTCATTAGATTCAATAACAAGGCTATATAATGTGCCAAATGCGCATTGCATTTGTATCAGCTCACAACCGCTATGTGCGCTAATGTGAGTAATGCGAGATGGAATCTTATTCATTCCTTGTATCCCTAATGACTAATCAGCCTTATCGTATCCATACTCCTGAAAGATTCTAAGTGCTACTGGCGAAGTCAAAATATATTCTGCAAATTCTTTAGCAAGCACAGAATCTTTGCCGTGATTGGGGATTATAAGTGCTTGATTGATAGGCTTATAGGTAGATTCATCGATTATCACATAGGTTAAATTGGGCGTTTTATTATCTTTAATCACCATCGAAAGCGCACTAAAGCCAATTTGAGCAGAACCTTGCAACACATAAGTAGTTGCTTGTCCTATGGATTCACCCGTGCGAAGCTCAGATTTAAGCTTTTTGTCTAGTTTTTGGGATTTTAAAAACTCTTGTGCTGCCCTTCCATAAGGAGCTACTTTAGGATTAGGAATAGCAATATCTGTTAGCTTATCATCTTTTAAAATATCAATGCTACTTGCATTAAAGTTAGCATTTGCACTAATAAGTGCTAACTTGCCTTTGGCATAGTTTTTAGGCGCTTCAGGGGCTAATTTATCTTTATAAACTTGCTCGGGATAGCTAACATCTGCTGCGATAAAAAGATGAGCAGGAGAACCCTCTTTAATCTGTGCATACGCCTTGCCAGAGGCAATATAACTCACTTGAATCTTATCTTTTTTATGTGTTTTAAGAAATTCTTTCTTAATATCTTCAAGCACATATTTGAGACTAGCAGCCGCAAGGACATTAATCTCTTCAGCTACCACTCCCACACAAATAAATGCACTCAAAACACATACGCTAAGCACTCTTTTAAACTTCTTCATTCATAACTCCTTGTGTTAAAGTGAAAGTTGAATCATATAATATTTTATATAACCAAAATATTAAGCTTCTTAATGTGTTTTGAAATCCTTAAGTGCTGCTTCCAAATGTGAAAGTCGCTCTAAAAGCCCATCAAAATCCTCTACATTATCTAAATAATCAAAGAATATATTTTTGACACGTTCAGTTTCATTAAATACTTCAAGGAGTTTGAATCCTAGTGGTGTGAGCTGTGTGCCTCCGCCGCCCTTGCCTCCATTGCTAGATTCCACAAGGGGTGTGGGGGAGAGCTTATTCATAATATCTACGCTATCCCACGCAGCTTTATAGCTCATACGCATTTCCTTTGCGGCTTTAGAGATAGAGCCTGTTTTGGCAATGCGCGTGAGGAGTTCGGCGCGCCCTACGCCAATATAACTTTTATCATCTTTTTCAAACCAAAAACGTGCAAAAATATTCATCATTTACCCTAGATTCTAATATACAATCACATACGTTTTTAGTGAGCCGTGTACCCCAAAAACCGTTTGCAGCTCAATATCCGCTGTGCGCGAAGGACCAGCGATAAAAATCATATTGGTAGGGAGAGTGCCATTCTCACTTTGAGCTTTAAGCGCACACACGCCTTGATAAAAATCCTCAACAATATCAGCCTTTTTAAGCAACACAATACAAGTTCGTGTAACAAGCGAGGAGAGGCGCGGGGCGTATTTATGTGAGGCAATACCAATAATCCCCAAATTTGCCACTCCACAACAAGCGTGAATAATCGATGTATCGATACCAAATAGCTCATCTCGGCTTTCATCAATGCTCTTTTCATAGGGGATAAATACCATAGAAGCCCCTGCATTAGCTTCACGCAATGCTTGTATATCAAGTGCATTGGCGATATTAGGATTATAGAGAATCTTTTTTGTTTCTACTTCAGCAAGTGCCTTGTGAATATCGCTTATAAGTGTGGTAGGGCTAGATTCTATCACAATGGCTTTATTTGCCCTTTGTAAGGTGATGTATTCTTGCACTTTGTCATTTTCTGCGCTTTTAAGCGGATTTGTATAATGCGAAGATTCTACACGGAGGGGATTGCTATGGAGTGAATCTCTCACGTGTTCTAGGATAGATTGTTTACTCATAGATTACTCCTTTCATATTGGATACTTTTTTGTGGAGATTGCCGCTTAATGTGGGGAACTCCCTATATGCTACCCAATTTTTAAGCCCGGGTATCAAAGGCGCAAAGGGTTTTGCTAAAGGTGCAAATGTATTTGCCAAGCTCAACGTTCTACGCCATGTATTGCCATTGGTAGCCGCTTTTGTAAATTGATTCATTGCATACTCTTCTTGTTTGTTGCGCAATGAACCATCGTTGTTTTTGAGATTCTTGCGCCCCTGTCCTACTTTCTCACTACGTAAATCGCGTATAAGCTCCGCTAGTGGAATCTTCACCGGGCATACTTCACTACATCGTCCGCATAAGGAGCAGAGATTCACCATATGTCCGTAATTTCTCATACCAAAGAGCTGCGGGGAGATAACCTCGCCAATAGGTCCGGGATATGTGCTTAGGTAGGCGTGTCCGCCTATTTTATCATACACCGGGCAATGATTGAGGCAAGTGCCGCAGCGGATACAAGAGAGTGCGCGGTAAAAATGTGAATCTTTCAGCATAGTTGAGCGATTATTATCAAGCAGAATAATATGGACTTCTTTTGGTCCATCTAGCTCATCTGCTTTGCGCGGAGATGTGATGATGTTGTTATAGCAAGTGATAGGCGCACCTGTGGCGGAAGGCACAAGCAAAGCATCAAGTATAGAGGCATCTTCAAAGCTTTCTACAATCTTTTCAATCCCACAAATAGCTACGTGAATATCACTTGCAGTAGTGCTCATACGCCCATTGCCCTCATTTTCAATCAGCCATATCGCCCCTTCATTAGCAATAGCGAAATTTACCCCGCTAAGCCCCATTTTAAAGGTTTGAAACTCCTTGCGTAAATGCACACGGGCGATTTCATTTAGCTTTTCTGGCTCGGATTCTAGCTTTGCCCCGAGCTTTTGGGCGAAAATCTCTCCAATTTGATAGCGATTTTTATGAATAGCAGGGGCGACGATATGCACTGGTGGCTCATCAATAAGCTGAATGATAAGCTCTCCTAAATCTGTCTCCACAGGGTCTAAGCCCTTTTGCTTTAAAAAGGCGTTTAAATGCGTCTCCTCACTCGCCATTGACTTGCCTTTGAGAATCTTTGTGATGTGCTTTTCTTTCATAAGATTATAGATAATCTCGTTTGTTTCCTTGCTATCACTCGCCCAATGCACGATAAAGCCATTTTTGAGCGCATTTTGCTCAAAGCGTTCAAGCAAGGTATCAAGCTGGGATAGCGTCTTTTGCTTCACTGCCCTGCCTTGCTCACGTAGAGCCTCCCAATCCACATAGCGCGAAGCGATAAGATTTTTACGATTACCCTTAAGTGTATCCATCACACTTTTAAGATTTTTCCTTAATTGCTGGTCATTGAGCTTGTTATGGACGATTGTATTATGTTCTTGATGGCTCATCTTATGCTCCTAATCCAATTCTTTGGGCTAAAAAGTCATAGAGATGTATAGGCTTTACATTGACTTTTTGTTTTTTCATCGCGCCGCTGATATTAAGCAGACAGCCTGCATCCGCAGAGATAACATACTCGACATTGCGTGAGAGAATATCTTCAATCTTTTGACTTAGCATCGCATGAGACACTTCAGGCTCTTTAATGCTAAAAGTCCCGCCAAAGCCGCAGCACTCTGCCTCTCGTTCTAATTCTACAAGCTCCACATTTTGTAAAGAGGAGATGAGCGCTTTTGCACTATCTACTACCTTACTCGTGCGCAAAGCGTGGCAATTACTATGCCAAGTAACTTTTGTTGGATTGCCTTTGTCCTCATAGCGCACTTTGAGAATCTTATGCAAATACTCGCCTAAGTCAAACACTCGCTCACTAAATTGCTTAACACTTTCATACTCCTCTCTCCCTTCAAACAGCTCTAAATAATCGACTTTCATCATACCTGCGCAAGAACCTGAAGGCACTATAATGGGCTCTTCTCCTTTGAAAAGTTCTACATTATAAAGTGCCACCTTGCGACTTTGCTCATAATAGCCAGAATTGTAGCTTGGCTGGGCGCAGCAAGTTTGATCCTTTTTAAAGACCACCTCGCAACCCGCATTTTGCAAGAGTTTAATTGCATTTACACAGGTATCTGCACACGCGACACCACCAAGACAAGTTGAGAAAAAAAATACTCGCATCACTACTCCTTCCTTGAGTATAGCTTGATTCAAAGCGCTAATATCATATAGATAGAAAGCTTTAAATAATGTAAAAGGTTAAATATCGCTGTAACTTTCTTTTTTAAAAATGTTTCGTATATACCCATTGTGGGGATATAGATATAATTGTGGGGATATAATGGCTTTTAAATGTTATGATTTTACACATTAGTATAAAATATCGCTTATATCTAGCCATATATTAAGCTTCTTTTCTTTATAACTTAAGTTAAGCATCATTTTTTTGTTTGCTGCAAATTTTTAAAGTCAAGGAGAGATACGTTTATGGAAGTATGGCAACAAATCTACGATCCATTATCAAACTTAGGTTTAAGCGCGCTTATCGCTTTTTTACCCATAGCCTGTTTTTTGGCTTGTTTGTTGGTTTTTAAGCTTAAGGGCTATCAGGCAGGGTTTTTAACCCTTGTGCTTGCTTCGATTCTGGCAGTTTGTGTGTATGATATGCCCTTTTCACTTGTGGGGGCGAGTTTCGTGCAAGGTTTCGCACAGGGGCTTTGGCCTATTGCGTGGATTATCATCGCGGCAATTTTCCTCTATAAATTGTCTGTAAAATCAGGTTCGTTTGAAGTGATTAAGCAAAGTGTGATGAGTATCACGCCAGATCATAGAATCCAAGTGATTTTGATTGGCTTTTGCTTTGGTTCATTCTTAGAGGGGGCTATTGGGTTTGGTGGACCTGTGGCTATTACCGCTGCGTTGCTTGTGGGGCTAGGACTTCGTCCTTTATATGCAGCTGGATTATGCTTGATTGCTAATACCGCACCTGTGGCTTTTGGGGCTGTGGGGATTCCTATCATAGCAATGTCTAACCTCGTGGGTATAGAGCAGCACGCTGTCGCTGCTATGGTGGGTAGAATGCTTGTGCCTTTGAGCCTTACGATTCCTTTCTTTATCGTTTTTTTAATGGATGGATTTAAGGGCGTGAGGGAGACATTTCCAGCTATTTTGGTTGCAGCCGTAAGCTTTACAGGCACACAATTTTTAAGTTCAAATTATTTAGGGGCAGAATTGCCTGATATTGCTTCGGCTATCGTATCACTTGCTTGCACTACTTTGTTTTTGCGTATTTGGCAGCCTAAAAATATCTTTAGACTTGATGATGAGAAAAATTTCTCCACACAAAGCACATTGAGCTTAGGGCAAATCTTTAGGGCGTGGCTACCATTTATCTTGCTTGTAGCTTGTATTATTGTTTGGACGCAGCCTTGGTTTAAGGCGCTTTTTGCAAAAGGTGCGATTTTTGATTACACACAAGTAACTATTGTGTTTAATAACATCACGCAGAGCATTCAAACAGAGAAGGGCGGGGTTATTCCTTTAAGCCTTCCTATCAATTTTATTGCTTTGCAGGCAGGGACAGCTATACTCTTAGCAGCATTCTTAACTATTTTATTTTTAAGAATCAAAGCGAGTGATGCGGCGGATTGCTTTTGGGATACACTTAAAGAAATGGCAATTCCTTGTATCACTATTGGACTTGTTGTCGCCTTTGCGTTTGTGTCAAAAAATAGTGGTATGAGTAACACTCTAGGTATTGCCTTTGCAAGCACAGGCGATGCTTTTGCTTTCTTTAGCCCGGTTATTGGGTGGCTTGGTGTCTTTATCACCGGAAGCGATACAAGCTCAAACCTCCTCTTTGGGACATTACAGCAGGCTACAGCACATAATCTTGGTCTTAAAGAAACATTATTCCTCGCGGCAAACTCCGTAGGTGGCGTGGTTGGTAAAATGATTAGTCCGCAAAGTATCGCTATTGCGTGTGCGGCGGTGGGATTGGTCGGTAAAGAATCTGATTTGTTTAGATTCACTTTGAAATATTCTATCGCCTTTATCATTCTTATTGGTATTTGGACAGCAATTATTGCTATGTTCTTACCTACTATCATACCTGATGTGGTTACGCTTTCTAAATAATTGCGAAGCCATCTTAAGTATCTAGCCTTATGGGCTAGATACTTCTATATTGGTAAAATAATAATCTTAAATTACATTCCAATTTACATCTACTTTACAACTCCCTACTGCTATGTTCGCACATATACGGAGAAGAACAACGCTCAATGAAATCACCTAAGATATGTTAAGAGTGCAGCTCATACAATATGACCTAGACCAGAAGTAACGCTTGCTGTGCAATAGGCTCATTATTGATTAACGGAAAAAGCCCGATATGCCCACAATTAAAGATGCTAAAGGAAGAAATATTGTAAATCCACATATTGATGGTGAAGAATATAAGGGCAATATTCCCTTGTATCTTTCAAAGAATACTAAGAAGTCCATTCAGCTGATGATGTGGTATTGATGGCAGAAGGAGTGGGTAGCCAATATTTCTCTAGGGCTATGGATAATACTGAAGTCTCTTTTGGCATTATGCACGCTTTGGGTATTGGCGCAAAAAAGTAGTAGAGATAATTTTATTTGGTTTCTCAGGGAAAGATTCTTGTTTGCAGTCTTATACAAGCTGAAGCGTAGGATTATAGAGTAATTGAAGTTTGTAAATGCCTGTGCTTAGATAATATCTAGTGAAGCCTATGCTTTACTTATCGTTCAAACAAAAACTATTTACAGATATGAAAATTTTTTTTGTTATGATTAATGTATATCCTCAATAAAAGGAATAATATGCGTATTTTACAACCTATTTTTTTATATGTAATGTGTGTTTATGTGCTTATGGCAGCTGATACTAATACTCCGCCACACACAATGCAGCACCACGAGCAAATACTGCAAAGCACCTCTTCGCCCTCACTAACAGAGCAAATGATGAATCTTATGCATGAGTCGATGATGGAAGTGCCTTTTGTAGAGGAAGATAACCTTGATTTCAATTATCTCTCTAATATGATTCCCCATCATCAAGGAGCTATCGAGGCTGCAGAACTTTTTTTAAAACATTCTAAAAATCAAAAACTACGAGCTATCGCTCAAAATATTATCAAGACTCAGCAGGCAGAAATCGCCACCTATGAGCTACTTATCACTCAGCTTAAAGAGCAAAAAAAGTTATATAGCCCAAAAGAAGTAACCCTTTATAACGCTCAAGCTAAAGCCGATATGGAATCTATGCTTCAAGCGATGAATGAAGTTGCGCTAAACCAAAGCCTAAACCGCGTTTTTCTTGCTGGTATGATTCCCCATCATCAAGGAGCTATCACCGCTTCAAAGCAGATTCTCCAATATACGCAAAATGCAGAAATAAAGGCTATCGCACAGCAAATTATTAGCACACAAGAGGCAGAAATTGAGACCTTCCAAACCCTCCTTCAAACAATCCGCTAGAAATATGAGGCGCACTCAAGTGTCGCCTCACAACAAAATAGAATCTCCTGCTATCCCTATTGGCATAACCCAAACGCTCCGCCTTGCAAGATTCTCCCCAAATGGCGTATATCTCACGCCTATTGTGTCTAAAGATTCTACAAATTGCACTTCTCAAATACCCCAAATCCTACTGCCCAATAAATTTATTACCCCGCAACATCGTTTAAATGATAATATATCCGTATTTGTCTATACAGATTCTAATGACCGCCCCATTGCCACTACGCAAATCCCAAAGGCACAATGTGGAGACATAGCCACCTTGCAAGTTGTGGGGCATTCTCCCTTTGGTTGCTTTTTGGACTTAGGCTTAGATAAGGATATTTTTATGCCCTGTAAGAATCCTACACGTTTTGCCCTAAATACATCAGTATGTGTCTTTATTACATTAGATAAGCAATCTCGTCTTATCGCAAAGTGTGATATTAAACCCCATCTTAAAAACGCAATGCTAAAGCCCCATAGCAAGGTAAATGCCTTTCTTTTTGAATCTTCCCCGCTTGGCTTTGGTTGTGTCGTGGAGGGGCAGTATTATGGGCTACTTTATCATAATCAAATTCCGCAAGGAGAGTGTATTAAGCTGGGTGCTTCTATCCACGCCTATACACAAGGCTATCGTGCTGATGGGAAGCTTGACCTCACACTTTTTACCCCTCACAACACAGCGCAAAAACAAATGCTACTAGATTCTATGCCTTTATCTTTGCATTTTGATGCTTCGCCAGAGCAGATTTTTGAGCGATTTAAGATAAGTAAAAAGCTCTTCAAACGTCTCATCAATGAGCTTACACGAGAGGGTAAAATCGCATTTATGCAAAATGAGGGCGTATTTAAACAAACAAACTAAAGGAGGTAATATGACAGTACTTATCACAGGGGGTTCATCGGGCATTGGTGAGGCTATCGCTAGAATCTTTGTGGCACATTCTCATCGCGTGATTATCCTTGCGCGTAGGAAAGCAGCACTTACAAAGCTACAAAGCGCATTGGGGGATTTATGCCAAAGTATCGCTTGTGATGTAACAGATACAAAAAGCATAGAATCTGCTATTAAAGCCTTGCCCCCTAGCTTTCAAAATATTGATGTGCTAGTGAATAACGCCGGAAAGGCTTTAGGCTTAAGCAGTGCGGACAAAGCCGATATACGTGATTGGGAGGAGATGGTAGAGGTTAATGTCCTAGCTCTTATTAAACTCACGCATTTGCTTTTGCCACAAATGGTAGCACAGGGCTATGGGCATATTATCAATATCGGCTCGATTGCCGGGAGCTATTCTTATCCGGGTGGGAATGTTTATGGTGCGACAAAAGCCTTTGTTAGGCGATTTAGCCTTAATCTCCGCGCGGATTTATATGATAAAAATATCCGTGTAACTGATATTGAGCCGGGCTTGTGCGGGGGGAGTGAGTTTTCATTCGTGCGATTTAAAGGTGATGAGGCAATGGCAAAGAGTGTGTATGCGGATACTACGCCTCTAATGCCTGAAGATGTGGCTCAAAGTGTGCTATGGGTAGCGAGTTTGCCACAGCATATAAATATCAATACTCTTGAAATTATGCCTACTATTCAAGCCCCGGCAGCTCTTAATGTCCATAAACACACAAAATTATAAAAAAGTGGTAAAATCTGCTTTTATTTAATGTTTTAATACCAAAGGAGAATGTATGCAATGGAACGCACAGGGTTGGCGTAACAAACCTATCAAACAGCACCCCGTCTATGAAGACAAGGCACTTTTAGAATCTGTGGAGGCACAGCTAAAATCCTATCCGCCATTAGTCTTTGCGGGGGAAGCACGAGTCTTGCAAGAGCGATTAGCCCAAGTGTGTAGGGGCGAGGCATTTTTGTTGCAAGGTGGGGATTGCGCGGAGAGCTTTTCACAATTTAATGCTATTAATATTCGCGATTTGTTTAAAGTTATCATTCAAATGGGGGCGATTCTCACATTTGGCGCTTCCTGCCCGATTGTCAAAGTGGGGCGAATCGCCGGGCAATTTGCTAAACCCCGCTCAAGTGATATGGAAACTTGCGATGGGTTAAGTTTGCCAAGTTATCGCGGAGATATGATTAATGATATGGCGTTTAATGCTAAGGCGCGAGAGCATAATCCTAATCGGCTTTTACAAGCCTATCATCAAAGTGCGGCTACGCTTAATCTTCTACGTGCGTTTGCACAAGGTGGCTTTGCAGATTTAAATCAAGTGCATAAATGGAATCTAAGCTTTGTAAAAAATAATGCTTTTGGGCGTAAATATGAGGAATTAGCCTCACGCATTACACAAGCACTTGATTTTATGAAAGCCTGTGGGATTAATCCAGAGCACCCATCTTTGCGCGAGACAGAGTTTTATACCTCTCACGAGGCATTAGTGCTGCATTATGAGGAGCAGCTTTGTAGGCAGGATTCTCTAAGTGGGGATTGGTATGATTGCTCCGCGCATATGCTGTGGATTGGAGAGCGCACAAGGGGGCTTGATGAGGCGCATATAGAATTTCTGCGCGGGGTTAAGAATCCTGTGGGTGTGAAAATTGGACCTAATGCGAGCAAGGCGGATATTATGGGGATTTGCGATAAGCTCAATCCTCACAATATCAGCGGTAGACTGAATCTCATCGTGCGTATGGGGGCAGATACGATTAAAAAGAATTTCCCCCCACTTCTAGAATCTATTCATAAAGAGGGGCGGGAGATTGTATGGAGCTGCGACCCAATGCACGGCAATACGATTAAGGCAAATAGTGGCTATAAAACGCGTGTGTTTGATAGTGTGCTTGATGAAGTCAAAAGTTTCTTTGAGATTCATAAAGCCTGTGGTAGCTATGCGGGAGGAGTGCATTTAGAGATGACAGGAGCTGATGTAACAGAATGTGTTGGCGGCTCACAGGCAATTACAGAAGAGGGCTTAGCGTGTAACTATAGCACGCAATGCGACCCTCGCCTTAATGCCACTCAAGCCATTGAAATGGCTTTTCTTATCGCAGATATGATTAAAATCGCTAAGGCTTAAAGCCCTAGTTGCATTGCCTTTTAAGACCTCTTTAGATTCTCTAGTTTATCTATGCTCTTGCTACTGCAGCTAAAGCTGCCGCAAGGGTCTTGCACACTTAAGGCAAAGCCTCTCGTGTGCGCCTAAAGGATACACTTATAACCGCACTTCGTTTGGTTATCAAATGAGTTTTAAGGTAGAGATTCTCTGGTCTATGTTTCTCCCCACAAGTGAGGTATATCCTCACTTGTATAAAAATAAAATAGGCACGATAGTGCATACCTTGAAAGCGGTGTAGGGGGTGAGCGATATATTTGCGAACGCCACTTGTGGCAGGGGGGATATATAAGGGGGAGCGAGAGGGTAATCCAACGAGCTGACTTCTTTAAGCCCCTCCCCCTTATAGAAAAAGAAAAAAAGAGAATAGACTAGTGATTTTAAACCTTAGAAAATGAGTTGATGAAGTCCCACAAGGGTAAAACAAGGCGAAACTGCAGTTTTTAACTCTATTCTTTAGGTGAAAATAGAGGGCTTAGCTCTCTATTTTAAGACCTTTGTTACCGCGATATAATCGCTGCACTTGCTTTGCTTAAGGATTGAGCCATCACAAAATGTGGGACTTACAGAAAAGTAATATGCTTTATTTTATTGCTATTGATCCGCGGATTTAATAACTCTCTCATTTAAAGGCTGCACTTCCCTTGCATTATAATGTAAAATATTTTGCAGAGATTCTAACTGCTTTTGGGATAGCATAAGAGGATTTTTCATCACCACCCATTGCACATTTTCAGTGCAAGGCGGGGTAGTCAAGCTCCCTATAAATTCATAATATGATGTATTCTTTGGAAGTAGGGTGCTGATGTCAAAAGCTTTGAATTCCATAGATTTATCCACGGCGTGTGGTGCACTTTTTATAATTTCCTCTAATGCCGCATTATCAGTCCCTTCCTCAAAAAGCACACTCACAACAAGCAGCTTCCCATCTGCATTTTTATGCACTAAATGCACTTCAAGCGGATAGGCTATGCCATTAATCCTATTTTCACTGGGGGTATGAAAGTGAAACTGCACAAGTTGATATAAAGAGCCATTAAACGTAAGCGTAGAATCTGTGCCATCGATATTTACTTGGATAGAATGCCCGTTATTGATGAGGTTTTTTGTATTCCTAGCATAGGCAAAAGCTAGGTTATATTGCGTTTTTTGTGTTTGGGTATCGATAATATCAATAGGTGTTTGCATCTTTCCTACTTGGCATTTGGTAAAGTTTTTATCTAGCTCTCCCCAATACTTTGGACCTCTATCTTTACTATAATCCCATTGGATATAAGCCTCATCAGCCATTAGCCCACTTAGTAAAAATACACTTATACACATATATAGCTTTGGTTTAAACATATTCACTCCTTAAAAATGCTTGAAATCAAGGAGCGATTGTAATGTCTAAATATTAATGCGCATTTAATCCTAAAATTTCTTTTTATTGACATCTTCTAAAATCTGCTGCGCGATAGAATCCACGGCTTTGGAAATATCTTGTGTATGATGAGCAATATCAGCATTTTGCTGGGTAACGCCCTCTAGCTGCGCTACTGCTTCATTGATTTGTGCTACCTCTCCTGCTTGTTTATTAATAGATTCTGCCATATCATTGATAGATTGCACAAGTAAATTTGTATTTGCCTCTATCTCGCCTAAACTTCTTTGTGTGCGCTCAGCTAGCTTTCTTATCTCATCAGCTACCACTGCAAAGCCTCGTCCGTATTCTCCTGCACGTGCTGATTCTATACTTGCATTAAGCGCTAAGAGATTGACTTGATCGGCTATGTCTCGAATGATAGCAATAATATTTTTAATATCATCACCTTGTGCGACTACTTCAGTAGTGCGCTCACGCATATTTTGCATAGAAGAGCTAATCTCTTCTATGGCGGAGGCTGTCTGCTCTAATGAGGTAGCTTGCGTGGTTGAGCCATGAGTAAGATGAGAAACAGCTTTATCAAGATCCTTTGCTCTTTGGGCTAATGTTTGTGCAAAATCACTTGAGATACGCAACATTTGGGAAATCTCTTGTCCTAAAATATTTGCTGTAACTTCCACATTGCCTGTTGCATTGGGAATAGAGCTTGTAAAATCAAGGTTTTTGTATTGTTCAAAAGTATTATGAATGAGGTTTATATCGCTTCCTATGCGCTTTTGCAGCACATCAAGCAGTCTATTAAGAATATCTTGGAGTTTGATAAGCTGCGGATTATTTGCCTTAGCTTGTAAGCGAATGTTCAAATCCCCTTGCTCAACTTTATGCACAGATTCTATCGCTTGAGCAATGGCGATATTATCTACCTTGGTATGTTCTTTAATATTGGCAACGGCTTCATTGATACGTGCTGCCATTCTGCCTAGTTCATCACCTTTGTATAAGGCAATAGTTTCTACATCATTGCTCTCGTGTTTCAAGAATGCGAAAAATCGTTTTAAGCCTTCATAAATAGTATGAATATCTCTTTGCACATAGAGTTTGACATAGCCTACTACGATGAGATTCACAAGCACCATAACTATAAGCAAGATAACAATTGTGCTCTTCTCTGTGGATCTTAGATCTGCATAAAGCTCATCATAGGAGATGAAATTAAACATTGTCCAATATATGCCCTCCCAAATTTCAAAGTTATATAAGGCGCATAATCCCTTGTTGCCGGTTATTGAAGTCATCTCTACGATATCACTTCCTGCTTTTTGAGACTTTTGCAGTTCAATAGCTTTTCTTGCGCCATCAGTATTTCTCACATTTAGAAGAGACTCTCCTATTTTGTCTTTATCATAATACATCGTGAGTAAGCCGCCTTCTCCAATCAGCAATTGCACAAAATGCTCAGCCAAATTGCTGTCTTTGGGGAAAATCTTTTCGCTTAGTTCATTCATATTGATAAGTGCGCCCACAACACCTATGCGTTGATTTTTGTGATATATAGGGAAGGCAATACTAATGGCTTTTAACTCTTGGTTGTGATATAAAATAGAAGTAGGGGCAGAGATAATAGCTTTTTTTGTATGCTCTTGTACAGGTAGCGTAGGAGCAAAGGCTTCAATGATATTTTTGCCATCTTTGGTTCGTATTTCATCATTAGAAGCCTCATAAATCCCTGAATTAACGCTATTTAGCTCATTGTCAATAAATACTATACCTTCTTTTACTTTTTGACTATATGCGGTATGTTCTACTTTGATGTAAGTAGCAATGATACTTGGATCATAATCAGCTATATAGCTTAACAAATTGCGTAAAGTTACATTTAGCACAGCGGTATTATGTTCTAAATTTGCGCTAATGGACTTTGCCACTGCTTCTAGCCCGCCTCCAGCGATACGAAAATACTCTTTGACAGATTGCGAATCATTGGACGCAACAGTGAGTAGGAATTTTTGAGCTTCTTTTTCCATACTCTTTTCAATATTATGTGAAACAAGGAAAATCGCCCATATATTTCCTATGAGCAAAACCAGTGTCAAAAGTAAGCTGATCTTATTGCCAATACTTACATTTTTTAGCATATATTCTCCTTTGTAACGATCCTAATCCTTTTTAATGATATTTTTTATTATATTAAAATCAAATCAAAATATCAGAAACAAACTATGGGTTGCTAAAACAAAAAAACAGCAAACAAGATTCCAAATTTGCTTACTCACAAGTGGGTTACATAAGAATAAAATTGCACGATAGATTCGCAAATATACCGCTCATTAAGAACAATAGTATGCGCTTTATGGATTTATGAAGTTTTTTATTGAGAGGAGGAAACTTAGATATGGTGATTACTTTTTGTTTATTCTTACATCATTTTCAAGAGATTTTGTAAAAGTTTGTGTGTATGTATTTTATAAACAAGGACTATATCACTGCTTTTTAAGCAAAGTATAAGGCTTTTATTTGTCAAAATCTAGATATTAGATACTTATTTTATATCGCCAAAGGGTGAGAATCTCACTTAAACGTTTAGGCTTAAATCCCAATTGTTCGCAACTGACATTAAAGCAAAAAGAATTATTCGTATCGCGTGAGTGGATATGCCCGTGGATATTAAGAGAGCAATCAGCTAGGATAAAAAGCCTATCAAGCACATCACGGCTCTTGGCAAAGCGGTCATTTACCTTGCGATTAAACACTGGAAAATGTGAAAACATAATCCGCTCTTTCCCAATATTCTGCACGATAGCATTAAGATAAATATCCTCTTTGATGAATATTTTGCCAAATTCATCATAAAGCTTTTGGAGAATCTCCCCTCCCTGCGGGATACACAGATTTAATCCCTGCTGCACATTCCATTTTTTTAATTCTTTAAGCTTTTCAAAACGTTTGACATCATTATTCCCTACCACAAGGATTTTTCTACCTTTGAGTTCTTTAAGATAAGAGAAACCGCCGGGATAATACAAATCCCCTAAATGCAAGATTCTATCCTTTTTCCCCACGGCTGCATTCCATAAGTCCTTGTGAAAGGTATAAAAATCATCATATCCACACGCCTTAGCACTTTTAAGTCGTGAGGGTTCTTTTTCTAGCACGGCTTTATGCCCAAAATGACTATCAGAAATCAAAAATATATTTTCGTCAATGGGGCATTTCATAAAAACCTTTCATAATGGCTTAAGAAGTCGCTTTGCTACATAGCCATTAATCTCGCGACTCCCAAAAATATAGCGAATTTTCGCCCATTCATCATTCTCTCCTTCAAATGAGAGTATTTGCATTTCCCGCCCCAAAGGAGCTTTAGCAATCACAGGTGCATTACGTGAGGGATTAGTGCGGATAAGAGCTATATTCACTATGATTTTAGCATTGTTTGGGCTGCCAGATTCTGCTTTTTTTAAGGAGCTTTTGTCTATTGTTAAATCGAGTGGCTTCTTGTCTATTGGGCTTGGTGACTTAGGCAATGGCACCGCATCTGTTATTTTTGTCTCTATTTTGTCTGTAAGGGCGCTAGAGATGATATAGCCCTCTTTGATATGTGCATTATTGGTAATCTTGCTCCATTTACCTTGAGATTCTAAAACTTGCAATGTTGTGCCTTGCGGGAGTTTAGCAATAATAGGACTTTGGGTAGTGGGCTTAGTGCGGACATTTACACCACGAGGTGAGGCAACCCATATTTTTTGAAGCTCTGTAGGCTGCGGAGAGGGCTTTGGCTCATCTGTATTTTTTGGTCGTGGCTTTTTATTATCTTTTATGTGTTTTTGTGTGGGTTTGGTAGGTGGCAAGGAGGCTGCTTGCGCTGTGTCTATGTTTTTAGATTCTCTAAGAGGTGCGGGTGTATAGGCTATGGCTTGATAGGTCGAGGATTGAGGTTTGGGAGGATTCTTAAAGGAGATAATTACTATACCACTCAATATATCTTTTTTGTGATATATTTCTGCGCGATAGCTAAGGGCTTGTGTATCAATGCTGTATCGCGGAATAAAGTCTTTTTTGTAGATTCTAATGCCTACTTCATCGGGCATAGGGGAGTTGTCATTAGGCTTGACATAGCCTATCACATTTATGCGGTAATCCTCAAGCGGCTCAAACTCGATAGAATCTTTGGCATAGACAATTGAACCTATCGGCACAGATTGCCATTGCTCATCGATTTTTATGCGGATATGCTGAAGTGATGCATCAAATGTGTGATATTGCGGAATCAATGTGCTTATAGTGCGTGAGCCATATTTAAGCTCAATATTGCCCTGTGTATTGCGCACTAAGCCTAGTAGGTGGCTATCACTTTGTGTTTTAATGTGCTTGGGTGCGGTGTTTTTGGGCAATGGAAAATGTGTAAGAAATGGACGTAGAGAATCTAAAGGTAGAGTTATATGCTCTTCAATTTTTATCTGCAAGAGTGCGGGGGAAAGAAGCTCTTTAACTGAAGCGACATTAAGCTCAAAATCCCTCTCAAAGCCTATACCAAGCTGTCCTAGCAAAGATTCAATAGCTAGGAGATGATAATACACACGTGTGGGAATATCTAGCTCTTTGCTGGCTTCATTTGTTAGTGCTGGTTTGCCAAGTGAAAGAGAGAAAAATGTTAAAGCTTTGAGTTGTTCTGTATTATTTTTAGCTTTCGTGTGAGTATTATGCACGTGGTAGCGATGGAGGGGGTTAAGTATATGGAGATTAATATCTGCTACCATTTGAGCGACAAAGGATTCTAAATCGCCATATTTTGCCCCATTAAGCTCGGGCTGGTCAATCACAGAGCAATTTCCCCAACGCGCAGGATTCAAAAGATTACTTATATATTGAGGGCGCCAGTATCCGCTCCCATCGTGCAAATGTAAGGATATATCAATATCTTTTTCTGCTAAAAGCTGTTTAATCTTTTGGATACTTTGATAATCTGGGTCATTAGTTGCAAGTGCGGTAAACTTGCGATTCATATCGCCATATACGCCACGCATATTGGCAAACATACCGTGAGGATTCACCACAGGCACGACCCAAACGCTGCCTTTGGTAATCTTATAATGGCGCATAAAAATATCAGTGGAATAATACGCGCCGGGCTCATCCCCGTGAATCCCGCCCATTAAAAGCAAGGTTGGTGCGCGTTTATCGTTTTCATTGAGTTTATAAAGTGCAAAATCACGCACGAGATTTTCAGCATTGAGTGTGCAAAATGTAACAATAAGTGATATAAATATAAGAAAAAACCGCATTACAAGCCTTTGCTTTTCTCTATCCGTGCATTTCTTTCTCCCTCCATTTCTTTATACAGCACCGCACACGCTTTAGCGAGTTCACGAATTTGCAAGATATAATCCTGCCTTTGGGCGACAGAAATAGCCTTACGCGCATCAAGGATATTAAAACAATGGCTTGTAAGCATTGTATAATCATACGCAACAAGAGGGATTCTCGCTTGGAGACAGTTTTTCACTTCTTTAGCATATTGTTCAAAAAGCGCAAAAAGCATTTTGGTATCTGCTACATCAAAATGATAGGTAGAAAATTCATATTCACCTTGTAAATGTACGTCCGCATACGACATAGGGTGTGTGTTTGTGGGGTCATTCCACGCAATTTCAAAGATATTTTCTACTCCTTGTATATACATTGCTAATCTTTCCACGCCATAGGTAATTTCCACCGCGACGGGTTGGCAAGGAATCCCGCCTACTTGCTGAAAATATGTAAATTGCGTTACCTCCATACCATCAAGCCACACTTCCCAGCCAAGTCCCCAAGCACCAAGTGTGGGGGATTCCCAATTATCCTCTACAAAACGCACATCGTGAGCGCGTAAGTCTAAGCCCAATGCCTCAAAGCTACGCAAATATATCTCTTGTATATTATCTGGGCTTGGCTTGATAAGCACTTGAAATTGATAATAACTTCCTAGGCGATTAGGATTCTCTCCATAGCGCCCATCTGTTGGGCGACGTGATGGGGCGACATAAGCTACACTCCAAGACTTAGAATCTAAGCTTCTAAGCAGAGTAGCCGGGTGGAATGTCCCAGCTCCTGCGGGAATATCATAGGGCTGCACGATAAGGCAGCCTTGATTTTTCCAAAATTCTTGTAGGGTTAGTAAAATATTCGAAAAACTTAGCATATCACTCCTTTTGCACTTTTGTATTGTGGATAAACATCATTGCTCCCTTTTGCACCCCACAATATGCTGCCACCACATCGCACTTGACCTTAAAAAGCAAAAATAATCGTTCATCTTTGTGCATATTTAAACATTCAAAATTCCCCATACCCTTAGCAAGTATCACATCAGCCCTATCATAGATAGCTTGGGCTTGAGGTAAGGCGTCCGTATATACAAATCCCGGGCTTCTCACGCCAGAATCAAGTAAAGTGCAATACTCCTGCATATCCTTAGCCAAAGGGTGAGACATATCCTCTAATGTAAGATCATTGATGATAGGCTTACCACGTAGGGCATAATAAATCTCTATATGCGGATATATCTCCTTTAATGTGGCGATAAGCACCTTATCAAAGATATTTTCTCCAGCATTATCAGCAATATAAAGTAATGTTTTAGCAGAGAGTTTGTCAATAAATGCAGGGAGGCAAAAGGTAGCAAAATGTATGGATTCAAAGCCAAAATTGGCATTATCAAAATCAAAGCTATGCTGTGAGCCATAATCAATGACATTACCTAAAATTGCCATTTTGACTGCCCATTCTAGCCGTTTATATACAGAATCCTCTTTTATTTGTTTAGAATCTGGGCCATTAGTAGCGAATAAAAGTGGTGGTGGAGGGTATTTGTGAAGTAAATTTTGCACAATATGGTGAGCTTTTGTCATACTCTCTTGCTTGATATGATAAAAGGGATCGCTAAGCCCTGTATCACGTGCAAGAGTTTTATATACATCAATGGCGATTTGAGGTGGGAGCAATCCTTTATTTTTGGCAGATTCTAAAATATGCTGTATATTTTGTGTGATGTGCTTATCGGGGATATGTAGCAGTTGGCAGAGATGTTTAACTTGCCTTTGAAGACAGGTAAAACACGCATTTTGAGCTATCATTTTGGTTCTGTCATATTAGCGACTTTACCCCACATAAGGCGATATTTGCGCTTCATAAATTCAATTTCCTCACGTGAGCGTTCTAGTTCTGTACGCAAGGTTTCCATCGTCTTCTTATCATCATCATAGACTTCCTGCATAGAGATAAGGGCGTCTTTAAGAAAGGTATTTTCGTTTTTAAACGCACTGATGGTTTCATCTTTTGCCGCAATGACTTTATCGTGTAAGCCTAGAATGGTAGAGATGGTTTTTTCCACAAATACAGGGTCTAGCTCTTTGCCATTCATATCTGCGGATACAAGATTAGATTCTACTTTTTTGACTAATGCACCCACACCTGAAGTTGCGTCTATAAAGGTTTTTTCTTCCTCTGTTTTGCTTTTGAGACTGCCTTCATTAATGAGCTCAGTGATTTTTTCTTCACTTAAACCTGAAAGTTTTACAAATTCTTCGAGCTCAAGCCAAGTATTTGAAGCTTCCATTAGCCCCTCCTCACCTCTATCTCTGCAGAATCTAGCTCTACTTTTTTAGCCTTCATCACGCGATCTTCTATGAGCTTTCCTGCGAGTTCATCATTTTTAAGGCTTAAAATTTGCATTGCTAAATACGCTGCATTAATCGCCCCAGCCTTGCCAATGCTCACTGTGGCTACGGGCATAGAGCTAGGCATTTGCACGGTAGAAAGGAGGGCATCTAACCCATCAAGTGCACCACCACTTAAAGGCACACCGATAACGGGTTTGCACGTTTGAGAGGCAATCGCCCCGGCAAGATGTGCTGCCATACCCGCTGCGCCGATGAATACTTGCGCACCACGAGATTGTGCGTCTTTGATATAGGATTTTGTGCGCTCTGGTGAGCGATGAGCCGAGCTAATAATCACCTCATAGGCGACATCAAACTTTTTCAATACCTCTATGCACTCACTCATCACGTTCCAATCGCTTTTGCTCCCCATAATCACGCTTATAAAATCCATTTTCTACTCCTTGGTTTTTAGGCTTGAAATTCTATCATATTTGTTTTAAACTAACTTTGCTCAATCCATTGCATAATGCAAGAGCGAATGGCTGAAATCGCTACTACATCTTTTTGTGTGATAGGTTTATTAAAAAGTGTGCTAATGGCTTGAGGAAGCACGGCTGATGTATGCTCACAAATATCTTTAATCGCATTTTTTTCATCACTATAAACATCTTGCAGGCTATAGGCTTCTTGCAGGGCTTCCCAAACGCTCGGGGCGAATTTGCTCCATTCTGCTGTGGCAAGGAAAACGCTTTTATCTATAATATTTTCTTTTTGCAGTTTTTTTGCTCCATAGTAGGCAATCGCACTATGTGGGTCAAGCACAAACCCCTTTTTTATGACTTCTGTCATACTTTGTAGGCATTGAGTATCATCGCAATATAATGCGCTAAAATCATCTTGTAGGAGGGCTAATTCATCTTGGTTAAGGCTATATGCGCCTTTTGTTTGCAAAGATTCCATTAATTGCCGTGTGCGCTTAGCTCCAAAAAGCGCATAAAGCACCCTTTCAACATTTGAGCTTTTAAGAATATCCATCGCGGGGGATTTTGACCTCAATAAAACGCGTGAAGAGACATCATATACACCGCTATGGATAAAATCGCTTAAGATATTATTTACATTTGAAGCTACAACGAGCTTTTGCAAGGGTAAGCCCATTTTTTTAGCAAAAAACGCTCCTAAAATATTGCCAAAATTCCCGCTTGGCACGACAATTGAAATTTTTTCCCCAAAGGTGATTTGAGCATTTTTAAGGAGACTAAAATACGCCCAAAAATGATAAATGATTTGAAAAACAATGCGGCCTATATTGACAGAATTTGCTGCAGAGAGGTAAATGCCTTGTGCGTGGAGATTTGTGATAAAATCTTTATCGTTAAGGAGGTTTTTAAGTGCGCTTTGTGCGTCATCAAAGTTGCCCTTAATGCCTATTACCTTGCAGTTTGAGGCATTTTGAGTAGTCATTTGCAATCTTTGTATATCACTTGTGCCGCCATCAGGATAGAGACAAATAACCTTAATATAAGGCTTATTCGCAAAGCTTTCTAGCGTGGCAGGTCCGGTATCACCGCTTGTAGCAGCAAGAATCAAATAAGTTTGTTTTTTTTGTGCGGCAAAATGTGAAAGTAATGCTCCAAAAGGTTGCAATGCCATATCTTTAAATGCGCGAGTAGGACCAGAGTAGAGATTAAGCATAAAGAGATTATCGCTAAACTTGTGTAATGGGGCGGGATTATTTGGATTATCAAAGCTTTTGTAGCATCGCAATACATCTTTTAAAAGTGCTTCATCAAGTCCTAAGTTAAGAATCTTAAAAAGTTTGATACAAAGCCCTTCATAGCTTAAATTACTCAAGGAGATAATATCTTGTGTGCTAAGTTTGGGCAGAGTATCAAAAGTGTAGAGCCCTCCCTGTGGTGCGGAGGGATTGAGAATAGCGTCTTTGAAGCTTTTTGCAAGAGCGGGGTTAGAATCTCTTGTAGAGATGAAAGTGCGGATATTCATAGTATTCCTTGCGAGTAGATTGTTACACAAATTTGTAAGTATTCTACCATACCCAATTAATAACACGATTAAAAGAAATTAAGAAGTGGGTTAGAGAATACAAGATTCTCTAGCAGAAGATTCTTTTAAAGAGAGAGAGCTTAATAGAATCTTAGAAAGTAAGGTTGTATCCAATTTGCACGATATAGGTGCGAAGTGTAGCTGTTCCTTTAGTTTGGGTTTGAGGATTGTTAGTTTCATAATCATAAGCTACTAATGGAATCTTTGCTCCAAGCAGAATCTGGTTTTTATCATTGAAATTATATGTAAGCCCTACGTTTACAGGCACAGCAAGTCCACCCTTAGCTCCTTCAGTAGGAATAGTGGCTCCACCCATTTTCCATGTAGGATTATATTGTTGATAGCCTACACCAATACCGAGATATGCACCAAAAGCAGGAGTGAAATTAAAGTAGTAATCCACATTTGCTGTAATTAAGTGCTGATTAATATCAGCTTCACTTTTACCTATTGCCTCACTATCTTTAGAACCTTTACTTTGATTATAGTTATAGCTAAGATACCATTTAAGCCCATAATTTTGGCTCAAAGCTTGTTTGTAGCCGACATCAACCCCTACTGCCCAGCCTATACCAGTTGTAGGAAAAAAATCCTTTGTTGCTGCTAAAGAACCTTTATAATCCGGTGTAGTAATAGGCACTCCTGCATTTACACCAACAAATAAACCACTACTTTGTGCATTTGCTACACACAAAAGACTTGCACTCAATACACTTGAGATTAAAATTTTTTTCATAAATACTCCTTTTTGTCCTTGAATATGTGTTTATGAGAGGGACATATCATTATAGAGTGAGATTCAAAAAAAAAAAAAACGAATCCTTTATTTTTACGCAAAATGTTTTAGTATTGATACAAAAGGTTGCATATACACCAATGAGAGTAAGAATCCTCAAAGTGTATATTTATAAGTTATGATAATTAAGAGAGGGTATAGTTCTGTTGTTTGAGCCATTCTTGGCTATTTATGCGCACTTGTCTATCAAGAGCAGTGATTGAATTTAAATCGTTGAGTGAGTTAAAGTTAAAATCTGCAAATTGCTCCATTATTGCTGCTATAAGTGTGCTTATAGCTCCAAAAGGTATGCTATTAGCTAAAAAATATTGCACTGCTACTTCATTGCTTGCATTAAGCACTATGCCTTTTTGAGGGGTTTGTAGTATTTCATCTTTGAGATTCCACAAGGGATAGCGATGAGGGTCAATAGGCTTAAGGCATAGATTTAAAGAGGTAAGAGAAAGTGGCTTGATATATCTGTGCTGTGAGGCTAGAATGGGATTAAGTGCATAGGCAATAGGGAGCTTCATATCTGGGTTGCTAATATGGGCAATAATACTGCCATCGGGGTGTTCGACAAGGGCGTGGATACTAGAGCTAGATTCTATAAAGGCGTCTATATGCTGTGTATTAAAGAGCCAACGTGCTTCGAGAATCTCAAAAAGTTTATTTGCCATAGTGGCTGAATCTATGGTGATTTTCTGTCCCATTTGCCAATTAGGGTGTTTGAGGGCTTCTTGTGGTGAGGCGCAAGCAATTTTATCTAATGGATAGTCTCGAAAAGCCCCACCACTTGCGGTAATATAGAGTTCATTTATAGGGCGATTTTGTGTGAGATACCATAATCCAAAATGTTCGCTATCAATGGGCGTAATCTGCTCTTTTTGCAAAAGCCAACCAGCATTTACGAGTGATTCCTTATTGGCTAGAGCGAGTTTTTTACCACATTGTAAGGCTTTGAAGCTAGGGGCAAGCCCTGCAAATCCCACAAGGGCATTGAGGACAAGAGTAGATTGGGAGGATTCTATCATTTCTAAAATCCCCTCTGCTCCATAAAATAAGCGATAATCTCCTTTGATAAGACGAATAGAATCTGCTTTATGGGCGATACATACATTTTTAGGATTATATTGTGCAATTTGTTGATTTAAGAGAGAGATATTCCTACCCGCACATAAAGATTCTATGCGGATAGAAAAAGCTGCAGCGATCTCAAGGGCATTTGTGCCAATACTACCGGTGCTGCCAAGAAGAATCATAAAGAGACTTTAAAGCATAATAGTGATGTTATTATAGCCGGGTAGGAAAAAAAGCAAAAAGTGCATTACCACCGCACCAAAGAGTATGGCATCAAGTCTATCTAGCACACCACCGTGCCCGGGTAATAATGAGCCGCTATCTTTTACTCCTGCTTCACGTTTTAAGTAGCTTTCAAATAAATCTCCAAAAACAGCACTAAGAGCTACAACAAAGGTAATACCAAGCGAATATAAAAAGTTCCCACAAGTACCAATGCCTACAATTGAGCCAAAAGCCACACCAAAGATAACCCCGCAAATCACGCCTTCAAGGGTTTTTTTAGGGGAAGTAGGGCAAAAGGGCGTTTTACCGAAGGCTTTGCCGCCAAAATACGCTCCTGTATCGGTAAATGCTACAATTACAATTAACCATACAATAACCCATACACCAGCTCCCCCAGCGTCTTTATAGAGTGCGTAAATACTTAGAAATGGCAGAAGTGGGTAGATGAAAGGAAGTAAGGTTTTAAGCGTGATTTTTTTGCTATAAGCAAGATAAGACGCATAGAGAATGAGTACAAAAAGAGCAGATTCTATAACGCGGTCATTAAAATACGCACATAGCCAAGCCAAAATAGTGGCGATATAATAATGTAAAGCAGATTCTAGTTTGTAGAGAGAAAGAACCTCTTGCATAGCAATGACACAAAGAAATGCAAGCACAATGCAAGTAAGCAGGGGTGAATCAATGCTTAAGACAAGCACAAGTAAAATAATTAAGGCAATAGCAGTAAGAAATCGTGCCTTATCAGAAAGAAACCTTATTTTTGCTTTCTCTTTAAGGCGAGCGTATAGTGATACGTTGTCTTTAGGGGTATTGGGGGATTGCTGTGTATTGTCATTCATACATTATCCTTTGTGCTAGGTAATATGAGAGTATTGTAGCATAAAGATTTTTAGATTCAAAAATACTTACGATAGGGCGGTAATCTCTGTTAAGGTTGCGTTACCAAAAAGATTTTTGTATGTGGCTTGAATGCAACTATCCTCTTCATATAAGATAGCATTTTCTTTAGCTTTTTGATAAGCCTCTTTGCTTTGCAGCCCAAGCTGCACCCATACACATAAGCGGCTTTTGTCAAAGGAGCTATAAGGAGTGAGGGCGCATATTTCATTCATCACATCTCCTAGTGCTTCACTTTTTCTAAAGATGTTGATAATATCGCATACTTCCCCATTTTGCGCCATTACTGCAAAGGCATCATTGAGTGAGCAAAATACTTCTCTTCCTAGAATCTCCCCACCACGCGGATAAATAGGGATAATATCATAACCCCTAGATAATAGAAATGCCCCTACCTGATAGCTTATCTTATCTTGCTGAGGGCTTAAGCCTACAATAACAATTTTTCTTGCGTTTTTTAGGATAGTTGCTTTTTGTGTGTTATGCAATAGTGCCATAGCGTTTTCCTTTCGTATGAATATTTACTATAACATAGAAATATTAAACGATAGGCTGCATTTATATTGTATGTATTTTGTGCAAGCGCAGTTATTGCAATCTTGTGAGAAAGCTACTTCCACAAAGCGCTAATGAGTAGAGGATAAAATCTTATGCTTTTGTAAGGCTAGGTTATTTAAGCCAAATATCTATCTGCTAGATTGGTTTTTTAAGGCTTGGATTTTATAGTTTTATTCCTCAATGTAGTTTTTTAGTTTTCTACCTACTTTTGGATGTTTGAGCTTTTTGATAGCACTAGATTCTATTTGCCGCACTCTCTCGCGCGTTACATTGAGTTCCTTACCGATTTCTTCTAATGTCCTATCGCTTTCATCATCTAAAAGTCCAAAACGCATACGTATTACAGCTTTTTCTCTGTCATTAAGCTGTTCAAGTACTTCATCAATTTGCACTTTTAAATCTTCCTTGAGGATATAATCCATAGGTCCTACAGAATTTTTGTCTTCTACAAAATCCCCAAATTTACCATCATCATCATTTCCAATAGGGGCATCAAGGCTCACTGGTTCTTTGGTAATTTTAATAACATTCTTTACTTTATCAATGGAAAGTCCTACCTCTTTAGCAATAAAATCAATATCTGGTTCTTTGCCTGTCTCTTGGACGTGCTTGCGTATAATTTTGTGGATTCTATTAATTGTTTCTATCATATGAATGGGAATGCGAATAGTGCGCGCTTGGTCAGCAATGGCTCGTGAGATAGCTTGCCTAATCCACCACGTAGCATAAGTAGAAAATTTAAAGCCTTTTTTGTATTCAAACTTATCCACAGCCTTCATTAGCCCGATATTGCCCTCTTGTATCAAATCAAGGAATGGCAAACCGCGATTAGTATATCGCTTGGCAATGCTCACCACAAGGCGGAGGTTGGATTTTGCCATTTTTGCTTTTGCTTTATCGGAGATAGATTTCCCACGCTTAATTTGTTCTAGGATTTCTTTGAGCTTTTCGGGTTCAAGGTTAAAACCTCCTTCACTTGCTTCCTTAGTTTGAAAAAGTTTTTTGAGTTCCATATACACATTTACCATTGTGGTTTCTGGCACCATAGAGGCGATTTCATCGCGTGTCATATTGGTAATATTGGCAAGAATTTTTTTGTGATTTTGTATTAATATATCATTAAATAATGGTAGTTTATATTCAAGTCTTTTTAGCTCACGCTCAAAGCCATCACCGCTTTTTAAGGTATTTTCCATTGCTCTTACAAGCTCACTAATGAGCTTACTTGTAGGTCCTAAGTCTAAAAGTTTTGTTTTGAGGATATGCTTTTTGTGTGAAAGTAGCAAAATATGGCTAAGCTCATCCTCGCCCTCTGCTAATGGGCCTTCAAGTAGTTTAAGCCATTCTTTTTTTGCCTTATCAAGTGCTTTGAAACTTTCCATTACCTTTTCTACACGTTTTTGGTCTCTCTTTGAGTTCTTACGTGCATTTTCCTCTTCTTCTATATCAAAATCTTCCTCTTCATTTAATTCCTCTTCCTCTTCGTCATCATCAAAACTTTTGAAGAGTTCTTTAACCCTTCGCTCACGATTAATCAAGGCATCTTTATAATCATAAATAAAGTCAATCAAATAAGGCACGGAGCAAATTGCATCTAAGATAGTATTCTCCCCTAGCTCAATTTGCTTACTTAGGCTAATTTCTTCCTCTTTTGTCAAAAGTGGAATCTGCCCCATTTCACGTAGATACATACGTACAGGGCTATCGCTCCTACTCCACTCAAGAAGCTCTTTATCTTTCATAAAGTCAAATTCATCTTCAAGCTCTTCATCAAGCATTTTTTTTCTATCTGCTTGACGTTTGATTTGTTCTTGAGTATTAAGCACTTTTGCCGCTTCAGAGGAGCTTAAAAGTTTCTTTTTGTATTTTTTGCTCAAGTCTTTAATTTTTTTGACCTGTCCGCTTGTGGGAGCTTTGAGCATAATTTGAGCAATTTTTTCATACGTAATATAATCGCTATCTTCTTCTTTAAACAAATTTTCCAATTCAGCATTCACTTCTTTTGACTTTTTGTTTATTTTGTCAGCTTTTTCTTGCATACTATACCCTTGCAGTGATTTTGTTTAAAAGGCTGCTTTATAGAATCGGCGATTCTACCCAAAATTACATAAAATACAATTAATATCCCTCTATTTCTTAGCTAAGAGGAATATTAAGAAGTGTTATTTGGGGTTAATTTCTTCTCTACGTTGGAGGTATTCCCAACGTGCCTCTACATCTTTTTGAAATTGTGCGATGATATGTTCATTTTCAGGCTTGAAAAGATGTTTGAAACGTCCTTGTGCACCTAAATAATCACGAACTGGCACAATATTGCGTGGGCGATAAGTGATATGCACTTCTACACCATTAATAATTTCAAATAATGGAAACACAAGGGAATCTACTGCTAAATCGCTGATTTCAACGGTTTTATGAGATTCAAATCGCCATTCAGTCGTGCAAGCACTCATTGCATTAATAAAGGTTGGTCCCTCTGTATCAATAGCACGTTTAATTTTCTTATTCATATCTTTCCACTTGTTGGGAGCTACTTGGGCGACATAGGGCGCATGATGTGCTGCCATAATAAAAAGCAAGTCTTTTTTGCGTTCTTTTTTACCATAGCTTACGCTTCCAGCGGGTGTAGTTGATGTGCTTGAGCCAAGAGGCGTAGAGCCGCTTCTCTGTCCACCTGTATTTGCATACACTTCATTGTCAAGACAGATATAAGTCATATCGTGCCCTCTTTCAAAGCAGCCACTAATCCATTGAAATCCAATATCATAAGTCGCTCCATCGCCACCAAATGCTACAAATTTAGGACGTTCACCGGTATATCTTCCCTTGCGTGCCAGAGCTTTATACATAGCTTCTGCTCCAGCAACTGCCGTAGAGCCATTTTCAAACCCAATGTGAATCCAAGGCACATCCCAGCTTGTATGTGGATATACTGCACTTGAAACCTCAAGACAGCCCGTGGAGTTCCCAATAATAATGGGTCCATCTACTGCACTAAGTACTTCTCGCACAATCATACCGTGA
Organism: Helicobacter mastomyrinus; assembly: GCF_039555295.1. Classification (NCBI taxonomy): domain Bacteria; kingdom Pseudomonadati; phylum Campylobacterota; class Epsilonproteobacteria; order Campylobacterales; family Helicobacteraceae; genus Helicobacter; species Helicobacter mastomyrinus. The sequence continues at coordinate 529,162 of NZ_CP145316.1, read as the reverse complement.
GCACAGCCCGGACAAAGTAAGTGCGCACCTTCAAATTTTTTTGATGATTTTTGAAATTCTTTAAGATTCTTTACTTCCTTTACCATTGTATTCTCCTTAAAAAAAGCTCATTTTAGGTCCGCGAAGTCCTAACATTTGTTGAAGTGGGTGAGTCAATTTACCTGCTTTTGCATTTTCATTAAGCTCGGTAAAAATGCTCTCTAAATGCGCTTGTGTCAAATCACGTCCGCCTAGTCCATAAATATAATTTGACATTATAAGATGTGCTCCTGCCCCAAGAGCTGCTGCTGAAAATTCATTAAAAAGCATACCCATTGTTCCTGCTGGAAGACTTCTGTCGATACAAGCTACTGCTTTTAAACCTTTTAGCACCTCGCCTATTTGCTTGAAAGGAAAGGGTCGTAAGGAGCGGATAGAGATAACCCCTGCTTTAATGCCTTTTTCATTGCGTGCTTTTTTAGCCGCTACACGAGCAGATTCTACGCTTGTGCCAAGTGCCACAATTGCTACTTCTGCATCTTCTATATCATAAGTTTCTACAAGTTTGTATGTGCGGCCAGATTTTTTTGCAAAAGCTTCAAATACCTCTTCTATAACCTGTGCTGAATCCATAATGCCTTTGTGTAGCTGTGCCTTATGCTCAAAATGCCAATCCTCTTCTGTTTGCGCCCCGTAAGTTACAGGGTTAGAGAAGTTTAACATAGGATTATGCGAGATATAATCCCCGATAAATTTATATGCTTCCTCATCAGTAAATGGGCGAACAGACTGCGCGGTATGAGAGCAAATGAATCCGTCTTGATTCACAATTATAGGCACTCTTACACGTTTATCTTCTGCAATCTTAAAAGCCATAAGATTAAAATCATAAGCTTCTTGTGGATTATAGGTGCAGAGATTTATCCAGCCTGTATCACGGCTAAGATACATATCTGAATGATCTCCATTTACATTGAGTGGTGCAGCAAGTGCACGATTGACAAGATTTAGCACAATAGGTAAACGCATACCAGAAGCCTGATAAAGCACTTCTATCATTAATGCAAAACCTTGAGAGCTTGTCGCCGTGGCTACTCTTCCACCAGCTGCTGCAGCACCTACACACGCACTCATTGCTGCGTGTTCGGATTCTACCATCACAAATTCACCATCGACATAACCATTACTTACAAAACTTCCATAGTTTTGCACAATGGGTGTCGAAGGTGTGATAGGATAAGCAGCTACCACATCAATTTGTGCTTGACGAAGTGCTTGAGAAGCAGCCATATTGCCATCCCATACTTCAATATCCCTTAATTCCATTATTTTGGCCATCTTTTCCTCCTAGACTATGCGTTATTTTGCGATTTTTTAGGCTCTTTAGCAGGCCATTCTTTGAGGGCTTCTTCATTGTCTTTGTGATCATTAAACATAAGCAATGATTTTGGGTTGGTGGGACACACATCCACACATACGCCACAACCTTTACAATGCACATAATCCACACCTGCTAATTTATCATTATTAGTAAGAATCGCCGCATCAGGGCAAAATACCCAACAAGTAAAGCAATTAATACAAATATCACTATTATGCACAGGCTTTTCTACACGCCAATGCGCTACACTATCGCTAAATGAGCTATCGCCACTATAAGTTCGTTCCTGTTTATAAAGTTCCATAGCCCCATCTACGCCCTTTTTAAAAGGAAACAGCACAGAGCCAATTGCAAATTCGTCCCAATCTTTTAATTTATCCATTTCTTTTCTCCTTAAAATAAGCCCTTATTTAAACTTCCTCATAAGCTCGTCTAATAGCCACTTTGTTTGCCTCAATCACTTGTTGGGGGAGTTTTTTACCAAGCACCTTGGAGAAAGATTCTAAAAAGAAGTCAATCTCAAGCATACCTGAAACTTTCATTAACGCCCCAAGCATAGGTGCATTAGGGATAGATTTGCCAAGTGCATCAATAGAGATTTGAATACAATCAAGCGTATATACCTCTTTTTGTGCCAACTCGGGCTTTTTAGCAATGAGCTCTTCCTTGCTTAAGCGCGTGGTGATAATGTATTTTGTCGATGGTTTATCATAAAGACAAATATTTGTGATGAATACCAAGCCCGGGTCAATCACCAAAATATAATCGGGATTCATAAACTTTTCGTGATTGAGAATAGGCTCTGAATCTATCCTATTATAGGCAGTCATAGAAGCACCGCGTTTAGCTGAACCATAGAATGCAAAGGCTTGCACCTCTTTGCCTGTTCCTGCAATTACATCGGCTAGACCTTTTGCGCCTGTTACAGCACCTTGCCCAGCACGAGAATGCCATCGTATCTCAAGCATACTTTCTCCTTCCTTCGTGGATTTAAGACCATTTTAACGCAGTTTTATTTAATTTCGTATCGTTTTGAAACAATTTTGATAAACGCACTTTGACAAAGGGGGAGATTCTACACAATTTTGTAAAAAATTTTTTTACCAAGTGAGTGTAAAATCACCTTTTCTTGGGTAAAACTTTTAGCACAATTTTTAATGGGGTATTCCTCTAAACTTAAGCCAAAAATCATATAATACCGCTTTTGTTAATGATTTTGAGATTAGGGGATAAATTATGGACGCACAATTGCAAAAAAAACGCGTTTTTTCAGGCATTCAGCCCACGGGCAATATCCACTTAGGCAATTATCTAGGTGCGGTGCGACATTGGGTAGATTCACAAGAGGAATATGAAAATATTTTTTGCGTGGTTAATTCCCACGCGATTACGACTAAACAGAATCCTACGCAATTAAAAGAAAAGACTTATGAGCTTGCAGGTATTCTTTTAGCCTGTGGCATTGATACAAATAAATCTCATCTTTTTATCCAAAGTCAAATCGATGAACACGCCGCATTAGCGTGGATTTTAGATTGCCATATTCCTATGGGTGATATGAGTCGTATGACACAATTTAAAGATAAAAGTGCAAAAAATCCAAAAAATATTAATGTGGGCTTGTTTAATTACCCTGCGCTTATGGCGGCGGATATTTTGCTCTATCAGGCAGATTTTGTGCCTGTGGGTGAAGACCAAAAGCAGCATTTAGAGCTAACACGTGACGTGGCAATGCGCTTTAATAATGAATATGGATTATGCTTTAATATTCCTGAGCCGATGATTGCTAAAGTAGGAGCGCGCATAATGGCTTTAGATGACCCAAATGCCAAAATGAGTAAATCCGCACAGAGCGAGAATAACGCGATTTTTTTACTTGATAGCCCTGAACTCATCACACGCAAAATCAAAAAGGCAGTTACAGATTCTCAAAGTGGCATTATCTTTGATGAATCTCGCGCAGGATTATATAATCTGCTTTGTATGTATGAGATTTTCACAAGACAGAGCCGCGAAGAAATAGAATCTGCATTTGAAGGCAAGGGCTATGGACATCTTAAAAGCGCTTTGAGCGAAGTGATTATAGAAACTTTACGTCCTATACAAGAGGAGTATGCAAGACTAAGCAGTGATAGGGCATATATAGAATCTATACTAGATAAAAGTGCTAATGCAGTCCGCCCCATTGCCAAAGCCACTTATGCCCGCGCAAAGGAACACTTAGGTTTAGTATAGGTCTATTTGTAAAAGCTTATCTCCCTTATGCTATAATTCGCATTTTATTTACACAATCTACACAATGATTAAGGAGCAAGGGTATGAGCAGAGTAGCAATCGACAAACAAGCAGTCAAGGCATTTTTTCAATTTTGCGATGAAAATGAAGTGGAATTTATCGATTTCCGCTTCACTGATATTAAAGGCATATGGCATCATTTGAGCTTTTCAAGAAGTGCGATTGGCGAAGAGAGTTTTGAGGGGATACCCTTTGATGGCAGCTCTATCCCTGCGTGGCAGCCTGTGGATAAATCTGATATGATACTTATCCCCGAGCCTGTGCGATATTTTATTGACCCTTTTAGTGCGGATACTACGGTGGTAGTCTTTTGCGATATTTGGGATGTTTATAAAAATGAGCCTTATGAGAAATGCCCTCGTTCTATTGTCAAACGTGCGATGAAGCACCTTAAAGAAAGCGGGATTGGTGACGTGGCGTATTATGGACCAGAAAATGAGTTTTTTGTGTTTGATTCTATTAAAATTAAAGATTCTGTAAATTGTCAATATTATGAGATAGATTCCGAAGAGGGCGAATGGAATCGCGATAGAGCCTTTGAGGGTGGCGTAAATATGGGACATCGCCCCGGTACAAAGGGTGGATACTTCCCTGTGCCACCGGTGGATTCTTCAGTGGATTTACGCACCGAAATGGTAAAGGTGCTGAACCAAGTGGGGCTAGAAACCTTTGTATTGCATCACGAAGTAGCGCAAGGGCAGAATGAAATCGGTGTGAAGTTTGGCGATATGCTCGAAGCTGCCGATAATGTGCAAAAATTTAAATATGTGGTAAAAATGGTAGCTCATCTCAATGGCAAGACGGCTACATTTATGCCTAAGCCCCTTTATGGCGATAATGGCAGCGGTATGCACGTACATATTAGCATTTGGAAAGATAATAAGAATCTCTTTGCGGGAAATGCCTATCAGGGGTTAAGTGAAATGGCGTTGCACTTCTTAGGTGGAGTGCTAAAACATGCTAGAGCCTTAGCAGCCTTCACAAATCCTAGTACAAACTCATACAAACGGCTCATTCCGGGCTTTGAAGCGCCAAGTATTTTAACATATAGTGCGCAAAATAGAAGCGCAAGTATTAGAATCCCATACAATAGCGGAGAAAAGGCAAAACGTATGGAATTTAGATTCCCCGATAGCTCGGCAAATCCTTATCTTGCCTTTGCAAGCTTACTACTTGCGGGACTTGATGGTATTAGGAATAAAATTGACCCGGGTAAGCCTATGGAAATTAATCTCTTTGAACTCACACTTGATGAAATCCGTGAGAAAGGCATTAAGCAGTTGCCTCATACATTGCGCCACGCGATTGAGGAAATGCTGGTGGATAAAGCATACCTCAAAGAAGGCAATGTGTTTAGCGAGGAATTTATACAAACCTATAAGGCTTATAAGTTTGAGACAGAAATTTGGCCTTGGGAAGCACGCCCCCACCCATTTGAGTTTCTTACTACATATAGTTGTTAGTTTTTATACTGCATTCACAATATCTCAAATAAAGATTGGATAGGTTCTTTAAAGATGGGGAAGCATTTTATTGATAAAATAAAATCTTAACCCATAGGGAAGCTATAAGAATAGCTTGCATACAAGAGATATGTTTATGTAATTCTTTTAAAGATATTATACAAAGTGTTTGTCGCCCTTTCTCTATGCCTATAAAATCTTAGCTTGGTAAAGAAACTTGTTTTTTAGGTGAGTTTTTATAGACTTAGAATTTCCTCATAAAGCGAGCTAGATTATCTATTTGTATCAAAATGAAATCACATAAAATACCAATTTTCTATCGTGAAGTCTAGCGCATATTTGCATATTTAACTCTCCTCATCACTAGAAAAAGACGAGGGGACGTAGAACTTTAGATCTGAAAATAAGCAAAAAGAAAGTAATTTTATAGGTTCATATTAAGATTTATTTAGTTTGCTATAAAAATATTATTTATTTTATTTTTTTATGTTATTAATATGATATAGTTTTAAAAATTCTTAATTTATAGACACTAAAGAATAGAGGAGTAATAATGCGTTTAGTGGCGGTGATATGCGTGTGTATGGGATTGGCGTTTGGTAAAAATACGCTTACTATGGCAGTATCTCAAAATATCGGCACGATGAATCCTCAAGGTTATCACGGCAATGCGATGTTTGCACAAAATAGCATTTATGAGGGCTTAGTCAAAGTGGACAAGAATGGCAAAATTGTGCCATCTTTGGCATTATCGTGGCAGGTGAGTAAAGATGGTTTGCGCTATGAATTTACATTGCGCGAGGGGGTGAAATTCTCAAATGGTGAGGTATTTAATGCTGATGCGGTGGTGCTAAACTTTCAATCCATTCTCAAAAATCGTTCTAGGCATTCTTGGAGCGGGTTAGCTATGGTAATACAATCGATGCAAAAAATCAATGCTTATAAAGTCGTTCTCACGCTTAAAGAGCCTTATAGCCCCACGCTAAGCGAGCTTGCCGTAGTTCGTCCTTTTAGATTCTTAGCTCCTAGTGCCTTTCCTAAGGATTTAGACTTAATCAAGCATAATCCTAAGCCTATCGGCACGGGTGCGTATATGTTTGCGGATTCTAAGCTTGGTGTGAGCGATACATTACATAAGAATCCGCACTATTGGGATAAAGAGCGCTATAAGGGGATTTATTATGATGAGATTATTTTGAAGGTGATTTTTGACCCAAGCGCGAAAATAGCAGCCCTAAGAAGCGGACAAATAGATATGATTTATGGATATGATCAAATTCCCTTAGAGATTTTTAAAAATATGCAAAAGAGTAAGCACTTTGCCACGTATCTTAGCCCACCGCTGCATAGTGTGAATCTTGTCATTAATTCTGCTTCCCCTGCTTTTACACTCACAAACGCCCAATCTAGCACATTGCTGCGACAATCTCTAGGATATGCTATTGATAAGCAAAGGCTTGTTAGAGCGGTCTATGGGGGGATTCAAGAAAGTGCTAATCACATCTTTTATCAAAGCACTCCCTCTACACAAAAAAACAAAGAGGAGAGAGCTATACAGGAATCTTTAGCATTTTTACGCACTTTGGCAGATTCTGTAGATTCTCATTTGCATCAAAAAGGCATAGAGATACTCTTTAGCGGGGATAATCCTGCTCATAAAATGATGGCTGAAATTATCCAAAGTGATTTAAAGGCTCTAGGCATTAAGGTGCGTCTAAGCGCGAGTGAGCCTAGCATATATCGTAATCGTTTACTTAAAGGGGCTTTTGATATGGCTTTTAGCGAGACTTGGGGTGCACCCTATGAACCTTTGAGTATGCTATATTCTATGTTGATTCCAAGTCATATTGACTTTGCCGCACAATCGGGCTTAAGCACTAAAACTGCCATCGATGAAGGCATTAGAAAGCTTATTGTGCTTAATCCATCAAGCCCAACTTTTGACGCATTGTTAGACAATGTCATCAATATGCTTGAAACAAGTGGTGTGTATGTGCCACTTACCTATCAAAAAAATAAAGCCATCACACACCCTAAAATCAAAGGTATTAAAATGGGAGTGGTAGGCTATGAAGTGCCATTTTGGGAATTTTATGAAGAGGCAAAATAAGGGGAGGGCAGATGAAAAAGTTTATTTTTTATAGAATCTGCTCTATTATCCCCATTGTACTACTTGTATCTTTTGGCACGTTTTGTTTGTTGCGACTTGGCGGGAGTGATCCGGTGATGGCATATATTTTACACTCACACATTCCTGCCACACCAGAGCTTATAGCGGAACTTAGAGTGGAATTTGGACTTGATAAACCGCTTTTGCAACAGTATTTTTTGTGGCTTAAAGACGCCATAAGGCTTGATTTTGGAATCTCTTATATGAGTGGTAGGAGTGTGAGCGCGGACTTTTTGCATTTTTTGCCCAATACACTTTTACTTGTGCTATGCGGATTTATTTTGACTATTCTATGTGCCTTACCGCTTGGGATTGCAAGTGTGCATTATCATAATAGATTCCCTGATTTCCTCATTCGCTTTATATGCTTCATCGGCGTGAGTATGCCTAATTTTTGGGTTGCCTTTTTGCTCGTTTTGTTTTTTAGCATATATTTGGAGTGGCTTCCTGCGGTGGGGCTAGAGGGCGCAAAAAGTCTTATTTTGCCAAGTGTGAGTATCGCACTGATGTCTATATGTATCCTAGCGCGGCTCATTCGTGCTAATATGCTAGAAGTGCAGAAAGAGAGGCATATCATATATGCTAAAATGCGTGGAGTAAGGGGCTTAAGGCTACATATCATACATATTTTTTATAGTGCCTTTTTGCCTATCCTTACAGCGATGGGTATGCACATAGGGGAGCTTGTGGGCGGTGCATTGGTAATTGAAAGTGTCTTTGGACTGCCCGGCATTGGGTTATATAGTATTAGCGGGATTGCTAATCACGATTACCCTGTCATTGAATGCTTTATTGTCATTTTAAGTGCGTCTTTTGTGCTGTGTAACGCATTGGTAGATATTCTCTATGCGGTATTTGACCCACGTATGCGTAAGCAAATGGCGCACACGTATGAAAATCCTAGCAAGGAATATGTATGAAAATATGGGGTAAATGCGCCCTTGCTGGGCTAGGTATCATCGTGCTACTTGCTATTTTTGCCCCATCTATTGCACCATTTGAGCCCGATATGCAGGATTTGGAGCATATTTTAGCCCCTATGAGTGCTACACATTGGCTTGGGACGGATTATTTAGGGCGGGATATATTTTCGCGGATTCTCTATGGGGCGAGACTTTCACTTGGCTGTGCTTTTGTGATTTTAGCGTGGATTATGCTTTTAGGTATAGGTATTGGGGGATTGTGTGGCTTTGTGGGTGGGCGATTAGATGCGATATGTATGCGGCTATGCGATGTGTTTATGAGTGTGCCTACTATCGCGCTTTCTTTGTTTTTTGTGGGCGTGCTGGGTGCGGGGCTAGAAAATGTGATGATTGCTATTATCCTCACACATTGGGCTTGGTATGCTCGTATCGTGCGTAGCATTGTTTTTAGTGTGAAAAATAAAGAATACGTGCTGCTTTCTTTTACCTTTGGAGCGAGTGCTTTGCAGAGATTCAAACGCCATCTTTTAGTACCTATTTTAAGTCAATGTGTGATTTTAGCGAGTATGGATATAGGGCATATTATGCTGCATATCGCGGGACTTTCATTCCTTGGGCTTGGGGTGCAGCCGCCCACACCTGAATGGGGTGTGATGCTAAGTGAGGCAAAGGAGTATATGTGGGATAATCCTGCTTTGATTATTTATCCGGGGTTAGCGCTTTTTGTAAGCGTGGCATTATGTAATATGATAGGTGAAGGTTTAAGAGATAGTCTTAGGGCAGTGCAGGGGCTAGATGATAATGTCAAAGATGTGGCTTTAGGTAAAGCAAAGAGCTTAGATTCTATACATAGCGCACAAAGCCTAGAAATAGAACATTTGTGCATTGATATGGATACTCATAAGCTTGTAGAGATTCCATCTCTTTGTGTGAGGAGAGGAGAATGCACTGCATTGCTTGGGGCAAGCGGCAGTGGTAAATCTCTAAGCGCGCTTGCCTTGCAGGGATTTGTGGCTTCAAACCTTGCATTGACAAGTGGTGTTATTAAGCTAGATTCGCAAGTGATTAATCCTGTGGCATATCGTGGTGTAGCCTTTGCGTGTATTATGCAGTCTCCTCGCACGTGCTTTAATCCGCTCCTTAGTATTGCCTATCATTTCAAGGAAACTTGTATCGCCCTGCATAAGCCTTATGACAAAGGATTTGTGCTTGAGTGTTTGCAAAAAGCGGGGCTAGAAGCGCAAGTGCTAGATAAATATCCATTTGAATTAAGCGGCGGAATGTTACAAAGAGCGATGATAGCCCTTGCTTTGCTTGCACAAGCGCCTTTTGTGATTGCCGATGAGCCAAGTAGTGATTTAGACAAGCTAAAGGCAGAGGAGATTCTCAAAACTTTGCGTGATTTGAGAGAGAATCATAGATTAGGAATCTTGCTTATCACACACGATTTAGCCGCAGTGGCAGCAAATGCGCAATATGTCTATATAATGCAAAAGGGCAAGATTATAGAATCTGCGCGATTATCTCAAGGTGTGCTTTTAGAGGATAGTGGCAAACCTTTAATGCCACAAACGCCTACAATGCAGCGTTTGCAATCCCTCTATCAAGGGAAGAAATTATGTTAGAGCTATGCAATGTATCTTATTACTACACATCATATCGGGGATTTGCCGCATATAAGCATTATGTGTTAAGACATATTGATTTGAAACTAGAGGCGGGGCAAAACATTGCGATTATGGGGAAAAGTGGCTGTGGGAAAAGCACGTTGGCAAAGATTGCCTGTGGGCTTTTGCGACCACAAAGAGATGAGGCGGGAGCCGTGGGAGAAGTGAGACTTCACTCTGTGCCTATTAATATTTGTAACCTTAGCTTTCGCAGGGCATTTTGCGCGCAAGTGCAAATACTTTTCCAAGATAGTATAGGCTCTTTGAATCCGCATTTTACTTGCCTTGAGAACTGCCTTGAGCCGCTTTTGTATCTTAAGGCTTGTGAGAAAAAGGAGGCGATAGAGCGCATTTATATGTTAATGGAGGATTTGGCATTGCCTAAGGATATACTTTTTAAGCAGGTGGGTATGATTTCTGGCGGTGAGGCACAGAGAATCTGCCTTGTGAGGGCTTTAAGCATTAAACCTCGAGTGCTAATCCTTGATGAAAGTACTTCTGGGCTTGATTATGAACTTTCTTTACATATAATGGATTACCTCAAGCGATGGCAGCGAGGTAATAAAAGTGCAATTATGCTTATTAGCCACGATGAGCACATAGCGAGAGGACTTTGCGGGCGTGTGTATATGATGAATACAAAAGGTGAGTTAGAGACATAATGCTTCACATATCGTTTTTGCAACTTAATCCGTATGGAAACTCTAGTCTATCATTCCTTTGCTGCTACACTTCGTGCTGCATTTGCACAGAGGGCTAATCTATAAATTGCATATATAAGTCTAGATTATCCATTCACTTCTTGGTAGAAAAGTAAAATGTAAAAATAACTTCTACGGCAGATTCCTACATATTTAAGATATTGGCTCGTAGTAAATAATCTTAATATTTGATTAACTTAAGTATTCTTTAAGTATAAAATTCCTATAATCCTCGCCTTAATTTTACAGAATCTAAGGAAACCTAAATGGAATTGACAAAAATAGCAACACAAACTGACATTAATCGTCAATGGATTGTGCTTGATGCGAAAGATAAAGTGTTTGGTCGCCTTATCACAGAGGTTGCCACGCTTTTACGTGGTAAGCATAAGCCTTGTTTCACACCTCACATTGATTGCGGTGATTTTGTAGTGATTATTAACGCCACAGAGGTGAAATTCACAGGAATGAAGCTTGAAGATAAGGAATATTTCACACATTCAGGGTATTTTGGTAGCACTAAAAGCAAGACATTGCAAGAAATGCTAGAGAAAAATCCGCAAAAGCTTTATCACTTAGCCGTTCGAGGTATGCTTCCTAAAAACAAGCTTGGACGCGCTATGCTTAAAAAGCTCAAAGTTTATCGCGATGGTAATCACCCACATAGCGCACAAGTTTCTAAAAGCTCAAAATAAGGGAATAGTATGGCAAAAGTTTATGCAACAGGAAAGAGAAAAACAGCAATCGCAAAGGTTTGGCTTACTCCGGGCAGCGGTAAGCTCACTATTAATGGAGAGAATCTCAATGATTGGCTTGGTGGACACGAGGCAATTAAGATGAAGGTAATGCAGCCGCTTCTCCTCACAAAGCAAGAAAAATCCGTAGATATAAAGGCTGTTGCCTTTGGTGGTGGATATTCAGCTCAAGCTGAAGCCTTGAGACACGGCATTTCAAAAGCTCTTAATAGTTATGATATAGCCTTTAGAGCGATTTTGAAACCGAAGGGGCTTTTGACCCGCGATTCTCGTGTGGTAGAGCGTAAGAAATATGGTAAAAGGAAAGCAAGACGTAGCCCACAATTCTCAAAAAGGTAATAATTTTATGGAGCTTCTCTCTCAAAGTTTTGGTGAGTATCAAACAAATTGTTATATTTACAAATTGCCACAGGGAGAGATTGTCATTGACGCTGGGATTGGCGCGAGTGATTGGGTGATGGCGCATTGCTCCAAGCCACTTGCATTTTTAAATACACACGGGCATTTTGACCACATTTGGAGCAATGCCACGCTTAAAGCACATTTTCCTCAAGTACCGCTTGTCTGTCCTGCACTTGATGCGTTTATGTTAGAATCAGATTGCTTTGGCACAGGTGTAACGCCAAGCACACCTGATATTCTTACATTATGTGAAAAAGGTACACAAAGTTTAGTGTTTGATGGCATAGAGGTGATATTTTCTCATTTTCCCGGACACACACCGGGCTGCTCAATTATTGAAATTGAGGGTAATATTTTTAGCGGGGATTTTATCTTTTATCGCTCTATTGGGCGGAGCGATTTTCCCTATTCAAGCACGATTGATATGAGAGATTCTCTTCTTGCTTTTAGTGCGCTTCCTTCAACTCCCAATAAGCCTATTTATCCCGGACACGGAAGGACTACTTACCTTAATGATGAACAGGCAAATGTGCCCTTTTGGATAAAGCATTTGGGCGGTATGTAATATCTATTTACTAGGAATATTTTTTGCTTTCTATTTCTTAAATTAGTTTATGAGGTGCCTATGGATTTAACGAGTATTTTAGGACTTTTGGGGGCTGTTGCTAGTCTCTCGCTAGGAGATATTTTGGAGGGAGGTAACCCTTTACATCTTATCCATATTAGTTCGCTCATCATCATTATTCCTACTGCTGGTTGTGCAGCAATGGCAGCCACACATGGTACACATGTTAAGGCTGCTTTTAAAGAAATGAAGCTTGTTTTTGGTGGAAGTGGAGTGAATTTGAACGAAACTATACGTACTCTTGTTGAACTTTCTACCCTTGCGAGAAAAGATGGTGTCCTTTCTCTTGAAGGTAAGGCGGCACAGATTGAAGATGATTTCTTACGTCAGGCACTTTCAATGATTATTGATGGACGCGATGCACACGCTGTGCGTGAAGATATGGAAGTGCAAATAGAATCTTTAGAAGAGTACTATCACGGGTCTTCGCATTTTTGGATTATGTATGCTGAGACTTGCCCTACAATGGGGCTTGTTGGAGCGGTTATGGGGCTTATGCTTGCTTTGCAGTTGCTTGATGACCCAAAGGCTATGGCAGCAGGGATTGCTGGAGCATTTACTGCAACGGTTACAGGGATTTTCTGTTCTTATGGAATGTTTGGTCCTTGGGGGCATAAAATGCACGCTAAAAGCAAGGATATCATACGTGAACGTATGGTGATTTTAGAGGGCGTTGTGGGTATTGCTAATGGTGATAATCCTCGTAACCTTGAAGAGAAATTATTAGGATTTATCCCACCGGGTGAGCCCAAAATCTCACAATTTGAATAAGAGAGTGCATAATGGCTAAAAAAAAGAAGTGTCCCGATTGTCCTGCAGGAGAAAAATGGGCTGTGCCTTATGCGGATTTCCTTTCGCTTCTTTTGGCTCTTTTTATTGCCTTGTGGGCGATTTCATCAACAGCCGATTCGGATTCTGAAGCCTTAAAAACGGAGTTTATAAAACTCTTTGATTTTACACTTACCGCACCACTTCCTTCAAATCAAGATGATATAAGTGAAAATGAAGTGGAAAATGAAAGTTCTGCCCTGAGTGAAAATTCATCTATTACTACTGCGCAAATTGAACAAATGGCAGAAGAGGGTGGGATTTTAGAGCAAATGGAAATGGGTGTGTCGCTGCGGTTACCCTCTAATATTTTCTTTGAAGCAGGAAGCGCAGAGATTAATAATAGCGATGTGTATTTATATTTGCAACGTATGAGTGCGATTATCAAGAAACTTCCTGATTATGTTAAGATTGATGTGCGTGGTTATACGGATAATTCTCCTTTGCCTGTTGGCTCACGCTATAAGGATAATTATGAGTTGTCTGCGGCACGTTCACTTAGCGTAATGAAGTCTCTTGTGAAAAATGGTATCTCAAATGAACGTATTTCATTTTCTGGCTATGGCGAACACCAAGCTATTGCGCCCAATGATACACCTGTTAATCGTGCAAAAAATAATCGCGTGGAAATCTTTTTCTTTGTAGATCCTAAAGATGCGCCAGTGGCACAATCCATCTTGGAAGAAACTTTGCAAAATACACAGTAGTATGCAAGTTATATAGCTTTGTATAGTGATAAGCTTGTCTTTACTCTAGCTTATTTATTGGATTAGATATTTGTGTTTAATTCATACCAAATAGGTAGACTTTAGGAAGAAAATTTTAGTAAAGAAGTTCATTTTGGCATATTCGAATTGATAAAGTGTATAAAAAGCATTTTTACTCTAGTAAGATGTGTTGCGTTATGAATCACTATCAATTAAAGAATAATGCAGTTTATTCTATTTAGCTAAATGCTGATGAATAGCTAAGTTTGTGTTCCTATCTTTTGCAAAAACAGCAAAGGGGTTTTATGCTCTTTGTAGACAAAAGCAGTTTATTTTATGTATTTTTTAGCTTTTTAAGATAGAATTTCACCTTTTAATTTACCATTCAAGGAGGTCTTATGGCTTTAGATATGGCGAAAAAGAAAGAGATTATTGCTAAGTTTGCAAGGGATAATAAAGATACGGGTTCAAGTGAAGTGCAAATAGCATTGCTTTCGCAAAGAATTACTGACTTAACAGAGCATTTAAAGGCAAACCCAAAGGATCATTCGAGTCGTTTAGGGCTTTTAAAACTTGTAGGGCAAAGAAAATCATTATTAACCTACCTCAAAAAAACACAATATAGTCGCTATACAAAATTAATTAGTGAATTAAAACTCAAAGATAGATAGCACTTAGGACAAGTGTCCAAGTATTTGAATCTGTTTGTCATTAAATTTTATAGAGATTTTATATGTGCTATAAAACAATGTTATTTGATGCTAGATTTAGCTGAGACAGAGTCATAAATAAAAATAAGTTTTGCAAACAAACATCTATCTTGCAATACCTTTTAGAATAGTAAAAAGGAGAGTGTAATCTTTCCTTTTTACTATTGGGATAAAAAAATTAAGTAGAGTAAGTTGCACATAAAGTTGTTTCCACTTGTATAAATAAATCATAAATATATTTTCTCCATATTATTGTAAAATTCTTTAGATAACTTAGGAGGGTGAGTCTAAGCAGGACAAGCAGACCTGATAAGCAATAGTTAAACTTGTATTCTAATCGCTGATAGATGTATTTGCATATTTTAAAGAAAACTATGAAACTTGAATTTTATGAATATATATATTGCAGGTAGGCGTTAAACAAAAATATTATTTTCTTTTGATATCCATCCTAAAGGCACTTTTATCTTTAAAGTATCTTTAGATTCTTTTTTATAATAAAGATAGAGTTTTGATGTAATCTTAAATAGTGATTAAAAAATAATCCTTTCTATTGCCCATTATCTACCCACTCCCTTCATTCCAGTATAATCCTACAAAGGTAAAAAAGATATTATTTTTCTATTTGAGGATACCTTTCACCTTCAAGCCCAAAATATAAAATCTCTTTTTGCCTTAAGATATGAGGATTACATCTTTTTTGGTAAATTGAAGGAGAAATCTTACTTTGTATCCCTATGGGATTTACTTAAGAGCTAATGTTATTGCAGACTTTTGCAAGTATTAAATAAATACTTTGTGTGAATGCTTTATTGAATCTGCTTCTCTGGCTTTTCTTTGATAGGTTATTTTTTATTTTCACTCCATATCTCCAATATTTACAAGAGGTGAAGGGAAATCATAGCTAATATCTCTTTTATGTATCTTTATTGTGAAAGCCAAGGTTGTGTGCTTTATATTCTTTTACTATTGTGCCGTGTGCCGTACATACACCAAGTACTAATCCATACTCGCAAGCAATTCTTAAGGTTATCTGTGAATTGTATAGCTTACTAAACTTGCTCATTTGCAAAGAATTAAGTGTATAATATAACAAACGTTATAGGCTTATTTGAGTTTGTTTTTTTATATTAAGGAGTGATATGTGAAAAACCTGCTTCAATCCATTCCTAAAGTCGATTCGCTGCTCCAGCATAATGAGCTAAAATCGTTTGATAAATCCCTCCTTTTGCCCCTTATTGCATCGCATCTTAACGCCCTACGCACAAATCTAAAAGCAGGACATATCTCTAGAGCAACTTTTGAAGAATCTCTGCTTGGTCTTATCCCCATGCTTAAAAAAAAGGCAGAGGCACTTTCTCGCCCTACCTTAAGGCAAGTGGTAAATGCCACAGGCGTTGTGATACATACAAATCTTGGGCGGAGTGTGCTTTCACAAGAAATCCTTGATGAAATCATGCCATTTTTACGCAGTTATCACACACTTGAATACGATTTGGACAAAGGCAAGAGAGATGAGCGCTATAGGCACTGCACACAAATGTTATGTGAAATATGCGGCTGTGAGGACGCGCTTTTGGTGAATAACAACGCCTCTGCGGTGTTTTTAGTGCTAAATACCTTTGGAGCGCAAAAAGAGACTATTATCTCACGTGGGGAGCTTGTGGAGATTGGCGGGAGTTTTAGAATCCCTGAAATTATGGCAAGTGCGGGGAGTATCCTATGTGAAGTAGGTACGACAAACAAAACGCGTCTAAGGGATTATGAAAATGCCATTAACGAGCAGAGTGCTATTATTATGAAAACACATCAAAGCAATTTTAAGCAAATAGGCTTCGTGCAATCCTGCGAGTTTAAAGAGCTTACCACTCTAGCGCGGAAGCACCATCTTATTGATTATTTTGACTTAGGCAGCGGGCATATAGGAGTGCTAAATCTCCCAGATGAGCCAAGTGTGCAGGAGATTTGCAAATATAAGCCCTCACTTCTTAGCTTTAGCGGAGATAAACTCTTAGGGGCGGGGCAAGTAGGCATTATACTTGGCTCATCGCCTCTTATTGCAACACTTAAGAAAAATCCCTTACTTCGTGCATTGAGAGTAGATAAATTCAGCATTCTCGCCCTCAATGCGACCCTCAAAGCCTATAAGCAAAAGGCTTATTATAAGATTCCAACCCTCTCTATGCTTCAAACAGATAGCAAGGTGTTAGAATCTAGGGCACAAACGTTAAAAAATGCTCTTAATGCCACTCCATTTGCCTCAAAATTTGCCCTCCTTGAG
Organism: Helicobacter mastomyrinus; assembly: GCF_039555295.1. Classification (NCBI taxonomy): domain Bacteria; kingdom Pseudomonadati; phylum Campylobacterota; class Epsilonproteobacteria; order Campylobacterales; family Helicobacteraceae; genus Helicobacter; species Helicobacter mastomyrinus. The sequence goes on along the minus strand of NZ_CP145316.1, from coordinate 512,275 downwards.
GTTATCCCCTTGCAATCACTCGCAGGAGGAGGGAGTATCCCACATTTATCATTTGATTCCTTTGGTGTAGCACTTTGTATGAAAGATATGGAGGTTAAGGCTTTAGAATCTGCCTTAAGGCGATGTGGGATAATCGTCTGTGTGCAAAAAGATAGAATCCTCCTTGATATGCGGACATTGCTTAATGGCGATGAGGAGCAAATTTTAAGCGCACTTGAAAGCATTCTAGGTGAGACAAATGCAGGATAATGATATTATCGTTGGGCTAGGTGGGCATATTGACCACGGCAAAACAACGCTTATCAAGGCTCTTAATGGCTTTGATGGAGATAATCTCAAAGAGGAAAAGCAAAGGGGTATTACATTAGATTTAAGCTTTTCCTCCCTCCCCCTACCTGCACGTAATGTCGCCTTTATCGATGTCCCCGGACACGAAAAATTAGTAAAAAATATGATTGCGGGGACCTTTGGTATTGATGTATTGCTGCTTGTGATAGCCGCAAATGAAGGGATTATGCCTCAAACATTAGAGCATATTAAAATTGCCGATATGCTGGGGATTCGCACCTGCATTTGCGTGATAACTAAAATTGACAAGCTCACTTCACCCTCCACGCAACTTCCGCTTTTAGAATCTCACATTGCAAAGCTTTTTATACAAAGTGATATAAAGTTGTATTCCTGTATTGCCCTTAGTCTGCACCCTAAAGCAGACAAGATAGAAAACACACAGGCATTAGAGGCATTAAAAGAAGTCCTAGATAATGTGCCTAAGCCACAGAGGGCAGATTTTGGTATGTTTGTGTATTACATTGATAGAAGCTTTACGATAAAAGGCGCAGGCTGCGTGGTAACCGGTAGTGTTTTAAGCGGGCAATGCGCCCCTAATGACAAGCTTTATGCTTATCATATCCATAAGGAAGTATCCGTGCGCGGGATACAAATTCACGATAAAGATGCGCCTCTAGCCACGCCCTCGCATCGTGTCGCGCTCAATCTCACACAAGTAAAACACAATGAGCTTAAAAGAGGCTTTCTCGTTGCGCCTAAGGGATATTTGCGGGGATTTAATAGTGTTGATGTAGCGATTTTTGGTGATGTGAAGCATAATGCTACCTATCAATGCTACATAGGCAGCACGAAGCTTAATGGAAAGGTGCAGATTCTAGAATCTTCTCCCATAAGCGCACATAGCTTTGGCTCAAAGCCCCTTATCCTCGCTACACTCAAATGCGATGAGCCCATCTTTGGCATATTCTCGCAACGTTTTGTCCTAAGAAATGATGAGGGCGCATTAGGTGGAGGCGTGATTTTAAATCCCATCATTGACCCTATTAAAAAATCTACCAAGATTACATTGCTTAAAGCCCTCGCACAAAGGGACTTCCACCAAGCATTTACCTTGCTTACACGCATTCATAAAAAGGGCTTTGGACTTGTGAGTTCGACACAAAGATTTAATCTTAGCCACGTTCAAAGCTGTGAAATCGCCACCTCAATAGATTCTATCTTTGTTGATGAAAAGTCCCTCACACTCTACCCCCTCTCACAAATAGAATCGATAAAAACCGCTATTATTGATATTTTTACACGTAATAAATATGCTCTTCTCTCCGCGCAAAGCTTGAGTTTAAAGCATAAATGGGCGTCTTTAGCCCTCGCACAAAGGGCATTAGATGAGCTGCTTGATGAAGGGCAGATTATCCATAAAAATGGGCTGTATCTCTCCTGCTGGAATGAAACTAAGGATATTCGCATATACGTTGAAGATGTGCTATTTGATACACTTATTAAGCAGCACTTTACGCCACTTGCGCCCTATAATATTTATGATGCACTTGATATTGATAGAAAAATGGGCGATAATGCACTAAAAAGCCTCTCCCTAAGCAAAAAGATCGTGCGTCTTAGCCATAATTTTTTTATCGCTACCACTGCATTAACGCAAATGAATGCCCTTATGCGTGAGATTATCACAAAGCAGGGCTATGTAGATGTCAATAATTTGCGCAAGCGCACTCATTTAAGCCGTAAATATCTCATCGGCTATTTAGAGTATCTCGATAAATTTGATGATATAGAATGTATCGATAATAAGCGATTCTATAAATACATAAAGCCGCATAATGAGGTAGAGCAATGAATATACATCTTGATTTTTTAGCTAATTTCCCGCTAAATAAAAGCGCAAATGCCCTGCTTTTTGAGGATAGCTATCCTAATCCTAATATATTTGACAATGCCTTTGTGCGTGATTTAAAGGCAGATAGCGCACACTTAAGCGCGATGTTTAATAAAACTCACGCCCATAGTTTTGATTATAGCTGCGGGGAGTTTCTCTGCCTCTTTAGCACACTTTTTTCTCATCATTATCATATTGTCTTAGCTCCTAGCTTTTCACAGCAGAGCTTTTATGCCGCACATACATTTCAGACAATGCACAAAGATGGCTTATCTTTTATGCCACTCTCGCGGCAGGGCATTATAGAATCTCTGCCTGTTTTAAACATACGCCCAAATGAACCAATAGTTTTTTTCCTGCCTATTATCAACCAAGATGTGCTATCCATAAATCCCATAAAATCTATGATAGAGCAGATTCTATGTGCTTATCCTCACGCGCTTATATTTTGTGATATTTCACTTTTTTTAAGCACACTCACACAAGCACATTTAGAATCTTTGCGCCTTCTCAAGCATAAAAAATTGCTTTTTATGTGTAATGCCGAGCATATTGGCTTAATGCGTAAATGCGGCTTTATCCTAAGTGAGCTAAGTGATGGGGAAATTCCCGCACTTAAAGCTTATTTTGACACACAGCTTTTGCGTCCCAATCTCTTTAAAGCCGCCATTACCGCCATAGAGGACATACTCGCCCTGCCTCCTAGCATAGATACTAAAGCGCAGTTTTTTACATCTTTGCAATCGCATTTAAAAGATGATATGGCACTTTTTGTGCCACCTCATTTAAATAGCCCAAACGCCCTTGCTTTGCGATTTAGGGGTATAAAAGCACGACTTTTGATAGAGAGTTTGCAAATAGCAGGGATTTATGCTATTAACGGGCAGGATTGTCTCTTTGGCAATGCAAAGCCCTCTTTTGTCCTACATTCTATGGGCTATGATGAACCACAATGTCGCGAGTTACTTAGCGTGAGCTATAAGCATTTAGATGATATAGAATCTATTACCTCACATATCGCCTCTGCGTATTTGCAACTACGACAATTCCATTTATGAAGGAGATACGCTATGGTAAGTTTTTTAGAAGCATTACAAATCGCCACATCTTTAAGCCCTACCACGCGCACACATACATTGCCACTTTTTAAATCTTACAATCATATTATTACTCAAGATATCAAAGCCGCTAAATCGCTCCCGCCATTTGATAATTCTGCAATGGACGGCTATGCGATTATGTTAGATGATTATGGTTCTACTTGTGTGTGTGATGGGAGCATTTTCGCCGGGGATAATGCTACTCATATCACGCTCACAAAGGGGCATACTTATAAGGTAATGACGGGCGCGATGATTCCCCAACATACACAAGCCATCGTGCAGTTTGAATGGACTAAAGATAATGGCACAGCGGTGCAAATCCCTGCTAGTGATTGTTTGCAGAGTATCAAAGCAGGGCAGAATATTCGTTTCAAGGGTGAAGAAATCGCCCCAGATTCTATACTTTTACGCAAAGGGCAGCGGCTTAATCATTTAGATGTAAGCATTCTTGCCTCACAGGGTATAAGCGCAATAGAGAGCTTTACACCCTTAAAAATAGGGATTTTCTCTAGTGGCGATGAGGTGATTGAGCCTCACCAAAAGGCAGCACCTCATCAAATCTATAATACCAATGCCACAAGCCTTTATACACTCCTTACGCAAAGAGGCTATCAATGCAGTTATGAGGGTATTTTAGCAGATGATATGAATGCCCTTTGTGGGAAAATAGAGCAATTTACACAATATGATGTGGCGATTACAAGCGGTGGGGCGAGTGTAGGCGATGCGGATTTAATCAAAACTGCCCTTCAGGCACAGGGCGCGAGATTTCTTTTTGATGGCATAAATGTAAAGCCCGGGCGACATCTTAGCTGTGCTATGCTAAAAGATACTTTGATTATCCTGCTCCCGGGCAATCCTCTAGCCCTGCTTTTACATACGCATACTTTTGTGCTTTCTGTTTTAGAATCTTTGCAAGGTGGTAGGGCTATCTACCCTAAAAGCCTTACTCTAAAGCTCTCGCACGATGTAAAACTAAAGCCTAATACTACAAATATGCTTCTAGGCAATATACAAAATGATACATTTTTGCTTTATAATAATGGCAAAATCGGCTCAAGTTCGTTAGTAAATATGTGGAAAAACAATGCGATCGCGCTTTTTGAAAGCACTCGTACATTCTCTCAAGGCACAGCGATTAAGGTTATCCCATATAATGCCGATTTTTGTGATATAATGGACTATATGAATTAAAGGAGTAAGTATGACAAAGCTTTTGTTTGGAGTGAGCGATACGCAAGAATGCCGCAGAGCCATTAGTACGATTATCCGTTTTTTTGGGCATAGAGATGAGATAGAGCTTACACTTTTGCACGTTACTCCCGAAATTGTCGTATATGCTGAAAGTGGGATTGTGGATTATGGCACGATAGAAAATATAGAAAATGAAAAATCAAAAAATATTTTAAATGAGTTTGAACTCGCTTTTAATAAAGAGGGCATTACTTGCAAAAAGATTCTAAAAACGGGTAATCCTGTTGATGTCGTGCTTGAAATCATCAATGAATATGATTTACTTGTAATTGGCGCGAGTGAATCTTCCCTTTTGCATAGAATCTTTAATTCTCATCAAAATAGCTTTATCAATTCCTCCCCTATCCCCGTTTTGGTGGCAAAATAACTAAGGTTTTAAAAGAGGTAAGTATGAAAAAGCAGCTTTTAATAAGTGCTATATTTTGTGTAAGCGAGGTTTGCGCGCTAGAATTTGGCTCTATGGGAAATACAAGCGCGAGTATGGGCGGTGCAGGAGTAGCACTCAAATCCTCTGCTTGGGGCTTGTATTACAACCCTGCACTTTTAGCCGCTGACCCGCGCGTAAAAATAGGTTATTCACTTGGCATTGGTTTTAAAGAACATAATCTCGCTGAAATTACAAAGATTGACATTAGTAATATGTCAAATGTGGCTGAAAGGCTGATAGAAACTTTTACTGACACAAGCGGTGCAAATGCGGGGGAGATTAAAAATGTAGTAACAAGTGCTTTAGATAGTGTCCTTAAGGCATCAAGTCAAACTCCAACAGGCGACGTAACAAAAGATTTAGAAACTTATTTGCAAAATAAACAAGGTAGTAGCGATTATAGCGATTTGGCAAAAGAGGTGATGAATGCCGTTCAAAGTTCATCAGCTCTTACTCCCGAGCAAAAAAGTTTGCTTGATAATATCGCTGGAAGTATTGATTATGGCAATTTAAACTTTGATAGTGCTAAAAATAATGCGTTACAAAATATCACTATCAAAAAAGGTGGTGACAATGGGCTTGATAAGGCGGTGGGGGATATAAGCACTTTGCAAGAGATTCTTAAAGATAATAATTTAAGCGTGGTTAGCCAAAATGGCGTGATTTTGCAAATCTCAAGTAAGACAATCAATCAAAAGCTTGGTTCACTTGGTGTAGCCTATTTTGGTTCTTTATATTCTAATCTCTCTTTCAAGGCAGACCCCGAACGTATGCGGCTTATCGTTAATGGAGGCGGGGGCTACTATGAACTTACAGATAATGGCGATAATTATAGCTATAAAGAATCTACAAAAGATGATTATGAGAAGTTTTCACTTATTGCTTCATTAGAGGGCGACAGTGATACCCATAAGCTCGTGACTACGAGCTTTGTGCTATCTGAAATCCCTGTGGGCTATGCGCGGACATTTTATCTTAAATATGGGAATTTGAATCTAGGCGTAAGTGGAAAACTAATGAATGGCATTAGTACACAGCATATTATTGCTATTAATAAAGGCACTGACTTTGAAAAAGAGCTAAAAGATCTCGCCTCACTTGATAATGCTATCTCTTCTAATAACTTTGGGATTGATTTGGGGGTGCTATATGAGCTAGATTTGCCTAAATATCGTTATCTTACTGTAGGGCTAGTGGCTAAGAATCTCAACTCCCCTACTTTTAAATCTACATTTTATGATATTACCATAAAGCCTCAATATCGTATGGGTCTAGGCTATAACTCAAAGTTTTTAAAACTCGCCTTTGACGCGGATTTAGTCCCTAATGATATGATTGCCTTTAGTAATATTAAACAGCAAAGTCAAATGATTGGCGGGGGCGTGGGCTTTGATATTAGGGCGTTTGATTTGCGCTTTGGGGCGATGAAGGACTTAAAGCAAGATACCGGGCTTATCCTCACAGCAGGGATAAATCTCTTAGGATTCTTAGATATTGCCTTGCAATCAAGCACAAAGGTTACTGATGTAGATGGAATACCTATTCCCAAATATTTGAATCTCCGTGTGGGTGGGAGCTTTAGCTTCTAGTATTTAGAGTATTGCTAATCAAGTCTCTGTCTTAATGTGGCTTGAGGTATATCATCACTGACATAAAAATAAAATCGCAATTTAGCATTTTTAAGGGAGTGGTGTTGAGGGAAAAAGCGCATATTATACTTTTTGATTTAGATGGCACACTTGTAGATTCTACACAGGCGATTTATGCAAGTTTTTGTGAGAGTTTTAAGGCAATGGGGCAAATTCCTCCATCATTTGAATCTGTGAAGCAATATATTGGGCATACATTGGAGGATATGTTTTTAGCGCATAATGTTTCATCCTTGCAAGTTGAGAGCTATGTGCAGCATTATAGAAACTGCTATCGTAAGCTTATGGAGGAGGGTACACATTTGCTTCCTTATGTCAAAGACGCATTGAAAAGGGCTTATGAGTTTGCCTCTCTTGGCGTGGTAACGACCAAGCGAGGGGGATTTCTCACGTATTTTATTAGAAAATCTTGGTGTATGGAAATATTTTGATGGGATTGTAGGTATTGAATCTGTTAAATACCCTAAGCCCCACGCAGAACCGATTCTAAAGGCACTTGATTTACTACAAGCACAGCAAAAGGGCATTAGCAAAAATAGAATCTATATGGTAGGTGATACGATGTTAGACATACAAGCAGCGCAAAATGCGGGGATTAAGGCTGTAGGTGTGCTATGTGGGTTTGGCATAGAGGCGGATATGAGGGCGTCTAATGTGCCTTTGTATGCAAATCCTTTGATGGCAGTAGATTATATTGCGCAAAAATGTAGCATTTAGTCCTTGTTTATTTTACTTTAGCTATTATTATAGATTCTGTTTCACATACTAAAAAACGGGGAGAGTTATGGCAGTAGAACCAATGACAAATTACGGCTATGAGAAGCTTTGCGCGGAATTAAAGAATCTCAAAGAAGTGGAGCGCCCACGTATTATTGTAGAAATTGATGTGGCACGCTCACACGGAGATTTGAAAGAAAATGCAGAATACCACGCCGCACGTGAGAAACAAGCTTTTATTGAAGCGCGTATCAATGAATTAGGGCTTATGCTTGCAAATGCACAAGTGATTGACCCTGCGAGTTTGCCTCACGATAAGGTGAGTTTTGGCTCAAGTGTGAAAATACTCAATCTTGATACGGAAAAGGAATTTATCTATACGCTTGTGGGCTCTATGGAGAGTAATCCCTCTAAGGGACTTATCTCGGTTTCTTCGCCTATTGCTAAAGCACTAATGGGGAAAAAGCAAGGCGATGAAGTGAGTATTATGCTGCCTAATGGAGAGAATGAGTTTGAAATCTTAGAAGTCTTTTATAAAGACATTGTGTTTGGGGAATAATAATGAAGCGCACACGACTTAAGATTAAAAAGCTCCATTTTAATGCAATTATCCCATCGTATCAAACGCCACAGTCAGCGGGATTTGATCTACACGCTTTAGAATCTTGTGTGCTAAAAGCCGGAGAGCGCATACTTGTAGGTACAGGATTAGCCTTTGAGGTGGATTCTGGCTTTGAGATTCAGGTGCGCCCAAGGAGTGGTTTGGCACTTAAAAATGGCATTAGTGTGCTCAATACGCCCGGCACGATTGATAGCGATTATCGTGGGGAAATCAAAGTCATTCTTATCAACCATTCGCGTGAGGATTTTCATATCAAGGAGGGCGATAGAATCGCTCAAGCAGTAATCAATGAAGTGATATATGCAGATTTTGAAGAGGCAGAAGAATTAAGTGAGAGTGTGCGAGGGGAAGGTTCATTTGGCTCTTCGGGTGTGGCTAAAGATAAATAAATCCTAAGGAGGTTATGATGAGTTTGCAATCTAATCTGAAAAGTGTTAAAGAATCTTTTAATAGTGATGAAAAACTTTTAGAGAGTGCTTTTGCTCTAGAAATTATGTGGAAGCGATACCGCAAGTACATCATTACATTGCTTATTTGTATGGTGGGTGTGGGAATATGGTGGCTTGTGAGTAACTATATTCAATCACAAAAAGCAATAAAAGCAAGTGCCGCGTATGAAAGGCTTATTAGTGATTCTACGGATAAAGAGGCATTAGAATCTCTAAAAGATGCAAGCCCTGCTTTGTATGATATGTATCGTTATTTTAATGCAAATAATGATAGTGCAGTGTATGAGGCATTAGCAGATTCACAAAATGCCTTTGTCCGCTCTATCGCACAATATGAATTGGCTTCAATACAGGCAAGTAAGCTATTAGAGGCAAATGATATAGACGAATCTTCTCTTAATCAAGCCTTAGTGTCTTTAGAACGCACAAAGCCTACAAGTCTTAAAGAGTTGGCTATATTGCAAGAGGCGTATTTGCTATTCAAGGCAAATAAGGTCAAAGAAGCATATCAAAAGCTCATATTGATACCTGAAAATAGTGCATTTTATAATGAGGCAGTTATTTTTAAGCATTTTGGATTGGATAATAAATTTTTACTTGGGGGCAAGTAAGCAATGCTATATGTATCAAGGATTATTTTTTACATAGTGTTTGCAAGTAGTATATGGCTTATCTTTGGATGTAGCTCTAAAAAGCATTTTGAGCCTAATGCTATACAGGGTGATATGCGATTTGAAGGCAAGTTAAGTGCGCCGCTAAAGAGTGCTACGCGTGTGGGTGCTGTGCTTAAAGATAATACATTGCTTAGCTTTGCAGATGGGCTAACACCTATTGTTTTAGAATCTAATTATAAATTTCTTGCGCAAAATAAAAATACTTTCGTGCTGCAAAAGCAGTGTAAAGATATATTGATAATGGATTCTCAAAATATATTACATACTATCCCCTTTGATACTTGCGTGCTTTCTGCTGATTTTAAGGACAATAAACTCGCTATGGTGCTACTTGATAATACGCTTATGTATTATGATGTGCCTACACAAAAAGAGATTTTCTCGCAAAAGTATCCTGCAGTCATCGCCATTAATGCCTATTTGGCTTCACCGCAAATCACGGATAGTCAAGTGTTTTTCCCTGATTTAGAGGGAAAGGTGCTTGTATATGATAAGGCGCAAAATAAGATTATTAAAGATATTTTAATAAGCAGTGATAAGTTTTTTAATAATGTGATTTATATGTATATACACAATCAATATTTGCTTGCAGCTACGGCTAGACGCGTGAGTGTGATTATTAATGATAAAAGCTTTAAGTATGATGTGGATTTACGCGATGTGTTGTTTTTTAATAACAAAATTTATGTGTTGAGCATTGAAGGAGAGATTGTCGAGCTAGATCATACGCTTAAAGTGCTGCGCAAGGTGCGTTTGCCCTTTGCGGTATTAAGCGGTATAATTATCACCAATAATACACTTTATACGCTTGAAAAGGGTGGGTATCTCATCGCTCTTAATCTTGATGATTTTGTTCCTATGGTGTATAAAAGCCATCTCTCTAAGAAAAAGAATCTTTTCTACAATCGCGATACTTTCTTTTATGACAAGGTTTATAAAAGGTTTGAGTAATGCTTTTGTGTGATATAGGCAATACTTTTTTACACTTTTATCATAAGGGTAAAATATGGAAAGAAAAGCCATATTCCTTAAGTAAAAAAAAAGAGAATCTGCCTATTTATTACATCAGCGTGAATGAACGATTTGAGAGATGTCTCCTTGCTTCACACCCATATTGCGTTAATGTAAATGAGTATATTGAGATTGAAAGCGAGTATAAGGGCTTGGGTGTGGATAGGAGGGCAGCGTGTAAGGCAATTAGTGATGGTGTGATAGTCGATGTGGGAAGTGCCATTACGGTGGATATTGTGCAATGGGGCATTCATATAGGCGGATACATTATGCCCGGATTAAATGCGTATAGAAAGATGTGTGCGGATATTTCTCCTGTGCTTGATAGGGTCATAGAGCCAAGTGTGAATCTCTCCGCCCTGCCTCAAAATACAAGCGATGCACTGAGCTTTGGAGCGATAAAAAGTGTGGTATTAATGATAAAAAATACCTCACGCACGAAAAAGCTTTATTTTACCGGGGGCGATGGCAAGTTTTTCGCACGATTTTTTGAAAATGCCATTTATGATAATACGCTTGTATTTAAGGGTATGCAAAAAGCCCTAGAGAAGCACATATAAGGCAAGAGCAGTAGATTCTAAATAAGGAGCTGAAATGATAAAAATAGCTTTACCAAAGGGCCGTATAGCAAAAGAAAGTCTTGCGTTGTTTGAGCAGCTCTATGGAGGGGGCTTTGTCTTTGATGATAGGAGACTGATTTTAGAACGTGATGACTTTACTTTTATGCTTGTGCGTAGCCAAGATGTGCCTACTTATGTGGTGCATCAAGCCGCAGATGTGGGGATTGTAGGGCTAGATGTGATTGAGGAGCAGCAAGTGAATGTCGTGCGGCTTTTGAATCTTGGTATTGGAAAGTGTAAGGTGGTAGTAGGCTCTCCTGTGGGGAAAAGCCTTGATTATCAAAAGCCACAGCTTAAAATTGCTACAAAAATGCCTCATATTACACGCAAATATTTTGCTAATAAAGCCGTTTCTATTGAATCTCTAAAACTTTATGGTTCTATTGAGCTTGCCCCGCTTGTGGGCTTAAGTGATGCGATTGTGGATATTGTGGAGACAGGCAGCACAATGGCGCAAAATAATCTTAAAATTGATGAAGTGATTATGGAATCAAACGCATATTTGGTAGCAAACAAAAATAGCTTTTATGAGAAAAAAGAGCAGATTCTATCACTTTATAAGCAGCTTAAAAAGTGTATTAAGGCTACTCAATAGCCGCATTGAGCATTTCTTGAGATTTTTTAAGTGCATCAAGCTGCATATTTTTCACCCTCTCATCATCGACTTTAGGCGTGGTAGGCGTATAGATAGCACTTTGTGAGCCTTTTAGTTCATTTGGCTGCATACCGCGAGGCATTTTGATAAATACATCTTCATAATTTTTTTTGCCTAAATGATGGCGAATGTAGATTTCACCAGTATTTGTGGAATAAATATAGGTATCCTCTCCATCTGAGAACATCACCCAATCTCCTGCCCATAAGCTCACGCATATACACAAGCCACACAGAATCTTTTTCATACTTTCTCCTTTGCATTGATCTATCAAATTTATAAGTGAAGTATATCCTTACTTACGCAACAATTAAAAGCATTGTGGCAACATTAGTTAAGTGGGTTTAAAGTCTTAAGGATTATGCAGAGAGCTTACAAGCTCAATTTTTCCTTTATGTGTATTGATGATACCTTGATTTTTAAGAATCTTTAGTGCGCGTGAGAGTGATTGAGGTGCGATATTGAGACTTTGGGCGATATGCTTTTGACTCATTGTATGCAGTGAGTCTTTATGCGTTTGCAGATATGATAAAAGCCGCTCTTGGAGGGTTTGATTACTCATATTGATATGAGATTCTAAGATTTTGATCTTTTGACAAAGTGAAGTGATGAATAAAAGGCACATTTGCATATCATTAAGGCAGTGTTTGCAAAACTCATCAAAGCTTATGCGGATAATTTCACAAGATTCTATGCACTCAGCATTCGCAGGATAGCAAAGTCGCATAAAAAATGGCATTTCAGCGATAAATTGAGGGGTGTTAATCGTGTGAATCGTGCATTGGGTAGAGAGATTTATATCTGCCCTGCTTTTATAAAGCCGCACTTTACCACTTTTTAGTAAAAGTAAATGCGTGGCTTCCTGCTCTTCAAAAAAGAGAATATCACCCTTTGAATGTGTAAAAGTGTGCCCTATACGAGATAGAGTGTCGATAAGTTGCTGCATAGATGTCCTTTTATTGTGAATTATTAAATTGTATGGGTATTATATAAGCCACCTATAAAACTTTATATTTTAAGGAGAGATTCACAAGTGAGGTATATCCTCGAGCTGACTTTGTGCTCGTGCTTTAACACTAGCTCATACTTATACATTTAAGTCCTTTCCCCTTGTAGAAAACAAACTCATTTTATAAAGTAATATTTGAAGATGAAAATATTACAAATCATTCAATTTTTTGCAAAATTTAACATAAATCAATTTTTTTAGATAGCTTTTATTCTAAGATTCTCTCTTAAATTTCACCAAAGGAATAACAATGGAGGCTATGTATCCATATTTGCTTATCGTGCATATATGCTGTGCGATTATATTTTTGGGCTATATTTTTACTGATGTGGTGCTGCTTGAGCCTTTGAAAAAGGTTTTAGATTCTAATATAGCAGATAAGGTTTTTGCCACTATTATGAAGCGAGGGGTAAAGATTATGCCTCTTTGTGTGCTGCTTTTGGTATTGAGTGGCGGAGCTATGATAAGCCGATATATAGGCGGCTCACAGGGATTTTTTGATACACCATTACAGATTTTGCTTGTGATAAAAATGGGCTTTGCGTTGCTTATTTTGGCAATGGTGATTACCTCACTTAGTTGCAAGTTTTTGGGATTAAAGAATCCTTTGGCTAAAGTGATACACCCAGTAGTGTTGCTACTTGGGCTAATCATTGTTATTCTTGCAAAATTGGCATTTTATCTGTAAAGGAGAGGTTATGAAATATGATGAAATAAATGCAGATTCTATTCGCGCGTTGATGGATGTATTTTATGCGAAAGTAAGGGCAGATAAAAATGGTTTGGGCGATGTGTTTAATGCAAAAATTAGCACAGATGACGCACATTGGGAGGCTCATAAGGAAAAGATTGCAAACTTTTGGGGCGGTATGCTACTTGGTATTGGCGATTATAGCGGACAGCCATTAAAGGCACATTTAGACTTACCACCATTCCCTAGAGAACTTTTTAATGTGTGGCTTGAGCTTTTTGAGGAGAGTTTAAAGGCTATATATGAGAGAGAGGAAGATATTTTCATTGTTTTGCAACGTGCCCAAGCCATCGCACAACGTTTCCAATATGTGCTCTATGAGAGTGGAATGCATCATTAGAGGGATTTAATTAGAATCTCTAATCTATCCTATGCCCTTGCTACTGCGATGTAATCGCCGCATTCGCACGAAGTGCTAATCCACACTTGCAAAAGGTCTTGCTTTGTAGATATAAAATCTGCTTTGCGTCTCAAGTTAGTTTTTAAAGGTAGATTCTCTAATCTATAAATCACAAAATACCACTTTAAAAATTTCAGACTCTCTAGTTTTTCTTTTTTATAATGGGGGAGAGGGGCATTGAATCTTTAAGTTGGCTCGAGGATATACCTCTTGCTCCCCCTTATAAATCCCCACCCCTACACCGCTTTCAAGGTGTGTGATACGCTTTGTGTATCACACTATTTTATTTTCTATAAGTGAAGATATACCTCACTTGTGGGGAGATTATAGATTTTTAAACCTTAGGAACTCACCTTATAAATACGGAGTTTAGCTGTAACAGCAGGCATAATTAGACTAAAGATTCTAAACTTTAAAAACACATTTAATATTATGATTTAATACGTATCAGCCACACTTTGTAATACACAATTTCACAATACTATTAAGTAGCGATGGAATAAGCATAAGAATAGATAGTTCAATGCTTGAAGCCCAAATGCTAGATATATTTATCGCAGCTTTAAATTTTCTTGGATATTATTATTCATAAGTTTATCTTTGAATTTGCCAATAAACAGAAGCAGAGTTGTTACTTTCTTGTAAGTATTATAAGGAGTATTTCCACGAGAATAATATTCAAGTATAGAATCTGTTTGCAAGAGATGAAGCTCTAAAAACTTCAAAAATTTTGGCAAATGTTTTGTGTCTTTCAGGTAATAATGACCAATACTTCGAGGGTTATATTCTACTCCTTGTAAATCCACCTCTATACCATTATTAAAGAGTATATAGATTAAATCAGCACCAACAAGAAAGCTCAATTTTTATCAGTGAGTGTTTCTTTAGGGTGGTGTGCTAAAAGCTCCTTAAAAAATATATCAAGTGTTTTTGTTAAACATATATCTATAGCCTATATGTTCAGGATTAAACTCTAAGTTTCTAAACAACTCTTCATTGATTTTATTGCTGCAATTTTGCACAAAGAAGCGCATCACCCCCCCCCCAGCATTTCTTTTGTTGGTTTCACCCCTAATCCTATGTTACAACTCCAATCACCAATAATAACTTTATAGCCAAAAGCGCTCAAATACTTCACATATTTTATTTCGTCATATGTAAGATATCTTGGCATTACCCCGGGCTCTGCATAAAAGCAAAGTCTCGCACATTTTGTGTATTCTGCTTTTTGAGCGGTGGGTAGCTTTGAGAGGCATTCTTTTGCATTGGCATAATCTCTTGTCAAATCTACACTTGGATTATCCATATCGAAGACAGATTTATATTGTAATGGCTGGTGTTTTGTGATATTGGGCAGTTTTTGAAAGAGACTTTTTGCTTTTTTAGTTTCCATTTACTCAAATCTGTCCTAAAGTCTTTCAGTCTTGCAAAAAGTTTACTTATATCATTGATTTTGCGTGTAGCCTATTGTTCTATACCGCTAAAATTTCCCATTTTTATCATATAAAGGATAGAGCTATGGAGGGCAGATTCTATACTCTTACCTTTTGTAATAGTTCCTAAAGCTTCCTTTAGCTTCTTCTTTTTCGAGTTGCTTCACTGCTATAATCTTTAAACCCTTGACGTTATAATTTGCCCTTATAACTTGCAAAAATGCTGCTTGAATGCCTTCTCCAATTTCTTTGCTGCTTTGAGAATCTAGCCTTAGCCGCAAATCTTTTTCACTTATTAGCTTCTCTAAAAGTGTGCAGATTTTGGCTAAAAAACCAAGCAATGGCTTTCAAACCACCTTTGAAAGCCATTGCTATCGCACTCAGCCGTAGAAATGCCTGTTGCACTTTCATATTCTAATGCATACTTTTTGTAATCAGCATTCATTGTCATTCCACAAGAGGATTCATTGAGATATTCAAGTGCAGCTTTGATTTATTTTTTGGCATTTTGACATTGGCTTTAAAATAAGTGGTGATGGTTTCCTCATCGATATTCTTTTGTGTTATGAGGGATTTAAGTGCCTGTGCATCTTGTTTTTCATTTTAAGCCTTAAATAGTATAAGCAAATTTTTTGTGCAATACTGATGAAGATTTACTTCATACCAAATTAAAATATGATTAAATATTATCAATAATGAAATTTTAGTCTTACCTCAATACCAAAAAAACATAAAGAGCAATATTATTGTCCTTATTAAAAGGATATAAAAATATATAAAAAGAGCGAAAAATAGGCAAATAACTTGACTTATTTTTATAATTTTGTCTATAATCACGCGCTAAAAACATCAAAAAATTTTATTTTTGATGAGTTCTTTAATAGTGAAGGAAAAAATATGGAAAGAATACGACTTAGGCTAAAAGCTTACGATCATAGGGTTCTTGATAGGTCGGTTGCGTCTATTATAGAAGCAGTGAAAAGGACAGGTTCAGAGATAAGGGGTCCCGTACCACTTCCTACGAAAAAGAAGCGATATACCGTTTTACGCTCGCCTCATATTAATAAAGATTCACGAGAGCAGTTTGAAATCAGGGTGCATCATCGTATCATTGATATTATCTCTGCTACCCCTGATACCGTAGATAGCCTTATGAAGCTTGATTTAGCACCAGAGGTAGATGTCGAAGTAATGTCTATGAGTAAGTAAGAATGTGAGGTTTAGGATATGGAATTTATAGTTGAAAAAATTGGTATGAGCCGCACAATAGGTACAAAGAGTGAGGCAGTAACGTTGCTTCGTGTATTTGGCGCAAAGGTGTGCGAGCTTTATGATAATGGCAAGGCACTTGTGGCTTATCCGCAAGGCAAAAGATTCAATAAAGCCATTGCAGGGCAGCAAAAGAAATATAGCCTAAGCAAAGAGTTTAATCAGTTTGCTACATTGAAAGTGAATAATAAAGAGGTTGGCGATATTGATGTGAGCGTTTTGGAGAGTGCAAAACGAGTGAAAGTGAGCTTTAAGACAAAGGGTCGGGGCTTTAGCGGTGCGATGAAAAGATGGAATTTTCAAGGCGGTCCAGGCGCACATGGGAGCAGATTTCATAGACGTTTAGGTTCTATTGGGAATCGTGAGTGGCCCGGGCGCGTTCAGCCGGGTAAAAAAATGGCAGGACATTATGGAAATGAGCTTGTGAGTGCAAAAAATGATATCTTTTCATTTGACAAAGAAAGCGCTATTTTGGTGCTTAAGGGTTCAGTAGCTGGACATAATGGCGCATTTGGCAGAATAGAAATCATAAAGTAAGGTAAGGCAGTATGAGTAAAGCGATTGTATTAGATAAAAAGTTCGCACAAAGTGGTGAGCTTGCATTACCAGAGAGATATTCACAAATCAAAGAGCATAATTTGTATTTGTATGTGAAGTCTTATCTTGCCTCATTGAGGGCGAATAATGCGTGTGCAAAAAAGCGAGGCGAAGTAAGCGGTGGCGGTAAAAAGCCTTGGAATCAAAAAGGTGGCGGTCGTGCACGTGCAGGGAGTATCACTTCTCCTGTGTTTGTGGGTGGAGGCGTTTCACACGGTCCTAATAATGATAGAAACTATCAGCTTAAAGTCAATAAGAAACAAAAGCGATTAGCGCTTGAATGTGCCTTGTATCAAAAGGCGCAGGAGGGTGCACTCTTTGTGGTGGATTCTCTTAATATCTCAAGTGGTAAGACAAAAGAAGCGTATGCGATGTTTAAGGCGTTAAATAAAAGAAATGCCTTATTTGTTACACAATTAAGCGATGAGCCTACATTTTTGGCTTTTAGAAATTTGCAGCATTGTTATTTAGCCGATACAAATGAGCTAAATGCGTATCTGGTGGCTACATTCCGCTCTATTGTGATTGAAAAAGCCGTGTTTGATGAAATTATCGCAGAAAAGAAAGGGGAATAAAATGGCAGATATTACAGATATTAAGTCAATCCTCTATACAGAAAAATCTCTCTCTTTACAAGAAAGCGGAGTGCTTGTAGTGCAGACAGCCACACACGTAAGTAAGAATCAGCTTAAAGAGATTTTCAAAGAGTATTTTGGCATTACACCTTTAAGAATCAATTCTTTGCGTCAAGAGGGCAAAGTGAAGCGATTTAGAGGCAGAATCGGACAGAGGGCGTCATTTAAGAAATTTTATGTGAAGATTCCAGAGGGCGCAAAACTTGATGCGCTATCAGTGTAAGGAGTGAATATGGCAGTTAAAACGTATAAGCCTTATACCCCAAGTCGCAGATTTATGAGCAATCTAAGCTCAAGCGATATTACAGGCAAGGCAAGTGTAAGGAGTTTACTTGTTAAGCTACCTGTGAGTGCGGGGAGAAATAATAATGGGCGCATTACAAGTCGTCATAAAGAGGGCGGGGCAAAAAAGCTATATAGAATCATTGATTTTAAACGCAATAAATTCAATGTGCAAGGCAAAGTAGCAGCCATAGAGTATGACCCATATAGAAATTGTCGTATTGCACTTATCTATTATGTCGATGGTGAAAAGCGATATATTATCCAGCCAAGTGGATTAAAAGTAGGCGATATAGTGTTCTCTGCAGAATCTGGGCTTGATATTAAGACAGGTTTTGCAATGAAGCTTAAAAGCATACCGATTGGGACAATCGTGCATAATATAGAGATGCACCCCGGCGCAGGTGGGCAGCTCGCTAGAAGTGCGGGAGCAAGTGCACAGATTATGGGACGTGAGGGTAAATATATTATCCTTAGAATGCCAAGTGGCGAGATGAGATATATTTTAGAGGAATGTATGGCAACTATTGGCGTTGTGGGTAACGAGGACTTTACAAATATTTCTATTGGTAAGGCAGGGCGCAATCGCCATCGTGGTATTCGCCCACAAACACGTGGTAGCGCGATGAACCCTGTGGATCATCCACACGGCGGTGGTGAGGGCAAAACAGGCTCGAGCGGACATCCTGTATCTCCGTGGGGAACACCAGCAAAAGGTTTTAAAACTCGTAAGAAAAAAGCGAGTGATAGATTGATTATCTCAAGAAAGAAAAAATAAGGTAGGAAACTATGGCAAGATCAATTAAAAAGGGTCCATTTGTAGATGATTATCTCATCAAAAAAGTTGAGAAAGCAAAAGCAGGTAAGGATAATAAACCTATCAAAACGTGGTCTAGACGCAGCACGATTTTACCCGATATGATAGGGCTTACATTTAATGTGCATAATGGTAGGGCGTTTGTGCCAGTGTATATTACTGAAAATCACGTAGGTTATAAGCTCGGTGAGTTTGCCCCTACACGCACCTTTAAAGGACACAAGGGAAGTGTCCAAAAGAAAATTGGTAAGTAAGGGGATAAGATGAGTAAGGCATTATTAAGATACGTTCGATTATCTCCAACAAAGACGCGACTTATCGCAAGAGAAGTGCAGGGTATGAATGCTGAAGTGGCAATTGCGAGTTTAGAATTTACACCCAATAAGGCTGCAAAGGTAATTTCAAAGGTTATTGCTTCAGCAGTGGCAAATGGTGGCTATGACGCACAAGATGTCATTATTACCTCTTGTCGTGTAGATGCTGGTCCTGTGCTAAGACGTTTTACACCACGTGCAAAAGGGAGAGCTACTCCTATCCGTAAACCAACATCACATATTTTAGTAGAAGTGGACACACAAAAATCACAAAAAGCTCTAGATTCTAAAGCTACTAAGGCAAAAGATGTGAAGCCAAAAGTAAGCCAAACACAGCAAGAGCAAGAAAAAGTAGCTACACAAGAAAAAACCCAATCAAAAGCAGCTACAAAGGCTAAAACTACTACTAAAAGCACCAAGAGCAACACAGAATCTAAGGTAGTAAAAACAGAGGCAAGCAAAGCAAGTGGAGAGAAAAAAACAACGATAAAGAAAAAAACTGAAGGTGAGGAAAAATAACAATGGGTCAAAAAGTTAATCCAATAGGTTTAAGATTAGGTATCAATCGTAATTGGTCTTCTCGATGGTTTTCAGTTTCACAAACGACACCTTCAAATATCTTAGAAGATCATAAGATTCGTAAATTTCTCAAACGCGAGATGTATTATGCAGGAGTGAGTGAGATTATTATCGAACGTGCAGCAAATAAGATTCGTATAACCGTTGTTGCTTCTCGTCCGGGACTTATTATTGGTAAAAAGGGCGTGGATATTGATAAACACAAAGAAGCATTGAAAAAGATTTTGCATAAAGAAGTGTTTATTAATATCAAAGAGGCTAAACGTCCCCAAGCTAACGCGCAACTCGCAGCGGAAAATATCGCTACACAGCTTGAAAAACGTGTGGCTTTTAGACGTGCTATGAAAAAGGTTATGCAAGCAGCGATGAAAGCAGGAGCTAAGGGTATTAAAGTCAAGGTTTCTGGTCGTCTAGCAGGGGCTGAAATGGCAAGGACAGAATGGTATATGGAAGGACGTGTGCCTTTACATACACTTCGTGCTAAGATTGATTATGGCTTTGCCGAAGCGATGACAACTTATGGAATCATTGGCGTGAAGGTATGGATTTTCAAAGGTGAAGTATTGCATAAAGGTATTTTGCCTGAAAAAAAAGAAGAGGGAAAGAGCGGCGATAAAGAGGCGCGTTCTAAATCACGAAGAGGGAGGCAATAATTATGTTAATGCCAAAAAGAACAAAATATAGAAAGCAGATGAAAGGACGCAATAGGGGTAAGTCTTTCCGCGGTGCAAGTTTAGCTTTCGGCGATATTGGGATTAAAGCATTAGAGCACGGGCGTATAGATTCACGTCAAATAGAATCTGCTCGTATTGCGATGACAAGACATATCAAAAGAGCAGGGAAGGTGTGGATACGCGTTTTCCCTGATAAACCACTCACGGCAAAGCCCCTTGAAACAAGAATGGGTAAGGGTAAAGGTGGTGTGGAAAAATGGGTGATGAATATCAAGCCCGGTCGCATTATTTATGAAATGGCAGGGATTGAAGAATCTTTAGCGCGAGAGGCATTAGCCTTAGCTCAAAGTAAGCTCCCTTTTAAAACCAAAATCATAAACAGCGAGAGTGAAAATGAAATTTATTGAATTGAAAGATAAGGACGTTGCAGAATTGCAAAAAATGTTGAAAGAGAAAAAGTCGTTGCTTTTTGAAAAAAGATTGCAACTCAAAACAATGCAGCTTACCAATCCAAGTGAAATTAAAACGATTCGCAAGGATATTGCAAGAATTAATACAGCTTTAAGTGCGAAAAAGGATTGAGTATGAGTGAAAAACAAGCACATAAGAGGGTGATTCAGGGCAAGGTTATCAGCCGAGCAGGGAATAAGAGTGTAGTGATTTTAGTAGAACGCAAAGTGGTGCATACAAAGTATCGTAAAATCGTTAAACGTTTCAAAAAATATACTATCCACGATGAGAATCATAGTGCCAAAATTGGCGATGTGATTAGTGCGATTGAATGTAAGCCAATCTCTAAAACAAAGGCTTTTAGATTCAAAGAAATTATTACCGCAGGAGTAGAGCTATGATACAAAGTTTTACAAGATTGAATGTCGCAGACAATAGCGGTGCGAAAGAGATTATGTGTATTAAGATTTTGGGCGGTAGCCATAGACGATATGCACGTGTAGGCGATGTGATAGTCGCTTCTGTGAAAAAGGCTATCCCAAATGGGAAAGTCAAAAAAGGGCAAGTTGTCAAGGCAGTAGTGGTAAGAAGTAAAAAAGAAATCCATCGCGATAATGGTTCTTTGGTACGCTTTGATGATAATGCGGCGGTGATTCTTGATGCTAAAAGAGAGCCTATTGGCACGAGAATCTTTGGACCAGTAAGTAGAGAAGTGCGATACGCTAATTTTATGAAAATAGTATCGTTAGCTCCGGAGGTGTTATAGTGGCAAAGTTTAAGATAAAAAAAGGTGATTTGGTGCTTGTTATCGCAGGTGATGATAAGGGCAAAAAGGCAAAGGTTTTGCAAGTGTTGCCTAAAAAAGCACAAGTGATTGTTGAGGGCTGTAAAATCGTAAAAAAGGCAATCAAGGCAAATGATAAGAATCCTAAAGGCGGATTTTTAACCAAAGAAATGCCAATGAGTATTTCAAATGTAAAAAAAGTGGAAGGAGATAATTGATGTTTGCATTAAGAGAAAAATACAAAAATGAGATTATCTCCCAACTTAAAAGTGAGCTAAATATCAGCAATCCTATGCTATTGCCAAAGCTTGAAAAGATTATCATTAGCGTTGGAGCAGGAGATTATGCAAAAGATTCTAAGGTAATGCAAAATATCGCTGATACGATTTCGCTCATCGCAGGGCAAAAGGCGGTCATTACATTAGCAAAGAAATCTGTTGCAGGATTCAAAATGCGTGAGGGTATGCCTATGGGTGTGAAAGTTACACTTCGTGGCAAAATGATGTATAACTTTTTAGAAAAGCTCATTGTTATTGCTTTGCCTCGTGTGAAAGATTTTAGAGGTGTGAAACGTAACGGCTTTGATGGTAGAGGTAATTATAGCTTTGGCTTGAATGAGCAGTTAATGTTCCCCGAGGTCGTATATGATGATATTATGGTAACTCATGGTATGAATATTACATTTGTAACTTCCACTAATAGTGATAAAGAGGCGTTTAAGTTGCTTGAGCTTCTTGGTATGCCTTTTGCGAAAGGACGATAAAATGGCGAAAAAATCAATTATTGCAAAGGCAAAAAGAAAGGCAAAATTTAGTGCGCGAGCCTATACAAGATGTCAAGTGTGTGGCAGACCTCATTCTGTATATCGCGATTTTGGATTATGTAGAGTGTGTTTGCGGAAAATGGGTAATGAGGGCTTGATACCCGGATTGCGTAAAGCAAGTTGGTAAGGAGAAAGTATGGTAAATGATATTATTGCAGATTCTTTGACGAGGATTCGTAATGCTTCTATGAGGAGACTAGAGGTTACGACATTGTATTATGCTAAGATTGTCGTATCAGTCCTAGAAGTGTTTAAGACGAAGGGTTTTATCAAGGATTATAAGGTAAACGATAAAGATGGTAAGCAATCCATTATGGTGCAGCTTGCTTATGATGAGCGTGGGAGAAGTGCTATTAATGAAATTAAACGCATCAGTAAGCCCGGTCGCCGTGTGTATAAGGGACATAATGAGCTAAAACGTTTTAAAAATGGCTATGGCACGATAGTGGTAAGCACAAGTAAAGGTGTGATTGCCAATGATGAAGCTTATCGTGCAAATGTTGGTGGCGAAGCACTTTGTAGTATATGGTAGGAGAAAGATATGTCAAGAGTTGGTAAAAAGCCTATTAGTATTCCAAAAGGCGTAGAGGTATCCGTGCAAGGAAGCAAGATTCTATTTAAGGGCACAAAAGAGCAAAAAGAGCTAGAGACGTATGGACGCGTGCAAATCGCACTAAACGATGGGGCTTTGAGCTTTAGCTGTATAGATTCTCAAGCGCAATCTCGTGCATATTGGGGGACATATCGTGCATTAGCAAATAATATTATTATCGGTTTGTCTCAAGGATTCACAAAAGTGCTTGAAATCAATGGTGTGGGCTATAAGGCAAATATTAGCGGAAAGAATCTTGAAATGGCATTGGGATTCTCTCATCCAGTGATTTATCCTATCCCTGCAGGTATTGAAATGAGCGTGGATAAGAATACGATTACTATTAAAGGTGCTGATAAGCAGCAAGTAGGGCAGATTGCGGCTGAAATTCGCGAGTTTAGACCACCAGAGCCTTATAAGGGCAAGGGGATTAAATACAGCGATGAGACCATCATTCGCAAAGCCGGCAAAACTTCTAAAAAATAACTAGGGGTAAGATATGACAGAGAAAGTATTAAAGCAAAAGCAGCTTCTTAGGACAAAAAGAAAGCTACGCACAAGAGGCAGAATCTATGGCATAGCGAATAAGCCACGTATCAGTGTATTTAGGTCTAATAAATATTTTTACGCACAGGCTATTAATGATGAGTTGGGTGTAACACTTGCTTGTATTGATGGCAAAAAGCTTAAACTAGGTAACAATAAAGAAGATGTGAAAAAAATTGCTAATGAGTTTGCTGCCGCATTAAAGAAGGCTAAGATTGCAGAGGCGGTATTTGATAGAAATGGATACCTCTATCACGGCGTTGTAGCGGCATTTGCCGATACTTTGCGCGAAAATGGCATAAAGTTATAATCAAAGGACGTTTATGGAAATCAATAGAGAAGAATTTAGCGAAGTGGTTGTGAATATCGGTAGGGTTACAAAGGTTGTTAAAGGCGGACGTAGATTCCGTTTCAATGCGCTTGTGGTAGTAGGCAATAAAAATGGGCTTGTGGGCTTTGGGCTTGGCAAGGCAAAAGAAGTGCCAGATGCGATTAAAAAGGCTATTGATGATGCATTTAAAAATATCATTAAAGTAAATATCAAAGGGACAACCATAGCCCACGATATTGAGCATAAATATAATGCAAGTAAGATTCTCTTAAAACCTGCTAGCGAGGGGACGGGCGTTATCGCGGGTGGTTCTACTCGCCCAGTGATAGAACTTGCAGGGATTAAAGATATTTTGACTAAATCACTCGGGTCTAATAATCCCTATAACGTCGTTCGTGCAACTTTTGACGCACTTGCACGTATTAAGGCTTAAGGAGTAGGCTATGTTAGAAAAGATTAAACCAGCAAAAGGCAGCACAAAAGATATTAAACGTGTAGGTAGAGGACAGGGCAGCGGAATGGGCAAAACTTCTACGCGTGGTGGAAAGGGACAGACTGCTCGTAGCGGCTATAAGGCAAAGAGAGGTTTTGAGGGCGGACAGCAACCACTTCAAAGACGTTTGCCTAAAGTGGGCTTTACTTCACGTGTTATTAAACCCGTTGTTATTAATGTGGATAAGGCAAAGGTTTTTGATACATTCACAGAAATTAATATGGAAATATTACGAGCACATTTTAGTATTCCTAAAGGCGCGACAAAAGTAAAGCTCATTGGCAAAAAAGCCAAAGCTTTAGCTGCTAAAACCAAAGATACTTGCATTACAACAAGCGGAAATAAAGAATGACAAAAAGCATTGTAAATAAGATTCTCATCACTCTTGCCTTTTTATTTGCATATAGAATCTTGGCGTATGTGCCTGTTCCGGGCGTAGATGTTGGGTTGATTAAATCTTTTATTGACGATAATGCAAATAATGCGCTAGGCTTATTTAATATGTTTAGTGGGAATGCGGTGGAACGTTTTAGCATTATCTCACTTGGCATTATGCCCTACATTACCGCTTCTATCATTATGGAGCTTCTTGCAGCGACTTTCCCCAATCTTGGTAAGATGAAAAAAGAACGCGATGGTATGCAAAAATATATGCAAATTGTGCGTTATGTAACTATTGGGATTACTATTATTCAAGCAGTGAGTGTAAGTATTGGGCTTAATAGTATGAGTATGGGGGCGATTAAAATTGATTTGAATCTTTTTATTGCTGTTTCTGTGTTTTCAATGCTTGCAGGCACAATGTTGCTTATGTGGATTGGAGAGCAGATTACACAACGAGGTGTAGGCAACGGGATTAGTTTGATTATTTTTGGTGGTATTGTTTCAGGCATTCCTTCAAGCATAGGCAATACCTTTAACCTCGTCAATACAGGGCAAATTAATATATTTATGCTCCTTGTCCTATTAGCTGTGATTCTCTTAACCGTTGGGGTGATTATCTATATTGAATTAGCCGAAAGGCGCATACCTGTATCTTATGCGCGCAAGGTGGTAATGCAGAATCAAAACAAGCGCATTATGAACTACATTCCTGTGAAGCTTAATTTAAGCGGGGTTATTCCGCCTATTTTTGCTTCAGCGTTGCTTGTATTTCCATCGACTATTTTACAAGCCTCATCAAATAGCGTGATTCAATCCATTGCAGATATTTTAAGACCCGATGGTTATATCTATAACTTTTTGATGTTTGTTTTGGTGATTTTCTTTGCATATTTTTATGCTTCTATCGTATTTAATGCGAAGGACATCGCGGATAATCTCAAAAGACAGGGTGGATTCATACCCGGATTGCGTCCGGGTGAGGGGACATCAAATTTCCTTAATAATGTAGCGAGTAATCTTACCTTTTGGGGTGCGTTTTATTTGGCTCTTGTATCTACGCTCCCGTGGGTGCTTGTGAAATTTACAGGTGTGCCTTTTTATTTTGGTGGGACAGCGGTGCTGATTGTGGTGCAGGTGGCTATTGATACGATGAGACGTATCGAGGCTCAAATTTATATGAGTAAATATCAAACCCTAAGTGCCGTAGGGCTTTGAAATGGCAATTAGCATTAAGAGCAAAAAAGATATAGAATCTTTACGCATTCCTAATAAAATTGTCGCTCAAACTTTGCAATTTTTAAGTCTTCAAGCAAAGGAGGGCGTCTCTCTCCTTGAGCTTGATACAATGGCACAAGAGTTTATCGCTGCTCAAGGCGGGAGGGCTGCATTTTACCAGCTATATGGGTTCCCAAAGTCTATCTGCACATCTGTAAATGAAGTCATTATCCACGGTATTCCTACGGATTATAGGCTCAAGCAAGGCGATATTTTAGGGATTGATATTGGTGTGGAATATAATGGCTGGTATGGTGATGCGGCTATCACACTTGGAATTGGGGAGATAGCTCAAGCTGACAAAGAATTGATTAAATGCGCGAAAGATACATTATATGAGGCTATCTCGCAAGTGCGCGTAGGTATGCGTTTTAAGGAATTAAGCTTGATATTAGAAGAGGCAATTACAAAGCGAGGTTTTGTGCCATTACGCGGATTTTGTGGACACGGCATAGGGAGAGCACCTCACGAGGAGCCGGAGATTCCAAATTATTTAGAATCTCCCAATCCAAAGCAAGGTCCAAAGATTAAAGAAGGGATGGTGTTTTGCTTAGAGCCAATGATTGTCCATAGTGATGGAGAGCCTATTGTCTTAAATGATAAATGGTCAGTGGTGGCAAAAGATGGTTTAAATGGTAGCCATTATGAGCATACAATAGCTATTGTCAATGGCAAAGCAGAGATCTTAACGGAGGTGTAATAAATGGCAAAAGATGATGTGATTGAAGTTGATGGTAAAGTGATTGAAGCTTTGCCAAATGCAACTTTTCGTGTGCAGCTTGAAAATGGACATATAGTGCTTTGCCACATTGCGGGCAAAATGCGTATGCACTATATTAAAATTTTACCCGGAGATATGGTAAAAATCGAGCTAACCCCTTATAGCCTAGATAAGGGAAGAATTACTTATAGACATAAATGAAATGAAGTTTGTAAGTAGATTTTAAAAATTTTTTCGCTAGAATCAGCAGCTTTAACTCAAAAAAGTTAGAAAAATATATAAGGAGCAGGTATGAAAGTTCGGCCTTCAGTCAAAAAGATGTGCGACAAATGTAAGGTTATCAAGCGTAAAGGCGTGGTTAGAGTGATTTGCTCAACCCCTAAACACAAACAAAGACAAGGATAAAAAATGGCTAGAATTGCTGGTGTAGATTTGCCAAAAAAGAAAAGAGTAGAATATGCTATTACTTATATTTATGGTATTGGGCTTAAAAGCTCAAGAGATATTCTTAAAGCTGTAAATATTTCTTTTGATAAGCGAGTTAATGATCTCAGCGAAGATGAAGTATCATCTATTGCAAAAAAGATTCAAGAAGGTTATATGGTAGAGGGTGACCTCCGTAAAAAAGTAACAATGGATATTAAGTCATTGATGGACTTAGGCAGTTATCGGGGCTTACGACATAGAAAAGGATTGCCTGTGCGAGGACAGACGACAAAAAATAATGCTCGCACACGCAAAGGCAAGAAAAAAACCGTTGGTAGTAAATAAGGAGTAGGCAGATGGCAAAAAAAGGTGTAACGAAAAAAAAGAATGTCAAAAAGAATATTGCACGTGGCATTGTGTGCATTTCTGCGTCATTTAATAATACAAATGTAACTATTACTGATGAAATGGGAAATGTTCTATGCTGGGCTACTGCTGGTGGATTAGGATTCAAAGGAAGTAAAAAATCTACCCCTTATGCCGCACAACAAGCCGTGGAAGCTGCAATGGAAAAGGCTAAAGAACACGGAATCAAAGAAGTTGGCATTAAAGTGCAGGGACCGGGTAGTGGGAAAGAGACAGCTGTTAAAAGTGTAGGGGCGATTGAGGGTATTAAGGTTTTATGGCTAAAAGATATCACACCATTGCCACATAATGGCTGCAGACCACCAAAAAGAAGAAGAGTATAAGGGAGTAGTGTATGGCACGATATAGAGGACCGGTTGAAAAATTAGAAAGACGATTTGGCGTATCTCTTGCATTAAAGGGTGAGAGACGATTGGCAGGTAAGAGTGCGCTTGATAAGCGACCTTATGGACCAGGACAGCACGGACAAAAGCGCGGTAAAATTTCGGAATATGGGTTGCAATTGCGCGAAAAGCAAAAGGCAAAAATGATGTATGGTGTGAGTGAAAAGCAATTCCGCTCTCTTTTTAGAGAAGCCAATCGCCAAGAGGGCAATACAGGTGAAAATCTAATACGCATTATTGAGCAACGTTTGGATAATGTAGTGTATCGTATGGGATTTGCGACAACAAGGAGATTTGCAAGGCAGCTTGTTACACATGGACATATTCTTGTGAATAGTAAACGTGTGGATATTCCTTCATATATTGTTAAACCCGGACAAAAAATTGAGGTAAAAGAAAAAAGTAAAAATAATCCTCAAATTATCCGTGCAATAGATTTAACCGCACAAACAGGCATTGTACCTTGGGTAGATGTAGATAAGGATAAAAAGTTTGGTATCTTTACGCGTTTTCCACAAAGAGAAGAGGTAGTGATACCTATTGAAGAGAGACTGATAGTTGAGTTGTATTCCAAATAATTAAGTAAATAAAGGATGGTCGCAAAATGAATATGATTAAAATTGAGCCTTATATCCCTACGGATATAAATATTGAAGAAATTTCAGCCAATAGAATTAAAATTAATGCCTATCCTTTTGAATCTGGATATGCTATTACATTGGCTCACCCCATTCGTCGTTTGTTACTTTCAAGTTCTGTGGGTTATGCACCTACGGCTTTAAAGATTCAAGGTGTATCGCACGAGTTTGATTCTATTCGTGGTATTGTAGAAGATGTGTCGCATTTTATCAGCAATCTTAAAAATATTCGTTTTTTGATTAAAGATAAAGAAGTGGATAACGTGCAGTTGCATTATGAGCTTAAGGGACCTATGGTTTTAAATGCAGGTGAGCTAGCTAATGATTTGGTGGGGATTGTGAATCCCGATGCGTATTTAGCTACCATTAATGAAAATGCTGCACTAAGTTTTTCGCTTATTGTGCAAAAGGGTATAGGCTATGTGCCAAGCGAAAGCATTCGTGCTACGATAGCAGAGGATTATATCCCTCTTGATGCGTATTTTACTCCTGTAAAAAGAGTAGTGTATGAAATAGAAAATGTGCTTGTCGAGGACAATCCAAATTATGAAAAAATCATATTTGATATTGAGACAGACGGGCAAATTGAGCCACTTACTGCATTTAACGAGGCTATAGCCATTATGCATAAGCAAATGAGTATTTTTGGTGTAGATTTAAGTGAAACAAGCAATAATGCAAAAAATATTGCTGAAGATTCTGGTGAGCTTAAAACATTAATGATTAAGATTGATACATTAAACTTAAGCGCGCGTTGCTTTAACTGCCTTGATAGATCAGGCTTAGAGTATGTGGGTGAATTAGTGATTATGAGTGAGAATGAGCTTAAAAATATCAAAAATATGGGTAAAAAGTCTTACGAAGAAATTGCAGAAAAGCTAGAAGAGCTTGGTTATCCTGTGGGTGGAGAAATTGCCGAAGATATTTTACAGCTACTCAATCGCAAGTTGGCTAAGATGAGAAATAATTAAGACAAGGAGAGCTAGATGAGACATAGACACGGATATAGGAAATTAGGACGCACATCTGCTCATCGCAAGGCGTTATTAAAAAATCTTGCCATTGCGCTTATTACTTACAATAAAATTGAGACAGGTGTATTTAAGGCAAAGGAATTGCAAAGTTATATTGAAAAGCTTGTGAGTGTAGCGCGTAGTGGTGATTTAAACGCACATCGCTATGTATTTGCGCATTTGCAAGAAAAGAGGGCGACTAAAAAACTTGTAACAGAAATAGCCCCTCAATATAATGGACGCAATGGTGGATATACAAGAATTCAACGCACTCGTCTCCGTAGGGGTGATGCCTCACAAATGGCGATTATTGAATTTATATAGAATTTAGGAGCGGCTCTCCTTAAATGTTAAAATCGCTTGTTATACAATGGTGGTTTATGGTTCTTATACATATAAAAAACCTTTAAGAAAGCTTATAGCTTTTGATATAAAGGGTGTTTTGAGTGCGTTAGATTCCATAGATATATTTCTTAACTCTCAAAACAAAGGTTATTTTGTAGGCTATATTACGTATGAAGCAGGGGTTTTGCTAAGCACTTATAAACTTGGGGCTTATGAACACCTGCATAAAGCTATAATACAGCTTCATCAATCAGTTTCCTATACTTCTCCTTTGCTTTATTTCACACTTTTTAAAAAACGTAAAAAATTTAAATTCTTACATACGCATACAAAACCCTCTTTGCATATTGTTAAGGGATTAGATTCTAAAGCATATACGCAAGGTTTTCAAGTGATAAAAAACCATATTCACAAGGGCGATAGCTATCAAGTCAATTTTACGCAAGAAATATTGCTGCATTCCCCCACTAAACCTAAACATCTTTTTAAGCAGCTCCTTTCCCATCAAAATACCACCTATAAAGCTTATATGAAAAATGTATTTATGGAGATTCTATGTTTTTCGCCTGAGCTATTTTTTAAGGTGAAAAATCACACTATTACCGCGCAACCGATGAAAGGGACGATAAAAAGAGGCAAGGGCGGCGAGGATAGAGAGCTTAAAGGGCGATTACAGGCCGATAGCAAAAATCGCAGTGAAAACATAATGATAGTGGATTTACTCCGCAATGATTTAAGCAAGATTATCAAACCCCATTCTTTGCGTGTGAAGGAGCTTTGTGCTATTCATAGCTATCCTAGTCTTCATCAAATGGTTTCTACATTACAAGGGCGATTAGCCCATATTTGTATACGTGAGATATTCCAAGCCCTTTTCCCCTGTGGCTCTATCAGTGGTGCACCTAAGCTTAAGACAATGGAGATTATCCATAGCTTAGAATCTCGTTTGAGAGGTGTGTATTGTGGTGCTTTAGGCGTGATTTCTGCTAAAGATACATCTTTGTGCGTGCCTATTCGCACGCTTTTTAAGCACTCTAGTGAATCTTGCTATCACTATGGCGTGGGAAGCGGGGTAGTGTGGGATTCTGTCTGTGAGGAGGAATATGCTGAGCTTGCATTAAAAAGCCGCTTTTTATCTGCTAAAGAGGATTATGCACTTTTTGAGACAATGCTTTATGATGAGGGACATATTTTTCTCCTTGTGCAGCATTTAAATCGTATGTATAAGAGCGCCTGTGATTTGGGCTTTGAATCTAAGCTTATACAAAGGTTATGTGCAGTTGTTTCACTTAGTGAGACGAATATTGGCGATGATTTTATCACACGTTATAGCTATATTTGCTTTGATGGTGAGGATAGGCTATGGGGGAGGGCGCACTTTTTGTTTGAATTCTTGCAAATGCCCTTGCCCTATAAACGTTGCATAGTGAGACTTACTTTATCACGTGATGGTGTATTGAATCTTAGCATATCGCCACTAGATGATATTGCCTCACATACCCTGCTTGTATCATCTCAAAATATAGATAAGCATAATCCTTTGATATATCATAAAACCACGCAGCGCGCACATTTTGCCAATGCGCATGAGCTGATTAAAGAACATAAGATATTTGATATGCTGTATTGTAACAAAAAGGGTTTTGTGAGTGAGGGTAGCAGGAGCAATGTTTTATGTGAGATAGAGGGGAGATACTATACACCTAGGATTCAAAATGGACTACTTGGAGGGACGCTACGTGCAGTGCTTTTAGATAATGGGTGTATCAGGGAGAAAAATTTGTATCTTAAGCATCTTAAAAAGGCAAGTAGAATTTTTTGTATTAACTCTGTGCGTGGTATTGTAGAGGTGAAATTAAACACAAAATGTATTGAATGTTTTATGTAGTTTTTGCAGAATATTGCAAGGATAAAGTTAGCACTCTTAAAATATAAGGGTTATGGGCTTTTGCAGGTATTTTTTCTTAAATTGTTTTCAAGCACGATCTTTTCTTTCACTTGTGGAAAGCGTGTTAGTATATTTTGGAGTTGAATATCATTTTGTCCTTGCGTGAGATTGATATACCATAGGGGTTGCCCTCGCATTCAAAACTGCTTATTTCCCTAATATTATTTTCCACGGCATTACATTTCACATCATTGCATACCGCCATTGCCCAAAACCAAATATCATCACCCGTAGGGCAAAGCCCCATAAATGTTTTAGAATCTAGGGCTTGTGTGCCTAAGCTATGCGGAGGGTAAAGCACCCCGCCAACGCCAGTAAAAAAGTGCAAAAACGAAGGGGTAGTATGCCTAAAATCAATGCAAGATTCCCAATCATTATAGGGAAGGGGCTGATTATGCTTATCAAGGCTTATCTTATAGACGCGGTGGGCGTGAATGTATTGTGGGGCTTGTGTATAAGCGTGATAAAGCCGCTCTAGCCAATATGACGGATATATGGTATCATCATCGGCGGTTACGATGATGTCACGAGGAAAATCTTGCAAAGCATAGACAAGCTTCTTATAGGGCTTAAAATTTTCTTTGACCCATTTGATTTCTAAGCCTTTGTGTTAGAATGCGAGAATCTTATCGGGCAAATTAGCTTGATGTTGCGGATATTCTTGCGTGGTAAGGTAGAGAATGATTTTATTGGGTTTTAAATTTTGTGTGAATAGTGAATAAAGCGTGTGGTGGAGTATGTGATTGCGTTTAGGATAGGAGGTAAGTGAAATGATTAATTGTGGATTTCTCTGTTCTATCCCCCCCCCCAGTTAAAATATTTTGTTTATTGCGATGAAAAAGATAGAGCTTTGTCTCAAAGCAATAGCTATTTATTTTTCGTCTTAATTTTCCTAATATTCTTCTTATTTCTCTAAACATTTTGTTTCCTTATGGTGCTTAATGGATAAAATTTAAATAAGATTCTATGTTAGCAAACTTTAAGGTAGGCTTATAGTTTTATACCCCACCCCTTTATCCTTAAATTCTCCTCTTAGTGTATTGGTTATCGCTTCCTCCCATTCTTTTGTATTGCACTCCTACAAATGCGACAAATATATTGCAACAGCGTAGCCATCACATACTCGATTCTCTACCTTAGAATCTTTGCTTTGTAAGTGTGGATAAGCATTGTGTGTAAATACCTCTTAATGATAAATGCGATAGCGGTTTTTAACTCTATTCTATTTTAAACTCTCCTTCTGCCCCATACGCACTTAGCTTATTAATAGCTGATATATCAAGGGCATTGAGATAAAGCTCAAACTCAGGGCTTTGTATTTGGGCGTGTAAAGAGAGTTTCATATAGTATTCCCTCATACCACTTGTGTAAAATGTCTTATAGTATGTCCCACCCACAAGAATACTGCTATTATTCACTCTTGCTTCTCCAGTAGAGCGAGGGAGAGTAGCCTTACCTTGCTCATAGCCTAGATAGATTCCAGCATTCCCCCAAGTATCTAGATTCTTAAATGTGCCTAGCAATGCTCCACCAGAGAATTCACTCCCTATATATCCTTGTCCTAAATCTGTGCGTGTATAGCGACTAAAAGGAATGATAAAGCTTTGATGATTTGAATCTTTAGCGTGAGGGGCATAAATGAGATCTGTTTCGTGGAGTAAGTCTATATTACTATAAACTAAAGGCACTTCTACATTCTCATCATCTTTTATTCTTTTGCCCTCTTCATCTACACTTCTAGAAGTAACCACATAGGTTTTACCTTGTCTATGGGAGAGTGAATCATGAAACATTCTTCTGCTCATAGCATCTATAAGATTACCTATAAGGATATTCTTAGAGATTGTTCCATTTAAGAGTGCAGCAGAAAGCGATTCTACAGGAGAGCCTTGAGGCTCAATCCCCAATGCAAATCCATCAAGCAAATCTATAATCCTTGTAGTAGATTGTGGGGTATAGAGATGCTTTAAGGCTTCTATTTTAACCGTAGTATTGCCCCCATAGCCTGTGGCTTGACCTACTGCTGGCTGCCCATAATCATCAGTTTTACCTACTGTATTGCCATTTTCATCTTGCACTGCACTAATGATAGTAGAATTTTGTCCTTGAGCATTTCTTTGGAGGAAGAGAGCCTGATAGTTATATTTCTCTCCCCATTTATCCTGAGTGGCGAGTATTAATATGCCTGCGTTTTGATCTCTTATGCTGCCATCATCATTAAAATGCGCATCAATCCTAATCTCACTCAAATTGACATTCTCATTTACTAAGATATGCCCTTTGGTATTATCATTTGTAGCATTATTTAAATTGGTATTATAATCTCCTCCTCTTTGTGTGCCTCCACCCTTTTGCGTAAGCTCTAATACCCAGTTTTTTAATTCAAGCTGTGTGGCATTATTATTACCGGCATTGATAGTCCCACCTATATGCACACCATTTGTATTTGCTATCAACGCTGTAGGATTAGCAAGATTACGTCCAAGTATTATCGTATCTGCAGTAATTGTGCCTGTGTTGCTAAAAGTTCCCCATATATCAATAGTCTTTCCGTTAGCTTCAATAGTCCCAGCATTATTAAATGCTCCATTCGCATCGCCTAAGCCGTGGATAAATAAATCTGTGTTATTTGTATTAATAGTCCCTGCAGTATTAGTGAAATTCACAAAGAAAGATACATCTTTGGCAGCATTGGTATTGAGCGTAGTGGTAGTGTTAGCGGCATTATTGGTATAGTTTGTGATAGATGAGGCAAGATTGAGTGTAGAGAGTGTGCCTTGGTTACTCAAAGTATTTAATGTAGCATTGGCATTATGAGTTAAAGTAGTGAGGGTGCCCTCATTAGTAAGAGTAGTAAATGTGCCATCATTAGTAAGCGTAGTGATTGTCGCATTGGTATTATTAGTAAGCGTAGTAAATGTGCCAGTGTTTGTAAAGGTAGTAATTGTGCCTTCATTGTTCCCTGCGTTGATAGTGCCTTGGTTAGCAAGGGTAGCTAGCTGTGCGTTATTAGCATTACTCAAGGTAGTGATATTTCCAGCATTAGTAAGCGCAGTTACATTACCATTAGTATTATTCGTCCAAGTCGTGATTGTCCCGCCATTTTGATTAGTAAAAGCATCTACTTGTCCGGCTTGATTATCAAAGGTAGTGATTGTGCCCCCTTGGGCATTTGTGAAGTTGAGGATATGTCCACTATCAGGGTTAGCCGCATTCGTGTTTTGATTAGTGAAGGTAGTAATAGTGCCAGAGTTGCTCCCATTATCTATTTTACCCTCATTGGTTAGAGTTTGTAGAGTGTTAGTATTGGTGAGGGTAGTAATGGTGCCACTTTCTTTGTTTTCTAGAGTGGTGATGGTGCTTTGGTTAGTAAGGCTTCCTATGGTTCCGTTGTTATTATTTGTAATAGTCTCTAATGTAGCGCCATTTTCATTATTTAAAGTAGTGATTGCGCCCGTATTCTCTACTTTGGTGAGAGTTCTGCGATTATTGATTGTGGTAATGGTGGCATTTTGTTCATTGGTGATACCTACATTAATACTGCCTTCATTGGTAAGCGTATCAATGGTAGCATTGCTTTTATTGGTGATTCCATT
Source organism: Helicobacter mastomyrinus (assembly GCF_039555295.1). Taxonomy (NCBI): domain Bacteria; kingdom Pseudomonadati; phylum Campylobacterota; class Epsilonproteobacteria; order Campylobacterales; family Helicobacteraceae; genus Helicobacter; species Helicobacter mastomyrinus. The sequence goes on along the minus strand of NZ_CP145316.1, from coordinate 476,978 downwards.
TGTAAATGTGCCCGTATTGCTAAGGGTCGTTACATTGCCTTCATTACTAAAGGCATTGGTAATAGTTCCAGCATTATTGAGCGTAGTAATAGTCCCTGTGTTTTTATTCTCAAGCTCAGTGATTGTGCCATTTGCTTGATTATCTAATTGAGTTATACTCCCGCTATTATCTACTTTATCAAGTTGAGAAGTATTTGTTAATGTCCCTATATTCCCTTGGGCTTGATTTGTGATACCTACATTAATTGTCCCATTATTCGTAAGTGTTGTAATAGTCCCTGTGCCAGCATTGGTAATCCCTTGTGTAAATGCGCCCGTGTTATTGTTATTAAGGGTAGTGATTGTCCCATTATTCGTAAAGGCATTAGTTACACTCCCTGCATTATCAAATTGCCCTATGGTAGCATTGGCTTGATTGGTAAGGGTGGTTATCGTGCTATTTTGGGTATTGGTAAGCTGGGCAATTTGCCCATTAGCATTATTAGCAAGCTCTGTAATAGTAGCCCCAGATTCATTATTAAAAGTAGTGATTGTTCCGCTATTTTCTACCCTAGATACATCTCTTCTGTTAAAAACAGTTGTAATTGTGCCATTTTGTTGGTTTGTGAGTGTGCCTGTGAGATTTCCCTCATTTGTGAGTGTGTCTATATTTCCCGTGCTAGAGTTTGTGAGATCACTTAGAGTTCCTGTGGTTTGATTATTCAAAGTAGTGATTGTTCCATTATTTGTAAGAGGTTGGGTAATCGTGCCATTATTGTCTAGCCTTTCTATCGTAGCATTAGCATTATTATCAAGGGTAGTAATTGTGCTTCCTGCTGTGTTATTTATCGTAGAAATAATTCCATCACTTTGATTAGTTAAAGTGGTAAGCGTAGAGTTGTTTTGATTATTGATTGTGCCTATATCTCCTGTATTGGATATAGAATTTAAATTGGTGGTTGTAGTGATAGTATCTATATTCCCTCTACCATTATTATTTGCCTCATTTGTGATAGTTGTCATTGTGCCATCGTTTTGAATGGTTGTTATAGTGCCTGTGGAGGAATTGGTAAGAGTTGTTAGCGTGCCGGTATTTTCATTAGTAATAGTAGTGATTGTCCCATTATTGGTAAGAGGTTGAGTGATATTCCCTCTATTCTCTATGGTAGCAATAGACCCACTCATTTCATTGGTAAGAGTTGTTAGCGTGCCGGTATTTTCATTAGAAATGCTATCAATACTCCCTGAATTGCTTATTGTGGTGATGGTATTTTCATTAGAAATGCTAGTAATTTGTGCATTAGCTTGATTAGTAAGGGTAGTTATGCTTCCATTGGTGTCATTTGTAATATCGCCTATCGTGCTCGAGTTTGTAAGAGAAGGAAGTTGTGCGCTATTGCTAATGGTATCTATATTCCCATCATTGGTAATACCATTATTGAAATTTCCCTCATTTGTGAGTGTGTCTATTTGCCCGGTATTAGAGTTGGTAAAGCCATTCATCACTCCATTGCTCATATTAGCAAAAGCAGTTATCTCTCCATTATTGGTAAAGGCATTGGTAACTGTTCCATCATTATTAAGATTTTCTATCATAGCCCCTTGATTATTTTCAAGGGTATCGATTCTCGCATTGTTATTATTGGTGAGAGTTGTCGTTGTGCCACTATTGGTAAAGGTAGTAATAGCGCTTTCATTGGTAAAATCATTTATAGTTGCCCCTGTGTCATTTGTAAGGGTTGTTATACTCCCACCCGTGCTATTAGTAAAGCTTTGCACATTCCCAGTAGCATTATTATTAAAAGTAGTGATTGTTCCGCTATTTTGCCCATCAGTAATGCTTCCTGTATTAGTAAGCGTATTCATCGTGCCATTGGTTTGATTATTGAGATTGCTTAGAGTGCCAGCATTAGTAAGCGTATCTACCCTCCCTTGTGTGGCATTGGTAAAATCAGCTATCGTTCCCCCTTGAGCATTGGTAAGATTCTGCACTTCTCCACCATTATTAGTAAAGCTATTGATTTGATTACTATTGGTAAAGTTTTCTACTATCCCTGTGTTTTGATTATTATTAAAAGTAGTGATTGTGCCATTATTTGTGCCATTAACAATAGTCCCTGCATTCTCTATGGTGGATAATGTGCTTTGATTGGTGAGCGTATTTATTGTGCCCCCTTGATTATTTTGTAATGTAGTTACACTCCCACCGGCATTATTACTAAAGTCAGTTATCGTGCCATTATTGGTAGCATTATCGAATGTGCCAAAGTTTGCCACTCCTGCCATATTACCAACATTATCAAGCGAGTCTATCCTGCCACCACTTTCATTGGTAAGTGTGCCCATATCCTGCACATTGCCAGCACTACCATTATTATGAATCGTAGTGATGGTGCTGCCATTACGATTAGTAATATTCCCCATCATATTATTATTAGTAATAAAATCTATGGTTCCATTATTTTCATTAATGATACCTGTGGTGATATTGCCTCGATTGGTAATCCCACCTGTGAGAGCTGTTCTGTTTGTAATAGTGCCTATTGTCCCATTATTTTGATTGGTAATCCCACCTGTGAGAGTGCCTTCATTGTTTATAGAAGTTATATTCCCCGCATTTGTAAAGTTTGTAAAGCTTCCATTTGCTTGATTATTTAACGTTGTGATGGTGCCTTGATTAGTGAAAGTATTATTTGAGACTGCTCCACTATTATTAAACGTATTGATTGTAGCATTATTGGCATTAGTAAGAGTGCTTATGGTGCTGTTATTATTTAAAGTTGTGATTGTGCCATTTGCATTATTACTTAATGTAGTGATGGTATTTTCATTCGTAAGGGTGGTGATCGTCCCTGTGTTACTTACATTAGTCATTGTCCCTGTGTTGGTATTTTGCAATGTTTGTCGAAAAAGATGTAATCCTGTAAAGGCTATACGGGCAAAGCCTTGATTCCTTTAGGGTAAAAAAGCGGAAGCTTGATTCTTCTGTCTTGCAGGATTACATCTTTTTGCGATAAAAAGAAACCAAAAACATCAAGATAAAGATATCTTTTTATTGATGAATGTAACGTGTATCGCAAAAGCTTCCTGCGTGGATATTGCTAAAGGCATTTTTGAGCGATTTGAAAAATTGGGGATTTTGCTCCTCCATATTTTTAAGAAATTGCTTTGTCGCCTCACGCGCGAAAGGCTTTTTATCAGAATCTAGCCAATTAATAGGGCAGTTACAATCTGGTGCGATGTAGATGTGATTATGCGCGATGAAGTCAATAATCTGCCTCTCCCGCACGAAAATCAGCGGACGTATCACCTCTAGGCCATTTTCTGCACGATAAATAGGTGGCATAGAGCGCATTGCACCATTATAAGTAAGATTCATAAAAAAGCTCTCCGCAGCATCATCAAGATGATGTGCTAGGGCGAGTTTATTATACCCTCCCTCTAAAGCCTTGCTATATAATGCTCCTCGCCGCATACGTGAGCAAAAGCTGCAATAAATTGTCCCCCCTCTTTTGTTTTGCTCTAAGATTTGGTAAATATCCGTGCGGTAGAGTTCGTAAGGGATTCCAAGTTTTTGACAATATTCAAAAATATATTCATATTCCCCGCCTCTGCCGTAATCTACCGTTAAGGCTTTGAAAGTAAATTTAAAGGGCGCGTGTTTTTGCATATAGGCAAGGAGTGTGGCAAGTAGGATAGAATCTTTGCCCCCGCTTAAGCCAAGTAGCACTTTATCACCTGCTTTGATAAGGTTATATTGCGCATTTGTCTTGCCCACTATGCGAGTAATTTTTTTGCTTATCGTGGGGGAGGTGCTAGATTCTAATAGATTATTTTCTGGACTCATTTTCATTATCTTTATTGCGGGTGAAGTAATTTCTATTACGATAGATTAAAAAACATAAATATAGCCCCATCGCACTAGCAATAATGATTTTTTCATATAGTTCCATTATGCCCCCTTAAATACCGACAAAATAGCCGCTTCTTGAATCAAAGTAGCATCGTACTTGATAATAGCAATATGCTCATTTTGGTTAATATACCACTCAATAATGCCCTGCAAAGTATCAAGCTTATTAAGTCTAGAGGCGATATTCCCCTCAAGTTTAAGATATACATTTTTATGATTTTTAGGATTGCTTAAAAAGAGGATTAAGAGTATAGCCCATATAATACATATTACTGCGACGATAAGAGAAAGACTAAAGACCCCTACCGCCTCATAGAGCCACCCTCCGCACATACCCCCAAGTGCTGAACCCACATAGCCAAGCGTAGTAAAAATACCAAGTGCTGCTCCCTTTTGATGTGCCTTAGGATAGCGACTAGCTAGAGATTGCATAATCGGCTCAAGCACGGCAAAACCCATAAAAAACACTATCATCATCAACAATATAAGCCATTTTTCACTCTCTTTGACTGCATAAGCCATAAGAAAGTATGAAAGCACAAATGCACAAATACCAAAAAGCATAACGGCTTTAAATTGCCCCTTTTTTTGCGCAAAAATTGATGCAGGACCCATAGCTAAAGTGCCTATGATCGCCGAAGGAGTGTAGATAAGCCATAATTCGTCTTCATCTAGTAAAAAATGATGGATGAGAGCGAAACTTACACACATAAAGGTAAGAATCATTAAGAACTTTTGCAAAAATGCGCTAAGATACATAATCAGCAGATTCTTATCGGTAAGGAGATCATGAATCTTGCTATCATTAAAATGATATTTGACATTAGGTGTATTAGGCACTTTCCAATACAATACAATCAATGAAAACACGCACAAAACGCTAGTGATAAGAAAGAGCATATTGGAGCCAAAATGACTTGCAATAATAGGGCTTAAAAACATAGCAAGCACAAAACTCATAAAGATTCCCGCGCCCATCACCGCCATAGCCTTATTGCGTTCCTCCTCGCGCACTAAATCAGCCACTTGTGCGCTCACCACACCGCCAATAGCCCCAACACCCTGTAAGAATCGCCCAATAATAAGCATAGTAATATCATTAGCAAACGCACACACTAAAGAGCCAAGCAGAAAAATCAATAAACCAATGCCAATGATATGTTTGCGATTGTATTTATCACTTAAGATTCCAAAAGGCGTTTGAAATATAATCTGTGTGAGCGCATAGCCACCCGCTGCTAATCCCGCAAGAAAGGCAGTCGTGTGAAATTCATCAGCATAAAGCCCAATAATAGGCAGCACAATAAAAAGCCCAAAAAATCGCAAACTCGCAATGAGCGTCAGAGGAAGCAGATGTTTCATCATTATATTTGCCTTTAAGGGCGATTAGAGAGTTTCGCAAATAGTGATAGATTTGATAATATCACCTTGCTTCATCTTATCAAGCACATCAAAACTTTGAGAATCTTTTCTATCGATACCGCCAAAAACCGTATGTTCTCCATCAAGATGAGGCTGTGGAGCAAGGCAGATAAAAAACTGACTCCCGCCCGTATCACGCCCAGCGTGAGCCATAGAAAGGGCACCTTTTACGTGCCTGTGTTTGTTATTTGCTACTTCGCATTTGATACGATAGCCCGGACCCCCTGTGCCATTACCCACAGGGCAGCCACCTTGAGCGACAAAACTAGGTATCACACGATGAAAAGTAAGCCCATTATAGAATCCGCTTTGTGCGAGTGTGGCGAAGTTTGTAACACTTTGTGGCACATCTTGAAAAAGCTTTAATGTCATTGTGCCATATACTTCACCATTGGGACTAGCTACTTCAATAAGGGCGTAATTACACTTTGATAACTCCTCTTCTTTGATGTCAAAAACTTTTAATTCTTCTCTTTGCATTTCCTCTCCTTTTATTATTGTGTGACATAAAAAAGTTGGCGGATTCTACCGATATTAGTTTAATCATTTTTGAATGAAGGAGCACAGGAGTGCTAAAGCAAAATATGGCTCACACGCTTATATGGACTATAATATGTTTGATTTATTTGGGTTTTGCAGGAGTGCTTAATGCTTCTGAAGATTCCGTAGAGGCGGTAATGGAAGGCTATGAAAGCCCGCAAAAACTTTTTAGCAATCTTGATACAATACATACAAATGAAAGTCCTGCCTTTAAACAAGAACAATCTCGCGCCATAAACACTGCACAAACTCCCTCTCAAATCGCTTTAGATTCTAAAACCATACAACACACAGCTCCTACACAATGGATTTATAGCACTGCCATCATAGAAGTTTCTTTTACTGATGGCTCATTTAAGAGAGGACTAGGGACATTGCTCAAAAATGGCTTTTATATCACATCAGCGGAGATTCTCTACAATGGTGATATTGTGCCTAGAAAAGTGTATGCTAAAATGCAAGATGATTTTAATGAAAATATGATGTGTGTAGCAAGTCTAAAACTTAAAGTACTTGATTTAGATACAGGACTTGCTTTACTGAAAGTCTCACAATTTGTAGATAGCTTTTGTCAAGTTCGCGCTAAGAGCTATTATCAAGATAGAATCTACAAACGTTTTGGGATTGATGTGTTTGCTTCAAATGCAGCTATTGCACCCCAAACACAAGCATACTATCCTTATTTGGACAATACATTTGTATTTATCCCTCAAAGTATCAAGCTTAACAAACCTGCTACATATTACGATTTTGCACAAAAAAAAGAACGTGCGTATGGCTTTGAATTAGAGCACGAATCTTATGAAGAATTTACCTATGGTAGGGCATTTTATGATGAAAAAGGTGTTTTTTTGGGGATCATGAGCAGAACAGTGGTGGGCTATGTGCCTGTTTTTGTCAGTCGTAATGTCATACAAGATTTTTTATGTGATGTGCAAGATAAAGGCATCATTAATGAAAATTTTGTGCAAAAATCCTGTCAAAAACTTGGTTCTAAACGGCAACGTTTCTTTACAAATTTTTACTAATGGTGAGTATTCTATGCTTTTATCTAAACTATAACTTTGGCTTTTAATTTAGATAAATATATAATTTTTTAGGTAGAATATACCCTTTGATTTTGCTACATAAAAATTTACAATCTTAAAGGTAAGGTTTATTAATGAATAAGTCACGAGTGGTTTTAGCGGGTATTATTATCTCATTGTTTGTAAGTTCGGCATTATTTGTAGGATTATGGGCTGATGAAGCACAAAAAGCCAAGCCCAAAGTACAGGAAGCCAATAAATTAGAATCCTTCAAGAAATTACGCCGTATTATGGGGATAGTGGAGGAAAATTATGTTGATGAATTAAGCTTTGATGAGATTGTAGATAAGGCTATTGATGGGTTATTAAGCAATCTTGATGCACATTCAAATTATCTTAACAAAAAGAAATTTGATGACTTACGCGCTAACACAGATGGCGAGTTTGGCGGGATTGGTATTACCGTGGGGTTAAAAGATGGGGCTTTAAGCATTATCGCACCTGTTGATGGCACACCCGGGGATAAAGCAGGGCTAAAAAGCGGTGATGTTATCATAAGAGTAAATGATGAAAGCACGATTGATATGAGTATTGATGATGCGGTGAATCTTATGCGTGGAGCGCCTAAGACAAAGGTTGAACTCACTATTGTGCGTAAAGGTGAGGCAAAGCCACTTGTGTTTAATATCGTGCGTGATATTATCAAAATAGATTCTGTGAAGGTGCGTAAGATTCAAAATAGTGATTTTGTATATGTGCGCATATCCTCATTTGATAAGAATGTAACACGTAATGTATCAAGTGAGCTAAGGCAAATCGGTAAGTTTAAAGGTATTGTCCTTGATTTACGCAATAATCCCGGTGGTGTGCTTGATCAAGCAGTAGATTTAAGTCGATTGTTTATAAAAAGTGGTTTGATTGTTACTCAAAGGGGACGCACAAAAGGTGAAAATATTGAATATAAGGCGAAGAGTGCGCCTTATGCAGACATACCCGTAGTAGTGCTTATTAATGGTGGGAGTGCGAGTGCAAGCGAGATTGTAGCGGGTGCATTGCAAGACCATAAACGAGCCGTCCTTATAGGAGAGCAGACATTTGGCAAAGGTAGTGTGCAGACAGTTATGCAGCTAGACCAAAATGAGGGACTAAAGCTCACTACTGCAAAATATTATCTCCCTAGTGGGCGGACGATTCAAGCGGTAGGGGTAACGCCTGATATTGTCGTATATCCGGGGGCTGCACCAGAGAATGAAAATAGCTTTAGCATTAAGGAATCTGATTTAAAAAGGCATTTGCAAGGAGAGCTTGATAAAATCAACGCACAGAATCTTAAGACAGAAACTGCTAATGAAGATAAAAAGCTCATTACTCAAACGATGATTTACCAAGATATTCAGCTAAAGACTGCCATTGATGTATTAAAAGCGTGGAATGTAATAGGCACTTTTAATCCAAGTAAATAAGGAGTAGTGATGGAAAAACAAACTATGCTTTATGAGGGGAAGGGCAAGAAGTTGTTTGCTACAAATGATGTAAATAATGTGATTGCTGTTTTTAAAGATGATTTGACTGCATTTAATGCCGAAAAAAAGGGCACAGAATCTGGCAAAGGTGCATTGAACTGCCGCATTAGCACTTTGCTTTTCACACTCTTAGAACAAGCAGGTATAAAGACGCATTTTGTAGAGCAACTCAGTGAAAATGAAATGCTTTGCAAGAAAGTATCCATTATCCCCATAGAAGTGGTAGTGCGTAATATTGCCACAGGCTCACTCACCAAACGTTTGGGTATTGAAGATGGCAAAGTGATTCCTCATACACTTGTGGAGTTTTATTACAAAGATGACGCGTTAGGCGACCCACTCATTAATGATGAGCATTGTAGAATCTTAGGTTTGGTTGAAAATCAAAGTGATTTGGAGATTCTTAAAACCCAAGCACGTAAAGTTAATGAAGTGTTAAAGACATTTTTTGATAAAAGGGATTTAAAACTTGTTGATTTTAAGCTTGAGTTTGGACGTGATAATAAGGGTGAGATTATCCTAGCCGATGAAATTAGCCCCGATAGCTGTCGCTTATGGGATAAGGCTACTAATCAAAAGCTTGACAAGGATAGGTTTAGACAGGATTTAGGCAATGTGAAAGTCGCCTATGAGGAAGTTTTGCGACGTATGTTAGAAACTAAATAAGGAATGGGATATGAAAGCAAAAGTGCTTATTTCGCTTAAAGAGGGAGTGCTTGACCCACAGGCAAAGGCTATTGCACACGCTTTGTATGTACACGGCTTTGAATCTTTGCAAAATGTAAAACTCTCAAAAGAAATTATTTTGGATTTAGATGAAAGCGATGCGCAAAAAGCTTATAAAATCGTGCAAAATATGTGCGAGGAGCTACTTGCTAATGTGGTTATTGAAAATTATGCTATTGAGATTCTATAATGAATGTAGCTGTTATCCGCTTTCCGGGCACAAATTGTGAATTTGATACGCAATATGCCTTTGCTAAACTTGGGGCAAATGTATCTATTGTGTGGCATAAAGATGAAAGTTTGCCCGATAATGCACAGCTTGTCGTAGTTCCGGGAGGCTTTAGTTATGGGGATTATTTGCGATGTGGGGCAATCGCGCAGTTTTCGCCCATTATGCAGGCTATTAAGCATTATGCAGATTCTGGTGGCTATGTGCTAGGGATTTGCAATGGCTTTCAAATTCTCTGTGAGGCGGGGCTATTACCCGGTGCGTTAATACGTAATGAGAATCTGCATTTTATTTCAAAAATGCAAAAATTAAAAGTCGCTAATCAAAATAATGTATTTTTACGCTCTTATTCTAAGAATCAAGAGCTTAAGCTCCCTATAGCCCACGCTGATGGAAATTATTTTATTGATGAAGTGGGATTAGAAAAACTTAAAGCAAACGGACAAATTTTGCTTACATATACAGATAACCCCAATGGCTCAGTAGAGGCTATCGCGGGAGTGTGTAATGAAAATAAAAATGTCTTTGGGCTTATGCCTCACCCTGAAAGAGCCATTGAGGCTATACTTGGCAGTTGCGATGGTGTGGCAATGCTTGATAATTTATTGCAGATTCCATTAGAGGGATAAAATGCCACAAAAGTTACAATATACCATTTTAGTTATGCTGCTATGTATAGGGAGTGTTTTTGCAGATACAAAGCCAAAGATTGCCTACCTTAATGTGCAGTTTCCTAATGCAGATACAAGCCTATATGTAGGACAACATATTGAGGTGAAATATACTCTTACCTTGCTTTCAGGGGCAAAGCTTGTAAGCACAGACTTGGTGGATTTCACCTCTAAGAACAATATAGTATTAAAAAATAAAAACCCAGATTGGAGAACAGGCGATAATGGGACATTAGTAAATATCTATACATATAATATTACAGGTAAAAATGTAATAATCCCTCCTTTGCGCATAAAGGCTATATCAGGTGATGGAAGCTATGAGGAAGAGGTTGTATCTCAGGGTGCCACTTTTCAAGCCATTGAACTCTCAAACAATCCCAATTATAATCACGTTATCGCTGATATGATGGAAGTAGTGGACTATCGTGTGAAAGAGTATGACGAGGCAAATAATATTATTATCTTTCAATTTGAGAGCAAAAATGACAACCTTAGCCATATGAAAATTGCGCAGTATCCTAAACAGGGCTTAGAAAATAGCAAGGTGGTTGATGGCATCACTTATGGTATTTATTATGTAGTACTTGATAAGTCTATTCGCTCTCTCTCTTTTGAGTATTTTAATTTAGCACAACGGCAGTTTATCAATATAACATTGCCCATTCAGCTCGTGCGAAATACAATCGATGAGGGTGGGGACATTAAACCACGTAATACGTTTTTAATATTTAAAAATCTATTTATAGGTGCGGCAATTTTATTTGTTGGGCTTATTTGCATAGTGTTTAAAAAAATCCGCAAAATAAGTTTAACTATACTTATTCTACTTATACTTATTCTAGCTTATAATATATTTTTTAGTGCTACTTCAGGTATAGCACGAGTGGGAGCAAATATAAGCATTATCCCCACACATAATTCTACTATTATGGAAGTGGTAAAAGTCCCTACACAAGTAAGTATTATCGGGGAGTATGAGGATTACTACAAAGTCGTTATAGAATCTAAAGTTGGTTGGATAAGGAAAGAATATGTTAGCAAAAATTAAGGCACTCTTTGCCACTCTCTCAATCGCGATTTATTTACCCATCATGATTGTCCAGATTTACATTACGCGCAATAGGGCAAATGGTAGATGGGCGAGGCAGCAATGTCGCTGGTTTTTTAGTCTTAATGGTTTAAATGTAGAGCGCATAGGAGAATATGACAAAGACGCGCAACTTTTGGTAGTCAATCATCAAAGCGTAACAGATATTATCTATTTTGAGGCATTTCACCCAGCCAATCTATGCTGGGTAGCCAAGAAACAGCTAGGTGAGATACCAATTTATGGACACGCTCTTAAAGCCCCTGATATGATACTTATTGACAGAGAGGATAAAAATGGCATTGTCTTTTTGCTTAAAGAAGCAAAAAGGCATCTTAGCAATCATCGCACAATAGCCATTTTTCCTGAAGGGACAAGAAGTAAGGGTGAGGAAGAGTTTTTACCCTTTAAGCCTGGGGCGAAGATTCTCGCTTCAAAGCTCAAGCTTAGAATCCAACCAGCCGTGCTTATTAATACTCGCAAGCTCTACAATAGCTCTCCTATGGAAACACAAACCAATAATGCAAGAGTAGTGCTTATGGACGCCTTTATGCCAAACTTTGAAGATGAGCAATGGTATGAAAAATTACGAGATTCAATGCATGAGGTATATATCAAGCATTATAATGAGTTAAATAAGGAGGCTTTAAGAGAGAAATAGGCACAATCAAGGCTTTTAAACACGGGGTGTTAGCTCAGTTGGGAGAGCGCAACGCTGGCAGCGTTGAGGTCAGGGGTTCGACCCCCCTACACTCCACCATTTTCATCTGCTTTTCGCATAGTGCTAAAAATAAATCTAATTCGTTGGAAATACAAAAACCAACCCTATCAATATATTTATCTCTCACATTTTGGATAGCTTCAGCTATATCCTATAACATCATATTATTTTTCAAGATTTGCTTGATGGATAAAGTAATATTTACCACTAAGTTAATCACTCGCTGTCCTTATTCTCTCTCTGCCAATTGAACCTACAAGCATAAATAAAGATTTCATATCTCCCACCCAAATTTTTTCTCGAAAAGGCTAAGCGAGAGCGTTATGGATAATCAAAATAGAATACAGCTCTTTTAAAGTCTTTGCAAATAAAAACATTATATAATACTTTTTGCAATCCATCAAAGGACATATATGGCAAATAGTATCAAAACACTTTCTCTTGCACGAATTTATGAAATGATGGGACTCAAAGAAGATGCGCTTAAGATATATCGGGAGATTCTCTTAGAACGCCCAGAAAACAAAGAAGCCCAAATAGCAATTAAACGTCTTATGCTTGTACAAAAGCATTTCCCTCCTGTCAATGAAGAACAAAAACATATATTTATGGAGCTGTCTACACAAGAGGATATACTTCAATTTCAAAGGTGGCTACTGCAATGGAACTCAAAGATTTAATACTTGAAACACTTAATGAACTCTCCCAACCCAATGAAAATTCTATGGATTTACAAAAAAATATCTCCATACATACTACACCTATCTCTACTCCAGCATATCCTCAAAATATTCCAAATATTCCAAAAACAAATGAATCTTTACGTGAGGAATATGAATTTTTAGAAATGCTCCAAGAGCGTTTATTGGTGCTTTTTGAAGGTTTAAATGCTCCACAGAATCATAATTTACAAACAAAGCTTAGCCTTACTATTAACTTCCTTGAATACCAACTTAGCATTATTGCTGAACGATTAAATGATTTAAGAAAATAATCTTGTTAAATTTACATTTGCCAATATCACTTACAATGCTTCTTATCCTTTGACCCGAATGAGATAGGGCAAGGTGATGGATTAACCCATTGTGGGTGTCATCTCAAAAACAAGGAGGTTATCCCCCTCCAGCTTCCTCCTTGTTTTTAGATACTCACATTAAACAACCAAACCTTTATGGAGCTGCTCAAGACCCCCACTTGAGCAGCTTCCTTTTTTCAATCTCCTATAATTCCTTTCTGTCTTGCTTTATATGAGGCGTATTTCCCTTAAGCTATCTAAAAAGTGTTTTGTTATACAATTTCCGCTTACTTTATACTTACTCAATAAAGGTTTTGGATTATGCTAGAAGTTTTAATGATTGAAGATGATGTAGAATTAGCAGAAATTATCACAGGTTATCTTAAGCAATATGATATGAATGTTACTAATTATGATGAACCCTACACAGGTATGAGCGCAGTAAATGCCAAACACTTTGACATTTTACTCCTCGATTTGACATTACCTAATCTTGATGGGCTTGAAGTGTGTAAAAGAATAGCAAAGCAAAATAGTATCCCTATTATTGTCTCTTCTGCAAGAAGTGATGTAGATGATAAGGTCGAGGCACTTAAATCCGGAGCCGATGATTATATCTCAAAGCCCTATGACCCAAAGGAGCTTGTAGCGAGAATCCAATCTCTCCTTAGACGCTACAATAAGAAAAATGTCAAAGAACAAGACAAAGAAAAAGATAGTGTGTTTAAAATCGATAAGTATAGTCGTCAAGTTTTCTTTAAAGACAAAAAACTTGAATTAACTCGCGCAGAATATGAGATTCTCACATTGCTTATTAGTAAAAAGGGACACGTATTCTCACGTGAAGCAATCGCCATAGAATCTGAATCAATCAATCCAGAAAGCTCCAATAAGAGCATTGATGTTATCATTGGGCGTTTGCGCTCTAAGATAGAGGAAAACCCCAAGCAACCACAATACATTATCTCTGTGCGTGGTGTAGGCTACAAACTTGAAGCATAAGGCATCTTATGCTGAAAATTCGACATTCTATTTTTTTTAAAATTATTGTTTTATTTTTATGTGCTTTACTTAGCTTTTTTGCTATCTCATATTATTTTATTGAAGATCATATTGAGAATGAAAATCTCCGTTCTGAGCTCCGCTATAAACAATTTACAGCCACCATTAACGAAATCATGCAATATGGGGGCAATCTCAACACGATTAAACAATATTTAGAAAATATACAATTTATCCCCGTAGAAGAAGAGGAGATTAAGAAGGTTTTACAAGAAATCAATAAGATTCCTTACGGCTTTGATGGTATTTTTGCTAAAGCTATCAATACTCGAGATGGTATCTATATCCTCCTAGAAACCAATGATGAAACAACACTCTATAAAGACAATTCACGTAAAACTTATGAAGATTTTTATATAATCACACTTATTGGCATTATGCTGCTGACTTTTGTATTTTTTATTGTGCTTAAAAGTCTTATGCCTCTTAAGATTCTCAAAGGACAAATAGAGCAATTTGCAGAAGGTAACTTTGGCACACAAGATGAAGAAAATACTTCTAAAGATGAGATTGGTGAGCTCTATCGCGAGTTTTACAAAGCCTCAAATAAAATTAAATCTCTCAATGAATCTCGCAGTCTCCTTTTGCGCTCCATTATGCACGAGCTTAAAACCCCCATTACAAAAGGACGCATTGTCGCTGAAATGGTAGAAAACCCTACACAAAGGGAGCAGCTTTCCTCCAGCTTCACACGTCTTAATGAGTTGATTAATGAATTTGCAAAGCTTGAGCAAATCAATTCCCAAAACTACCATATCAACAAGCAAGAATTTCTCCTTGCTGATTTAATTGTCCATGCTGAAGATATGCTACTTATTGACGCCAATAGCCCTATTGCAGTTGATTCGCCCGATTCACTTATTAAGGCTGATTTTGATTTGTTTGCGATTGCACTTAAAAATCTTCTTGACAATGCTATCAAATACAGCAAAGATGGCAAAGTAAGAGTATATACAAAAAATGACCGCCTTTACACAAGCTCAAAAGGGGACCCGCTCACCCACCCACTAGAAGCTTATTTCAAGCCCTATTTCAAAGACGCTAAAAAAGCGTCATCACAAGGATTTGGATTGGGTATGTATATTATTAAAAACACCCTTGATAATCAGGATTTTAACCTCAGCTATAAGCACGAAAATGGCTATAATATATTTATTATTCATCATTGTGTGGTAGAAAACTATTGTCTTATTGACAAGAAGCCAAGCCCCTTAAAAAGGAAGAATAATGTTTAGAAGATTCAAACGCACTCGTCTCAAAGCCCCGATGAGAGCTTTAGTGCGAGAGACGCATTTGCGCAAGGATGATTTTATCTATCCGCTATTTGTCATAGAGGGTGAGCATATCAAAAATGCCATTCCCTCTATGCCTGATGTATATCAAATGAGTGTTGATAATATTCTTAAAGAATGTGAAGAGCTTTTGAAGCTTGGCATATATCATATAATCCTTTTTGGTTTGCCAAGTCATAAAGATTCCTGCGGGAGCGAGGCTCTAAGCGATAAAGGTATTATTGCTAAAGCTATTAAGGCTATTAAAAAGCATTTTCCTCAAATGATTGTTGCGCTTGATTTATGCTTTTGCGAATATACGGACCACGGGCATTGTGGCATAATTGATAAGAATCTTAATAGTGTTGATAATGATGCTACTTTAGAGATTCTAGGGCAGCAAGCCCTTGTACTTGCAAGCTGCGGGGGCGATATGATAGCCCCTAGTGCGATGATGGATGGTATGGTGGCTACTATCCGCGCTTATTTAGACAAAGGCGGATTCACACATATCCCCATTATGAGCTATTCTACAAAATTTGCAAGTGGCTATTATGGACCATTTCGCGATGTGGCTAATTCTGCACCGAGCTTTGGCGATAGACATTCTTATCAGCAAGATGGCGCTAATCGTAGAGAGGCAATTTTAGAAAGCCTTACTGATGAAGCGGAGGGAGCGGATATTTTAATGGTGAAACCCGCCCTTGCATATTTAGATATTGTCCGCGATATACGCGAGCATACCTTGCTTCCCTTAGCTGTGTATAATGTGAGTGGCGAGTATGCTATGCTAAAATGTGCGCAAAAAGCAGGGCTTATTGATTATGAACGAGTGCTACTTGAGACACTTACAGGCTTTAAACGAGCCGGAGCGGACATTATTATTAGCTATCACTCTAAAGAGATTGCCCAAATTCTATCCTAAAGACTTAATGAATATTTTTATATGCTATTTGATATATTTTGCTTTGTTTGTAGGATATAGCCCTATCGAAATCCCCATTCTTTTTGTATAGTCTCAATATATAATTTTTCTAGCTCTACGAGCATTACACCTTCTCGATTATCAAGACTATCCTTAATACGTCCATCTGCATTGACAAACATACTATCGCCATAAAATTGCCAAATTACTCCACCATAAGAGAGGCTATTAATAGCATTAAGACGTAAAATTACCATACTATTGTTAAAAGCACGTGCTTGACATAAAATACGCCAACGTTCTTTAGAATCAAATGTATTGCTACAAGGCATTATTACCACATCAACTTTTGCAGATTTTAGTTTAAGCCATATTTCATCAAAATGTATTTCAAATCCTGCAATAATGCCTATTTTTATACCCTCTTTTTCAAATACAAGGGGTGTTTTAGGCGAATTTGGTAAGACATTATCAAAAAATGCCCTTTCATTCCAATGCGAATAGCCTATGAGCCTTTGCTGATGATAAAATTGCACCCTCTCACCCTGTATAAGCGCAATACTTTTATATACTTTACCTTTTTCACAAAGCAATATAGGTGCGACTATATCAAGATGATAGCTTACAGAGAGTTTATGCAAATGTGAGAGGAGTTTTGCACAAGATTTTGCAAAATCTTTAGAATCTTTAGTAATTTCTTTATAAAAAGGCTGAAATATATATTCGCTAAATGCCGCAATCTGCACTTTTTGTTTTTTGCAACTTTGGAGATATTTTTTTAATCGCCCATTATTGGGCTCAAGTGGTAAAAGCTGCAAAAGAGCAATATTCATATCATATCCTTAGGTGGTAAAGATGTCTAAAATTGTAGCATATATGGTTTATTCTGCAAAACCACTATGTGTGCTTATTTCGCCCAAACCAGCGAGGCAATTTTCTGCCTTGCAATCAAGCTTAGCATTCACCTCCCCTTGTTCGTTATAGGCTTTCTGCCACAATGCTTGATTGTCCTGATAGAGCATTTGCATTTTAAGTTTCCCATTGGGATAAAACCAGCTAACTTTTACTTCTTTAGGTATTCCTGTGTTATATACTCGCTCTGTGATCAGTGCGCCATTTTTATCGTAACTTCGCTCGGCTCCTATCTTGTCTCCATTGGCAAAGTGAGATTCTAAGCGCACAATACCACTTTCATCATATTGCTTGTTCTCACCATTTTGCACACCATTTGTATATGTGCTCATTTGTGCAATTTTGCCATTAGGGAAGTAGGCTTTTACTACACCTTCTATCTTACCATTTCTGTAATTATATTGCCGTGAAACTTTGCCATTTGTATGATACTCTATGAGTTTTCCCTCTAATATATCATCATTATAGTTTGCCTCTTTAGCAAGTGCGCCATTCTCGTGATACCACCTTGCCTTACCAATGATTTTGCCCTCATCATAATAAATTTCACTTTTAAGAATATTATTAGGGTAATAGGCTAGGGCGATACCCTGAAGTTTATTGTTTTTGTAGTTTGCATCATAAATCACTTCGCCCTCGTGCGAATATTTTAGTTCTCGCCCTTCTTTGCGCCCATTGATAAAGTGCATTTGTTCTATTAAATGCCCATCTTTATCGTACCACGCCTCGCGCCCGTGCTTAATTTCCGTGCCTTTGATATAGCTTATTTTGCCCTGCAATATCTCACCAGCCGTATTTTTAGTGATTGTCCGTATTTCTAGGTCAATCCCTACGCACACACTAGCCAAGCCTAAACACATTATTATATATCGTAACATCATTTTCTCCTTATGGCTACGTGCTACATCGGCATTTATTTATCTTTCTCAATACCTTTATGTCTAAGCCCTCATATACTGCCTAAGTAAATGCAAGACCTGCTTACAAAGTAGTACTTTGGTATGTGCATAAGTCCACTCTTGTAGGACTGCTTCCCCTTGAAGCCTTTTTATAAGCTTTGTATACCGTTTCGCTCCCATCTTGTGGCCTATCTTTATAAGCTCTAATTGTTTAAGCTCATTTTGCAATTTTTTACGCTTAGTTCGAAATAAAGATGTGAAAAATATATTCCATTATTTTAGCCTTTTGTCCCGTTTTAGAAGTTTAGAAATGCGCTAGTTTTCACCAAATACACGTTTAAAAATGGCATCGACATTTTTCGTATAGTAGCCATAATCAAAGCATTCTCTAATGGTTTGCTCACCAATGAGACTCACTAACTCCCTATCTGCTAAGAGATATTGTAGATAGAGGCTCTCGCCTTTGGCATTCATCGCATTTCCACCATTTTGTAAATCTTGCCACACTTTCATTGCATTGCGTTGGACGATTTTATAAGATTCTTCACGTGAGATACCTTTCTTAGGGAGTTCGAGCAAGATTCGCTGAGAGAATACAAGTCCGCCGGTAAGCTCAAGATTTCTCATCATATTCTTAGGATACACCACGAGCTTTTCAAGCAATCCTTTCAAGCGAAACAGCATAAAATCCGTAGTGATAAAGCCATCAGGTAGGATAAATCGTTCTACGCTTGAATGGCTAATATCACGCTCGTGCCATAATGCGACATTTTCCATCGCTGGAAGTGCAAAGCTTCGTATCATTCTGCAAAGCCCTGTGATATTCTCACTTAGCACAGGATTGCGTTTATGCGGCATAGCCGAGCTGCCCTTTTGCCCTTCCTCGAAATATTCCTCTGCCTCATAGACTTCTGTGCGTTGCAAATGGCGGATTTCTACTGCGATTTTCTCACAGCTACTAGCCAAAAGGGCTAAATCGCTCATTAGTCTTGCATATCTATCACGTTGAATGACTTGATTGCTCACTCTTGCTGCCTTTAAGCCTAAATCCGCACATACAAGCTCTTCTAGCTCAATGGGCGTATGGGCGAGATTCCCCATTGCGCCACTTAGCTGCCCCACGGAGATGACTTCTAGCGTAGATTGCAACGCCTCATAATGCCGCCCTAGCTCATCATACCAAATCGCTAAGACTAGTCCAAAGGTGATAGGCTCTCCGTGAATCCCGTGGGAGCGCCCAACCATAAGTGTATCCTTATGCTCAAAGGAGCGCGTTTTAATCACAGTTCTTAGCTCTTCTATATCGTGTAAGATAATATGCAGAGAATCTCGCATTTGCAATGCCACAGCCGTATCGATACAATCGCTACTTGTGATTCCATAATGCACAAAGCGGCTCTCCTCTCCTAAGCTTTCTGCCACACTTGTAGTAAAGGCTATCAAATCGTGCTTTGTAACACTCTCTATTTCATCAATACGTGCAATATCAAACCTTGCATTTTTGCAAATTTTCTCACAATCTTCATCAGGCACGACACCTAGCTTATTCCACCCGCGCACTAATGCCTTTTCTACCGCCAACCACGCGGAATATTTAGCATTTATATCCCATAGTTTTTTCATCTCCTCACGCGCATATCGCTCTACCATAATATCTCCTTAATTAATAAAAACAAAGCAAATTTTAGCCAAAGTTTGCAAAATTACTCTACAAAGAGAGTGATAAGATAAGGCAAAATCTCCCACTTGCGCTTAAAAATTAACTTTATAGCTGATTTGCATTGTATCGGGTTAGTTTTTAAGGTTTAGAATCTATTATTTTTGCTTTAATTATGATTTTGAAGTTCTATGTTTTTAAGGAAAGATATGCAATACAATAAAGTAAAGGATATATATGAACTATGTCATCATATATCGCCCTTTGATACGCAAGAATCTTGGGATAAGAGTGGGCTAAATCTAGGAAGTATGAATGATACATTTGAGCATATACTCGTATGCTTAGAGGTCAATCTAAATATCGCACAAGCACTTCAACCAAAGACATTGCTTATCACCCACCATCCTTTGTTTTTTCAGCCTTTAAATGCCTTTTGCACAGATAGGTATCCTGCCAATATCGCGCAGATTCTATTACAGAAGCATTGCTGTGTGATAAGTTTGCATACCAATTTTGATAAATCTCATCTTAATACCTATCTTACCCATAAAGTGCTGCAATGGGAGCATTTTGTCGCGCAAGGATTGTTTATGTATGGGAGCATAGCACCTATATCACTGCCAAATCTCGCGCAATATGTATGCAAATCACTGCAAACAGACTATATGCAATACATACAGGGCGATGTAGAATCTATAAAGGAGCATAGTATTAGCGATGTATATATTGTCTGTGGCAGCGGTTGCTCTCTGCTCTCTTGCATCCCACCATCTCCCAGTACTTGCTTTATTACAAGCGATGTGAAGCACCACGATGCGATGATAGCTAAGAGTATGGGGATTAGCCTCATTGATATGGGGCATTATGAAAGTGAGAAATATTTTGTAGAAATTTTTGATTCTATTTTGCAAAATGCAGGATATAACGTTATAATTGCAGATTGTGAAAATCCATTCTCTCTCTGCTTAAATAAGCCAAGAGATTAACCCTCATTCAAAGGACAAGTGATGAATAAGCATTTACAAGAGCTCATACAAGTAGCCCATTTTGATAAGCAAATCGATGATTTAGAGCCCAAAATTGCCCAAGTGCGACACGAGCTTAATGAAAAAATTAAGCAAGAAAGGCAAACATTAAAAGATATAGAATCCCTCAATGAAGAAACACGAAATATCGAACTCGAGATTGCCCGACACGACTGCAATATTCAAGAATCTTCCGCAAAATTAGAGCAAATTACTAAAAAGCAAAAAGAGGTCAAAACAGAAAAGGAAATGCGCGCACTTGATGTGGAAACAGATATTGCCAAAGAGAATATGACACATTCTAATGCTGAAATAGAGCGACTTGAAGCACTCAAAGAGAACAAAAACAAAGAAAAGCAATCCTACACACCTAAACTCGAGCAGCTAAAAAGCGAAATTGAAGCCCTTGAAACACAAACACAAAAGCAGGTGCAAGAAATCAAACAAGCTCAACAAGATCTTTTTGAAGAAAAAGAATCTTTGGTAGCAAAAATGGACAATAAAGTCATTAGTTTTTATGCCAAAATTAGACGATGGGCACTCAATACAAGCGTAGTGCCTGTGTTTAAACAAGCCTGTGGCGGCTGCTTTATCAAGCTTAATGATACGATTTATAATGAGATTTTAAAAGGCAATGATATTATTAACTGCCCTCATTGCGGAAGAATACTCTATGCAGATTCTCAAGCAAAGGCATCTGCCCAAGAATCTGTAAAAGCAGAGGCAAAGCCCAAGAAAAAAGCTAAGGCATAATCCTTAGACGTCGTTGGATACATAATGTGGATACCTTAAAACACACACAAAAAGTCTCCTTTCCTTTTCCTCTTGGTTATTACTGCTTATGTGTGCTGCTGTATATTATCGCGCTTCCCTTTTTGATTGCAAGCAGTTTTCGCTTAAAGCATAAAGATTCTATACCGGCACGATTTTTCCCTTTTTTTATCAAAAAGCTTGAATATGAGCCACACTATTGGTTTCACGCCTGCTCCTTTGGCGAGGTAAAATCACTCGAGCCGCTCATTAATGCCTTTTACAATAAATCTGTAAATATTTTAATCACCACTATCACGCATACAGGCTTTAATGAGGCAAAACGTTTGTATGGAAACAAAGCAGATTCTAAGGCACATATTATCATGCGCTATCTCCCTTTTGAAATCTTTTTGCCTCTGTGGAGTAAGCAATGCAAGGGGCTTAAAACATTAGTTGTGACAGAAGCAGAGATGTGGAAAATACTTTTTTTTATGGCTAAATCTCATAACGCACACACTTTACTTATTAACGCACGTATTTCGCAACGTTCATACAAGAACTATGAGCGGTTTGCGTGGTTTTATCAGGGGATTTTTGCCCTCATTGATGAGGTATTGGCTCAAAGTCATATCGATAAACGACGCCTTGAAGCCTTAGGCGCTACTCATATTGAAGTTTTTGGGAATCTTAAGACGCTTAATACCCCCTGTGTTAGCACACATTATACAAAGCCCTCTATGCCACTTTTCATCGGGGCAAGCACACATAGAGGGGAGGAGAGATTGATTTTAGAATCCTTTAAAACCTTTAAAGAACAATCCCCTACAACACTTTTGCTCCTTGCTCCTCGCCACCCTGAACGTTTTAAAGAAGCTTATGATTTAAGTATGAGCTTTTTTTCTCGCACGGCATTATTTTCACAGACACATTTAGAATCTTGTGAGCAGTATGATGTGATAGTCATTGATACATTAGGGGAGCTGAATAATCTCTATGCGATAAGCGATGTAGTGATACTTGGCGGGAGCTTTACTACAAATGTGGGCGGTCATAATCCGCTTGAACCGGCATTTTTTGGCACAAGACTTATTAGCGGGGAACATATCTTTAACCAATATGCACTTTTTGAATCAGTGGAAAATTATGTGCTTATCCCTCCTCAAAGCCTTAGTGATACACTTTCTAGATGGGAATTGCTCCCTAAGAGTGCCATTAAGACAAATTCACACGATAAGCTCAATATACTTTTGCAAAAGATTCACTAATGCTCAAAGATAAGGCATACAAAGTCCTAGCGCATAATCATCAGCTTTCGCATAAACAGGCTAAGGCTTTGATTGATCAAGGTTTGGTGCGATTGGGAGGTCAGAAGCTCACTCTTGCTCGGGCGGAAGTACCTTATAGTGCGACTTTTGAAATATTAAGCGTTAAAAAACCTCAAGTGCTATTTAGCGATGAAAACATTTTAGCCCTTGCTAAGCCACCCTTTATAGAATCTTATGATTTATGTGCGATGTTTGAGGGCTGGTCTTTGCTCCATCGGCTAGATAGGGAGACAAGCGGTGTTATCTTGCTGATTAAGGAAAATAGTGCTTTTCACAAGAGGGCAAAAAGGGCATTTAAAGATAAGGAGGTATATAAGGAATATATAGCCCTCCTACACGGACGACTTATGGATTCTATCCAGATAGAGAAGCCCATACTCACTATAAAAAAGGGCTTTGCTAAATCATATATTGATAAAAATGGCTTAGAGGCGCATACACAGCTTACACCATTAGCCATAGTGGGTAAAAAGACATTGGTTCAAGCAGTGATTACCACAGGGCGCACACATCAAATTCGCGTGCATACTCAAAGTATCAAATACCCCATATATGGTGATAGAATCTATGGCATAGCAGATAATGCCCCCAGGCTTATGCTTCACGCCCATAAAATTGCGCTTTTAGATTATGAATTTATCTCGCCTGTCCCTCAAGAGTTACAAATGGAGCATTTGTAATGCAGTTTTTTTATTCACACGGATTCCATTCATCAAAAGATTCTCTAGCATATCAGCGAATATGCGAGGGCTTACACTTAAAGCCTTTGCAACTTGTTTATGATAATGGCGGGGACTTTAGGACAAATCTGCAAAGCTGCAAAGAGCAGCTAATGGTATATAAGCCCACTATGCCTTTTGGGTTTATTGGCAATTCTTTGGGAGCATTTTACCTATGGCAGCTTATGCTTTATGCTGATACGCTTAATGTGCCTCTCCCTTGTGTTTTTATATTTTTTAATCCTGTATTTGAGCCATTAGGACAATTGAAAAAATATATAGATAAGCCACAAATAAATAGCACCACGCAGCAGCATTTCACCCTCTGTGATAAGCATTGGGAAAGTTATGCCTTCGCCCTGCGCCTGCCTATACCAAATACCATATCAAATATAAACGGAGCGGTGTGTTTAAGTGAAAGTGATGAACTCATTGATGGGAGCACTTCACAAGCCTATTGGCAGCATTATGCCAAAATAGTGCATTTGCAAGGAGGGCATATCATTACTGATTTTGCCCCACTTTATGAGAATCTTTATCCATTTTTACACAATTAAAATAATTTAAGACTTCTTTTTATTACTCTTGCGTCTAGCTCGTTGTGCTTTACGCTGTGCCAAGAAAATGCGGTAATTTGTCTCCCACCATAAATAGTCTTTAAGATGTCTTCGCTTGAGAGTCGTATGACTGGGTGTAAGAGATTCTACAAGGTGTATGGATTCCTCAACAATTTGCTCAAGATCTTTAAAACCTCCCTCCTTCTGCCCTTCCTCAAGGATTTCAAGCTTTTCTAATACTTCTTGTGGCATAAGCTCTCACTCAGCCTGAGTAATATGTAACAATGGGGCAAGTTCTTTCCTATCCTGTGCTGTTAAAATAATCTTATGTTTTGTGTTCTGCTCTAACATCCTTCCTCCTTCATTTTTCATAAATTCAGCTTATATATTATACAAAAAATTCCCAAAAACCTTTAAATAGAAATATTTATAAGTTAGCATACGAAATTCATAAATGTATCATTTAGCACTTTTGGCACAAATTTTGTATAAAAATTTAATTTTTTTTTGACTTTAATAAAAATTTTGTGTAATAATTGAAAATATGACTTTATATATTTCAAAAGGAGAGAGGCATGGCAACAATTACGCTAACCAATAACGAAACAAAAGAAAGCTTTGATTTTGAACTTATCGAATGCACAAGAGGGCCTAAGGCAGTAGATTTTTCTAAGCTTTTTGAACGCACTAATATTTTTTCTTATGACCCGGGCTATGGCTCAACAGCTGGATGCAAATCTACTATTAGTTATATTAATGGTAAAGAAGGGGAGCTTTTATACAAAGGTATGCCTTTGGCTGAACTTGTGGAAAAATATCATTTTACAGATATATGCAAGCTCCTTATTACAGGTGAAGCGCCCATTAATGACACAGAATCTAAAGAATTTGAAATTGAACTTATGCATCGCAGTTTTTTGCACGAAGGGTTGATTAATATTTTTAACGCATTCCCTGATACAGCTCACCCTATGGCAAATTTATCCGCTGCACTTTCAGCACTCTCAACATTCCATTTTCATCATTTGGATATGAGTAATGAGGCAGAGCGACAAGTGATGGCGAGACGCGCTATTGCCAAGATTACTACACTTGTAGCTTTCGCTTATCGACATTCTTTGGGTATTCCTTATATTTATCCCGATGTAGAACGAGGCTATGTAGAGAATTTCCTCTATATGCTTCGTGCTTATCCGGGTGGCAAAATGAAGCAAACTGCCAATGGAGCAAGTGAGATTACACCACTAGAAGTAGAGGCACTTGATAAAATCTTTATCCTCCACGCAGACCACGGGCAAAATGCCTCTACCACTACTGTGCGCAATGTGGCTTCCACAGGAGCACACCCTTATGCGGCATTAAGTGCTGGAATTAACGCTTTGTGGGGTGCTGCACACGGTGGAGCAAATGAAAAAGTGCTTGATATGCTTAATGAAATTGGCGATGCAAAAAATGTCGATAAATTCATCGCTAAAGCGAAGGATAAAAATGATCCATTCAGACTAATGGGCTTTGGGCATCGTGTGTATAAGAATTATGACCCTCGCGCTAAGATTCTTAAAAAACTCAAAGATGACTTAGATACTAAGGGTATTAAGATGGATTCACGTTTGAGTGATTTAGCCCATAAAGTCGAAGAAATAGCCTTGAGTGATAGCTATTTTGTAGAGAGAAATCTCTACCCAAATGTGGATTTCTACTCTGGTATTATTCTTTCTGCGCTTAAAATTCCTGTATCGCTCTTTACACCTATTTTTGTTATTGGACGAATGCCGGGCTGGTGCGCACAGCTACTAGAGCATATTAAAGATCCAACAGCAAGGATTACTCGACCACGTCAAGTATATATAGGAAAATAGCTTAAGTGTATTTAAGGGTTTTTCGCTATAATAATGTCCTTAAATTTTACTAAAGGACAAAAGAATGCTAGAAGGACAAATTAGAGAGAGTATTTCAAAATCTCAAGCAAAGGCTTTGAGGAATGATGGTTATCTAATTGCAAATATCTATGGCAAGGGACAGGAGAATATCCATTGTGCTTTTAAGCTTAATGATTTCATTAAGGCACTTAAGCATAAAAATACCTTGATTTTCCCTGTAAAAGTAGGTAGCAAGACCCTAGATGTGGTAGTTCAAGAATACCAGAAAGATCCCGTAACAAACACTATTGTCCACGTGGATTTGCTTATGGCACAAAAAGGTGTAGTGAGCAAATATAAAGTGCCCGTAAGTGTTAAAGGCAGTGCTAAGGGCTTAAAGAATAAGGGTGTTTTGTTTATTTCCACAAAACGTATTAGTGTCAAATGCAGCGCGGAACATCTCCCCAATACCTATGAACTTGATGTGAGTGATTTAGATGTGGGAGATTCTATCCTTGTACGTGATTTACCACAGATTCAAGGTGTAACTATCATCAATCGCCCATCTGTGGCAGTAGTTGGAGTGATTAAAGCTAAATAATGTCCTGCCTTCTTGTTGCAGGGCTTGGCAATCCGGGTGTCAAATATCAAAATACTCGGCATAATGTTGGCTTTATGGTGCTTGATTTTTTATCAAAAACCTTAAATTTTACATTTCATTTTGATAAAAAATTTAACGCAGAAGTGGGCACATTACACACAGATTCTCATAAAGTATTTTTTCTTAAACCTCTTACTTTTATGAATCTCTCTGGCGAGTCTATTGCCCCATTTGCTCGGTATTTTGATATTGCTCATACACTGATAATACACGATGATATTGATATTGCCTTTGGTGATATTCGCTTTAAATATGGTGGCTCAAGCGGTGGGCATAATGGCTTAAAATCTATTGATAAAGCTATGGGGGATAAATACTTGAGACTTCGTTTTGGCATAGGTAGGGACACGCAAGGCAATGTGATAGATTATGTATTGAGTGATTTTAATACTCAAGAAATAGCGCAAATAACACAAACTTTGCCTTTTATCCAATTTGCCATTGCATATTTTTACACTATGCAAGGTAGCATAGAGGATATACTCGCTCACTTACAAAACCGCTTTACATTAAGAAATAAATCACAAAAGCCCAATAAAGATTCTATAAATATCACAAAGCAAAACATAAGGGACAAAAGATGATTTTTCGTTTTGTGGGATTTTATTATTTAAAATATTTTTTCATTATTTTTTTAGGACTAGAGGGGTTTTTTCTCGCTATTGATACATTGAAATATGTTGATGAATTGCCCGATTCTGCTAATTTATTGATTTTGTTTTTATTTTATGATGGCGTATTTGCCTTGACTTATACCTTGCCTATTTCGCTTGTTTTGTGTTCAGTTTTATTCTATATGGCATTTCTTAAAAGCTCACAATTAACAGCGCTGATGGCGTTAGGATATTCAAAGTTGCAGATTCTTTTTCCATTGATTTTTATTTCAAGTATCTTTATTTTTAGCTTCATTGGCTTAAACGCTACGCCATTTGCATACGCACGAGAATATGCAGAAAGCATTATTTACCAAAATACACAAAATGTGCGTGAAAACCTACTTTTAAAAAGCGACAACCAATACATTTTTCTCCACAAACTCTACCCTTTGCTTAATGGTGAGGCAAGAGCAGAAGGCATTAAAATTTTTGTGCTTGATGAGGAGCATAGACTTGTGGGCTACCACGAGGCAAAAGAAGCATTTTTTGAAAACAATGAGTGGATTTTAAAAAATGCAAAAAGCTTAGGGATTGTGCCCAATTTGATACTTGGAGAAAAAGCTTTGCAGATAAATATAAATGAGGAATTAGCCACACTTAAGGGCTTTAGCTCTAAAGTACTTGAAACAATTGCGCAAGATAAGCCTACAGCTTCAATTATTGATGCGTTTGCCTCACTTCATATTGCCTATAAGCAGGGTGTTAGCTCGGATAAAATACGTGGAATCCTCTATGGGCTACTCATCGTGCCCTTTTTTGTCCCACTTTGCATTGCTATTATCGCTTATTATATCCCCTCATTGCCTCGCTATGGCAATCTCACGCTCATTAGCTTTGTAAGTATTATTGCTGCATTAGCCATTTGGGGATTATTCTTCTCTCTTTCACAGCTTAGTGTCGCAGGGCTTGTATATCCTGAAATAGGTTTATTGTTCCCTATGGGAATCTTATTTGTTATATTTTTGTGGCATATTCGATATTTAAATCAAAAGTTTTCATAAAAATGAACATTTTAAAGCAAAACTAACAAAAAACAAGGCATAATCATTGCACTTACAACACAAGGGGTTATTATGGACGATAGAGTTTTTACCTTTGCAGGGTTGATTAATGCCAATCATGATTTCATTATTGGATTTCATACACTGCTTGTAGCAGTGCTTATGCTTATTTTTGCACGTTATGCAACACATAAAATGCAAGTTATTCCCGGTGGCATACAAAATGTTTTTGAATTTGTCATTTCTGGAATTATTTCGTTCTCAAAAGATATTGTAGG
The DNA here is from genome assembly GCF_039555295.1 of Helicobacter mastomyrinus. Classification (NCBI taxonomy): domain Bacteria; kingdom Pseudomonadati; phylum Campylobacterota; class Epsilonproteobacteria; order Campylobacterales; family Helicobacteraceae; genus Helicobacter; species Helicobacter mastomyrinus. The sequence continues at coordinate 448,558 of NZ_CP145316.1, read as the reverse complement.
TGAAGAGGTCGCACGTAAATACTTTCCATTAGCAGCTACTATTGGCTTTTTAGTATTTTTTGGAAATGCTATTGGTATCATACCCGGTTTTGAATCTCCTACATCAAGTTGGAGTTTTACTCTTGTATTGGCACTTGTGGTATTTTTTTATTATCATTTTGAAGGTATTCGCGCACAGGGCGTGTTCAAATACTTCAAGCATTTTATGGGTCCTGTGTGGTGGCTTGCCCCGCTTATGTTCCCTATCGAGATTATTTCACATCTCTCACGCATTGTTTCACTCTCTTTCCGTCTTTTTGGGAATATCAAGGGTGATGATATGTTTTTGCTTGTTATGCTTATGCTTACTCATTATGTTGTGCCTGTTGTTCCGTTTGCTATTCTTGCCTTTATGGCTTTGCTTCAAGCTTTTGTATTTATGATTCTTACTTATGTGTATATTCACGGCGCAATAGTCGTGGATGAAGAGCATTAATAGCTTTGAGGGCGTGGCTTATTACCCCTCATATTGATGAGAGATATATAAGCACACTTGCCTTGTATTTACCTACAATAGCCGTAGATGGGATTATATGTCGCACTCAAAATAAAAAATGGCTCAATGAATTTGTCAAATATATCTCTCCCTTAAGTAAAATACTATTACTTAACCTGCCTTTTAATAGCCTATTAGAAACCATATCTCTTTCTGCTTCTTTTCAAGGCGTGCATTTAAAGTCTCACTTAATGAACTATATAACCCCACTTAAAAATGCTTATTTGGAGGAATTTGCAGAACAAAAAATTATCGGTTATAGCGCACATAGTATCGCAGAAGTAGAATCTGCTTTAGCATTGGGAGCGGATTATTGCACCTTAAGCCCCATCTTCCCTACACCAAATAAAGGCACCCCGCTAGGCTTAGAAACACTCAATAAGATTCCATATACTATACGTTCACGTGTTATTGCACTTGGGGGCATTAATCACACCCATATCCCTATTCTCAAAACATTAGGATTAGGCGGTTACGCAGGTATTCGATGTTTTTTAGAATCTAAACGATGAAAGCCAATCGCATAAATCATTCATCAAGTTGGTAGTATTGGCTATTTACAGCATACAAAAATGCAAATGATAATCTTATCAAAAGACGCTTAGTCATTTCTACAGATTTCTAAGCTTTTACCAAGTAAAGATTCAAGGAAAATAGTCGCATAGCTCCCCTTTGGTAGGGTGAATCGCAGCTCAAAATGTGCTTCTTGGGGCTTGTATTTGCTCTCTACATCTTCCGCCCATACCCACGCATACCGCCTTGAACCACTCGCGCTAATCTTATCTTTATATGCTGCTTCGCACACCAAAGCCATATCTTGGGCGTTTATGCACTTTGTGCCATAAAGTGCACCAGTGGGAGCGATATATCTTTGCATAAAACGTGCAGATTCTATATTTTCATCTTCGCATAAAAATGTCTTGCCAAAGGGATAATGGCACATCACATCGCCTTTTAGCAGCACAAAAGGCTGCTTTTGGGCTTGCCATATTTTTAGCATTTGTGGGTTACATTGTGTATTAAGATGTTGTAGGGCAGGGAGTGATGAGCTTTGCAGAGCATTCATAGCTTCATTTGGACTAAAATGATGTAGGATTTGAGAGAGTGTGATGCGGCAGGAAAGCCACGCATTAAACAAATAGCTTTGATAGCTTGAGATAAGAAACTTGTTTATCTTTTTGTTTTTCATTTCCATAGCATTATGTGCTAATTCTCTGCCACTTTGAAAATTATCGCCCTCATTGCCAAATCGCTGATTGCCAAAATAGTTTGGGAATCCGCTCTGTGTGAGGGATTGCAAGATGGATTCTAGTTTTTTAGCATTTGTGGGACTACATTTTTTAAGTCGCATAAAGAAAGCATTACCCTTAAGATGCCCGATTTTAAGCTTATTATGATGAAAGGTAATGTTTAGAATCTTCACTTGTTTTTCTTCTAAAGTCGCACGGGCAGATTCTAAACGAGGAAGCAAAGAATGGTGAATGCTAATGTATTGGTATGTTGTCGCTGCTTTGTCTTTAAGCCCTGCATAGCCTATATCACGCACTTTGCAGCCAAGTATTTGAGAGAGGAGATGTAAAAGCTCAAAGGTGCTTAAACCCTTTTTACGCACATAGAGGAGGCAATGCTCCCCGCTTCCGCTTGGCTCATAAAGGGGGATTTCTCTCACTACAAAATCGCGAGACGAGGGCTTAAAATAGCCATCACAAGCACTATGTGTAAAAGGGTAAATTCTACGAATAGGTGCAATATCGGGCATAGGCTAAATAAGAGTGCGTTTGATATGCGGGGAGAGATGTGTGAGAATCTCATAACTAATCGTCCCAAAAGCCTGTGCAAGTACGCTCACATCATTAAAAACACAAATGCGAGGTTTATCGCATAAGCAGGAGAAGCAGTCCATTGAGGAGCGAGGGAGGATTTGATAACCCTCTGTGGTATAGACTTTGTGCCGCTCACTCACGCGGAAAAACCCATCGCCATAGCCAATATCATAGGTGCTAATGCAGCTTTGAGATTCTAAAGTTGTGCAGCCACTATACCCTATACGCGCTCCTTGTGGCAAAAAGCGAGTAGCGATTTTATCTGCGTATAATGTAGCGACCTTTTGTAGTTTCGCACTGATGGGATTGGCAAAGGCGACATCGAGGTATCCATACAGCGCGATACCCACACGCACCAAATCATCATCTATTTTGCCCTCACTTGCCACACGTACAGCTCCAGAAGAGCTTAGAGAATGGAATCTTGATAACTTGAAACCATATTTTTGAGATAACGCCCTCACTTGCTCCTTAATAGTTCTGAAGCACTCTTGTGTGCGCATAAAGCCTTCATCTATATCATCGCCATAGCCATTATGGGTAAATACCCCTATAAGCTCCAAGCCCCGATCAAGAATGGCTTTGATGTAGGATTCTAACTCATCAGGTTGTATGCCATTGCGATTCATACCAGCATTGACTTTTAGCTCTACCTTCGTGCCTTTGGGTAAGGATTCAATATGCGCCTTTTGATGCACTACAAAAGCGATATGCGGGGGGAAATCACCTTCTGGCATACCATAAAGTGCTGTGATATGCGGAAAAATTTCACTTATTCGTATAGCTTCAGCATAATTTTTGACAAACACGCTTTTTACACCACATTGCTTCGCGAGTGTGCTTATTTGCTCTAAGCCGTGCCCATAAGCGTTATCCTTTAAGACTGCTGCAAGTTCTATATCTGTGCCAATATGTGAAGAGAGAAGTTGAAAGTTATGTTTGTATGCTTGAGAAGAGAGAGTGATTTCTGCCATTGCTCTGCCTATGCAGACACAAGGTCTGCATATTTCATCATAATATCAATTAAGCTATCAATGATTATTTAGGAAGTTTGGAGATATAATCCGCTAATGCCTCAATATCTTCATCACTTACGGTCGCCATTTGTCCATACATAATAGCCTTTGCACCACCATTATCTTCTGTTTTTGCCTTATAACCTTTGAGTTTTTTAAGCAAATCAGCCTTTGGCATACCAGCGATTGTTACACCACCTTTGCTACCGGGAGCAACTTTCTTCGCATCAGGCCCATGACAAGCAATACATTTTTTAAATACTGCAGGTTGGTCAGCATACGTGAAACTAAAAAGACCCAAAATAGTGAGAAAAAGCAACTTTTTCATAGTTCAATCCTTTCGTTGTTTTAAGATTAATCAACAATGAGATTCTACAAACCAAAACTTAATAATTTCCTTAAATGAAAACTAAATCTTTACACGTGCGCTTATGGCACGTGAGAGTGAAAGCTGATCGATAGAATCTAGCCCAATGCCAGTTGGCACACCTTGAGCGATTTTGCTAAAATGCACAGGGCTCTTGATTTTATCCTCGATATAGAGCATAATCGCCTCATTAGCGAGGCTTGGAGAGAGGGCAAAAATTACCTCTTTAATAGATTCCCTATGGATTCTACGATTAAGCAATGTAAAATCTATTTGCTCTAGCTCCGCACTTAGCACAAAATATCGCCCTTGATACTCCCCCATCTCCTCGATTGTCAGCACATCTTGTGCCTTTGCTACGATACATAATTCCCCATTTTCCCGCTCTAACGATGTGCAAATCTCACACTCCTCGCTTTCGCTCACACAAAAGCATTTTTGACATCTCTGCACTACAAGGGCAGCATTCTCTATCGCGTGAGCGATATTTAGCCCTAAAAATTTATCTTCTACACAAAGTGCATACGCCATTTTCTGTGCGCTTTTTTTGCCAATGGCAGGGAGCTTTTCAAGTGCTAGAATAAGCTCATAAAATGCCTTAAGACTGCTCTTGTAATGATTCATAGCACAAAGCCTTTGATGTAGTATTGAATAGCGCAATCTTAGCTGAAAGAATTTAACTTTGCCTTATAAAATTTCGCTACAATCTCACTCTCACTTTAAAATTAAGAACATTACAAAAGACTAGGAGCAGATTTTGGAGACATTTGATTATTATGAAGTTCTAGAAATCACACGCACAAGCGATAAAGAGACGATTAAAAAAGCTTATCGTAAAATGGCGCTCAAATATCACCCTGATAGGAATCCCGATGATAAAGCAGCTGAAGAGCAATTCAAACGTATAAATGAAGCTTATGAGGTGCTTAGCGATGATTCTAAGCGACAAATCTATGATAAATATGGCAAAGAGGGCTTACAAAATTCCGGCTTTAGTGGCTTTAGCGGACGCGATTTTAGCGATATTTTTGGCGATTTGGGAAGCATTTTTGAATCTGCCTTTGGAGCAAACTTTGGCTTTGGGGGGCAAAAACGTAGCAGTGGGAAATACAACCTTGATGAACTTATTGGCTTAGAGCTAAGCTTTAAAGAAGCTATTTTTGGCTGTAAAAAAGAGATACATAATAGCTTTAAAAAGGCTTGTTCGCATTGCTATGGCAGCGGGGCAAAAGATGGCAAACTAGAGACTTGCAATGATTGTCAAGGCAAGGGACAAGTCTATATGCGACAGGGCTTTATGACATTTGCACAGACTTGCCCCACTTGCAAGGGCGAGGGAAATAGCGCAAAAGAGAAATGTCCTAAGTGTAAAGGTAAGGGCTTTGAGATGAGTGAGGAGAGCTTTGAAGTCAGTATTCCTGAGGGTATTGATGATGGGAATAGAATCCGTATCAGTGGGCGAGGGAATGCTGATAAAAACGGTAAAAGAGGCGATTTGTATATCGCTGTGAGTGTGAGCGAAGATGAAAACTTCGTGCGTGATGGGAATAATGTCTATATTGAAGTGCCTGTGTTTTTTACTTCTATTGTGCTTGGGGCGACACTAAAGATTCCATCTTTACGCGGGGAGCTAGAGCTTAAAATCCCCCCAAATACGCGCGATAAAGAGCAATTTATCTTTGATAATGAGGGGATTAAAGATGTCAATAGCGCGTATAGGGGCAAATTCATCGCACAGATTAAAATCACTTATCCCCCTAAGCTCAACGCAGAGCAAAAAGCCCTTGTAGAACAGCTAGAAAAGAGCTTTGGAGTAGAGAGTGAGCCATATACGAATCTGTTTGAAGAATGTTTTAGTAAAATTAAGCAATGGATTGCGCATCAAAAAGCGCATAAGGCTGATAAAGCCTAGAATAAAGGCTTATTCTTTGAGGCTTAATCATTTCTAATATTAAAGTTATCTATGGAAAAACTGCAGCAAATCTGTTTTAATCTCCCAAATAGCTTGCGTAGCGGGTTTATAGTAAATGTTATCAAAGACAGATTCGGCGATGTGAGAGCTAGGTTCAAGATTATTAAGAATTTTTAAGCCCATTTTGCACTTCCATTCACATCGCGCGATAATAGAACTAATATCCACGACATTGCCACTTGTGCCAATCACCACCATATAATCCTTAAAAGAAAGCCCCTCAAAAATCTTATACATCTGCATATATTTGGGTGCGCGCTCACCAAAAAAGACAACAAAAGGCTTCAGTTGCTCATATCCGCAATGTTTGCAAGCGCGAGGGGTAAATACCTTATAACCTATATCAAGGATATGCTCACAATGAGGGCAAATGATTTTACTTAGCTCTCCGTGCAAATGAATGACATTCTGCGCCCCAGCGCGTTCAAGCAGGCCATCGACATTTTGTGTGATATACTTCGATAGATTCTGTGCGCTTTTTGTTTGCTTTAGGGTTTAAAAGTGTAGGCAAAGAGGCGAGAAACTGGTGCATTGCATTAGGCTTGACACTGCCTAGCTCCACGCGCCTTAAGTTATAGAATCTATGCACGAGGTCAAAATTTTCCCGCCAATTTCCATAATTGCACACTTCCATAGGATTATACTGCGCCAACAAACCGCCATTATCCCTAAATGTCTCTAAGCCTGATTCCGCACTTAATCCCGCTCCGCTAAATACAACGCATTTTGGCATATTGTCTCCTTGAATAAACGTAATTTTTTATATCATCTCATATTTCATCAAGAAGCTATCACATTTTGTGTATAAAATGGGAGCTTTAGGACCGAGTAGCAATATTTATGATTTAAGAGTCTTAACAGAATCTTAAGCTGACTTCAAACAAGATTCGTAAAGCTAGGCTAGAGTGAGCAGAATATATCCCCACTGACCTTACAGAATCTACCAATATAAAGACAATTTTAGTGTTTGATGAAACAGACTCTGGGTCAGGTTTTGTGTTATTAAAAGTCAGTGTTCAACGTTGAAATTGCATCTATGATATAGCTTGAAAAATGAAATTATAACTTATTCATAAAACCTTGATTTTAAGAGTATAACAATATGGATTAATTATTATGAGATTTAGCAGTAATTTTAAAAGCATTGCCTAAAGAGTAAGAATATAAGTTTATTTTTTTTGCTATAATAACGCTTCTGTTTTTGCTTTAAACTTTCATAGAGGTGTCATTATGTCGTTATATCAAATGCTTTCCCCCTATCTTTTTAAACTTGATTCCGAAAGAGCTCACAATTTAGCAGAATGGGCGCTTAAGCATATTGTACCTTTACCTTTAGTGCAGGATTTTGTTGTTTCCCAACATTGTGTTTTTGATGAGAGGCTTAATGTAGAAGTGGCAGGTATAAGATTCTATAATCCTGTGGGATTAGCCGCGGGATTTGATAAAAATGCAACTATGGTGCGGGGATTGTCTGCTTTAGGATTTGGGTTTTTGGAGCTTGGGACGGTTACTCAAGCTCCTCAAATTGGCAATGCAAAGCCTCGTCTTTTTCGCTATGAGGAAGAGAAGAGTTTGCAAAATGCTATGGGTTTTAATAATCAAGGATCGCTTGAAATTGCCAAACGTCTTAAAAATCTTTACCCTTATAGTATTCCATTAGGTATTAATGTAGGCAAAAATAAAAATATTATGCAAAGCGATTCACTAAAAAATTATGAAAACGTATTGCTAGATTGCTTAGAGGTAGGCGATTATTTCGTGTTTAATCTCTCTTCGCCTAATACGCCTAAATTACGTGATTTACAAAATGTAACTTTTGTGCAAGAATTATTTAAGATGGCGCGCACACGGACACAAAAGCCACTTTTTCTAAAAATTTCGCCTGATATGGATAAAGATGAAATGCTCAAAGTGGTAGAAATGAGCATCAAATCCGGTGCGAGTGGCATTATCGCTACAAATACAACTATTGATTATAGCGTAGTGCAAAATCCTAAAGAAAGCGGCGGAGTGAGCGGAGAGGCATTGAGAGAAAAGTCAAAAGCTGTGTTAAAGATTTTAAGCGAAGCATTCTTTGGTAAAACGACATTAATTTCTGTGGGCGGTATTAGCAATGCACTTGAGGCATATAAACGCATTAAGTTAGGTGCATCATTGTTACAAGTATATAGCGGTTTAATCTTTCAGGGTCCAAGATTGTGTAGGGCAATCAATGAGGGGATTTTAGAACTATTAGCACAAGATGGGTTTGCAAATGTGCAAGAAGCGATAGGTCATGATATTCTTAATAAGCCTAAGAAGCGTGGGAGGAAGTCTAAGAGTGATGAAATAGAGGTGATAGAGGGAAAAATACAAGCTGTTGAGTCTAAGAGACGTGGTAGAAAGCCTAAGACAGCAGAATCAGCGGAATCAGCAGAAGCTTCAAATATGACTAAAAACGCCAAATCAAGTGTAAAAAAATCTCAAAAGGCAAGTGTAAGCAAAACAAAAGCACAAGATTCTACAAAAGACACCCAAGCAGCCAAGAGACGTGGGAGAACAAGCACGGCACAAAAGCCAAAAAATACTACTTCCACAGCAAACAAAGTCAATATAGAGAATCCTGCCAATGAAGCTACTAAGACAATCCAAGACAAAGATGATTCTATCAAAGAGTAAGCCGTGAAGTTTCTTATTATAGGAGTATTGATGAGTATCTCTCATATATTTAATTCGCCCTCGTCTTTAAGTGTATTTACACCTAGTGCCTTGCCTAAGTATTATACAAAGACGCTTGAAAATGGATTACAAATCGTGGTGGTGTCGCTTAATAATCAAAGCAATGTGATTGAAACCAATGTTTTTTATAAGGTAGGTAGTCGCAATGAAGTGATGGGTAAAAGCGGTATTGCCCATATGCTCGAGCATTTAAGCTTCAAATCTACAAAGAATCTTAAGGCGGGGGAGTTTGATGAGATTGTTAAGGGATTTGGCGGAGTGAATAACGCCTCTACAAGCTTTGATTACACACGTTATTTCATCAAATCAAGCACAGAGAATCTTGACAAATCTTTAGCACTTTTTGCCGAGCTTATGAGCAATCTCTCGCTTAAAGAAGATGAGTTCTTGCCCGAGCGCAATGTCGTAGCAGAGGAACGATTATGGCGGACAGATAATTCCCCTATGGGCTATTTGTATTTCCGTTTTTTTAATACCGCTTTTGTGTATCATCCTTATCATTGGACACCTATTGGTTTTATGGAGGATATTCAAAGTTGGCAAATCGCAGATATTGCTTCCTTTTATCACACATATTATCAGCCGCAAAATGCTATAATATTAGTGAGTGGCGATGTGAATCCTAATGAAGTCTTTGAGAGTGCTACTAAGCATTTTGCCCCGCTGAAAAATACTGTACCTATCCCTGAAGTCAAGACTAAAGAGCCAAGGCAAGATGGCATAAGACGAAGCATTGTGAAAAAAGATTCGCAAGTAGAATTTTTAGCAATGGGCTATAAGATTCCCAATTTTTTAAGCAAAGATCAAGTGGCTTTAAGTGCGATAGGCGATATTTTGAGCGGTGGAAAGTCAAGCATATTGTCAAAAGAGCTTGTCGATAAGCAGCAAATAGCAAGTAGCGTGTATGCCTATAATATGGAGCTTAAAGATGATGGTGTGTTTTTGATTATGGCAACAGCAAAGCAGGGCATAAAGGCAGAGAGTATTGAAAAGGAAGTATATAAGGTATTAGAGAATCTTAAGCAGGGTAAAATCACGCAAGAAGAGCTTGAAAAAGTGAAAATCAATACAAGGGCGAGTTTTATTTATGGGCTTGAGAATGCTTCGTCAGTGGCTGGGCTTTTTGGGAGCTATTTGGTGCGAGGAGATATTTCGCCTTTGCTTTCTTATGAGCGAGATATTAATGCCTTGAGCATAGATAAGATTAAAGAGGTAGCAAATAAGTATTTTGTGGAAGATTCATTAAATGTAGTGATTTTAAGAGATAAAGATAAAAGCGAGGCACAAGAATGATTTTTGGTGCAATGAGTGCATTAGTAACTCCTTTTAAGTACAATAGAGTGGATTTTGAGACTTATGAAGCATTGATTAAGCGGCAAATCCGCTATGGTATGGACGCTTGTGTGCCTGTAGGCACAACGGGTGAATCTGCCACACTTTCACACAAAGAACATATGGAATGTATAGAATCTGCAGTAAGCATATGCAAAGGAAGTGGTGTAAAAGTAGTCGCAGGTGCGGGAAGTAACGCCACAAGTGAAGCCATAGAATTAGCACAATTCGCACAAAAATGCGGGGCTGATGCGATTTTATGCGTTACGCCTTATTATAATAAGCCAACACAGGAGGGGTTATACGAGCATTATAAGGCTGTGGCTGACGCAATAGAAATCCCCGTAATGCTCTACAATGTGCCTTCTCGCACAGGTGTAGGCATTGAGATAGAAACAGCAAAGGCATTGCACAAAGATTGTGCGAATATTTATGCTATCAAGGAGGCAGCGGGGCTAATGGATAGAATCGTAGCTTTTGGCGCGGAAGCCCCAAACCTCGCTGTTTTTAGTGGGGAGGATATGATTAACTTTCCCATACTTGCGAATAATGGCAAGGGCGTTATCTCTGTAACAGGCAATCTTATGCCTAAAGAAATCGCTGATTTAACACATTTTGCACTCAATGGAGATATGCAAAAAAGCTATGAAATCAATACGAATCTTTATGAGATAAATAAGATTCTCTTTTGCGAGAGCAATCCCATACCCATCAAGGCAGCTATGTTTCTAGCGGGATTATTGCAAAATTTAGAATATCGTCTGCCATTAGTGCCACCTTCTAAGGAAAATATGGCTAAAATACAAAAAATCTTAGAACAATATGAGGTGCAATTATGAATCTAGCAAACACAAGGGATTTTATGAAAGGTAAAACGCTTGTTATTAGTGGGGCTACGCGGGGGATTGGCAAGGCTATTTTGTATAAATTCGCACAGAATGGTGTGAATGTCGCTTTTACCTATAATAAAAATGAGGAAGAAGCGTGTAATATCGCTCAAGATGTGGAGGGCAAATATGGCATTAAGGCAAGATTTTATCCGCTTAATGTGCTGGAGCTAGAGCAGTATATTGAACTTTTTAAGAAAATTGATGAAGATTTTTTACGGGTTGATTTTTTTATCTCTAATGCTATCATTTATGGCAAGAGCGTTGCGGGAGGATTTGCGCCATTTATGCGTTTAAAGCCTCGTGGGTTAAATAATATCTACACAGCTACCGTGCTTGCCTTTGTCGTAGGCACACAAGAAGCAGCTAAGAGAATGAAAGAGGTAGGTGGCGGGGCGATTGTATCGCTTAGCTCCACAGGGAATCTCGTGTATATGCCAAATTACGCAGGGCACGGTAATTCAAAAAATGCAGTGGAAACGATGGTAAAATACGCTGCTACCGAGCTTGGCGAATGGGGTATACGTGTCAATGCAGTGAGTGGAGGACCAATTGATACAGACGCGTTAAAGGCATTCCCAGACTATGCACAAGTAAAGGCTAAAGTCGAGGAAGAGTCTCCGCTTAATCGTATGGGGACACCTGAAGATTTAGCGGGAGCAGCGTTTTTCCTATGTGATTCTACACAAAGTGCGTGGCTCACTGGGCAAACAATAGTGATTGATGGTGGCACGACTTTTAAATAAATATGTTTTCTGTGCATTCTCCTCCATTGCAGACTTTAAAAGGGCTATGTTTTAAAGCTATTAATATACCCTGCACGCCATTTATGTGGCGTAATCCACAGACCTATAAACCTACATTAGTGTGGTTAGCTATATCTTTTGGCTTTGCTTTTATCTGCGTTTTGCCTTTTTATATGCAGTGGCTTTTGGAGCAATACACTTCTAGGGATATTTCTCCATTATTGGCTTCATTTTTGGGCATCTTAAGCGTTGCAAGTGTGCTTTTTACCCCTGCAAATCGTCGCTTTAGCGTGGGATTCTTTATCGGTGTGCTATGGTTTTATTGGATTTCATTGGGGGTGAGATATTTTGATATGAGCTTTCTTGTTCCCCTTATTGTTGTAGCAGTGGGAATCTTTATGGGATTTGTATTTTATATTGTGCTGTGGTGCGAATGTCTGCTGCTTCGTTTTATATTTTTACTGCTTTTGAGTTTTTTTACTCCGCTTGGTTTTGATTGGATTATGCTTGAGAGTGTGTTTGCATATAGCTATTTTGGGGTGGATAAGCTAAGCTTTGCCCTCATTATATTAGGATTATGGCTACTTGTGAAGTATACATTATGGTGGCGATTAATAGGTGTAGTATGCCTTACCTTTGCCCTTGATAGCCATATTTTTAACACACCACATACAGCAACAATTCCTCTAAAGATGAAGCTAATCCAAAGTGATGTAAGTCAGGATTTTACCTATCGTATGGAGCAAGTAGATTCTATTTTTATGCAGCATATTGAGGATATTGCACAGGCAAAAAATGCAGGTTATGATATGGTTGTGCTGCCAGAGAGCGCATTTTATGTGCCTTTTGATGTTATGCCTTCATATTATGAGAATCTTTTGGCATTGAGTGAGGAAATAGTTATCCTCACAGGAGCATTGCGTGTGGAGCGCGATAATGATAACACTCTTTTATATTTTAATAGCACATTTAAGTTTGATAAGGGAGAAGTGAGCTTTTATGATAAGGTGCTGCTTGTGCCTTTTGGGGAGTATATCCCCTCATTTTTATTACCTCTTGCAAATATCTTTTTTCAGGGCATTGGAGGATTTAGCGCAGGAGAGGAATTTGGGTATTTTGACATAAAGGGTGTGCGCCTTAAGAATGCGATTTGCTATGAGGGGACAAATCGAGGATTCTATAAAGATAATCCGCGATATGTGATTGTAACGAGCAATAATGCGTGGTTTGTGCCAAGCATTGAGCCAATTTTGCAAAAAAATTTAATGAAATATTATGCGCGATTGCACAATAGCGTGATTTTTCACGCGACTAATCGCTCATCCCACGCTATCATTACACCCTAGCTTTTAGAATCTCTAGTTTATTATGGCTACGCTGTTATAGCTAAAGCTAGCGCGTAGTCTTACTTCACGCGATATAAAATCCCGATCGTGTAAGACCTTTACCGCAATACATCGCGATAGTAAAGGCATAATGGAATCTAAAAAAATGTGCTTTAAAGCCGATATTAGTTTATTGTGATATGATACGCAATTTTAATTTGCTAAAGGAGGAAAAATGATTTCTTTTAAACATATAGTGTTAGGGCTTATTATTGCAGGTAGTGCAGCATTTGGCGCTACAAATAATTCAAGTTTAAGCAACACAAAAAAACAACTTTTAGGTAATTTTGCAAGTGGCTCTATTCTTAGCGGCTCTTCTCAGGCTGGAAGTGTTCAGCGCTGGTATCTTTTTAACGAAGGGCATTTAGGATATTCATATAGCAAACTTGGGAATTTAAATCTCCATTCTGCCGATGTGGGGTACTCTATTTATATTACTTCTATTAAAGCAGCAAGTGGCATACGTCCGTATGTAGGGACAGAAATCACCGTGCCTATTTATCTTAAATCCTTAGGTAACTCTAATGCATTTTATGATGATAAAGAGATAGGGTTGCCCGGTGGCTCAAAGGTAATGACTGAGCTAGGCTTTAATGGCTGGGGTATACAAGTGCCCGTGATTGTGGGTGTGCAAATGGGTTCATTTTATATTCAAGGTATGGTAGGATATTCATATCATAGCATTACTGATAATTTTTATGTAAGCGAAACACAAAATGATACATCGCTTGAAAATATATATCACGGGCTTACCTATGGTGTTGGAGCTGGATTGAAATTTTCTAATGTCTTTAGTGTGGGATTGCGCTATGTGATGGGAGAATTGACAAGTTCTAGTCGCACAGCTGGTGCTAGTATTAATACAGATTCTGTGCGTACAAAAGATTTTAGAGATAACTATCAGCGATTTTCTATTATTTTTGGCGTAGTTTTCTAGTATATTTTCCTCTCTGTCACTACTTGCATAAAAGTGGTATCATTTTTGCTTAAACCCTTTGGAAAAACCAAGGGGGATAAGTGTCTAGACAAAATTTTGATATCACTTCAGCCGTGCAGATGGCACATCAGCTCTACCAATCACAACGTTACCACGAGTGCATAGATATATGTATTCAAATATTAGGGATTGACTATACGCAAGCACAAGTATGGAGCTTAGCGGGTATGGTAATGCTTGAGCTTAAATCATTTGAGAGGGCAATAGCATATTTCTCTCAAGCTATGCAATATGAACCCACACAGCCTAATCACACCATTAATTGTGCGGAAGCCTACCGTCGCAGTGGGAATCCTGAGCGATGTATCGCAGAGATTAAAATGCTTCTTAGACAAAATACAGCAGCACAAAATAATTCTAATCTCCATTTTAACCTCGCAAAAGCCTATTCGGATATAGGAGATTCTAATCATTCAATCAAGCATTACACGATTGCTATTAAGCTTGACCCTAATGATTTAGGAGCGATGTTTAACCTCGCTAACGCACAAGTGAAACTCAAAAATTTTGGCGAAGCCATAGAGCTTTATCTTAATGCCTTGAGTAAGGGTTATCTTGATGCAGGTGTGAATCTCGCTAATACCTATGTGCAATTAGGGTGCTTTAGTGAGGCACTGCAAGTATATAGCGCGATATATACGCATTATGCAGAGGATAGCGATTTTAATTTTAACTATGCTAATACCCTTGCTTATGCTAATGAAGATATACAGCACACACAGGCACTATACGGGAAAGCCATCGCGCTTAATCCTAATAATATAAGCTATTATATCAACTATGCACATTTCCTACTCCGCTCCTTGCGCCTTAAAGATGGTTTCCGAATCTATGAAGAGCGTAAAAAACTCCCCAATATGTTACCTAGGAGGATTACAAATATTTGGCATTATGATGAAAGTAAAAAAAGTAAATTTAAAGGCAAAAAGGTGCTTGTCTATCACGAGCAGGGGCTTGGCGATAGCATTATGTTTGCACGATTTTTACCCCTTTTAGCAAAGCATACAAAGGATATTTGTGTTATTACTCAAGTTCCGCTTGTGCCACTTTTTACAAAACTGCCTTTTAAATGTGTCTCAAGTCTTAGCGAAGTAGGAAAATACGATATAGCCATCTCTCTTTTGTCACTGCCTTTAGCGTTAGGGGTGGAACATACTGATGATTTAGCCATAATGCCCTTTATGTGTGAAAAGCCCCAAGCGCCCCATAAAGTCAAAAAAATCGGCATTTGCTTTAGCACAGATTCACAATTTAGCGAAGCAAACGATAAAAGTATCCCGCTTGATGTACTAATGAGTGCATTGCAAGACCATAAGGAGATTGAAATCTACTCGCTTAATAAGCCTCAATGCGAGGAGTTAGGAAAGCATAGTATTATCCAAAAAGAGATGAATGACTTTGCAGATACTTATGCGATTATTGATGATATGGATATGGTGATTAGCATTGACACATCAGTAGCGCATTTGAGCGCGAGTATGGGGAGACACACGCTTGTGTTGCTGAATAAACGTTATGATTGGCGTTGGGGGAATGGTATTTCTACGCCGTGGTATCAAAATGTTGTGTGCTTCACACAAAGCAAGATGTATGAATGGAGCGACGTTGTACAGAATCTTAAGGTATACCTCAAAGCGTGGATTTAAGTAGAATCTCTTTTATTATTCTATGCTGTTGTGCTTTACCCCACAAAACTTGACTTTTTAAAAAACTTTGCTTTACAAGTGTGGGCTGGTGCTAAAGCGCAAGCACGAGACTGGCTCGGCGAATATGCCTCGCTCCCCTTATATATCGTTCACTAGATTACCAGCTCACCATTCTTAAGGCGCTTTTATGGGTTGGCACTATCGTGTAATTGATTTGATACAAGTGGGGACACAAGAGAATCTAAACCTAGAATCTCTCTTTACAGGGGTGGAGTGAGAGGGTAATCCAACAAACACTTCGTGCGTATAATCACCAAATGAAGCGCGGTTACAAGTATATTCTTTAGGCGCGGAGCATGGATTCATTCTACACGAGCAAGACCTTTTGCAAGTGTGGATTAGCACTCCGTGCGAATGTGGCGATTACATCGCAGCAGCAAAGGCATAATAGACTAGAGAAGCTACAAATCCAGCTTGTGGGGGGTGAGGGTGTAATAGATGGCATTTTGCTTTGCTAAATTTTTAAATGAGAGGGAGAGAAATTCATTGTGGGCTATAGCAAGAAAAATAACGTCAAATTGCCTTGAAGGGAGTGAGGGTAGGAGTGAGATATGGTATTGCTCTTGTACATCAGGCGCATTAGCGATAGGGTCATATACGCTTACCTCTACCCCAAATTCCTCAAGCTCTTTTTTGACAAGTGGGACTTTGGAGTTGCGTATATCGGGGCAGTTTTGCTTGAAAGTTACCCCAAGTATGAGAATCTTCGCCCCAAGTATGGCAATATGCTGTTTTATCATTAATTTAATGATTTTCTGTGCGATAAAATGCGGCATAGTGTCATTGATGAGTCTCCCTGAGCTGATTACTTGCGGCACATAACCAATCGCATTCATTTTGTGCGTAAGATAATAGGGATCAATGCTGATGCAATGCCCTCCTACTAATCCCGGTGTGAATGGCAGGAAATTCCACTTTGTCTTTGCCGCTTCAAGCACCTCTAGGGCGTCAATATCCAAATAATCACAGATAATACACATTTCATTGACAAAGGCGATGTTTAGGTCACGTTGAGCGTTTTCGATGATTTTTGTCATTTCAGCGGTTTTGATTGATGAGACGCGATGTGTTCCAGCTGTGATGATTGAGGCATAAAGGGTATCTACAAATGCCGCTGCTTCATCGTTGCTACCTGAAGTAATTTTGTGGATATTGCTTAGGGTGTGTATGCTATCGCTAGGATTTATCCGCTCGGGCGAGTAGCCAAGATAAAAATCGCTATTAAGATGAAGTGATGAGGTAAGCTCAAGCATAGCTCTGCATTCATTTTCCGTGCAGGTGGGGTAGGTGGTGGATTCATAAATAACGATATTGCCTCTTTGCAAAACTTTACCTACCATTTCACTTGCGCCCAAAAGCGCGGAGAGGTCGGGGACTTTGTATTCATCAATGGGCGTAGGCACACAAATAATATAGACATTTGCTTCTACAATATCACAAAGTGTGCTGCTAAAGGTGCAATGAGAGCGGAGAATCTCTTCCTTAGAGACTTGCTTTGTCTCATCAATGCCTTTTTGCAAGGATTCTATACGAGTGGGATTAATATCAAATCCAATGGCATTATAACGTTTACTAAATGCGATAAGCAGTGGCAACCCTACATAGCCTAAGCCAATCACGGCAATGCGGATAGTATCTAACTGCGGTAGTGGAGCTAACATTATAGTCTCTCAATTCTATCGCCAAGAAGGCGATATACGCTGTTATCGTAGCTATCGTGTGCAATGAGTGTATCATCAAAGATAAGACGTTTTCCTGCCTTATCTACCCAACCAATATGCTTAGCGGGATTCCCCACATAGAGGGCAAAATCTGGGATATTTTTTGTAACGACACTTCCTGCACCTACAAAAGCATATTCGCCAATCTCCACACCGCATATAATCGTGCTATTTGCGCCAATAGAAGCGCCAAGTTTGATAAGAGTGCGCTTAAACTCGCTTTTGCGGGAGATGAAAGCGCGAGGATTGATGACATTAGTAAAAACAACGCTTGGTCCTAAAAACACATTATCACCAATCTCTACTCCTTCATAAATGCTGATGTTGTTTTGTGCCTTGAGGTTATTGCCAATACTTACATTTGGTCCAATCATACAATTTTGCCCAAAGGAGCAGTTTTGTCCAATCACGCTACCGCTTAGAATATGGCAAAAATGCCATATTTTGCTACCTTCCCCGATACTCACGCCCTCATCGACTATGCTTGTAGGGTGGATAAAATATGCCATTATAGAAACCTTGCGCTTAAGGGGTGATATTCGCCCTTTAAGCCAATGGGCGTAGCGTGGCGGATTTGATGGATAAGCTCAATGGCTGCTTTTGTATCAAGTAGGCTAAAGCCTTTGCCATTTAGAATATTTGCATAGCTTTTTGTGTGTAAATCCTCGAAGCCTTCGCTAAAGGCAAATTCCTCTCCCTCTAAATGCAAGGAGCGATACACTCTTTTTTGCTTTGCTCTGCATTCATCGGGCAGGTGTTGCTCATCAATGGAGAGAAACCATCGCACTCTAGCGTGTTCTAAGACTAGAAATCCACTCGCACTAGATTCATTATAGGTATGCACGATACTCTCCTTGAGTGTGCCAAAAATCCACAGAAGCATATCAAAAAAATGCACCCCGATATTTGTCGCTATTCCGCCACTTTTACTCTCATCACCCTTCCACGAGTGCGTATACCATTTGCCCCTAGCGCTAATATAGCTTAAATCAATATTAAGTACCTTTTGTGAATCTTGCTTTAAAAGGCTTTGAATGTGCTCTCTAAGGGCAATGATACTTGGGTGCAGGCGAAGCTGTAAGATGGTATAAATACGCTTTCCGCTTTCTTTTTGGGCTTGGAGTAGGGCGTCAAGATTCCACGGATTTAGCACGATGGGCTTTTCACAAATGGCGTAAGATTCATTACGTAAGGCAAGACGGATATGCGTATCGTGCAGGTGATTAGGGGAGCAAATGCTGATATAATCTAGCGGTGTGTTATTACATTTAAGCTTATAGAGATACCTCTCAAATCGCTCGCCTTGTGTAAAAAAATCCGCTTGAGGAAAGTAGCTATCGAGTATACCTACTGAATCGTGCGTATCAATAGCACAAATAAGTGTGCCATTGTTTGCCTTGATGGCTTTGAGATGTCTAGGAGCGATAAAGCCCCCAACGCCAATAAGCCCAAAAGTTTTACTCATAGTAATATGAGGCTATTTTACCTCAAAATGCACAGGGTCTGGAACAAGAGTTTTAAAATTAGGCAAATCTCTACTTGCTTCTGTGCGGGAGGTATAAGGCCCAATGAGGTATTTTGTGGTAGGCTGTCCATTTGAAGTGCCTGCATAAACGCGATAGCTATAATTGCTGATTTGCTTTAAAAACTCTGCACTTGGTTTATTAGCAAACGAACCTACTTGTACATAGAATCCTTTTTCTGCTACTTGCCCATTTTTAGATGTGTCCATACGCGGAGTGGAAACGTCTTCAAAAATATTAGGAATGCTCTTTTGGTTTGTCGAAGCTGGCTTAGCAGGTGCAGTAGGCTTGGTAGGTGTTGTAGGATTCTGTGCTGGCTTGGCTGGTTGTGCGGCTGGCTTTGGTGTTGGCTGTGCAGTAGGTTTAGCTGGAAGCACTGGTTGTGCAGCTGGTTTTGGAGCCTGAGCAGGTTGTGGATTCTGTGCGGGTTTAGGTGTTGGAGCAGGCTGTGGCGATTGAGGTGAGGGTTGTGTATTTTGCGCTATTTGAGGATGAGTATCTCCTTGCTCACGTTTGCGAATATCATCAAGTATTTGTTGAAATTCATCAATTTCCCCTGAAGGATTATTACCAAGTGGGACATTCTCAAAACTTGAATCTAGAGGATCTCTAATGGGTGTTAAGCCATTATTTGCCGCTGTGTGTTTTTCATGTGTTGTATCTTCAGAAGCAAAAAAGATGCTTACACCAATTACGATGCACAAAAAAACTAATGCCATCGCAATCATCATCATAAGTTTTTTAGTTTTATTTTCTCTTTGCAAATCATCATCATTGATTAAAATGTCATTGAGTTCTCGTTTTGTTTCCATTTTTACTCCTTTAAAGTAGTTACATATGCCTTGCCCAAGACGATCCACGCTCCTTAGCATAGACGTCATAAGGTAGAGCGAGAATATTGAAATTAGAGGGCATTTCATCATTGGGAAATACTCTCCATTCTTTAGGGCAATGTTGAGATAATTTTAACGAAAGTGTTTTAGCCAAACGTTTACCTTCATTGAGTTCAGTATGTCCTTTATGCACATATAAATGGAGATGTCCGGGCGTTTTGGAACAAAATGCAGTAAAGTTTAAAAATCCTTCTTCGCGCAAAAGCAGTTGAGCACGATGATAGAATCTCTCTGGATTACGCCCGTTATAATCAAATACGATATTCTCTACTTTTTTACCTTTAGCCAAAAGCAGAGAATGGGCTACTATAAGCTCTTTACGAAAATGTTTGCCAATGAGCATAGAGGTAAGCATTGCATCAACTCTCTCATACTTATCATATAGAATCCGCCCCATATGATTGACTTTGCTCCCTAACCCATTAACGCGTCTGTAATAATGCGATGTGTCCATCTTGATGAGCTTAAGATCCATTTCTGTCACGACTTACCCCCTAAAAAATTGGTCGTTCATAGATTCTAAAATCTTTGGCAAAATCTTTGACTTGAGATTTAATTGTTGTCTGTAAGTTGGTATTGTGAATATCATCAAGTATATCTGCTATCCTCTCTGCAATCCATTCAAACTCTTTTTCTTTCATACCTCTTGCGGTAAGAGCAGGAGAACCTATCCTTATACCGCTTGTAACAAAAGGAGAGCGGGTCTCACCCGGAACAGTGTTTTTATTAATTGTGATTCCGGCATTGCCTAAGGCTAAATCCGCGTCTTTGCCGCTAAAATCGTTATTTAAGAAGCTCATTAGCACAAGGTGATTATCGCTTCCGCCACTTACAAGGTTGTATTTACGCTTAATGAGGATTTTTGCAAGTGCTTGGATATTTGCTTTGACTTGCTTTGCATACACTTTCCATTCGGGCTTGAGATTTTCTTTGAAACCTACTGCCTTACCCGCGATTACGTGCATAAGTGGTCCGCCCTGAATCCCGGGAAAGACAGCCTTATTGATTTTGGCTATTAGCTCCTCATCGTTGGTGAGAATCATTCCGCCCCTTGGTCCTCGCAAGGTCTTATGTGTGGTTGTAGTAACGATGTGGCAATGTGGGAAGGGATTAGGATATTCTCCCGCTACGACTAATCCAGCAACGTGGGCAATATCTCCCATAAGGTAGGCCCCTACAGAATCTGCGATTTCACGCAATCGTTTAAAATCAAGCTCACGTGTATAGGCAGAAAAGCCGCATACTAAAATATTTGGCTTCACTACTTGGGCTTGAAGAGCGAGTTTGTCATAATCAATATATCCATTAAGCTCCACGCCATAGAAAAAACTTTGATAAAGTTGCCCTGAAGTGCTTACCTTCGCCCCGTGTGTGAGATGCCCTCCGTGGCTTAAATCCATACCTAGAATCTTATCATAAGGCTTTAAGAGTGCTGCATACACTGCTGCATTTGCCTGTGAACCTGAATGAGGTTGCACATTAGCAAAAGCGGCACCAAAGAGCTTTTTAGCCCTCTCAATGGCAATCTCCTCGATTTTATCGACAAACTCGCAACCTCCATAATAGCGTTTGGATGGATAGCCCTCAGCATATTTATTGGTAAGAATGCTTCCCATAGCCTCCATAACGCTAGGAAATGTGAAATTTTCACTCGCAATCATCTCTAGATGGTCATTTTGTCGTTGTAATTCTTTTTCTATTAGCTCAAATATCTCACTATCTTGGTTTTGGATTAAATAACTCATTTGCCCTCCTTATGCTCTATGATGTTGGTTTGGGTATCTTTTGAGGATATTATATCAAAGTTTGGCTTAGTTGGCTTTAATGCAGGAAATAAAATTACATCTTTAATTGTTTTTGCATTGCATAAAAGCATTACCAATCTATCAATGCCTATACCCTCTCCCGCTGTGGGTGGCATACCGTGTGCTAATGCCCATACATAGTCTTCGTCCATATATTGAGCCTCTTCATCACCTGCATCCTTTGCCTTAACCTGCTCTTTAAAACGTTCTAGCTGGTCTAGAGGGTCGTTGAGTTCACTAAATCCATTGGCGATTTCTCTCCCACCGATAAAAAGTTCGAATCTATCTGCGATCAAAGGATTCTCATCATTACGTCTTGCGAGAGGGCTAATGTCAATGGGGTATTGTGTAATAAAAGTAGGATTGATAAGTTTATGCTCTACAAACTCATCAAAAGCCTCGGCTAAAAGTTTGCCATAGCCCATAGATGTATCGACTTTGAGATGTTTTGCTTGGAGGTGGGCTAAGAGTGCATTTTTATCATTTATAATCTTTTCATCTAAGCCGCCTATATTTATGAGTGCGTCTTTATAACTCATAATGCTCCATTGGTTAAAATCAATGTTATCTTGATTGTAAGTTAGAATTTTAGGGAGTTTGAGGGAGTTAAAAAGAAAGTCAAAAAGTTCTTTAGTGAGAGTGATTAAATCCTCATAGGTTTTATATGCCCAATAAAATTCAATCATACTAAACTCGGGATTATGAGAGTGGTCCATACCTTCATTGCGAAAGTTGCGATTAAGTTCAAATACGGCTTCAAATCCCCCTACAATAAGCCTTTTGAGATAGAGCTCAGGTGCGATACGCAAATATCTATCCACATCAAGGGCATTATGATGAGTGATAAAAGGACGTGCATTCGCCCCACCGGGAATAGGGTGAAGCATAGGTGTTTCTACCTCTAAAAAGCCCTTTTTCTCAAAGAAAGCCCTCACACAGGAGATAATTTGACTACGCATTTTGAAAGTCTCTTTTACCTCTTCATTGGCAATCAAATCCACATAGCGCTGACGATAGCGAAGCTCCACATCGCTAAGCCCGTGGAACTTTTCAGGCAGTGGCACAATGCTTTTAGTAAGAATTTGAAAAGAACGCGCGTGTATGCTTAACTCTCCTGTTTTGGTTATAAAGGCATAGCCTTGCACATTGATAATATCTCCTACTTCAAGGATTTTCTTAATGTGTGCAAAATCCTCTCCCACATCGTCTTTTGAAATATAGGCTTGGAGTAAAGCACTCTCATCTTGAATCTTAATAAAACACGCCTTGCCCATCAGGCGGATAAATCTCACGCGTCCTACAATACTTTCATTTTCAGAGTTTTTGGATGAAGATTCTGCAATATCTTGCAATTTAAGATATTGGTATTTATCTAAAAATGCCTTATTGCTTAAAGTCCGCGTAGCTTTGTTGGTATAAGGATTAAGCCCTGCTTCTTGCATAAGTTCCTTTTTTTTGATACGTTGTTGGATATAGAAATTTGAAAACATACTTTTATTGCTCCGAGGCGGTTGTGTCGTTGGAATGTATAGAACCATCTGTTGCTTGAGATTCCCCCTCATCTATGTTTTTGATATCTTCTGTATGTTTTTCTTCTGTTTCTTTTGCTTCTAAGTCTTCTTTTGATGAGTGTTGTGTAGATGAGTGTTGTGTATGAATATTATTAAGATTTTCTTTGATTTCTTGAACTTCTTCAAGATTCATAATGCGTATGGCAAGATTTTTCATTATGGGGAAAAGTGAACTATCACGTTCAATGCTTTGAGACAGATTATTTAGCCAACCTATTTGAGTAATCCCAAAAACAATAATAGAAATAAGTAAAAAAGCTTTAATAAAGGCAAAAACTAAACCTAATATACCATCAAGGAGAGCTAAAGGAGTGATTTTAAGTATACGGAAGAGAGTTTCCCCAATAAGAAGGAATGCAAGCCAAATACAAACCATAAGGATAAGAAAGCCTACAAGCGCATTGAGTTCTGGAGCATTGAGGTCATAGATAGTTTGTGCAAACCATTGCCCTACATTATCATAGAATCGTGAAGCAAAAAATATACCGAGTAAAATGCCTAGTAAGCTTGCTAACCCACGTATGATACCTTGCCAAAACCCTTTGATTGAAAGCAAGATAAGTAAAACTAAGATTCCTATGTCAATATAGCTCAATGTATCCATTTGAGGTAATCCTTTAAAATTCAAAACTATTTTGAGCGCTTTTCGTATGCAGTTTAGATTTTGCTTCCTTAAAAATATCGTTCAGTAGAGATAATGTTTTACTTACTCTTAAACTTTATATGGAGGCAAACCCTTGGATAGCTCATAAATTGCCTCAAAATGTCATCTTAATATCTCTAAGGGTAAGATATTCAAAGAATGTGTGATAATTCTCCAAGATGTTGAGAACTTTGGTTTTTATTAGGTATTAAGATAACGATATATTAAACGATTTTGCATTATTTTGCAAGAGTTTTAGCTTATTTTTTGGTAAGGTAGTCTAGAATCCTGCGTTTTATTTAGATGATATAGGGAATGCAAACTCGCAAGGAATGGGGCAAGATGGGTATTTTGAAACTATTAGTGAAGAAAATAAAAAATTTTAGCGAACTTGTTAGCTTTGAGCATACTATTTTTTCAAGCAGTTTCATTCTCATCGCAATGGTTGTGGGAAGTATGCAGGTATATAGCATTCCGTGGTGTGGATGGGAGACGTTTGTGCTATGTATTTTGGCTCTTATTAGCGCACGTAATTTCGCTATGGGATTTAATCGCTTTAGAGATAGGGATATAGATAAGGATAATCCCCGCACAAGTAGCCGCCCTAGTGTCGATGGGCGTATTAGCCTTATGGGGCTTGTGTGCTTTAATGTCTTTAATGCGCTACTTTTTCTGTTTATCTCTTACTTTGTAAATCCTCTTGCTTTTGCCTTGAGTGTGCCGTTTTTGCTCATTTTAGCCTTTTATTCCTATACCAAACGTTTTAGCGCGATAGCGCATTGGGTGCTTGGGGTGTGTTTAGGCTTGGCACCTATTGCTGGGGTGATTGCTGTGATGGGGGAGATTCCATTATGGAGTGTATTTCTCTCCATAGGTGTGCTGTTTTGGGTGGCTGGATTTGACTTGCTTTATTCCATACAGGATATAGAATTTGATAAGATTCACAAGCTCCATTCTATTCCGGCTTATTTTGGTGTTGAAAAAACCTTGTGGATTTCGCGCCTATGCCATATCTTTGCCGTGGGGTTTTGGATAGCTTTTGTATATGAGGCACAGCTAGGGCTTATCGCCCAAATAGGTGTAGCTATATCCGCCCTTATGCTTTGCTATGAGCAATATCTTGTAAAACTGCATTTAAAGCATATTCCTAAGGCTTTTTTTGTTACTAATGGCTATTTGGGGATTATATTTTTTGTATGTATTTTGGCAGATTCTATAAGGGAAGCATATGGATTTTAAGAGCATTCTAGTACAAAATGGCATACAAACGCGTCTTGTTCCTTGTGAAATTCAAATCGCATTTGAGCAGCTTAATACGAGTAACGAAGAAATGTTTAAAAAGGAATATATTGCGCTCTCTCAAAATCGCTATGGTTCTATTACTCAATGGCTTAACAAGATTAAGTCTAAAAATCGCACAGAAGATACTGATGAGGTATTATTAGAATTACTTGTGGAACTCTATCAAAAAGTGGAAAATATTGAGCAGATTCTTAATAATAGGGCTACACAATATCTGCGTTTGGCAGGTGAGGGTGTCGCTCATTTTGTGGGGCATAATGTATTATGCACCTCTTCAAGCATATTTGAAGCAGGAGAAAAGTATTATTTGCGTATTTTTTTGCCTGTATTTCCGCAACGTTATATAGGGATTTTTGCTCGAGCTATTGCACCTCAAGTGTTGGTTTTTGAGCAGATTGGGCATAATGATTTGGTAGATTTTGATAGTTTTGTTGTGCAAATGGAACGTTTAATGATTTTAGATTCTAAAAGTTTGTCGAAGGAGTAAGGTAATGTTTGGCATATCAGTAAGCAGTATGAGTATCATATTTTCTTTAATATCCATAGGTATAGTGTGTTATGTTACTTTTTTAAACTATACACGCAACCTTGATATGGCAAAGCGAATTAGACGTTTCGAAAAGGGTATGGAAGATATTAATAATGAGATATTTAAGATTCACAAATGGATTAAAGACAATGAGCTTGAAAGTCAGCTAAGCAGCACTGCCCTTAATACAAAAATCAAAACTGAAAGCATTGATGCGGTAAATAACGCATTAGTAGGTGTGTATCGCCAAGTAGAGATTTTAGAGGCACAAGTCAATAAGGAGCGGGATTATATCGAGGAAAAAATTGTGAGTCTTGAAGAGAGGATTCGAGAATTTAGTTTGTTTCCCACATCAAATACAAATATCAACGAGAAGCGCATTGTCAATATGTTTCGTGATGGGTGGAGCATTGATGCGATTGCTAAGGAAATGCGTTTAAGCAAGGGCGAGGTTGAATTTACACTTAAACTTGCAGATATTAAAGAGTAGTTTGAGAGAGATGTGCTATGATACATAAATCTTCAAGGAGAGTATTATGAAAAAACCCACTTATGCAAAGCGAGTAGAACTCTTACAAGAATCCACAACTATTGCTATTAGCACCCTAGCACGCGAGTTAAAAGCGAGTGGGCAAGATGTGCTTAGTCTTTCAGCTGGTGAGCCAGACTTTGATACGCCTGAGATGATTAAAAATGAAGCCATTAGGGCGCTAAAGAGTGGCTTTACAAAATATACTGCGGTAGTGGGGATTCCAGAATTGATAGAGTCTATTCGAGGGAAGCTTTTACGTGAAAATAATCTACAATATGAGAGCAATGAAATCATTGTAAGCAATGGCGCAAAACACTCACTTTTTAATGTATTTCAAGCTCTCATTAATAATGGTGATGAGGTGATTATCCCCTCTCCATATTGGGTTACTTATCCTGAGCTTGTAACCTTTAGCGGTGGGAAGCCCGTGATTGTGCAAACAACAGAGGCAAATAACTTTAAAATTACAGCCAAGGAGCTAAAAGAGGCTATCACATCTAAAACAAAGATATTTGTTCTTAATACCCCATCAAATCCCACAGGTATGGTGTATAGCAAGGAGGAGTTAGAATCTCTTGCAGAGGTGCTAAAAGATACAAATATATGGGTAGTAAGCGATGAGATGTATGAAAAGCTCGTATATAGTGTGAAGTTTTTCTCCGCTGCGGCGGTAAGTGAGGATATGCTGCAACGCACGATTACCATTAATGGCTTAAGCAAATCAGTAGCGATGACAGGGTGGCGCATAGGCTATCTAGCTTGTAAGGATAAAAAACTTATAAAGTTTATGGATAATTTACAAAGTCAATGTACCTCCAATATCAATTCCATTACACAAAAGGCTTCAGTAATAGCCTTGAAAGGCGAGGTAGATAATGATATAGAGGATATGCGCACTGCATTTGAGGAACGTATGCGCTTTGCTTGTGATGCGATTAATAATATTCAAAGTCTTAATGTCCGCCAACCTCAAGGTGCATTTTATTTGTTTATTAATATCTCTGCATTGCCTCAATATGGCGCAGATTCTATGGGGTTTTGCAAGGCATTGCTTAAGGAGCAAGGCGTAGCACTTGTGCCCGGCTGTGCTTTTGGAATGGAAGGCTTTGTGCGATTATCCTTTGCTTGTAGCTTAGAGGAGCTTGAAGAGGGTATTGCTCGCATAGAACAATTTGTCAAAGCACTTTTTAAATAAAGAATCTTCAAAGTGCTAAAGCATATTTTTCAAACAAGTATATTTCTTTTAGCACTTTGTGTATGTGCGTGGTGGTGCATCGATAGTGATAATACCCCAAGCCCACATATTGATTTCTCAAAGCATACTTTGCATTTACCCGATACTAGCCCTTATAATGTTTATAACGACATTATATATTTTGATATTCCAAATAGTGAGGCTTCTGCTCACGCAAGTGCGATAGCAAATGTAAGCAATGTAAGCGATAAGTATTTGATGTTGCTCTATTTTGCTGGGAGTAGAGAGGGGGCTAGAGATGTGGGGATTTATCAAAGTTTTTTTACCTTTAATAAAAATAACAAAAATGTAAAAGAACAAGATTCGCAAATCGGCAAATGGAGTGAGCCTCAAAAGATTTTAGATGCGCCTTTGCTTTCAAATCTTAGTGGTAAATTTATTAAAAAGCTAGGGAATCCTGTAACCTTTGTAGATACGCAAGGGCGGACACATCTTTTTGTTGTTGGCGTGAGTATGGGCGGGTGGGCGACAAGCAAAATCTATCACCTTATGTTTAAAGATAATCTTTCTAGTTTGCAATACCTTAGAGAATTGCATTTAAGTCCATTTTTGAATTTCTCTCACCTTGTTCGCACGCCTGCTATGCTCAAAGATGATGGCGGATTTATCTTGCCAATCTACCACGAGTTAGCGCGTAAATATCCGCTTTTGCTTGATTTTAATCATCATTTAGATATAGATTCTATCTTTATCCTCCCACCGCAGAATCTCTCCCAGCTTCAGCCGAGCTTTGTCCCGCTAGATAGCCATTCAACCATAGGGGTTTATAGGAATCATAAAGTGCTAAATGATGTGATGCAAGTGATTGAGTGTGCGCCTTTGTGTAAGCATTCAAAGCCAAGCAATTTGCGCAACTATGACGCCTCATCTGTGCTATTTAATGTCCTAGATTCTACATTTTTACTGCACAATCAAAGCTCTCGCCCACAGGGCAATAAACGCGAGGAGCTATGGCTATATATGTTTGATAGGCAAAGCCAAGAGAGCGAATCTATTGACTTTATACCTCTTCTGCGCCTTGATGTGTTGCTTGATAGCGAGGTGTCTTATCCTAGTGTGGCATTAGATAGGGATTTTGCCTATATTGCTTATACGTATGGGCGCAAACATATCCGCGTGAGCTTTGTGCCAAAGAGTATGCTTAAAGCAAAGCTAAAAATAGCAAGTGAGGCTATGCAATGAATCTTGCTGTATGTGTGGCGATAAATATCGTCACTCTTTGTGGCGTGATGTATTTCTCCTGCTTTGTGAATCTAAAGCCTAGTGTGCGATATGCCTTAGTCCTTGTGTGGCTTGTGCTATTTAATATGCCATTATATGAATGGAGTATGTGCGATTATGTCTATGCACTTTTTGATGTGCCAAGCGTTATGCTTGTACTTATAAGTCTATGGTGGCTTGTAGGCTTTATGTGGCAATCTCTAAAGATTCAAAGCCATAGATATGAGAGATTGGCAAATATGAGAATCTTTCCTCCTTTTGTGCAGTGCGTATGGATTATTTTCGGTATCGTGCTTTATATGGGTTTTTTGGGCTTTTGGGGTGTGGATATTTACCATTTAGAGTTTAAAATTTTGGTTTTTATTCTTTGTATTTTGGGCGTTATTGTTTATAGCGTATCCCCATTGAGTGCGTATGGATTAATTTTCTGTATGGTGGCGTATCAATTAGAGATTTTAGGGGATATACATATTGTTTATTATTACATTGACCCTTTTTTGTGGGTAGGGTGTATTCTAGCAGTTTTAATACGCATTTGTAAGCTTTTGATTAAACATTACGGAGGAAAGAATGAAAGATAAATGGCTTGAAAAATTGCTCGTCCAATCCATTTGTTTTGCTATATTTTTATTTGTCTTGTTTTTTGTGCTAAAGCTTTGCTTTGTGCTGTATAGTGGTGTGTATCATAATGCCATAGGGGAAGTAAAGCATTTTGGAGAATATATTAATACCTTTATTAATGGTTTGCGATACGACTCTCGCAATATCGCGGCTTTTAGCATTATATATTTTCTAGTGGGTTTAGTCTTTTTTTGGAGTAATGTACGTTATTTCGTGCTATGGATTTATGCCTTTCTTGTGAGTGTTGTGAGTATTTTTATAGGCATTGCAGAGATTGTATTTTATGAGATTTTTGATGATGTATTTAATGCTAATCTTTTGGGCTTAATTTTTGATGACCAAAAGGCTATTTTCCATACGGGTATCAGTGGGCAGTATGGAATCACATTTAAGGTTATAGTATGGCTTTTGCTTAGTTTGATCTTTATGTGGGCTTATACAAAGATTTTTGGCTCGATTGCACGTGAATATGGAAACGACCCGCTAAGTTCTATCCGCTCTCGCTCTTATAGGAAAGAATCTTATCTTGTGTGTGGGGTGCTCTTTGTCATATTTGGCTTATTTATGATGATTTGTATCAATTCTGCCTTAAGCTTTAAGGGTGTGAGTTTAGACCAAGTTATCAAACCTGTTGAAAATAACTTTTTACGTAAAGCCTCGCCTGGAGCTTTAAGAGATTTATATCTTGTATATAATGGATATACAAAAATTTCTAATTCTAAATTTAGCGATTACACTACTCAAAGTCCATTAGAAGTGGTGAGGGAATACTTTGGGCTTGATTCTAAAGAGCCTTCTTATAACCTTAAAGACTTACTTGCAAAAAAGGTGAATAATACTACCGGCGGGAAAAAGATAGATTATATATTCTATATCATAGCAGAATCTTTAAGCGAGTGGCACTTTGATGAGGATTTTGATGAGATTGGTTTGACATCGGGGCTAAAGTCTTTGGTAGATGGCAATCACGGTGTGAAGATTGGCATATTTTTGGAAAATGCGGGTTCTACGATTAAAAGTATGGACGTGCATCTCACAGGGCTTTTCCAAACAGAGATTCCTGTCAATTCTATGCTTGGCACATTGCAACCTTTTATCACCGCACCCGGCGAGATTATGAAGGATTTAGGATATAAGAATAACTTTTATTATGGTGGGAGTGGCATTTGGCAGAAGCTTGACCAATACAGCTCTTCACAGGGCTTTGAAAAAATGTATTACAGCACTCACATTATTAATAATGCAAAGCTAAATGATTATTCCTCTCCTTATGAGGGGTTATGGGGGGCGTATGATCATCATCTTTTTGCATTTATAAAGGATAATGTCTTTAAAGAGCGCAACGTCCCTAGTTTCAATATGATTCTCACTACTTCTAATCACCCTCCTTATGATGTGCCTTTGGAGCAGTTTGGTGTGCCGCTTGATAGAATCGAGCAGTTCTTTGCCCATAATGCTAAGTATAAAGACAAAAGTGCGCGATTAATTGGGCATATTTGGTATGAAGATAAGGCTATCACACAATTTATCCGTGAGATTTCTCGTGTGCTACCTAATTCGCTTTTTGTCATTACAGGCGATCATTATGATAGGGAATATCCAAAACAAGGTTTGGCAATCAAAGTAAGCAATGCTGTGCCGTTTATTATCTATTCGCCTATGCTTGAGATAAAAAAGAATACCAATGTCGGCTCACATATTGATATTACGCCAAGTATAGTGGAGCTTGTTGCACCGCATAATTATACATATCATAGTTTTGGTACACCGCTTGTGAGTAATGATAATATCGCACTGAGCGAGAAAAATAGTGCATTGGGATATTTTGCCATAGCCACGGATAGGTTTATTTATAATAAGGATGGCACGATAGAGTATTTTCACGATGGCACAGCACGCAATAATGATAAACAGAGCGCACAAGCACTCTATAAAAAGCTCCAACAAGCCACAGCATTGAGCTGGTGGATTCTCAAAAATGGTTATGAAGTTAAAGAGATACCTTAAGAGTGGATAAAAATCATTGGCTACGTGAGAGTAGCGATGGGAGCTTGAGCGCGTATAATGAAGCATTTGGCGAATGCTATCATAGCTTGAGAGATGGCGCACTGAATGAAAGCCTTTATAAGCATGTTTATCCTGCATTGCAGCATATCCAATCAGTTTTTTTAGAGCTGCCACATATATTATGTGCGCTTGATATATGCTTTGGCTTAGGGTATAACAGCTTTGCTCTTATAGCGACTTTAGCACAGAGAGGCTATAAGGGTAAGCTGAGAATCTACTCTCCCGAGCAAGATAGTGCGATATTTAGCGCATTGCGTGATTTTGCATATCCGCCATTGATGAGCGCATACCACAATGAGATAGATAAGATTTTTTGCTTTTTTGCCCAAAGCCTCTGTAATGTGATAAGTATGTATGCTTTTAAAATAGAGGATATGGAATGTGAAATGTATATTTACAAGGGCGATGCGTTAGATATGTTAAATTCCCTCCCGCAAGAAGCGTTTCATATCATTTTTCAAGATGCCTTTAGTCCAAAGAAGAATCCTGCCCTATGGAGCGAAACATATTTTTGTAGTTTATATAAACTTTTGCACTCACAAGGCATTATTACTACCTATTCTCAAAGCAAGGCTATCCGCCAAAATGCTTATCGTGCAGGATTAAGGGTGTATAATTATGAGAGTGGCATTGTGCGCGGCGGCAGTGTGATGGGCAAAGATGATATTAGACTATCATCTTTAAATGGATTTATGATACAGAATAAAGATGATTTGTAAATGCAGAAATAGCAAGAATCTATTGATATCTGGAGAGGAAGCGAATACAATAAACTCATTTTTACCCCCCCCCCCTCAATTTTTGTAAAAAATAATAAAGAATCTAGATCTTTAAAGAAAGCAATATTTATTTAAAAAAAGTCAAATAAAATTTAAAAAATATAAAATTAATATTTTAAATTTAATATATCATTAATTTATTCGATAAATATATTTAGTATAATTAAAATTTAAAAATAATTTTTATGAAGAGTTTTAATACTAAAGGGTTTGTGGAAGATAAGCATAAATGGTCGGAGTAGCGGGATTCAAACCCACGACCTCACCCACCCCAAGGGTGCGCGCTAATCAGGCTGCGCTATACTCCGCCTTCTTAAAAGGGTGGTATTATAGCGAATTTTAGTAACATACTCTAGCTTTCTTTGGGAATGCAAATTGCTTTGCTTAGTTGTGTTGTGATATGAAAGCCAAGGAAAGCATTATGAAAGCATTAAATAGATATATCTTTGGGGCTATATGGATATGGCTTAGCATAACTTGTCTTTATGGGCAAAAATTAAGTGAAGTAGCTCAAATTGTAGGTATTAGAGAAAATAGTCTCGTGGGCTATGGATTAGTTATAGGGCTAAATGGCACAGGCGATAAGAGCGGCTCAAAATTCACTAT
The DNA here is from genome assembly GCF_039555295.1 of Helicobacter mastomyrinus. Lineage (NCBI taxonomy): Bacteria > Pseudomonadati > Campylobacterota > Epsilonproteobacteria > Campylobacterales > Helicobacteraceae > Helicobacter > Helicobacter mastomyrinus. The sequence continues at coordinate 416,006 of NZ_CP145316.1, read as the reverse complement.
GCAGAGTGTGGCCAATATGCTAGAGAGCGTGAATGTAAAGCTGTCTGCAAATGATATTAAGTCTAAAAATATTGCAGCTGTAATGGTAACAGCAAGCTTGCCTCCATTTGCAAGGCAGGGTGATAAGCTTGATATTTTAGTATCTTCTATTGGCGATGCGAAATCTATTCGTGGTGGAACACTTATTATGACCCCATTAACTGGGGTTGATGGTAATATTTATGCCCTTGCGCAAGGAAGTATTACCTCAGGTGAGGGGGCAAGCACATTATCTGGAAGCATTATAGATGGGGCGATTGTAGAACGTGAAGTAAGCTATAACCTCTATAATCAAAAAAATGCAACACTTAGTCTTAAAACATCAGATTTACAGAATGCCATTAAGATTCAGCAGGCTTTGAATAGTGTTTTTGCCGACGCGGTGGCGGTGGCTGTCGATGCACGCACTATTAGACTAAGTAAGCCTGACAACTTAAGTATGGTAGAATTTTTAGCTTTGGTTGAGGAAGTGGAGATAGATTATTCTCATAAAGAAAAAATCGTTATTGATGAGAAGTCTGGCACGATTATCGCAGGTGTGGGGATTACTATTGAGCCTGTGGTTATTACACACGGGGATATTACAATTAAGGTTTCTAATGAAATGGTTGAAGATGCCAATGCATTAGTGATTGATGATAGTGCAGTTTTAAGCCAATCCCAAGGCACAATTAGCAGTACAAATGGCACAAAGCCCACCGTTTCAAGTGTAGTGAAAGCATTACAAAAACTGGGTGCTAGCCCACGTAATGTTATACTTATACTAGAGAGTATGAAAAGATCGGGTGCATTACGAGCAGAGATTGAGGTAATGTAAAAATGAGATTTGAATATAAGATTCTAGGAGCGCAAAATGAATATTGACACATCTATGGCAATGATGAATTTTTACAATACAAAAGAAAATAGCATAGCCAAAGCACGACTTGAAGAGCAGAAGACAGACGCAGCACTTAGAGAGCAAACAGACCAATTTGAATCTATTTTGCTTAAATTTATGCTTGAAAAGGCGATTAAAAATGATGATACACTCTATCCTAAGCAGCCCGGAAGTGATATATATCATTCAATGTATATTGATCAATTAAGCCAAGAGCTAAGCGGTGGTTTTGGGTATAGCGAATTGCTTTTTAATTTTCTAAAAGAGCAACAAAATATGGAGAAAACTACTAAGAATCTTGCACATAGGGGAATAAGAAATCCGTATGGACAATCAAAATAGCTTTATTAACCCCGAGATTTTAGCACATCTTAGCAGTAGTGATAAAGGCATTTTGCTAGAGGCTTTAGATACACTTATACAAAGCACTTATGGCACGGAGCAAGAATTTAAAAAACTACAAAATGATTTTAATAGCCTTAAAGCACTCTATGAGTGGGTGCTTGAGCTTATCCCCCAAGCGATTTGCGTGATAGAATCCGATGGAAATGTGTTTTACCAAAATGTTAAAGCCAGTCAAATCGCAGATGTGTTTAAGGATATTGCGCATTTACAAGAGGGGGAGCACGAAGTGGAATATGAGGAGCAAAACTACCTTTTGCAAGTGAGTATTAAAAACGATAAAAAAGTGGTGAGTGCGACTAATATCACCAATCAAAAACGGCAGGAGCGATTAGCCTCTATGGGACAGATTTCCGCACATTTAGCACACGAAATACGCAATCCCATAGGCTCTATATCTTTGCTTACCTCAACGCTCTTAAGACGTGGTGAGCCGCAAATTGAAAGTGTTGTTTTAGAGATTAAAAAGGCGCTTTGGCGTGTGGAGCGACTGATTAATACGACTTTGCTTTGGACTAAGGGCGTCAAAGCGAATCGCGCATTATGTGCTTTGAGCGATTTAGAAAATGAGCTGCACGAAATTGTGGGGCATTATACTTATTCTAAGCCTATTAATTTTGTCTTTGATTTACAGGGAGGGGGAGAGGAGCAGATTCTCGCGGATTTTGATTTGTTAAGCATTGTGCTGCAAAATTTTCTCTCTAATGCTATTGACGCGATTGAGGAGGGCGAGTGTGAAGAGGGGCTAATCAATGTAAATTTTGCAAGCGATAATACATCTTGGTGTTTTATATTTAGCGATAATGGACAAGCCATTGCGGATAAAAATATGCTATTTGAGCCATTTAAAACTACCAAGTTAAAGGGTAATGGCTTGGGCTTGGCATTGTGTCAGCAGATTATCACCGCACATAATGGTTCTATTTCGCTTGAAGATAGTATGGAATCTAAAATTTTTTATGTAAGGATTGCTAAAAGCTAGGTCTATACTGCTATAATGCAGAGTTTATGAGATGGGTTAGCACGATTTGTTTAAGGAGACAAAATGCGTATTACAAAAATTACTCCCGCCAAATGTTTTGAATGTGAATTTGATGATATTGCCACGGATAAGTCTATTTCGCATCGTTCGGCGATGTTTGCGCTTTTGGCAGATTCTCCTTGTGAAGTGGAGGGCTACCTTATGGGTGAGGATACGCTCCATACATTGCAAATCGCACGTGAGTTAGGACTTGTGGTAGAGCAGAGCACAAATACCCTAAAGCTTATCCCGCCTCATCATATCAATGAGCCGCACAAAGTGCTTGACTGCGGTAATGCCGGGACGGGAATGCGGCTATTTGCAGGATTATTAAGCGGTGTGAAGGGGCATTTTGTGTTAAGTGGTGATGAGTATCTTAATGCACGTCCTATGAGGCGGATCGTTGAGCCTTTAAATAGCATTGGGGCGTGCATTAGAGGGAGGAATAATAATGCCTATGCACCTTTAAGCATTGTAGGAGGGCATTTACAAGCTTTTGATTATACAAGTCCTATTGCCTCTGCGCAAGTAAAAAGTGCGATGATACTTGCAGGATTGCGCTCTCAAGGGCGTTCAAGATTCTATGAGCCATTTTTAAGCCGCAATCATACGGAAAATATGCTACGCGGTATGGGTGTGCAAATACAAAGCAAGGAAAATGAAAATGGTGGGTATGAAGTGTGTTTTGAGGGGCAGCCTTATAAAAAGTTAAAATCTTTTCATATTAAAATACCTGCTGACCCATCAAGTGCGTTTTATTTTGCTGTCGCTGCGTGTGTGTTAGAATCTAAAGTAAAGCTTAAAAATGTGCTTTTAAACAAAACGCGTATTGAAGCATTTAAGATATTAGAATCTATGGGTGCGGAGGTGACCTATCATCGTCATCACTCGCTTTATGAGGAGGTGGGCGATATTGAAGTATATGGTAAAAGCCTAAGGGCGATTGAGGTAACTGATAATATCGCTTGGCTTATTGATGAGATTCCGGCTTTAAGTATTTGTTTTGCAGTCGCAAAAGGCACATCACGCGTTTGCAATGCTAAAGAATTGCGCGTTAAAGAGAGTGATAGAATCCGTGCGGTTGTGAGCAATCTACGCAGTATGGGGATTGTATGTGATGAGTTTGAAGATGGATTTAGCGTATGCGGAGGAGAGTTAAAAAGGGCTAGGGTATCATCTTTTGGCGACCATCGTATTGCTATGAGCTTTGCTATCGCACAGCTTGTGTGCGGGGGAGAGATAGCAGATAGTGCTTGTATTGATGTGTCTTTCCCGCAATTCCTTGCATATTTATCGCATATTACATCTGTGGAGAATGCAAATGAGGGTTAAACTTGCAGAGAAATATGGCTTTTGCTTTGGAGTGAAAAGGGCTATTCATATTGCCGAGGGTAATCGTAATGCCACAACTTTTGGCCCGCTTATACATAATGTAAAGGAAATTGAGCGACTGCAAAGGGACTTTGGCGTGAGTTTAAGCGAGACTTTGCAGCAAGCTCAAGATTCTCAAAGTGTGATTGTGCGCACACACGGGATTACAAAAGGGGATTTGGAATCTTTACGAGAGCGTAAGACAAAGATCATAGATGCTACTTGCCCTTTTGTAACCAAGCCGCAAAATATTGTAGAGAAAATGTCTAAAGAGGGCTATCAAATCATTATTTTTGGCGATAAGGATCACCCCGAAGTGAAGGGGGTGGCGAGCTATGGTGAAAATGTGGTGATTGTGGCAAGTGTTGAAGAAATAACCAAATGCAAGTTGCGAAAGAAGATAGCGCTTGTTTCTCAAACGACCAAACAGCCCGAACAATTTGGCAAAATTGCTGCATTCCTTGCCTCAAGGGTTAATGAGCTGCGCGTGTTTAATACTATTTGCAACGCCACATTTGAGAATCAAAGGGCAGCCCTTGAATTAAGCCAAGAGGTGGATATAATGATTATCGTAGGGGGAAAAAACTCTTCAAATACCAAGCAGCTTTTAAAGATTGCCCAAACGCACTGCAATGATAGTTATTTAGTGGAAGATAAAAATGAATTACAAAAGCAATGGTTTAGGGATAAAAAGTTATGTGGGATTACAGCGGGAGCTTCTACTCCCGATTGGATTATAGAGGGTGTGAAGGCAGAAATAGAACAAATTTAGGAGATTTTTATGTATGTATGTTGTTCTTTAAGCTATGGCAAGGTTTGCTTTGCTAGAATCTTAAGAATTTAATCTTAATACATAAAGGGTATTGATGTTAGTCAATTTAGATCATGATGACTTTTTAAATGATGAAGAAGATTTTGCAAGTTTGTTAGAAGCAAGTGAGAAAAAGGCTGCCACAGGCGCGATTCAAACGGGCGAAATCGTAGAAATCAATGATGAATATGCAATGGTAGCTATTGCAAATGAAAAAAGCGAAGCAAAATTAAAAGTATCTGAAATTACTGATGAAAAAGGCAATGTGCTATTTAACAAGAATGATAAGATTGAAGTATTTGTAACATATGGTCGAGGAGGACCAAGTGCGTCATATACAAAAGCACAAAAGATGAAAAAAATTGTTGAGAAAATTGCGCAGTTAGCAGATGACTATCAAGATAAAATCATAGAAGCAAAGGTGATTAAAAGAAATAAAGGCGGCTATGTAATGGAGTATGATGGCGTAGATATATTCTTGCCACGTAGAGATTCTGCAATACGTGAAGATGACAAGGCTATGGGTAGAATCTACAAGGTAGTCATTGTTAATATTGATAAGGAAAATAACTCAATCATCGTATCGCGCAAACGATTCTTTGAGATTGATGATAAGCAACGTAAAGCATTAAGTGGCAAGTTTTTACAAAATGATGAGGCACAAACAGGTCTTATAAAGAAAATAGCACCTTTTGGAATCTTTGTCGATGTGGGTGGTGTAGAAGGACTTGTGCATTATACAGAGCTTAGCCATAAAGGACCTATTAATCCAGCCAAGAAATTTAAAGAGGGCGATGAGGTGATGGTAAAAGTGCTAGGATATGATGAGAAAAAGCGCAGACTTTCTCTTTCTATGAAAGCACTTGGCGATGACCCGTGGGCAGAGATTGAAAAAGAGCTTGAAGTAGGCTATGCTATTAAAGTAAGTGTAAGCAATATTGAGCCTTATGGGGCTTTTGTAGATTTGGGCAATGATATTGAGGGATTCTTACATATTTCAGAAATCTCTTGGGATAAAAATATCAAGCACCCCTCACATTATTTGAGCGTAGGGCAGGAGATTGATGTAGAGATTATAGAGATTGATACACGGAATAAAAAATTGCGTGTATCATTAAAAAAGTTGCTTGACAAACCATTTGCGCATTTTGCTAAAACACATCAAGTTGGTAGTGTTGTTAGGGGTAAGATAGCTACTTTAACAGATTTTGGAGCATTTGTGAATCTTGGCGGGGTTGATGGACTACTCCATAATGAAGATGCGTATTGGAATAAAAATCTTAAATGTAAAGATGGTTTTAAAATAGGTGATGAAATAGAGGTAAAAATCATCAAAGTTGATAGAGAAAACGAACGAATTTCTCTATCACACAAAGTGCTTAAGCAATCTCCTGCAAAAGAATTTGCAAAAATGCATAAAGTTGATGATGTGGTGCATAGCAAGGTGATAGATATAAAAGATTTTGGCATTTTTGTTAAAATCGATGAGATGGAGGCACTTATTCGCAATGAAGATGTTTATCCACTCAAAAAAGAAGAAATAAAAGTAGGTGATGACATTGAATGCGTGATAGCTCATATCGATGAGGAAAACAATAAGATAAGAGCTTCTATTAGGAGGCTAGAGCGCCAAAAGGAAAAAGAAACTCTTAAATCTTTTAATACTGAAGAAAAAATGACGCTTGGTGATAAGCTTAAAAATCGCTTATAGGAGAATATTAATAAATAATGAAAAAGCTCATATTTCTTGCAGGGCTTTTGGTAGTGATAGGTGGAGCAATTTATGGTGTGATTTATATGGATAGAATATCAAATGCACCTCCATTCCATATTCAGCCTATGGAGATTCCCCAAATCAATGGGGCGGTAGAGCATAAAGAGGAAACTTGGCTCAGCTTTGTCCCTGATAGCAATGAGTTACCCTATGCTTATCCAGCAACAGAGCTTAGTGTGCAATTTGACTTTCTCACTGAAGATTCTAAGCCCATAGCTCCATCAACTATTAGTATTGATGGGCTTGATGAATATAAGTTTGCCTGTGTGAAACAGGTCTTAGCACAAAATAATATTGAAACAGCATATTACAGGTTAGGTGATGTGTTAAAGCTTATGGTATTTGTTGATGATGAGGCAATGTATGAGAAGCTTTTAGCAGATTTGAAATATTATCGTTTGCAATTTAGTGTGCAATAAATTACAAAAAGGAGAAGATATGAAATACAAAGTCATCGTATGCGACCACATTCATCAAAGCGGCTTAGACTTGCTTAGAGCGCAAAATGATATAGAAATGGAGAATCTCGCTTCCTTACCTAAAGATGAATTGCTTAGTAAAATCGCTAATGCCGATGTGGTGATTACGCGAAGCTCGACCAATGTCGATGAGAGATTCTTAGAATCTTCAGGCCAAATACGTGCGGTAGTGCGTGCAGGCGTGGGCGTAGATAATGTCGATATTGATGGCTGCTCTCGCAAGGGTATTGTAGTGATGAATGTCCCCACAGCCAATACTATTGCCGCAGTTGAGCTTACAATGGCACATCTTATCAATGCCGTGCGGAATTTCCCCAGTGCAAATGCACAACTCAAAAATGAGCGTAAATGGAAACGTGAAGATTGGTATGGCATTGAGCTAAAGGGTAAAAAGCTTGGTATTATTGGCTTTGGTAATATCGGCTCACGCGTGGGAATCCGCGCTAAAGCTTTTGAAATGGACGTATTAGTCTATGACCCTTATATCCTGCCATCTAAGGCGACAGATTTAGAAATCGCCTACACAAGCAATTTTGATGAGATTCTCTCTTGCGATATTATTACGATTCACACGCCTAAAAACACTGAAACAAAGGATATGATTACCGCTAAAGAGATTGCTAAAATGAAAGATGGCGTGATACTTATTAACTGCGCACGTGGGGGTTTGTATAATGAAAAAGACTTATATGATGGGCTTCAAAGTGGCAAAATCAAGTGGGCAGGGATTGATGTGTTTAATAAAGAGCCAGCTATTGATGATGCGCTGCTTGATTTGCCAAATGTCTATGTAACGCCGCACATCGGGGCAAATACATTAGAATCTCAAGAGCAAATCGCCATTCAAGCTGCGCAGGCGGCTATCGAGGCTGCTCGTGGCTCAAGCTATGCTAACGCCCTCAATCTCCCCGTGAAAGAATCCGAATTGCCAAGTGTGGTAAAGCCTTATCTTGAATTAATGCAAAAACTAGGATTTTTGGCTGTACAGGCAAATAAGGGCGTGATTACCTCCATTCATATAGAAGCGCAAGGCGAGATTGGCGCTTATGTGGATTCTCTTAAAACTTTTGCGCTTGTGGGTGCGCTCAATGCGAGTTTGGGCGATAAGATTAATTATGTAAATGCACCTTTTGTCGCTAAAGAGCGAGGCATAGAGGTGAAAACTTCCATAAAGCAAGTAAGTGATACCTATAAGAATCATATCCATATCACTTTAAGCACACAAAATGAGAGTATTAGCTTAAGTGGGACGGTTTTTGAAGATAGACATCTGCGCCTTACTTCGATAAATCATTTTCAATTTGATATTGAGCCAAAGGGTAGAATCATATTCTTTAGAAATACCGATGTGCCGGGTGTGATTGGGCTTGTGGGTAGCACATTAGGGAATCATCAAGTGAATATTGCTGATTTTCGTCTCGCACGTCAAAATAAAGAAGCAATGGCGGTTATACTTGTAGATTCACAACTACCTGAAGTAGCTATCAAGCAGCTTGAGGAAATCCCCGCGTGCTTGAGTGTTAAGGTGCTTAATATATAATCTAGTTGGGCTATGTTCTCGTATTATGACTTAGCCTTTTATTTCTTTTCTTATAAGTAATGTGCCGTTAATGTTTACAATCATTTGAGTGAATGAAACCAGATTAGCATATTGTGTATCTTTGCATTGTGCGGATTTTGTTTTATAGAGAGTGATATGCCTTTTTTCAAATAGTTTTCTAGGCATTGTGTTTTTATCTGCTTTGCAAAATTTACATTGCAAAGCAAGAAGTTTTTATCACATCTCATTTATTTTAAAAGTTATTGTTGAAAAAGCGATGCACTTTGCGCATTTTGTGTTTTGCTCCCTTGTCCCCCCCCCCAAAAAAACAAATCATCCAAGGAATGGCTCTATTTGCAATCAAAGGCTTTGACTTAGATAGAATGTAAAGTTCTTTCTATCGCGTAATGAATCTTCTGTATCTTTGGTATTTGAAGCAGTGTGCATAAACGCTTTTGCCTTTTGGCTAGATCCTAATTTTGTATTTAGTCGATTTTGCTTTTTGTATTGTGTTTCATTGTTTGTCTTTATGAGGTTATCTATCGCCTTGCTACAGCTAACTCTCTTACACTGCCTTGTGCCTTTTTTGGCAATAATCCTTGAGATAAAAATTGATGTATTTCTCTTATGCTGTGCTTTGTAATGATAAGCTTTTCTTGCAGGATATAATCAAGGGCGGATTTGATGTTGAGTAGCATTTGATCATCTACACTCTTTGAGCTTATTGGGAGGTGTGTTTCAAATAATGTCTCCGCCTCTCCTCTTGTATAGATATTCCCTCGATAATAGCGGAAGTATAGACAAAATCAAAGCATAACTTATAGGCAATGGATTTATGATTTCCTATATTTGTAATCAACTCGTTTAAGTTTATATCTGCACCTATGTCTAGTAAATTATCGCTTTAGACTTTGCTTAAAAAGCTTGTTTTGTCTAAAAATCGGGATTGTATCCAATCATTTTTATCCTTAAATTGTCAATTTGTAAAGCTTTTGCCTCTATTCTATTTCGACATTATATTCATTATCTCATTTGTAAAATTTTGAAACTCTATGTGTGCTTTTGGTATCGATTCATTGATACTTAACACTGCGTTTATGGTTCCCTTATATGAGATTCTATCATAAAGAATACTCTCAGGCAAATACAAGCATTATAGGCTTCTTGTAGTTCTCTAAGTAAAAAGGATGGGGACTAACTTGTTCATCAAAACACAGATTCTAGGTTCTATTCCGCTTTATAATCCAAGCATAAGCAAAAGGCTCATTACAACTTTGTGTTTCATTGTTTCTCTTTAAATGATTTTGTTTTGTCTTTGAGGCTAAAAGCTATTGCATTAGCAAAAAATGTAATATTGCTATTCTAAGCTACATTGAGGTGATACTGATGTAACATTTTCATAAAGTTTCTCTAGTTTATTATGCCTTTGCTACTGCAGCTAAAGCATCGCATTCGCACGAAGTGCTAATCCACACTTGCAAAAGGTCTTACACACTTAAGGCAAAGCCTCTCGTGTGCGCTTAAAGGATACATTTATAACCGCACTTCATTTGGTTATCAAGTGAGATTCTAAGGTTAGAATCTCTATTCTTACCTGCTTTTTTGCTGTAAGGTGTGTGCTTGTTATAGCATTTTTGAGATTATCTAAGCCCTTAAAATGATTATGTTTTAGTGTATCCCTTGCGCTCTTAGCTTGAAGCATTTGCTTTTCATACTTGTGCATAGCGCCATAGATAGAAAAATGCAGATTGTTTGCTTTAAACTTAGATTCCACATCTTGCATAATGCGTTGCAATCCTAAAAAGACATTATTACTTAGTTTAATCTCTTTATGCTTATAAGTAATATTGTTTGCATAATTTAAAGTTTGTGTAGTGGCTAAAAATATTTAACTTTAGCAAAAAAATTAAAATACAATATGTAGTTTAATTTTTTTTGCTAAAATTTTACGCAAAATTTAAATTACAAGGTGAGTTTATGAAAAATTCGTTTCTTTTCACTTCGGAATCTGTTACAGAAGGACACCCTGATAAAATGGCTGACCAAATTAGTGATGCGGTGCTTGATTACATTATCGAGCGCGATAAAAAGGCGCGTGTAGCGTGTGAAACGCTTGTAAGCAATGGCTTTTGCGTGATTGCAGGGGAGTTAAAGACACATATCTACGCACCTATGCAAGATATCGCGCGTAAAGTTGTGCAAGAAATCGGCTACACAGACGCACTCTATGGCTTTGATTATCGTTCCGCTGCTGTGCTAAATGGTATTGGAGAGCAAAGCCCCGATATTAATCAGGGCGTAGATAGAGAGGATGGTGAGATAGGAGCGGGCGACCAAGGGCTGATGTTTGGCTATGCGTGTAAGGAAACACCCTCTCTTATGCCTCTGCCTATTTGGCTCTCTCATCGTCTCACAGAGGGTTTGGCCGCGAAAAGAAAGGATGGTACATTGCCATTTTTGCGCCCTGATGGGAAGTCGCAAGTTACTGTGCGCTATGAAAATGGTGCGCCTGTGGCGATTGATACGATTGTGATTTCTACTCAGCATAGCCCAGAGACACAGCAAACGTATTTAAAAGACGCTGTGATTGAAGAAATCGTGCAAAAAGTGTTGCCTAAACAATATTTAAATGATAATATCCGCTATTTTGTCAATCCCACAGGGAAGTTTGTTATAGGCGGACCTCAAGGCGATGCAGGGCTTACAGGACGCAAAATCATCGTAGATACGTATGGGGGTAGTTGTCCTCACGGCGGCGGGGCATTTAGCGGGAAAGACCCAAGCAAAGTCGATAGAAGCGCAGCGTATGCAGCACGTTATGTAGCAAAGAATCTTGTGGCAAGTGGTGTATGTGATAAAGCCACCGTGCAAGTAGCCTATGCTATCGGCGTGGTAGAGCCTGTTTCAATCTTGGTAGAAACGCACGGGACAGGTAAAGTCGAAGATTCTAAACTCACAGAATGCGTGAAGCATATATTCCGCTTGACACCTAAGGGTATTATAGAATCTTTAGATTTATTGCGCCCTATTTATCGTCAAACGGCGGCTTATGGGCATTTTGGACGTGAATTGCCTGATTTTAGTTGGGAAAAAACCGATAAGGTAGCAGCGATTAGAGATTTTTGCGGTGTGAAGTAGCTTAGAATCTATAAAGATTCTTAAACTCGCCATTAAACCTTTGAAGTCATAAGAATATTTTATGCAAGAATTATCTAAAACTTACCTTGATGATGTGGCGGGGATTTTACCTCGCCGATATGGGCTCAAGGTGGGTAAAAGCTTTCTCTATGGCGCACCAAGTGTAGGGAAGAGTGCTATCGCGCTTTTACATAGTAAGGCATACAAAAAATGCCTTTATATTAATTGTGTGGATTGTCGCACTGATATAGAATCTGCCAATAAGCTCATTCTTAAATCCTATCTTGAGCGCACTATTGAGCTTTTAATCGTGGATAATTATACACCGCATATTTCTCTGCCCAATCTCCCACATATCATTCTTATTGCCTCTTCTCCTGCACATTGCCCGGAGGGTTTTGTGCCTAAACACATACGTGCTTTAAGCTTTGAGGAATATGTGAGTTTTGATAATAAAAATTTCTCTATTCAACATCTTTTTAATAGCTTTCTTAAAGATGGGAATCTTGTGCAAATCTTATCGCTTTCTCCTAGTCATAAAATCCCACGCAAACAGGAGATTCTTAAACTTGCCTTGCAAAATGATTTTCACCTTTTTAGTGCATTACTGCATTTTCAAGCCCAAAAGCTAAGTATTCACCATATCTACATCATATTGAAAAAAACGCATAAAATTTCAAAAGATAGAATCTACCCGCTTTTGCACTCACTTGAAGAGCGAGGTATGATTTATCTCGTGCCACATAGTAAACAAAAGCATAAAAAGCTCTATTTCTATGATTTTACTTTGCCCTTATGCGTGAGTAACCATAAGCATCTTCAAGCCATACTAGAAAATATGCTACTTTTAGAGATTTTGAACTTTTGTGAGCGATATGGCGTGAGTGAGGCGGTGAGCTATGGCGATATGGGGGAGTTTATATGCGATCTTGGGGTGTTTATATTCCTCCCATTTGCCACACGTGAGAGTATAGAATCTAAACTCGCACATTTTCGCACGAGCTACCCACGCATTTATGTGATTACCTTTGATTTTGAGGGTAGGGGTAGAGTGTCGCTTCGGGGGTTAGAATCTATGCAGTGGGAGGCGATGAGCTTTATTAACTTCGCCCTTGAATTTAGTGTGTGAGTAGGTGCCTTAAAAAGGCGAGGATTGTAACGCACTTTGGCATTTTTTGAGGCTACTCAAAGCTTGAATCCTGCATATCAAAAATGCGCCATCGTATGCTGTAATCAAAAAGTTCTTTGTATTCTTGCGCAAATTGCTTTTTCTTTTCATTAAGGATAAAACTTTCATTAGTGGATAAAAGTCCAAAACTTTGTGCAGAATCTGCCCACTTATAGCCTACTTCGGTAGGGATAGGATAAATCCCATCTTTATCAATCCACACAAGCTGATTGAAACCAAAGGCATATCGCTCATCATCATCTTTGCTTAAGATATTGCGTCCTCCTATACTAATGTAAGTCGTATGAGGCAAACTTAAATCATAAAGTGTGGGCAATATATCCTTATGTGAGCCTACACGTGAAGAGTCGTAATGTATTTGGGAGGTAACGTGGTGGCACATACATATAGAGAGGGACAGCATAGTAGAGGGCTTTATCCGTGCTTGTATTGCTATTAAAGTCTCTTAGGCGATGGTCGCCACTTGCTGCTACAATGGTATTTTGAGCAAGAGGAGAGGCTTTTAGCATATTCATAAAATACCCAAAAGTGTCATTAGCATATTGATAGAGTAAGGCGGCAGTTTTCATTCTCTCTTGGGATTCATAAGTACGGAGGGAGAGAAGCGTATCCGGAAGTGTTATAGGCTTTGGCACATAAGTGCGTGGGAGGTGGAAAGGTGGGTGATTGCTCGTAGTAAGCATAGCAATAAAAGTAGGTTTTGTAGCATTATTTAGAATCTCTAAGGCAAGTTTATAGATATACTCATCGCTCACACCATATGCGCTTTTATCTGCCTTACTTTGTGGAAAATGCTTCATAAGATAGGTCGCATCATAGATATGATGCGCTCCTTGCAGTGAGATAAACGCCCCAAAACCCTGCCACGAGGCATAACCTGATGTGATATATATAACTTCGTATCCTGCATTAGCATAGAGCTTAAAGGGATTAAGCGCAAGGGCTGTAGTTTTGTATTTGCCTAATGCAATTTGTGCTGTGGGGCTATCAAAAAAGAGAGCGGCAAATGAGCCAGCCGTGCCATTAGCCCCACTTAAAAAGCGATAAAAGACAAAATCCTCTTCAAAATGCTGCCTTAAGGCTCCTAGCAAATCATTATTTTCCTTATCATCATAGATAAGTAAGTTTGTGCCAAAACTCTCCATAAGATTAGGCACCATATGGGGAGGATTATCGCGCACAATAGCAGAATCTGCGCTTACACGCAGTAATGGAAAAAGTTTTTGTTGTAAGGATTCTCCTTGGGTAAGTGAGGGTGGTGTGAAGGTTGAATCTTGTTCGTAGTTGCTCATAGCCCAAGCAAACGCCATAAGTGGATTTGCCGCTAAGTGATTGAAAATAGGTAAGGGAGAGATAGAGTAATTATCTTCTTTAAGAGGAAACGTCCCTAGTGAACCACGAGCTGCAATAACAAGCAAGATAATCAATAAAAGCTGTCCGCTCATTTGACGTATAATATAAAAACGATGAGGGGTAATTCTAAGTATATTCTTGAGATATATTTTGTATGGAATCTTATAGAGATAGGAGCAGAAGATTCCAAAAATCAAAGCGCATATAATGCCTATCACAAGCGGGTAATCCTGCCACATAATAGAGAGGATAGCAAGGGTATCATCATCTTTTAACACAAAAATAAAAACATCGATTTTGTTCCCATAAGTGCGAAAATAGTAGAAATTCACAATCGCAGCAACCATAAAGGTAAAGCCACATAAAAAGGTATAATATGCGGGAATGTATGCAAGAAGTTTAAGGTAAATATTACAAGGGTATCTTACCCCCCCCCCCTAATATCACTTAATCGCCTTAAAAGATATGAAAATAAATAAGCGATGTATGATATAGCCATAAAAATAAGCATAGTAATACCAATAGAGCGCATATCAAGTTTTGCACCCACAAGCCACATTGCGCTAAAATCGCTGAAGTGTTCCTGCCATAAAGAGGAGGGCAGATAGTGTGCTACCATCACACCACGAGCAATAGCACAGCATAAAAACAGCGCAACACTCAGTAAAAGCACTTGATATATTAAAACTCTCAAATAAAGCATATAGAAAATCCTTGAAGCTAAAAATGTAATCGCATAATTGTAACAAAAGATTTTGTAAAAACAAAGTTTGATTTTAGACAGGACTAGATATAAAAAGAGATTGAAGCTAAGTGGCTCCGGATGCAGGATTCGAACCTGCGACCAAGTGGTTAACAGCCACCTACTCTACCGCTGAGCTAATCCGGAATATTTTAAAGCCTGAGATTATATATAATTTTTATGCCCTTGTCAAGAATAAGCATTAATGCCGTGTTTGCAAGAGGGAGGCTATCAACGCTTAAAGGCAGTTTTAGTTATATAAATATTGACTTTACATCGTTTTTACTTTGTTCTTTGCGCAATTTTACATCACTTTCTTACACTGCAATGTGTTGAAAGCGACAAAATGTTCTTAAGGAGAAAAAATGAAAAAAATAGGTTTTGTTTTGATACTTACAACGAGTGCTTTTGCTGTCGATGAAGTAAAAAGCTGGTTTGAGGGGATACAATTCAAAGGCTTTGCTTTTGCAAGATATTCTGGTGTAAATGGAGCAAATGGGTATGGCGATCGATACCACTATCGCTTTAAAATTGACGCAAAAAGTGAAGAAATCAATGGATATTCCCTCACCGCTGGGCTATATCTCAATCAAGGCTCAAGCACACCCCAAAGACCCGAGCATAACACACATGGAGACGTGCAGGGCAGTCAGGCTATTGCCGCACATAATCAATTCCCCGATAGATTCGCAGTTGCACAACTTTATGCGAGTAAAAATATCACCACAGATTCTATGAAATTTTCCGCAGATGTAGGGAGAATGAATCTCATCACATCATTTACAGAAAAGGCTACCGATGTGGGCTTAGGAGCTAGAGGGAGCTTCAAGTTCTCTAGCGTAGAGTTTGGCATTGCTTTTTATGATAGCTGGGCTACGAATAACTTTGCTTACGCATTTAATGCGATGAAGAATAAGCCTTTAGTTGGTTCTGCCCCTGCGAGTGCCTCTTGGGGAATGGGGAATAATCTCACAATTGTGAATCTTAAAACCCCAAAAAACAATAAGATTGCTGACTTACTCAGCGTAGATGTAAGTATAGGGAATGCCATAGGGCTTTTTGATGTGCTAGCCTTTGGAGAATTAAGATTTGATTGGGATAAAGTGTATCTCTTAGTGCAAGGGGCAGGAGCAAAGATGAATAATACTCCCTATTGGCAGATAGGGCAAACAGGCTCAACAAATGCTCCTATCAGCATAAGTACTTGGGAGAATACGAACACTTTTCCTACTTATAGCGGATTTGATAATAGTAATTTTGCAAAAAATCGAGGAATATATAATATCCAGCTAGGCGCAAAGTTTGGAGGCTTTAGTGCAAGACTAGGCTATCTAGGAAGCTTTGGTGATGGCTATGGAGTGCTTTTAGCCTCTAAGGCAGGGCTTAATATCGCAGGCAAAACTTGGAATAACAATCTTAACTCTTCAAGCGAAGGCTTTAGTGTGTTAGGCTCTGGCGGAAGAGAGGGGACAAGCATTATGGTGGGCTATGCAGCCGCAGAATTAAAGGTTACAGAGCCTTTAAAAATAGGATTTGATTTAAGTTATGTAGCTGGGGATAACAATTATGCTTATCTTGGTGTAGCACGAGCCCCTGATTTAACTACAAATGCTAAGGGTATTAAATTCTTTGAATTAGCCCCATCTTTAAGCTATGCGTTTAATAAGAAACTTAAGGCTAATCTCTTCTATGCACAATATTTAGGTGATGTTACTTATGGGAAGACAAGGGCAGAAATCCGCTTTGATTTTTAATCGTTTTCTTATTTGATGTGTGAGTGAGGCATATCCTCTATTAACATAAAATATTCTTTTTAAACAGTCCTTACTATCTATGCCCTTGCTATCAAGGCTAAAGCCCTCGCAAAAGTCTTGCACGCTTAAGGCAAAGCCTCTCGTGTGCGCCATGCAGTCCTTTTGCAAAAAAAGGACAAATCTCGCAGTAGCGAAGCTACGAGGACAAAAGGATACACTTATGACTGCTTACGCATTCATCAAGTTAGTTTTTAAGGTAGAGATTCTCTAGTCTAAAACAGGCACTTAAAAACAATATGATTATTTTTGGTGTCAAATTATATATAAATATATATAGAGGTATCGGGTAGAAAAGTAAGAGAATCTTTAACTATGATTGATTTTTATCAATGTCCTAAAATGAGAATCAACGATAGAATCTATCCAATCATTTGGATTTCTATGTAGATTCCCAAATGTGAGTGATATTTTAAGGAGGTTTTATGACAAGCAAAATGCAAGAAAATAAATCCACACTTTCGCGTAGAGACTTTTTGAAGAGTGCAGCAGCAGCTTCAGCAGCGGCAAGTGTAGGCTTAAGCATTCCAAGTGCGATGAGTGCGGAGGCACAAGATGCACAAAAGCTTTGGAAATGGGACAAATCTGTATGTAGATTCTGCGGGACGGGCTGCGGTATTATGGTAGCTACGCAAAAGGATAGCAATGGGCACGCTAAAATCGTGGCTGTTAAGGGCGACCCTGAAGCACCTGTGAATCGAGGATTGAATTGCATTAAAGGATATTTTTGTGCAAAAATTATGTATGGAGCAGACAGACTAACCAAGCCTCTTTTGCGTGTCAATGATAAAGGTGAGTTTGACAAAAAAGGCAAATTCGTGCCTGTTAGCTGGAAAAGAGCCTTTGATGAAATGGAAAAACATTTTAAGAAAGCTTATAATGAACTAGGACCAACAGGCATAGCTGTGTTTGGCTCGGGGCAATACACTGTGCAAGAAGGCTATGCGGCAGTAAAGCTTATCAAGGGTGGCTTTAGAAGTAATAATATTGACCCTAATGCGCGGCATTGTATGGCAAGTGCGGTGGTTGCGTTTATAGAAACTTTTGGTATTGATGAGCCAGCGGGCTGCTATGATGATATTGAACTTACCGATACTTTTGTGACCTGGGGTGCGAATATGGCTGAAATGCACCCCGTGCTATGGAGTCGCGTAACTGATAGAAAGCTAAGCAATAGTAATGTAAAAATTATCAATCTCTCTACTTATGCAAACCGCACTTCAGATTTAGCAGATATTGAAATCATCTTTAAGCCTAACACGGATTTGGCTATTTGGAACTTCATTGCAAGAGAAATCATTAAGCGCAATGCCGTTGATGAGGCTTTTGTGCGAGAAAATTGCGTATTTACTACGGGCTTTGTGAATATTGGCTATGGTATGAGGAATAATCCCAATCACCCTAAATTCTTACCAGAGGAACGCGATACTGTGGCAAAAGAAGTATCAAAGGTGGTGAGTGATGATGAGGGCGTTACCCTGCAATACTTAGGTATCAGGGCAGGTGATGAGATGAAAATGGATAAAGCCGCTGTTGCGGGGAATCATTGGAGTATTGGCTTTGAGGATTTCAAAAAGGGCTTAGAGCCTTATAATCTTGATTTTGTTGCAAAACTTGCTAAGGGCAATGTCGATGAAAGCTTAGAATCTTTCAAGCAAAAGCTTCAAGCCTTAGCCGATTATTATATTGAAAAAAATCGTAAGATAGTGAGCTTTTGGACGATGGGGATGAATCAACATCAAAGGGGCACTTGGGTGAATGAGCAAAGCTATATGGTGCATATGCTACTTGGTAAGCAAAGTAAGCCCGGTAGCGGTGCATTCTCGCTCACAGGACAGCCTAGTGCGTGCGGAACAGCGCGTGAGGTAGGGACATTCACACATAGGCTTCCTGCGGATATGGTTGTGGGTAATCCTAAACATCGTGAAACAACAGAAAAAATATGGAATCTCCCCGCTGGAACACTCAATGGCAATCTTGGCTCACCTTATTTGAAAATTATGCGTGATTTAGAAGATGGTAATATCAAATGGGCGTGGGTGCAAGTAAATAATCCGTGGCAAAATACGGCTAATGCGAACCATTGGATTGCCGCAGCAAGAGAGCAAGATAATTTCATCGTAGTGAGTGAATGTTATCCGGGCGTGAGTGCTAAAGTTGCAGATCTTATTTTACCTACAGCGATGATTTATGAAAAATGGGGCGCGTATGGTAATGCAGAGAGACGCACACAGCATTGGAAACAGCAAGTTGTAGCACCCGGCGAGGCTATGCCTGATATTTGGCAAATGGCAGAATTTGCCAAACGTTTCACTCTAGCTGAAGTGTGGAATAAAGAATATGACAAGCTCAATCTTAAGCCCGTTTTGGAGGCGGCTAAGGCGATGGGCTACAAAGAGAGTGATACGCTCTATGATGTGCTTTATGCTAATGAACGTGCAAAAGCCTTTAGCGTAGAGGATTCAATGCTTAAAAATGAGCTAAATACAGAAGTTCTTGGTGATTATCGTAATGTCAAGGGTGGCAATGATGAGGTGTTTGAGGGCTATGGATTCTTTATCCAAAAATATCTTTGGGAGGAGTATCGTCAATTTGGCTTAGGACACGCACACGATTTGGCTGACTTTGATACCTATCATCGTGTGAGAGGTTTGCGTTGGCCTGTGGTCAATGGCAAAGAGACGCAATGGCGTTTTAATGCTAAATATGACTTCTATGCACAAAAACTTGGTAATGGCAAAGCTTTTGCATTCTATGGGAATAAGGGCAAGAGTATCTCCGGCGGTGATTTAAAAGCACCTAATGAGGATAAGGTGAGTATTGACAATAAGGCAAAAATTTTCCTCCGTCCTTATATGGATCCTTGCGAAATGCCTGATGAGAAGTATCCTATGTGGCTTTGCACCGGACGTGTGTTAGAGCATTGGCATTCTGGCACGATGACTATGCGTGTGCCTGAACTCTATCGTGCTGTGCCTGAAGCACTTTGCTATATGCACCCCGAAGATGCTCAAGCACAGAATCTAGAGCAAAATCAAATCGTATGGGTAGAATCAAGACGGGGTAAAGTAAAAGCAAAGCTTGATTTAAGAGGTAGAAATCGCCCACCAAAAGGACTTATCTATGTGCCTTGGTTTGATGAAAATGTGTTTATTAATAAAGTCTGTCTTGATGCGACTTGTCCGCTTTCAAAGCAAACAGACTTTAAAAAATGTGCCGTGAAAGTCTATAAAGCATAAGGATAGAATGTGTCAAATAAAATGCAAGAACCGCTCAATCCCAAAAGACGAGAAGCTCTCCTAAAGATAGGGCAAAATACTGGTTTTGCCCTATTTGGTGCGCTTTTATGGGGAGCATATATTAATGTCGCTAAAGCCGGGAATGCCAATATTTTGCGTCCACCGGGTGCGAGTAAAAATGATGCGGAGTTTATTGCTAATTGCATTAAATGCGGACTTTGCGTAGAATCTTGCCCATTTTACACATTAAGACTAGCAACATCAAATGATGAAACTACGCTTGGCACACCATTATTTGAGCCACGTAAAGTGCCTTGCTATATGTGTGAGGATATTCCGTGTGCGGCAGCTTGTCCTACCAGTGCGCTTGATATAAAGCGGCTTTATGAGCCTAAAAAGCCAGAGGTTGGAGTGGCATACACAGAGCCTAGTATTAATAATGCGACTATGGGTGTGGCGGTGGTGGATTCTAAACATTGTGTGGCTTATGCGGGAATTCAATGTGATGCGTGCTATCGCGCTTGCCCGCTTATAGATAAAGCTATTGTGTTGGAATATAAACGTAATGAGCGCACAGGAAAGCATGGATTCTTGTTACCTGTGGTAGATAGTGATTATTGCACGGGCTGTGGTAAATGCGAAAAGGCTTGTGTGACGGAGTTGCCTACCATCATTGTTTTGCCTCGTAGTGTGGCGTTAGGCAAGATGGGGACAAACTATATCAAAGGTTGGGATAAGCTCGATGAAAATCGGCTTTTTGAGTTAAAAGAGCAAAAAAATAAGCCTAAAGCCTTACCTAATGAGACTTTGGACTATCTTAATAGTTCGTTTGGAGATTTGTAATGAAGCTTTTTAAAATGAGATTCCTGCTTCTTAGACGTTTGGCTCAATTACTTATTCTCGCGCTCTTTGTGCTGGGTAATTACTCTATTGGCACACTTAAAAACGTGCAAAGCAAAGAAGAGGTGACTATCTTTGGTGGTAATATTGAATCTTTGCTTGGAGATTCTAGCTCGGTAGTAGCAAAGCAATCAAGTGTGTTTAGCCATATCGCGCAGGGGAATCTAAGCTATGCGCAATGGTTTGGAATCTTCCCACTTAGCGACCCTTTGGCTGCGTTGCAAATATTCTTTGCTGGTGGTGGGTTAGCGCTTGATGTGTGGCTGGGTGTTTTGCTCGTAGCGACTCTTTATGGCGTATTTTTGGGAAGAGCGTATTGCGCCTTCGTATGCCCTATCAATCTCATAACCGATTTGGCAAATTTCTTACGCGCTAAACTAGGGTTTAATCGTACCCAACGTATGGTTTTCCTCTCACGCTCAAGCCGCTTTGTGATTTTAGCCTTAAGCTTAATCTTAAGCGCATTATTTGGTGTAGCGGCATTTGAGCTTATTAGCCCCATCTCTATGCTACATCGTGGCTTAGTTTTTGGTATGGGATTTGGTATTTTTGCTATTTTGGCGGTATTTTTATTTGATTTGCTTGTGGTTAAAAATGGCTTTTGTGGGCATATCTGTCCGCTTGGGGCGACTTATAGTCTTATTGGCAAATTTGCACTTTTGCGTGTGAAGCATACACTTGCAAACTGCACAAAATGTATGCAATGTGTGCGAGTATGCCCTGAGCCTGATGTGTTAAAGCCTGTTGGCAAGGAAGATGGTGCATTTAAAACAATGACTTGTTTGCGCTGTGGGAGATGTATCGAGGTGTGCGATGATAATGCACTGCATTTTAGTATTTTAAACTTCACACATAAGGAGAGAAAATGAAAACATACATACGAATTTTTATTGTTGGATTGCTTGGATTAGTGTTTGCTGCTTGTGGAGATTCTAATGAGAAAGCACTTAAAGATAGTGAAATTGGCTTAAGAAAAGTGGATTTGCAAAATGAGCAAGATGTGGCATTGCTTCAATATGGATATAGTGAGGCTATGGCGGGTGAAAGCACGAGGATTGAGCGCTCCTACGAGAATGCACCGCCTATGATTCCACATAGCACGGAGGGTATGCTGCCTATCACACAAGATAACAATCAATGTCTTATGTGCCACGACCCTGCTTTTGCCGCTGATTTGGGTGCGATACCTGTGCCTGCTTCACATACCTATGACTTGCGGACAAACAAAGATTTAGGCGAGGTGGCCGCTGCACGATTTAATTGTGTATTGTGTCATACGCCACAAGCAGATGTAGCCCCTGCGGTTGCAAATACCTTTACCCCTACATTCCGCACACAAGATGCTAAAAGCTCATCAAATCTCCTTGATGTTCTTAATGAGGGCGTAAAGTAGGCTTATGAAAGGCTTATTATTGCCTTATATGCGTTATTTTGTATATGTGCTATGCGTGGTGGCTTTGCCCTTATGGGCAGCGCCTGTTACTATTGAGAGTAAAAACGCACAAGTGATACATACTGATGGTATTATCACGTATATTAGCATATTTAAGAATCTCATTTATGTTGGCAATGCTTCGGGCGAGGTGCATATCTATGAGATGGATAATGCAAAAAAGGCACAAAAGAAGGCTACACTTACATTGCCATTAATTGAAGATTATTTTGGCAATATGTATGCGCCACGTGTGTTTAATATTACTACTTTTGATGGCAATAATCTTTTTGTGTTAAGTGAATCTTCGCGTGGAGGTAGGCAGATACTTAAGCTCTCTGCTATGGGCGATATGCAAGTGATTTTAACTACGACAACCTCGCCCAAACGTATCGTTGCCTTTGATAAAAATAAGCTTGTTGTTGGATTTTTGAGTAATGAAATCGGGCTTTTTGATATTGATAGTGCTGCTTTTATCTACACTACTCAGCCTAGTCAAGCTGGTTTTTCTAACTTATGTGTGAATGCGCCCTTTATTTTTAGCACCGATGAATCGGGTGTGGTAAATGTGTTAGATGTGGCAAATGGCAAGATTCTCGCGCGGCTTGATAATATCAACAAGGACAATAACTATCAAATTGCCTCTTCGCAAAATGTTATTCTTACAGCCGGTGTGGATAGAAAAATGGGAATTTATACTTTTGATACTCCCGTTTCCACCACTTCACAAAGTAACTCGCAAAATACAAAGCCAACCTTTAGCCTCAAAAGTGCCAGGAGCGTTAAGAGTGATTTTCTTATCTATGCAGTGGGTATCTCACCTCAAGCGACTTTAGCGGCATTTAGCAAGAATGAGCAAAATGATATAAGCCTTATCCATCTGCCCACATTAGAGGAAAAATATATACTTAAAGGTGCGACCTCGCTTATTAATAGCATTATTTTTTATGATGAAAAGACGATTGTTTCAGGCAATGATGATAAAAATTTCATTATTTGGACGCTTGATTAGCTAGTCTTAAAGGAGCAAAGATGAATATCTCAAGCATTGTGGTAAAAACGACAAAAGATAGTTTTAACGCAGTCAAAGCAAGTATTAGGGAGATAAAGGGCTGTGAGATTTATATCGAAGATGAAGCAACAGCGCAGCTCATAGTGGTGCTAGAAGCCCCAAGCACAGAGGAGGAAATGGCGATTAATAAACATTTAGAATCTTTAGCAGGTGTGGTAAGCGCGAATATGCACTATGCCTATCAAGAAGAGGAATTAAATGCACGACTTCAAACTAATAGTGATGGCGTGTGTGAGTTTCTTAATGATGATTCTATCCCTGCGGAAAATATCACCTATGCGGGCTCAATCGCACATCTTATGGGTAAGACTAAAAAGCATTAGCATAGGATTGCAAAACTTACTATTCTTCCTAATCAACTTAAAGTAGCCTAATAAACAGAATCTTGCTTCTGCAAGAAAGCAAAAGTGCCATTTGTAGATTTTGAAGCTAAAATTAAAAACATATTTTTTTCTTTGTAAGATTTGCTGCTTTTGTTACGGGTGAGGTGTTTTCTACTTGTAAAAATACGAATTTTCTATAAGGTAGAAAGTTTTTTGTCTCATTTTAAGAAGCAACTTTTGCTCCTATCTTAGCTAGGAGTGTAATTATGCTCTAAGGAGCTAATATAATGAGATGGTTTAATTTTTATGCGAGGCGATATTTTAGCCTATGAAGCCCAAGATGGAATCTTTTATAATTTTACTTTTTGCTTAACTCAATATATCGTATTCAGGCAGAGTTTAGGGTATTTAAAAGCACCTCTTTTATAAATTATTTGTGCGTTCAAAAAATCTATCAGAGCCAATATGGGCGATTTCTTTATATCTACATTTGCGTAAAGAGGCACTAATGCCCGATGTATGCGATAATTATCCTCTACCCCAATGAGATTAATACGATATGGTGTAAAATCAATCGATTCTAGGATTTTAAGCTCCGCCCCCCCCCCCTCCACATCAATAGAGAGATAGTCAATTTCAGTTGTATCATGGTGCTTTGCCATAAGGGTGTCAAATCGCATACCCTGTATTTTATAATATTGCCCCCCCCCGCAGCTTTTATTTCACTCTCTATACGGGAGAGATGTTTTGCATCATATTCGCCCACAATACCGCTTAACATTTGTGCCGCCCCTTCTACTTGCAAAAACTCTACTTCCTCGTCTCTATCACACAAGGCGACATTATATTTTGTATTTTTCTTACCTTGACGATTAAGAAGAAGCTTTCCTCTATAAGGATACCTTGCCAATTTTGATATGCTCCATGTGTTTTAGGAAAAGTCTCTAAAAGATAGGTATTGCTAAAGCTTATGCCATCATTTGCACCAATATCAATAAACGTATATTGTGCTTTTTTAGGCTTTTGATGATAGTAATTGATAACAAACACTCTTGTAGATATTGAGCATACGATAAGCCCAAAAACGCCCATTGATTGCGATATTTATAGAGCTTTCTTAATATATACGGAAGCTGCTTGAAGTGCTATTTGCTAGGTATAAGCTTTGATTTGATATGACTAAGCATAATACTCTCCTTTCATTTTGTGTTTAAGATTTTATTCAAAATAGCTTAGAATCTTATAGCCGCCATCTTGAAGATATTTGTCTTTTTGCATAAGTTTTAAATCGCTTTGCACCATATCTTTTACCAATGCTTTTAAGTCATATTCTGGCACCCAGCCTAGCTTCTCTCGTGCTTTGCTCGCATCGCCAATAAGCAAATCCACTTCCGTAGGGCGAAAATATCGAGAATCTACGCTAACTACTTCTGTGTCTTTTTTAAGTTTAAAATTCCCGTGACACGCTATGATATAGCCCTTTTCATTGACGCCTTCACCCTCAAAACCCACTTCAATGTCAAGCTCATCAAATGCCATTTTGACAAATTCCCTTACCTCTGTGGTTACCCCCGTGGCGATAACCCAATCTTCAGCTTTTTGCGCTTGTAAAATAAGCCACATCATACGCACATAGTCTTTTGCGTGTCCCCAATCACGTTTTGCAGAGAGATTCCCCAAATAGAGCTTATCTTGTAATCCTAGAGCGATTTTAGCCACAGCACGTGTGATTTTACGCGTTACAAAAGTTTCCCCACGTATGGGGCTTTCGTGGTTGAATAAAATGCCATTGCTTGCAAATATATTGTAAGCCTCTCTATAATTGATTGTGATCCAATAGGCATAGAGCTTTGCACACGCATAAGGTGAGCGAGGATAAAAGGGCGTTTTTTCACTTTGAGGCACTTCCTGCACCAATCCATAAAGCTCACTTGTAGAGGCTTGATAGATCTTGGTTTTTTCTATTAGGCCTAAAAGTCGCACGGCTTCTAAGATTCTAAGCGTGCCTAAGCCATCGGCATTAGCAGTATATTCAGGCGTATCAAAGCTTACGGCTACATGGCTCATTGCCGCAAGGTTATAGATTTCGTCAGGTTTCACATCAGCGATAATTCGTGTAAGGTTCATAGAATCTGTTAAATCACCATAGTGTAAAAAGAAATTACGATTATTAACGTGGGGGTCTTGGTAGAGATGGTCGATTCTATCGGTATTAAAAAGTGAACTTCGTCTTTTAATTCCATGCACCTCATAGCCTTTTTTAAGGAGAAATTCGGCTAAATATGCTCCATCTTGCCCTGTGATACCTGTAATAAGCGCCTTTTTCATAAAATATCCTTTATAAAACCATTGCAAAATATATATCATAAAATATTTTTGCTTAAATTACATAGTCATATCAATGAATCAGGGTGTAAATTGGAATACTCTAAAAATAAGAATACATGAGCAATAATATAGAATATGGAAAAAGGAGGCTAAGACTTCTTGTGTGGATTTAGTCTCCCTCTCTTCCCTGTAGCGCTTATATTATTTCTTTTTCCTTGTTTGTGGAAAAAAAAGGGGGGGGGGGAGTATTTTCTAAGCGGGAAAAATCATAGCAGTAGCCTTGCCATAATAACTATATTTGTAAATTTATAACTCTATGGCATTACAATATATTTTAGGAATTAAGCTTGCTTATAATTTAAGTATTTGAAATTGATAAGGAGGAAGTGATGAAAGCTTTATATATTGGCGTATGTGTGGCGTTTTTGGCTGTATTTTTTAGTGCATGTAGTGGCAAAAAGAAGCCCATTGGTAATTTTCAAAGTGTAGAATGCCACACAATTTGCAATGCTAATGAATGCACGCAGCAGTGCGTGAGTGCAAGTGGGGATTATTACAAAAAATAATGCTTGCTGCTTTTTACAAACTCATCTTTAGACGTTTTATTTATGTCTATGATGCGGGGTTTTTTAGCCTCTTTTATGCCTTTAAGGCGATGATTGCTATTTGCATAAGTGGAGGATTTTGCTATATCTTGCTAGGAAGCGATGTGCTGATTTGGGCAGTGATGATGGCAATGTATGTATTTTTTCTCAATGGATTTAAGAGCAACAAAGATATGGATTGGAAATATCTTGTGTTGTTTGTGCTTTTTGTCTGTGGACTTATACCGATTTTTGGTATATGGGAGGATAGTTTATGGCTTATCTTGCCCTCTATGCTCCTTGCTTTTAGTATTGGTATAAGTGAAGTGTATGATAGCGATTTGCCTAAGGTGCTTACTTTAGCTCTCATTAATGCACTTGTGGCTATCATCTTTGTAGGCTCACACCCTGAAGTACCATTATGGCAGTGTATCACTGCTGCCCTTATAGGTGGGAGCGTAAGCATTGGTGTGCGACTTTTTATATCCTTTGGGCAGTATGGGAGATTTGTCCAAACGCAATTTGTCGCTCAACTCTTTGAACTCTCTATGATGTGTGAGAATCTTGGTACAGATAATTATGAAACGCTCAAAACGCAATCAATCAATCATATTTCTTTGCTTAAATCAAAGCTCACTTCCACTTCTGCTAAAATTAAAGACGCTCATCTTATCAAAAACCACAAACGTGCCCTTTTTTATATTTATAAATTAGAAAGTGTGTATTATGTGCTAGATTTAATGAATTATTATTTTTTGCACGATGAGGTAGCATTAAAAGATAAAACAGCATTAAAAATGGCACAAGAAGAAATGGCTTATAATCTTAAAGAACTCTCACATATCTTTTATGGCAAAAAACCTATGATTACCAAGCATTCACTTCAATATGCGCTTAAGCATAATGCCAACTCCCAATGGATTGACGCGCTAAAAATCTTTTATTCTAAAATAGAATCCTTTACACAGCTTTCATCTTTGCAATCTCTTGCCTTTGTAGAAAATACTACACCCAAGAGCCTTAAAGAGATGTATGAATCCCTTAAAGATAACCCTATGCCATTTTTTTATGGGATTCGCTATGCGGGGGCAATAGGTGGTGCGATGTTTTGTGCACAGTTTTTTCATATCACTCACGGGGCGTGGATTGCCCTTGGGGTAGTATCTATGATGCATCCTAATATCAGCACGATTAAGACAGTGGGCAAAGATTCTATTTTAGGAAGCTTATGTGGCTTAATACTTGGTGTGATATTGGTATTGACATTGTGGGAATCTCCTTTGCTCTTGGGTATTTTTATCGTTAATCTTTTTTTGGTCGTGTATTTTAAGACTTATCCTTTTGTGCTATGGTCGCTTGTGTTAATGCTCGAGTTTGTGTTAATGTTTGCCTTTGTGGATAGTGATTTTATTACGCTTATTGTATATCGATTTGGTGATATTTTGCTAGGATTTTTATTTGCTTTTTTTGCTTCTAAGATACTTTATCCGCGATATAGTGCTGATGAGCTACTCCCTCAAACGATACTATGTCTAAAGTCTTTTACTGCTTTGATGATAGATTTAGAGCAATCCCAAAGCCAAATTCTAGTCCATCAAAATCAGCTTGTGCGGCAGCTTGATGAGCTTTTTATACTTATTAGACAAAGCAAGGAAGACAAGAGACGCTATACAGAGCATATTTTGCAGGGATTTGCTACCTTGCAAGATAATTTTTCTCAACTCAAAGAACTGACATTTTTATTATGTGAAAGTTTTGCTCCTAAGGCGAATATGTGCGATGTGCTTTTGAAAAATGATTTGAAAGCTTTGCGTGTGCGCTATGAAATGCTTTGTTCTATGCTTGATTCTAAACCGTATTATTTCAAAACTGATGAAGACGAGAGGTTTTTACTCAAAGAGAGTGATATTTATCTTATTGTGCATTCCATTTTTGTATTGCAAAATGCTCTTTATGGCTTTTTGCGCACTACATTGAGGGAATAAGGGTTTTTATAGGTGTTGTTAAGTTTGCAAACATAAAGGCAGCAAGCAGAGATTTATATGGTTTTTGTCATTTGCTAAAAACCCATCGTCTTATTAAATGTCTAAATTGAGCAATATAACATTTTTAAATAGCAATTTGGATTCGCTTAGCGTAATGCGGTGTTTTGGTTATAATAGTATAGAAATAGAGAAGCTAACCTTTGAAACTCACTTTGCAAACGCGGTGAAAATCGCAGTAGCAAAAAATGATAGAAGAGTAGAGTGTAGGAGATAATGATGCAAAAATGTGCGTTTTTTGATAGAGATGGTGTGATTAATAAAGACTTAGGCTATGTGTATAAGCAGACGGATTTTATCTTTTGTGATGGAATCTTTGAGCTTCTCTCTACGCTTAAGGCACAGGGCTATCTCTTGCTTGTGATGACTAATCAATCCGGCATCGCGCGAGGTTACTATACGCAAGAGCAGTTAGGGAGCCTCCATCAGTATATGCAGCAATGCTTGATAGAAAAGATTGGCTTTGGCTTTGATAGAATCTATTTTTGTCCGCACTCACCGGAGGCAAATTGCGCCTGTCGCAAACCTAAAATTGGTATGATTGAAGCCGCTTGTAGGGATTTCTCCATTAATTTGGCGCAATCTTTTTTTATAGGAGATAAAATCACAGATATGCAATGTGCGCAAAATGCCCATATCAATGGGAAATTTCTACTAGGCACAGAAGATATAGGGGATAATTCACTCAAAAATATCCAAAAGGTTGCCACTTTGCAAGAACTCCATAGTATAATAAAAGCACAAAATTCGCTCTAAAGGTAGCAGGTATGAAATATATTTATGATGATTTAGTAGAAAAGAAGATTCTTATTACCGGTGGGGCTGGATTCATCGGGAGTAATCTTGCGATGTATTTTCAAAAGCACCACCCCAATGCTCAAGTTTATGTGTTTGATAAATTCCGTGATGGTGAGCTATTCCCTAGTGGGAATCCTACATCTCTAGGACATTTTAAGAATCTTATTAAATTTAAAGGCAATATCATCGTAGGGGATATTACTAATACGCGAGATTTGCAAAAGCTAAAAGATTATGATTTTGATGTGATTTTTCATCAGGCTGCTATATCTGATACTACCGTGCAGAATCAAGAGCTAGTGATGAAGGCAAATTATGAGGCATTCTTGCATTTGCTTGAGCTTGCTAATAGCTCTCAAGCAATGATGATTTATGCCTCATCTGCGGGGACTTATGGTAATTCTCCCGCGCCAAATATCGTAGGTAGCGGTGAAATACCCGAAAATGTCTATGGCTATTCTAAGCTTTGTATGGATAATTATGTGAGAAAAATCCTTGAGAGCGACCCTTCTTGCCCTATTATAGGCTTGCGCTATTTTAATGTTTATGGAAATAGAGAATTTCATAAAGGTAAAACAGCCTCTATGATTTTGCAGCTTTCCCTCCAAGCCTTAGAGCATAAGAAAGTGCGGCTTTTTAAGCACGGCGAACAAAAACGTGATTTTGTATTTATCAAAGATGTAGTCCAAGCTAATGTCAAAGCCCTAGAATCTGCTAAAAGTGGTATTTATAATGTCGGCAGTGGCGAGGCGAGAAGCTTTAATGATATTGTGGCTTGTCTTAAAGAGCATTTGGGGGATTTTGAAATAGAATATTTTGAGAATCCTTATAGCTTTTTCCAAACGCACACAGAAGCAGATATAAGTGCTACAAAAGAACATCTCTCTTATACGCCACGATTTAACCTAGAGCAAGGGATTGAAGCATATATGAAGGAGATTCAAAATATTTTTGCAACTCTAAGGCGGTAAGTTGATGTTTCATTTAGAATCTAAAAGTCCTAAAATCCTTGTTGTGGGTGATTTGATGATTGATCATTATGTGTGGGGGAATTGCGAAAGAATCTCGCCCGAAGCCCCTGTGCAAGTGGTAGATGTCAAAGATGAGAGCAATCGCTTAGGTGGGGCGTGTAATGTCGCACATAATTTGAATGCGCTCAATGCAAAGGTATTTGTATGTGGTGTAGTAGGAAGTGATGATGCAGGGTTATGGCTAGGGGACAAGCTAGAATCTATGGGGGTGGATATTTCATATCTCTTTGTAGATACCACACGTCCTACGACCAAAAAGACGCGCATTATCATCGCTAATCAACAAGTACTACGTGTGGATAGGGAAAGCAAAAAGCCTATTGATGATGAGATTCAAAATAATATTATGCAGCGGCTTCACGCGGTGCTTGATATGGTGGATTGCGTGATTATCTCCGATTATAATAAGGGCTTATTGAGTGAGGAACTGACACAATTTATTATCAACTATGCAAAGAGTAAATCTAAACTCGTGCTATGTGACCCTAAGGGACAGGATTATCGTAAATATAGTGGCGCGACACTGCTCACTCCTAATAAAAAAGAAGCCCAACTTGCCACAGGCATAAATATCACTGATGAATCTACCCTTATCCACGCAGGAATGGCGCTTAAAGAGATATGCAATCTCACGCATTCAATAATTACCCTAAGTGAAGATGGTATAGGTGTATTTGCAGATAATGCGATGGAGCGCATACCTACAAAGGCAAAAGAAGTGTATGATGTAACAGGTGCGGGAGATACGGTAATCGCTGCTCTTGGCTTTGCTTTAAGCAGTGGGTGTGATATATTAAAGGCGTGTGAGTTTGCTAATACTGCTGCTGCGGTGGTAGTAGGTAAGGTAGGTAGTGCTGTGGCTACTCATAGTGAGATTATGACCTATCTCCATACCCAATCTACCAATTTACGACAGCATATAGCCTCAAAAATCGTCTCTAAAGCCCAACTCATCGGTATATTAAAAGGTTTGAAACAAAGCAAAATCGTCTTTACCAATGGTTGCTTTGATATTTTGCATAGGGGGCATTTGGCTTACCTTGACCGCGCACGTGGGCTAGGTGATATGCTGATTGTGGGGATTAATGATGATAGCTCTGTAAAAGCCCTCAAAGGTGAATCCCGCCCTATTAATACCCTAGAAAATCGCGCCTTTATGTTAGCTGCGCTTGAATGTGTGGATTGTGTGGTGAGCTTTAGTGAGGAGACGCCTTTAGAACTTATCAAAGTCATTAAGCCCGATGTGCTTGTTAAAGGTGGCGATTATCATAATAAAGAAGTGGTAGGCAAAGAATATGCTAAAGAAGTCGTGCTGATAGATTTTGTAGAGGGCTACTCTACAACAAATATTATAGAATCCATACAAAGGAGTGCATTATGCAAAAACTCATAGAAGCCGAATTTAACGCACATTTACAAAGCGCACAAAAAATTTTTTCTCTCACAGCAGAGTTGCAAAAAGCCGCTACATTACTTACGCAATGTTTAGAAAAAGGCGGGAAGATTCTCATCTGTGGCAATGGTGGGTCTGCCGCTGATGCACAGCATTTTGCTGCAGAGCTTACAGGACGCTATAAACAAGAACGCAAAGGCTTGGCGGGTATCGCGCTAAGTGTGGATACTTCTGCACTTACGGCTATTGGCAATGACTATGGCTTTGAATATGTATTTTCACGTCAAGTAGAAGCCCTCGCGCAAAAGGGCGATGTTTTTTTTGGTATTTCTACAAGTGGTAATTCCGCTAATGTGTTAAATGCTGCACAAGTAGCACGTAATATGGGTTGTGCCATTATAGGATTAAGCGGACGCGATGGAGGGAAGCTTAATGATATGAGTGATATTAATCTTATTATGCCTGATAATGATACGCCCAGAATCCAAGAGTTACATATTTTAGTCATACATATTTTATGTGATATTATCGAACGCAATTGTATGAGTAGAGGGGCATAATGCTCCTCCCTAAGACATTGCATACTTTGCAAAACACTCAAAAAGCAGTTATTAAAGAGACTTTGCAAGATGCACTTTATGAATCTGGCATTCACACGAGACTTTTAGATATAGTCTTTGGACATTATTTTATTTATACGCTTTTAAGCGATGGTATCCTTACACCTGTATTTTTATATGAAAATTGTATTAGCTATAAGCAGTCGCAAGCCTATGGGTTACCCAAACTGCATTTTTGTATGTGTGATGAGATACAAAATAATTTTAATCTAGTAAATAGAGCTCAAACACTCTCAAACCGCCACTATATCGCTAAGATAGCTAAGAAAAATGCTTTTAATGTAAGCATTAAGCAGGGTATGAGTGAAGTAGCATTTTATAATGATTATCCGCTTGAACTTTGCCCAATGTGTAAGTATATTTTACAACAAATGCGTGAAGGAGAGGTGATTAATAGCACATTGAGTGTTTATGTGTTTTCTCACCAGTGGTTAGAGCTTTTAGAATCTAATGCCTCTATTAGACAAAAAGAACTTATCGCTTTGCAAAATGCTAATCTCCTTTGCTACAAATGTAAAAGTTTTATCGATATTGATTCTTCAGTATGGATACACATTAATAAGGGGATTCTCAAAATCTGCTGTTGTTAATTTTTTTCTTGTATTATGGGACATTTTAAGATTTCACTCAGGCAGGATTTTATGAGCTTAACATTAGGTATTGATATAGGAAGCACAACAGCAAAAGTCGCGCTAATGGATAATGATGAAATTATCTTTCAATCTTATGAGAGGCATTATTCAAAGGTGCGTGAAAAAAGCATAGAGATCGTGCAAAAAATCACTGATATAGTCGGTGATAGGGAGCTTAAAGTAGCCATTTCTGGTTCTGCTGGATTTGGTATTTGCAAAGCAAGTGGGATTGATTTTGTGCAAGAGGTCTTTGCCACTGCTACAGCAGTCAAGCATCTTGTGTCTGATGCCGATGCGGTAATTGAGCTAGGCGGAGAAGATGCAAAGATTATATTTCTCACAGGTGGCACAGAGGAACGTATGAATGGCTCGTGTGCAGGTGGGACAGGTGCGTTTATCGACCAAATGGTAACGCTTCTAGCAGTTACCCCACAAGAGTTTGACGCTCTCTCGCTTCAATGCCAAAAAATCTATCCTGTGGCTTCACGTTGTGGTGTGTTTGCCAAAACTGATGTGCAACCACTTTTGAATCAAGGTGTGAATAAAGAGGATATTAGCGCGAGTATCTTTCAAGCGGTAGTGGATCAAACTATCACAGGATTAGCGCAAGGGCGCAAGATTGAGGGCAAGATTCTGTTCCTTGGAGGACCACTCTTTTATTATAAAGGTTTGCAGGAGCGATTTGCCAAAACGCTTAAACTTGATGAGGAGCACGCCATTTTCCCTGATTTCGCACAATATGCAGTAGCCATTGGCGTTTCGCTTGAAGCGCGCAATTTAGAGAAAACTTATACTTGCGCCTCACTGATTGCAGCATTAGAGTCAAGTAAAAAGGCTGCTTCGACAAATAAATATCTTGAACCTCTTTTTGCTTCAAGTGCCGATTATGATGCTTTTATCGCGCGACACGAGAGTGCAAATGTAGAGGAAATAGACATTGAGAAAGCCTATGAGGCAAATAATTATCAAAAAATTGATGTTTATATCGGCATAGATTGTGGTAGCACAACAACAAAGCTTGTAATGCTCGATAATAACAATGCAATTGTGTATCAATACTACAATTCTAATAAGGGCAATCCCGTAGAAGTGATTTCCTCTCAACTCAACTACATTTATACGCATTTTGGTGATAAGATTCACATTAAAGGCAGTGCGGTTACAGGCTATGGGGAAGAGCTTATAAAGGCTGCATTTACCCTTGATTCAGGGCTTGTGGAGACAATGGCGCATTTAAAGGCTGCTAAGCATTTTAATCCTAAGGTAGATTTTATCATCGATATTGGCGGACAGGATATGAAATGCTTTTATATCAAAAATCAAACTATTGATTCTATTATGCTTAATGAAGCGTGTAGCTCTGGATGCGGGAGCTTCATTGAGACGTTTGCAAAATCAATGGGATATGATATACAGACTTTTTCAAAGTTAGGATTGGAATCTAAGCACCCTGTGGAGCTAGGCAGTCGTTGTACGGTGTTTATGAATAGCTCGGTTAAAGAAGCGCAAAAAGAGGGCGCAAGTATTGAGGATATTAGCGCAGGGCTATCTATGAGTGTGGTAAAAAACGCCATCTATAAAGTGATACGCGCTCGTGATGCAGATGATTTAGGGAAGCAAATTGTTGTGCAAGGTGGGACATTCCTCAATAACGCGGTGTTAAGGAGCTTTGAGAAAGAAATCGGTAGGGAAGTGGTGCGTCCTAAGATTAGTGGCTTAATGGGTGCATTTGGCGCGGCATTATACGCTAAGGCTTTGGGCTTAGAGCATTCTACTACGATGAATAAAGAAGAACTATCGTCATTTAAGCATACTGCAACAGCAAGTGTGTGCAAGATTTGTGGTAATAACTGCCAACTAACCATTAATCGCTTTGGCGAGGGTAAAAAGTTTATTTCGGGCAATCGCTGTGATAAGCCTTTGGGATTCAAAAAATTGCTTTTCTTGCCTAATCTCTATGATTACAAGCTCAATAAACTCAAATCTCTCTGTGCGTATGAAAATATGGATAAATCACATCTTACAAAGGGAAAAATTGGCATTCCTTTAGGGCTTAATATGTATGAGAATCTCCCATTTTGGCATACTTTGCTTAGTGAGCTAGGCTATGAAGTGGTGGTTTCTGATGTTAGTACACGTAAAACCTTTGCCATAGGGCAGCATACTATTCCTAGTGATACGGTGTGCTATCCTGCTAAATTATTGCACGGACATATTGAAAACCTCCTCAAAAAAGGCGTGGATAAAATCTTTTATCCCTGTATGAGTTATAGTTTTGCAGGTGATGAGAAGCATAAAGATACTAGTACAAATAGCTACAACTGCCCTGTAGTTGCGTATTATCCCGAGCTTTTGAATGCCAATGTCGATAAATTACGTGAAGTGCAATTTTTCTATCCATATTTTGGTTTACATAAAAAAGAGGAGTTTAAGAAAAAAGGCTTTGAATTTTTCAAAAAAGATCTAAACGTTGATAAAAAAGCATTCTTACAAGCGGTTAATAAAGCCTATGAGGTGCGCGATGAATGGTTGAGTGATATTAAAGAGCAGGGGGAAAAGGCATTGCAGTTTGCCCGAGCAAATAAGCTTAAAGCTATTGTGCTATGCGGACGTCCATATCATATTGACCCAGAAATCAATCACGGCATTGATAAGCTTATTAACTCTTTGGGGCTTGTCGTGCTAAGTGAGGATAGTGTAGGGCATTTAGCAGAAGCGGGAGAACTTCACATTCTTAATCAATGGAGCTATCATTCACGACTTTATAATGCTGCTGCCTTTGTGAGCTGTGATGATAATTTAGAGTTAGTGCAGTTAGTGAGCTTTGGCTGTGGGATAGATTCCATCACTACTGATGAAGTGCGTGAGATTTTAGAATCTCACGGAAAATTCTACACACAGCTTAAAATCGATGAAATCAGTAATCTAGGTGCGGTAAAGATCAGAATCCGCTCTTTGCTTGGTGCTATGGAAGAAAAGCAGGCTCAAAAGAAAGCAAAGGTCTTGCTTGGTTCACACCACATACTTGAAAATGCCTAATTTAATTTCAAAGGATAGTCTATGACACAAAAAATGACACCACATATCAATTCTTGGCAAAGCCCTGATACTCAATTGCTCATCATTAAGCCAGAAAATAAAAGAGAACTTAAACGCGTCCCCTTCACCGCGGAGATGAAGGAAACACACACGATATTAGTGCCTATGATGTTGCCCATACATTTTCAATTACTTGTAAATATCTTGCATTTGCACGGATATAAGGCTGAATTGCTACATAACGATGGAAAAGGCGTAGTAGATGAGGGATTACGCAATGTGCATAATGATACTTGCTATCCTGCCTTGCTTGTTATTGGGCAGATGATTGACGCACTTAAAAGTGGTAAATGGGATTTGGATAAGGTCGCTTTGCTTATCACGCAAACAGGTGGAGGTTGTCGAGCAAGTAATTATATTTATTTATTGCGTAAGGCACTTAACAAAGCTGGGTTTGGTAATATCCCTGTGATTTCACTTAATTTTAGCGGGTTAGAATCCAATCAAGGTTTTAGCGTTACCCGTCCTATGTTGCAAAACTTCCTCAATGCTATTTTATATGGGGATTTGTTAATGCATATTGCTAATCAAACACGGGCTTATGAGAAAAATAAAGGCGATACGGATGCGATGGTGGATAAATGGGTGCGTCGTATTACCACAGAGGGCACGAATGAGGGTTTAAAAAAATATAGTGTTTTAAAAAAAGATTTAAAGCTTATTTTAGATGATTTTGCCTCAATTCCTAGGGATTCTAAGCAAAAGGTACGTGTAGGTATTGTAGGTGAGATTTATATTAAATTTTCTCCACTAGGAAATAATAATTTGGAAGACTTCCTTTTGAATGAGGATTGTGAGGTCGTAATACCTGGATTCTTAGATTTTTGCCTCTATTGCGTGAATGATACGATTGTGGGAAATAAAATGTATGGTGGCACTTTTGTAGAGTCTCTCATTTACCGCGTGGTGTATTGGTTCTTTGCCAATAAGCAATTAGATATGATTAAGATTATTAAGAAGCACGGCGTATTTAGAGCTCCTGCGCCTTTCAAGCATACTAAGAAACTTGCTGATGGCTATGTATCTCAAGCAATGAGTATGGGTGAGGGGTGGCTACTCACTGCTGAAATGCTCGAACTTATTGAACAAGGAGTAGAAAATATCGTTTGCACTCAGCCTTTTGGTTGTCTGCCTAATCACATTGTGGGACGTGGTATGATGAAGGTTATCAAAGAAGGCAATCCTCAAAGCAATATTGTATCTATTGACTATGATCCGGGCGCGACAAAAGTTAATCAAGAAAACCGCATAAAACTTATGCTAAGCAACGCGAAAAAAGCATACCTAGCAAATGCTTAATTTTATAAGGAATTAGATACTCTCTTGTTGAGGTTTGATAGTGAGACTATTGTAAGAAAGCAGTTTGTTTAGATGCCTATTTACTTTGTTTCATAACATCGGTGGAAGTGAGTAAAAATCTAGTAAAACCCTGTTTTTAACATTCTTTATACTAAATGATAGCTAACAAGAAAAGCAGTTAGGTTTGCTAAAATTATGAGGCAGCGTAATTCAAGTAGCTAGGAGCATCTCTTTGTTCTTGTTAGTTTATTTTGTTATAAAAGAAACTTGAAATATTACTAGGTAAAAATGCACTAGGCAGTTTTGTCAAAAAACATACTATTTTTTAAAAGCTTGTGCTAAAATTTAATGTATTTTTTAGTATAATTTTTTCTAATTTTTATGTGCTCAAATAATTATTGATTACACACAATTATCATCTCTTAAACTATAAAACTAAAGGAGTTTGCTCTATGCTAGAGGCAACCATTACGCTCAGCCGACATTCGTATGTAAAAGACAAGTTGCAAGAGGGCTTAAATCGCTTTATTACACACGAGTCGTTCGGGGGGATTCTACTCGCTTTTTGTGTGATAGCCGCAATACTTGTAGCAAATTCCTCTTATGCTGATTTGTATTTTGAATTTTTTCGTAGTGAGTTTGGGGCATTTTTTGGTGATTCTGTCTTTAAAATGAGTTTGCAGGAATTTATCAATGATGTGTTGATGTCTTTTTTCTTTTTGCTTGTGGGATTAGAAATGAAACGTGAAATGCTCTATGGGGAACTTGCGGGATTCAAAAAAGTGAGTTTTTCTTTTCTTGCGGCATTTGGTGGCATTGTTTGTCCGGTAATGATTTATTTGTATTTTAATATTGACACAGCCTATCAGCACGGCTTTGGCGTGGCTATGAGCACGGATACTGCCTTTGCACTCGGGCTTATTATGTTGCTTGGCGATAAAGTGCCTAAGATTCTCAAAATTTTTCTTGTAACGCTTGCTGTGGCTGATGACTTAGGGGCA
Organism: Helicobacter mastomyrinus; assembly: GCF_039555295.1. Classification (NCBI taxonomy): domain Bacteria; kingdom Pseudomonadati; phylum Campylobacterota; class Epsilonproteobacteria; order Campylobacterales; family Helicobacteraceae; genus Helicobacter; species Helicobacter mastomyrinus. The sequence continues at coordinate 377,663 of NZ_CP145316.1, read as the reverse complement.
ATTTCTGTAATTGCTATTTTTTATTCTGATAATATTAGTATGCAGTGGATTTATCTTTCATTGTTGCTTATAGGGGTGCTTATTTATCTTAATTATCGTGATACCAAATATCTATCTCTGTATTTTTTAGTAGGTATTTTGTTGTGGATTTGTGTGCATCATAGTGGGTTTCACGTAACTATTGCTGCGGTGATTTTAGCTATGGCAATCCCGGGGAGAACACGTGTGAATAGACGATATTTTATCAATATGCTAAAAGAGTTCGATAAGATGAAAGTAGCCACAAATGGCTGGGACGATATTCTTCACGCTAAAGAAGTTGAAAAAATGGGTTTTTGGAAAGGAAGCTTAAAAAATATTAAAAATTTTATATTCGCTCAAGATGTGGAAAAAAAGATTGATATGGCAAAAACTTCACAATTAGTGCATATGCTTGATACCATAGGTACTTACTCGCGCTATGCGCAAAATCCACTTATACGGCTTGAAATGGCATTGCAGCCTTTATGTGCATATTTTTTTGTACCGCTTTTTGCCTTTGCTAATGCAGGAGTATCACTCCATAGTGGCATTGATATTAGTCTTAATAGTGTGATGTTAGGCACAATTTTAGGTTTAGTAGTAGGCAAGCCCATAGGTGTACTTCTATTTTGCTTTTTAGGAGAAAAACTCAATCTCGCTACACGTCCAAAAGATCTAAATTATGGGCATATTTTGTCAGTAGGTATGATTTCTGGCATTGGCTTTACGATGTCTATGTTTGTCGCAAATCTCGCTTATAAAGATGATATGATGAGTATTGATATGTCTAAAATCTCTATTTTAGTAGCAAGTTCAATAGCGGCTATACTTGGGCTTTTGGCAGTATATGTTAGCACGAGAAATCAGCAAGAGCAAGAGGAATATATAGAGGAGAATAAAAATCAAAAAATTGAAGATGAGATTCAAAAGCTTAGAGATACGCAAAGTGTCATTTAAGCCTACAATAAAGGAGTAAAGATGAAACCTAAACAAAATAGAATTTCACAAGCCTTAAGTAGTTTTATTCGTGCAGAATCTTTTAGTGGTATTTTTCTCTTTTTCTGTGCTGTGAGTGCAATGATTGTGGCAAACTCTCCCTTATCGCATTTGTATCACACATTTTGGGAGCAGCCCTTTGGCTTTAGTTTTGCTGGAGGATTCTATGGCTTTAGCATTCACGATTGGATTAATGATGTGTTAATGTCAGTTTTCTTCCTTATGGTGGGGCTAGAAATCAAACGTGAAATACTCTTTGGAGATTTATCCGGGTTTCAAAAGGCGGCTTTTCCGGTTATTGGGGCAATAGGTGGTATGGTCGCACCCGGTATTATTTATTATGCCCTTAATATGGGAACGCCCTCTTATCACGGCTTTGGAATCCCTATGGCGACAGATATCGCCTTTGCTTTAGGCGTGATTTTACTACTTGGCAAACGAGTGCCTTTAGCCCTCAAAGTATTTTTGGTAACACTTGCTGTGGCCGATGACTTGGGCGCTATCGCTGTGATTGCAATATTTTATCCCTCGCCTGAAGGTTTGCATTTGATGTATTTAGGTTTAGCCGTAGTGATTATTGTCATTCTGAGCTTTATGAATCATATCGGTGTGCGTCATTTAGGCGTGTATATCGGTATAGGGATTATATTGTGGTTTTGTGTGCATCATAGTGGGATTCACGCTACTATCGCGGCAGTGGCGTTAGCATTTTGTATTCCCGTGAAGCCTAAAATCGAAAGTAAAGAGTTTATTGAAGTCGTGCAGCAAATGATAAAGATTTTTGAGAGTAAGGACAAAGAGCGCAAAAATATTTTGCTTGATACACAGCAAATGAGTGCTATTGATGAGGCGGGAAGAGATTTTAGCAAGGTGCAAAATCCGCTTTTGCGTTTAGAACATGCCTTACAGCCTATATGTGCGTTTGTTATTATGCCGCTTTTTGCCTTTGCTAATGCAGGTGTAGATATTCGCGGGGAGGTGAATTTCCACATCGACCATATTATGCTAGGCATTATGTTTGGGCTTGTTGTGGGTAAGCCTGTGGGGATTTTAGCCCTTACATTTTTATGCGAAAAATGTAAAATCGCCGCTCGTCCTCACGGTGTATCGTGGAGTCATATTTTTGGCGCAGGAATGCTTGCTGGTATTGGCTTTACAATGTCTATGTTTGTTTCAAACCTTGCCTTTGATGAAATAGAATCTGCCAATGTGGCAAAAATAGCCATTTTACTTGCCTCAAGTATAGCTGGAATCTTAGGCTCTCTGTATTTGGTAGTAAATCATCTCATCACAAACAAAGCTAAATCTTAACTATTCTAAGATAGAATCAGCCTCTTTATTTTAATCTCAAAGGATTACTTATGCAAGGTCAAGGTGGAATGCAAGAGACTTTAATGTCATTACTTCCTATCGTATTTTTTATAGCGATTTTCTATCTACTTCTTATTCGCCCCGCAAATGTGAAAAGAAAAAAACATCAAGAGATGATTAACGCATTGCAAAAGGGTGATAAGATTATTACCACAGGGGGATTGATTTGTGAGATTGTGAAGCCTGAAAAGACATTTTTTAGTGTGCGCTTAAATGATGATACTATTGTTCGTCTCTCTCGTGAGTTCATCGCTTATAAGCTTGATGAGAGCGATACAACCCAAGAATCATAGTAAATGGCAAAGCAACATATCCAGCCCTCTCATACGACTCAAAAGAGCTTCAATTATAGGTTTTTAGCACTTATAATTGCTGCATTACTTGGGATTTTTTTTTCTCTGCCCTCTTTTACCGATATGAGCGGACGTAAAATCTCTTTAGGGCTTGATTTGCAAGGTGGGCTAAACCTCCTTTTGGGTGTGAAAACACAAGAGGCAATTAAAGCGCGATTTGCCTCCCTCGCTTCACAGATTGATTTTGATACAAAACGTGAGAAGATTCTCATTGATAATCTTAAGGCAAGTGAGGATAGCGTGAGCTTTGAGCTTTTTGATATTGATGAAAAACCTAAGCTTGATGACATTCTCTCTCGAATTAATGGGCTATATATCAATGAGCGAGAGGGTAGGTATTTTATCACTTTCACACCTGAATATGAAGAGGAGATTCAAAGTAGTGCCATAGCTCAAGCTATTGGTACGATTCGCAATCGCCTTGATGAATTTGGCTTGAGTGAACCAAGCGTAACGCAGCAAGGCAAAGAGAATATACTTGTGCAGCTCCCCGGTATTAAGACAATAGAAGAAGAACAGAGGGCAAGGGATTTGATTGCTAAGCCTGCGCATTTGCAAATGATGGCAGTAGATGAGGAGCGTAATGCACGAGTAAGCACGATGAGTGAGCTAGAGGCGCAAAAATATAATGATGTGATTTTGCCCTTTGTTAATACAAGTGAGTTGCAAAAGCTTGAAAAGCAGCTTCTTATGTTTAAAGAGGAAATGGCAAGTATTCCCACACATTCTCGCACACAGGACAATACGCAATATATGAATCTTGAAGCACAAATAGAATCGCTTGAATATGATGTGCGTGTTAAAAAAGCACAATCTAATCAAGTGATTCTACTCAAAGCTGTGCCTATACTTGATGGCTCGATGATTACAGACGCACGTGCAGCTTTTGACCACAATAATCAATCCATTGTGAGCTTTAGCCTTGATGCGAAAGGCGCAAAGATTTTTGGCGAATTTTCCGGGGCGAATGTAGGCAAGCGTATGGCGATTGTGCTTGATGGCAAGGTGTATTCTGCACCTGTGATACGTGAGAGAATCGGCGGAGGAAGCGGACAAATTAGTGGAGGTTTTAGCATAGAGGAAGCGAGCGATTTAGCCATTGCGCTTAAAAGTGGAGCATTACCTGCGCCAATGGAAGTGCTTGAAAAGCGAAGTGTGGGACCAAGCTTGGGCGAAGATTCTATTCGGGCGTCAATGATTGCGCTTATTAGCGGATTTGCATTAGTGGTTGTCTTTATGATGATGTATTATGCACTTGCAGGAGTGATTGCTGTAATTGCCTTATTTGTGAATATTGTGCTGATTATTGCTGTAATGGCGTGTTTTGGTGCGAGTTTGACATTGCCGGGTATGGCAGGCATCGTCTTAACGGTGGGTATGGCAGTTGATGCAAATATTATTATCAATGAAAGAATCCGCGAGGCATTACGCGGGGGCTTTGGTATAGCAAAATCCATAGAAATGGGTTATGCGAATGCTTCAAGGGCGATTTTTGATTCTAATCTCACTACGCTTATTGCCGCTGTGCTGCTCTATGGCTTTGGAAGTGGAGCGATAAAGGGCTTTGCTATCACTATGGGCATAGGTATAAGCGCGTCTATTTTAACAGCTATTATCGGCACACACGGCATTTATCAGGCTATTTTGGGTTGGATTACAAAGAGTGGGAATATCCCTTTGTGGTTTGGGATTACACTCCCTCCTAAAGATAGTGCACAAGCACCTTTAAGGAGCAAATAATGGAGATTTTTAAGAAAGTAAAAGTATATGACTTTGTCAAATATAGCTCCTATGGGCTAGTTATATCAAGCATTTTGATTATTGTTTCATTTGTGCTACTTGGCTTGAAGGGCTTTAATTTAGGCATTGACTTTGCTGGAGGCTCTATCGTGCAGTTACAATACACACGGGCTGCGCCATTGCCACAAATCCGCGAATTACTCACCCAAGATGAGCGATTTAAAAATTCTCAAGTAAGTGAATTTGGTTCTAAGGAGGAGGTGTTGCTTAAAATCCCTTATACCCCAAGTGAAGCCAATGAGGATATTTCTAAGGATATTGTAACCCTTTTAGAGCCAAGTGGGAGTTTTGAACTACGTAGGGTGGATTCTGTAGGTCCTAAGGTGGGCGATGAATTAAAGAAAAATGGTATTATTGCCTTGACACTCGCGCTTGTGGCGATGATGGTTTATATTTCATTTCGCTATGAGTGGAGATTCTCACTTGCTGGTGTGTTAGCACTCGTGCATGATGTGATTATTGTCTCTGGTGCGGTGATATTGGCAAATGTGGATTTTAATCTTGATGTTTTGGCCGCACTGCTTACGATTATTGGCTATTCTATTAATGATACGATTATTATCTTTGATAGAATTCGTGAGCAAATGCTTATTAAGCGTCAAAAAGATATGAAATATGTGATTAATGAGGCGGTTTCTTGCACGCTTTCAAGGACATTGCTTACATCTCTCACAGTGTTTTTTGTGGTGCTTACACTTTATCTTTTTGGTGGTGAAATCATCGTAGGATTCTCGCTGCCTATGCTGGTGGGCGTGATAGTGGCTACTTGTAGCTCTATGTTTGTTGCGCCACGTTTGGCATTGCTCTTTGGGTTTAATTTAGATGAGTATTATCAAAAAGAAGCTAATAAGCTTAAAAAGCAAGAGGAAAAGAAGCGATTACGTGCGATGTATGAGCAAGGTCGTCTATAAAGGAGTAAGATATGGATTGGGGTAGGGTATTTTTTGTCTTTTTTAGCTTGATGAGTTTGACTTTCACACTTGGTTTTTTGTATGAGAATAATATCATTATACTTTTTATTGCCACAGCGATTAATTTTATCGCTACAACTTTGCGTATAGGGGTGAAAAATAGCCTTTCAGCTGAGCTTTTTGCTAGTTCACTTGTGGCAGACTTTCATCTCATACCTGCTTTTATTTTTCTGCAAGTTTTTGGGGATATTGAAATCGCTACAGCACTTGTTGTAGGTGCGGCGGTGGCAAATCTATTTTCTATGATTTTGCTTTGTATAGGCGGGGCGAAGGCTAAAGAGAGTGATTACTAGATAAAAGGCGGTATATGAAGCACACATTATGCAGGATAACCTTTTTTTCTCTGCTTAGTTTGTGTGGTGTTGCTTTTAGTGCCTGTGCGACTTATAAACTCGAAGTTTCAAATGTATCCTTGTATAATGAGGGGGTGCAGATAGTGGATTCCATAAAGACAAAAAGCAAAGTGCGCCTTGAAGTAGGGCAGCATAAAGTGGGAAGTGCTAGTAGCATACCCTTAGCGCTTTTTGTATCTGCTGCTAATCTTTCTGCTCAATCAGTAATTTTTGATAGAAACAATGTATTACTCTATCAAAATGGCAAACTTTTACCATCTTTAAGCAATGAGGAGATAAAAAGTGGCAGTTTTGATTATAGCTATATTATAGAATCTTATCATCTTTATATCCCGCCTGCTCCTGTACCAAGCCAATCTGTTGTGATAGCCTCGCCCTTTATTTATCGTGGGTATTGGGGAGGAGGATTCTATATTTATAATGATATGGTTTTTTCTGCGCGTGAGAGAATGCAGCGGCGAATAGAGCTTGAGGAGCAAAGGGCTAAACGTGCTATCATTATCTCAAGCGCATTGCAAAAAAATACGTTAGAACCTAAAGGTATGCCACGAGGAGGATTTGTGATATATTCACCTTCGGTATTGCAGGTAGGAGAGCTTGATATACGCGTTCGCGTGGGTGATGAGGAACATAGTTTTACTTTAGAGATTGTGAAGTAGGAAAGAAACGATGAAAACATTTGCTATGTATATGTTAGGAGGCATAATTGTGAGTTTATGCTTTATGGCTTGTGGTGAGAGTAAAACCCAAGAGGAGCATTCATCTACACAGGAGCAAGGGCAAATACCCTTTAAACTCCAAGGCAATGAGAATTTGGATGCCCTTATGGATAAAATTCTTATGCAGTATGCACCTTTAAGCGGAAATACGCACTTTTTTGATATTAGAGAGATACAAGCCGATAGCACACAATTTACACCCATAGATGAACAACGCAATAAAATTCACCATCTTCTTTATGAAGCATATAAGGAGAATCGGGCTCATTATATAGAGAGCGCTTTGCTTGAGAGTGTTTTGGGCACACAGAGAGAATGGAATGTGCTATCCACTTCAGCACAGCCTTATATGGAAATCCCTTCTTTAGAACGTTTAGATACAGATATAGTCCTTGCTCTTAGTCTTTTGTTTTTGAATGACAATAAGGGTGATAGTAGTGAATTTGATAAACTACTTAAGCAGCAATATCAAAGCGCCAAGGGAAGCGGTACATTAAGCACGATTATAGAATCCCAAATCCAAGCACGACTTTTAGCCCTTTATGGCTTATATCATTTAGATGCAATCAATCAAAATATGGAGCATTTAGCCACGCATCAGGTACGTGTGAGCCTAGAATCAGACCTAGAGCAATATAAAGATTTTATTTTAAAAGAACATTTTGATGTATATCAAAAGGCTTTTTCTCTTCTTAAGGAAGAGATTCTCAAACAACAAGCCCCTATGGATAGAATCTTGGCAAAACTCCTTGAGTATCCACAATCCTTAACGGACAATGATGATATATATTCACATATTGAGCATTTAAAAAATGCTTATGAGATATTTAAAACGCATAGCTTTAATAGCCCCCAAGTCCAAGATATCATCAGCATTGCACAAAATCCTTTGAAGAATGTGTATAGCAACACATTGATAGCAAATTACCTTTATGGGCTTGATTATTTGAGTTTAATGTTTTTAGATGATAATGGGCAGAGCAATATTCCTTTAGCGCTAGACTATTTGCAAAAAGATTTTAAATCCTATCAAATTACGCAACATCGGTTTGATGCAGCTTTATTCCAAAACTATATATCTTCGATATTTATAGGTGCGTATTTTTTGTCTCAAACGTATAAAGATCAGGTTTATTTTGAAGAGTTATTGCGTCTTATTCGAGCTGAAATATCACAATATAATGATGTAATGAGTGAAAAGGATAAGGAGTTATATCAAGATGCGCTTTTTATCTTAGGACAAACTGATAAGAGTAAGTTTCTAGCCATTACATTTGTGGATAATAGACCAAAGGAAGAAGAAGGTTATGTAAAAATCCCACTTGTACTTTCTCCGCAAGAAAATGCACATATTAGAAGTATTATGTCTAAAGAGAAAAATACCGCAGAGGAACACAAAGATGTATGTCTTAATCCAAGCGATATAAGTTTTATGCTGGCTTTGACATACCAAGCTTACAAAATGCAAGGTTTTGAGGGTGTTGCCCCAGAAATGTTTCAAATTCGGCTTGATGAAGTTTTTGATATAGAGCAATTCCGCCAATTACCGCTTTCAAGGCATTTAATCGATTTTGATACTTTTATGGTTTTGGGCGTGGCTGATAAGCAATGTTATGCGCAGGAATTAGATGTGAGTGAGCGTTTGGCTGTGCTTGAGGCAAAGGAGCAGATTTGTGGATATAATTTGTATTTTGATAAAGAAAACGGATTCGTGGTTGATGATATTCTACCCTCTCGAGTCTTAGAGCAAACAGCCGATGGCAATATTTACTATCGCTTAAAAGTGGCCGATATGAATCTTAATCAATTTCTTTTTCATAATGATGAAAATGCACTGAGTGCGTTAAAGCAAGCAGATAATACAGGGGAGATATTACCTGTGCTACTTACATTTTTCCCTCATATGCAGACATATCTAAACAATCGCCTTTTACCTAATGAGGCAGATGAAATTATTAAAAGAGCAACGCCTAGGTCTTGTAAGTAATATTTATGCGTTTGTTTTGATTTTCATTCTAAATTCTTTGCGTTTTTTTGCTTCTTCAAAACGTCTTTTTTCGTTTTCAGTAGTGGGGTTAAGTGGGGGAATCTGCACCTTTTTGCCATTGCTATCAATGGCTACCATTGTGAAATAGCAACTATTGCAATGTGTCACAAAGCGATTTTTAATATCTTCACTAATCACTTTGATCCCTACTTCACAGCTACTACTCCCTACATAATTCACAGAAGCGAGGAAAATCACTAAAGAACCAATAGGAATAGGATTCTTAAACACCATACCATCTACACCGATAGTTACCACACCACAGCCACAATATCGCGTAGCACACGCATAAGCGACTTGGTCGAGGAGCTTCATTAGCTCTCCTCCGTGCATTACTCCGCTAAAGTTTGCCATACTTGGTGAGGCAAGCACACTCATTGTTAAGCATTTGGGGTCGAAGATGTCTTCCATGTGTTTGTATCCTCCAAAAAAGATAATTTTATTTTAAACTTTATAAGAGATTATTATGCGATGACAAGGTTACTACTTATGTAAATAAACGGTAAGAGTGCTTATTTTTATCTCTCTAGTGTCCATAAAAGTAACCTTAATTCTATGCTTTTGTATCATCTAATGTCTAAAAAGAGAAAAAATTGCTGAAAATAATTAAAGTTTTTTTGTTGTAGAACGATATGTATTTCAACCTAAAGGCAGGGACGCCTCTAAGGAAAAAATACATAAAGGAGTCACTATGGCTTTTCAAGTCAATACTAACGTTAATGCGCTTAACGCGCACGCTCAATCTACCTTTACTCAATATAATCTTAAAAATTCAATGGAGAAATTGAGTTCAGGTCTTCGTATTAATAAGGCTGCAGATGATGCTTCAGGTATGACAATTGCTGATAGTTTGCGTTCTCAAGCAAGTGCATTGGGGCAAGCTATTAGAAATACAAATGATGGTATGGGGATTATTCAAATCGCGGATAAAGCGATGGATGAGCAAATCAAAATCCTAGATACTATCAAAACTAAAGCTGTTCAAGCAGCTCAAGATGGGCAAAGCACGCAATCACGTTCAATGATTCAAATGGACATTAAACGTTTGATTGAAGGTTTGGATAATATTGGGAATACAACTACTTATAATGGTATGGCATTGCTCTCTGGTGCATTTTCTAATAAAGAGTTTCAAGTGGGTGCGTATTCTAACCAATCTATTAAAGCTTCTATTGGTGCGACTACTTCTGATAAAATCGGGCAAGTGCGTATTGAGACAGGAGCATTAGTGACAGCTTCTGGTGATGTTACTATAACATTTAAGAATGTAGATGGTGTAAATGACGTAACTCTAGAATCTGTGAAAATTTCTTCATCTGCAGGGACAGGTCTAGGTGTTTTGACTGAAGTTATCAATAAAAACTCCGATAAGACAGGTATTCGTGCCACAGCAAATGCGATTACTACTTCGGACGTATCTATTGCGAGTGGAAGTTTAGCAGGCGTAATGATTAATGGTATCTCAATTGGTGATATTATTGGAATTAAGAAAAATGATAGCGATGGTCGTTTAGTGCAGGCTTTCAACGCAGCTACAATGCACACAGGTGTGGAAGCTTACACAGACAACCTTGGACGCTTAAATTTACGAAGCACAGATGGACGCGGTATTGATTTGAGGGCGACTGGTGCAGTCCAGGGGCAAGGTGATCAGGCTATCCAGACTCTCAACGGTGGGCAAAGTATCACAAATGGCTCTACTAACTATGGACGCCTTTCATTAGTGCGAACTGATGCAAGAGATATTGTGATTTCTGGTGTAAATATCAGCTCAACAGGTTATACTGATGAAACAAAAGTTGCTCAAACAACAGCGAATCTTAGAGATGTAACTGGTGTATTTAACGCTGATATAAAATCTGCTTCAGGCGCAAACTACAATGCCGTTATCGCAAGTGGTGGTGCAGACCTTGGCGCTGGTGTGACAAGTCTTAGGGGTGCGATGGTAACAATGGATATTGCAGAATCTGCGCAAAAAATGCTTGATAAGATTAGAGCTGACCTCGGTTCTGTTCAAGGGCAAATGGTAAGCACAGTAAACAACATCACTATTACTCAAGTGAATGTTAAGGCTGCTGAATCTGGCATTCGTGAAGTAGATTTTGCGGCTGAAAGTTCAGAGTTTAGTAAGCTCAATATTCTTGCTCAATCTGGTAGCTATGCACTTTCTCAAGCAAATGCTATCCAGCAAAATATCTTAAGACTTCTTAACTAATTAAGATATATTCAACTTCTTTTCCTCCTCTGCAACAAGGGGAGGTTATTCCCTTTCTTAATATTCTCTTATATAAATACTAAAGATTTGGTTTTGTAATCCGCTAGAATTTCTTTTGTAAAATTTAAGTTTAAATCTTATTTGGGTTTTGAAAGACTTATTGACCGATAGATTGATTGTTTTGATAGTAATAGTAGCGATTTTAAGCGATAATGTGGCACGCCCGAAGGGAGTCGAACCCCTAACCCCCAGATCCGAAGTCTGGTGCTCTATCCAATTGAGCTACGAACGCATTTGAAAAGTTATAAAATATGGGGTGGGTGATGGGGTTCGAACCCACGACCCTCAGAGCCACAACCTGATGCTCTAACCAGCTGAGCTACACCCACCATATAAAAAGAAGCAATGGTCGGGGCGAAAGGATTCGAACCTTCGACCCCTTGGTCCCAAACCAAGTGCGCTAACCAGACTGCGCTACGCCCCGACATAAAAGGGCGCTATTATAATACAACCTTATTTTTTTGTCAAGGATATTTCTTGAGCAAGAGGCTTGTATCTTGCCTCTGATGCTTTTGTGTTAATTGTAGTTGTTTCCAAGGTTTTTTTGTTATTTCTCTTTATATGGAGCAAAATATCCAGCTCAAAAACCAACACTATGGCTTAAGAATATCAAGATTCTCATCATAATCTTGCGTTTGTATCCCCAATATATGTAACAATGTATGAAATACATAATCGTGGTTTAAAGTGGTATTTATGTGGTTTAAAGCGAGGTTAGGAAGCTGTCCCCATTGTGTGCTAAACCACATAATAGAAGGGATATGCTTTTGATATTTTGGTGCAAGATTATAGCCTAAGCCCCCGTGCATATACTGCCCCAATTCCCCTAAACTCTCCCCATGGTCGCTCACATACCACAGCATAGAGCGCATAGAGCTTTTTTGTAAAATATGTATCATTTGTGCCAATACCCAATCTCCATAGCGCAGAGTATTATCATAGGCATTGACTATTTCTTCATAATCGCATTTTGAGAGTTCTTTATGTGTGCATACGGGAGTAAAATATGTAAAATCTACAGGGTAGCGATTTACATAAGAAGCTCCGTGAGAGCCGTATTGATGTGCGATGATAAAAATATGTTTTTGTCTTTTTTGTGCATTTTGTATAATGTGCTGTATATCTGGCAATATTACTCCATCAAAACTATCGGTTGGGTAGAGAATCTTATGGGCTATGTTTCTATCACAGCCCCCTATACATTTTCCGCCATTATTACCTAGATACCATACTTCATAACCCACACTTTGAGCAATATCAAGGATATTATTAACATAGAGTGATAAGTTGCGATGAGTGTAGGTTTTATGTGTGTAGTGTGTAAGCATACAAGGCACAGAAATAGCTGTAATGACGCCGCAGGAATAAAAATCTTTAAAGCTTATCACATTCAAAGATTCTGTATAGGGGTTTGTGGGTTTGGGATAACCATTAAGAGAGAAATTCGCACTTCTGGCACTTTCTCCAATCACAAGGAGGACGATTTGTGGCGGAGTATTAGCTGCTAAATGCGCATCTTGTGCGATAAGTATGGGCGTAAATTGTCGCTCCTGTGAGTTCTGTATATAAAGAATAGTAGAGCGAATGGGGGCAATGGGATTAGGCATAGTGGCTAGGCTTTTTTGTGCTTTAAAAACAAAGATAATATCTTTACCCCAAATTGCGTAGCTTGCGCTTATAAATATGCTTAGAATCCCAAGTATGTATATCTTCTGCTTACAGGCTTGCATAAATGGAATCTTCTTAAGTTTGATAGCACTAAGAAGCACGCAGGGCAAGATTCCAAGGATTGTTACATAGCCTATAAATCCAAGACTTATCATATCGAGGGCTTCATCCGCGTGGGTTTCTAATACGCTTTGTATAATATCCTCATTGATAAGCACCCCTAGAGAATCCATATAGAATCCACACACGCTACTTAGTAGCAGGATAAAGCCCAGCATATACTTCACACTAAATCGTAGGCATAAAATTTCTAATCCAAGCATTAAAATACCTATATGGATAAGTGCATTAAGCCACGTGAGATAGGAAAGCTCTATACGTGTGGCGAGTTCATCAAAAGTAGTATTAAAAGAATGATTAAGGCATAAAACGATAAAAATCGCACCAAATAGTGTAAGAAAGTGGTAATTAAGTGGGAAGCGAAAATATTTCTTTAAAAGAGCAAACATTGAAAAAAGAGATAAGCGCTAAAGGCTCTGCTTAAGAGAGCCTTATGGGATTAAAGAATAGCATCAAGCTTTTCACGAATAGTTTGCTCTGGCAACGCACCTGTAATTTGATCTTTTATCTCCCCATTTTTCATAAATAAAATAGTAGGGATATTTCTAATGCCAAATCGTTTTGAAAGTTCGGTTTCATTATCTACATTCACCTTACATATTTTTGCTTTACCTTCATAATCTTCTGCAAGTTTGTCAATTACAGGAGAAAGCATTTTGCAAGGATTGCACCAAGGTGCCCAAAAATCTACTAATGCCACACCGCTTGTAATCTCTGTGTCAAAATTATCATTACTCAATTCTATATACTTAGCCATCGTTTCAGCTCCTCAATAAAAGATGATATGTAAATGCTACCTTTAAATCGCATTGCTACGATGTATGAAGCATTTATGTGCTTATTATATATCGCTTTGTTTAATAAATTTTATCCATATTTGAGAATTTTTATAAAATTTATAGATTTCTGTTAAATAATACTTAAAAATTTAGCATGTTGAATTTGCCATAATGACGTGTTTGCACGAGCACATAAGCTCCATCTCTTGCGTAGCATCACTCTTGCTGTTGCCTTTGATAAAGCTTGGCTCGCAGCCGCTAAAATCTATATAAGCCCTCAAATGTGCTTCTCACATTATTGTATATCGTTACTAAAGATGAAAATGTGTGGAAAGCTAAGGCGATTTTTCAGGATTTGTATGGCTTGATTATAGTATGTGTCACCAGGTCGCACATAAGCGACGTTTTTATCTAGTAGATAATCTCTTAAATGCACGTGCAGGAAAACACTTTCTTTGGTGTTAAGTATTTTTTTTCTTTAAGTTTTTGATTGTATTTGCTAAGAGAGCGAGCAAGCGCAAAATCTTTTTTGTAAGATTGGATATAAATTATCTAAATAAGCAATATTATGAAAATATCCGTGAGGCATAGGATAGGGTGCAAAAGCTTTGTTTGAAAAATGCTAGAACTTTGTTGTTTTTGTGGGGTTTCTTACACAGTATATTTGTGTTGCAGATAGTAGGGGCTATAGGTTAGATTTCATTTGAATATGCCATTGCAGTATTTTTGATAGAGATAGCGTCAAGGTAGCATTATAACGGGGGATAAAAGATGGGAAGTAATGGTATGTTTAGATTTATAAAGTGGCAGTGAGAGGTTGAAAGAAGCAATTTCTAATAAATGAATACTATCCCCCCCCCCAGCGTGTAGAATCTATATGATTATATGCTGTTGCACCTTTGCTCCATAGCTTTTGCAAAAGCGTAAATAAACATTTGATTGCCTAAATCACCTACAAGCTTAATAAGTATTAAAACTCCCTTCGTAATGTAGTTACGTAGATTGCAAGTGTAGTATAATTATCCTCAAAATGGCATTTTATGCTAAAATGTAGTATTTATTTTATATTTTTTAAGGATTCTGCAATGCTACAAACCATCAATCTTTCAATGCGATATGCGACAAAAAAGCTTTTTGAAAATGTGAATATCAAGCTTGATGTGCATAAACGTTATGGGCTTATCGGGGCAAATGGCGCGGGGAAATCGACTTTTCTTAAAATTTTGAGTGGCGTGTATGAGGCAAGTAGTGGCGAAGTAGTGATTGATAAGGGCTTGAAGATGGGGGTTTTGGGGCAGGATCAATATGCCTTTGAGGATTTGAGTTTGAAAGATGCCGTGTTGATAGGCAATAAGCGGCTTTATGAGGCGATTAAACGCAAGGAATACTTATATGAAAATGGCGATTTGAGCGATGAGCAGGTGAATGTCGAGCTCGGGGAGCTTGAAATGATATGTGCTGAAGAAGACCCGATGTATGAATATGATGTGGTGATTGAAAAGATTTTAGAGGATTTGGGCTTTGGGAGCAGCATTCATAACGAATTGATGAAAACCATCACCGGTGGCGATAAGTTTAAGATTCTCTTAGCACAGGTGCTTTTCCCAAAGCCCGATATACTTTTGCTTGATGAGCCGACAAATAACCTTGACTTGCCTACAATCGCGTGGCTTGAGGAGAATCTCAAGCGGCACGAAGGCACTTTGGTGGTGATTAGCCACGATAGGCATTTTTTAAATAGTGTCTGCACTCATATTTTAGATATGGATTTTGGCTCTGTGCGGGAGTTTAGCGGGAATTATGACGATTGGTATATTGCCTCAACTTTGATTGCTAAGCAGCAGGAAATGGAGCGTAACAAAAAGCTTAAGGAAAAAGAGGAATTAGAATCTTTTATTGCGCGATTTTCTGCTAATGCGAGTAAGGCAAGACAAGCTACGAGCCGACAAAAACAGCTTGAAAAGCTTGATATTCAAAGCCTTGCTGTGAGCTCAAGGCGAGACCCAAGTATTGTGTTTAAACCCAATCGTCCTATCGGTGATGAAGCTCTAGAATGTGAGGGAATCACCAAGAGTTATGGGGATTTATGCGTGCTAAAAGATGTGAATCTAAAGATTCTACCCGGCGATAAAATCGCGCTTGTGGGGGCAAATGGCGTAGGCAAATCGACATTGTGTAAGATTCTCATAGAAGAGCTAAAGCCAGATAGTGGTGTCGTAAAATGGGGTGCGACTACCCAAAGGGGCTATTTCCCGCAAAATGTGAGCGAAGAAATAAAGGGCGAGGAGACCCTCTATGAGTGGCTTAGGAGCTTTGATAAGAAAAAGGAGAGTGGTGAGATACGTAATGCGCTAGGCAGAATGCTATTTAGTGGAAAGGAGCAGGAGAAGCCTATAAACGCGCTTAGCGGAGGGGAGAAGCATAGAATGGTGTTAAGCAAGCTAATGCTTGAGGGTGGCAATTTCCTCATACTTGATGAGCCCACTAATCACCTTGATTTAGAATCCATTATCGCACTAGGCGAGGCATTGTATAAGTTTAGCGGTAATGTGATTTGTGTAAGCCATGATAGAGAGCTGATTGACGCGTATGCTAATAGAATTATAGAGCTAAAAATCGATAGTGAAAATCCTACAAATGGCGCACAGATAATTGATTTCCGTGGTAGTTATGAGGAATATTTGGAATCTTGTCTTTGAAACTTATTAGAAACAAATGTGAGAGTAGAGTTTTCTGTAATCTGTAAGATTAATTTTTGGCAAAACATTTTTTTAAAGAAAGTGAATCCATAATTTGGCAAATGCCTTGCAGGACTATTTTATGCAGGTAAGAATACGTATAGATTATACTCGAATCTCTAGCTTATCTATGCCTTAGCCAATAAGCGAGTTTTTAGGGTATCAAATCTCTAGTCTCCCCACAAGTGAGGTATATCTTCGCTGACATAAAAATTAAATCGCACAAAGTGCCAACCTCTTAAAGCGTCGTAAGGGGGTGAGAGGATAATCTAGCGAATAACAATAAAAAAGAGCGAGGCATATGCCGAGCTGACTTTGCGCTTGTGCTTTAGCACTAGGCTACACTTGCACATTTAAGTCCCTCCTCCTTATAGAAAGAAAGACTAGAGAATAAACTAGAGTTTCTCTAGTCTTTTTCTTTGGGCTGGGGTTGTGTATTGGCATAATCAATTATACGTTGGATAATCATATCAAGGCTTAAAATTTCGCTTACAGCATCCATTTTTATAGCTTTTTTTGGCATACCAAACACTATACAATCTTTTTCATTTTCTGCTAATGTATGTGCTCCATTATCATACAATTCTTTAAGCCCTATGCAGCCATCATCTCCCATACCTGTAAGAATAATGCCAAGCGCAGAAGCACCTGCTGCATTATTCGCACTGCGGAAGAGAATATCTACACTTGGTTTATGGCGTGAGATTTTCCTCTCTTCATTGAGTGGATAGGCACAATATGAACCCATTACAAAATCAACTACCATATGTTTGTTACCAGTGGCGATATAAACGCAATTATTTTTTAATGACATTTTAGTGGTAACTTCGTAAATGCTAAGCTGCGAGAGGGTATCTAGTCGCTTGACAAATGAGGAACCAAAACTTTGTGGGATGTGCTGCACTACAGCGATAGGTGGTAGCTGTGCGGGCAGGCGTGAAAAAATATATGAAAGTGCATCAACTCCGCCTGTTGAAGCACCAATAACCACAAGTTTGCTACGATTAATTTTGCAGGGATTGCTTTTAAGGATAAGATCGGGATGGTATTTGATAGTTTTCATCAACATCGCTACGCCTTTATCTTTATAAAAGTTTTATTGCCAAGTTTCTCAAATTTTTCACTCAGGTGGAAGAGGATTTCACTATGCCCTAGATAGAATGTTCCATCAATACGCAATGTATCAATTAGTCTTGATAGAATCTCTTGCTGGTCTTTTTGCTTAAAATAAATAAGCACATTGCGACAAAAGAGTATGTCAAATTCTTCACGTATAAAGGGATAGGACTTGCTAAAAAGATTCGTTTGCTTGAATGTAAGCATATTTTTGAGTTTATTTTTTACTTTAAATAAGCGCACAGATGGGTTTTTACCATCATCAAGGGCATCAAAATATTCATCTATATCGCACTAATGTGGAAATTTCTCAACTTTAAAATCAATTGTATAAATGCCTTCTTTGGCTTCTTGCAATACATTTGTATCAATATCAGTAGCTACAATGCTTACAGGGATGCTAGATTTGTAGAGTTTTTTTGCATAAAGCACACTCATAGCAATAGAGTAGGGCTCTTGCCCCGTAGAGCTTGCGCAACAATAAATTTTAATAGGCTTATTAAGTCTAGAAAGTGCAGGCAATGAGCGATCAATCATATCTTGAAAGTGAAAAACCTCACGAAAGAAGTCTGTTTTGTTTGTGGTGAGGCTATTGATAAATTGCTGTTGGATTTTAGCATTACTCTCAATGTTTGAGAGTAATGTATCTATGTTATATATTTGTGTATCGCGCATAAGGTGGTAGATTCTATTTTTTATCATTGCAGGTTTTGAGTCATTTAAGAATATACCGCAATATTTATAGAGCTTCTCTTTAATCAACGAGAGTTGATTTTCATCAAGCATAACCACCTTGCTTTTCTCCTTGATCGCTTATTTGATAACAATGGTTTTTGTGCCGCTGCTGCTATAAATAAGGATTCTTTTATTTTTACCTTTTAATCGTGTGAAAGCATTGCTTAAGTCTGCAGGCTTTCTAATAGTGATATTCTCGACTTGTGCGATAATATCACCTACTTTAAATCCAACTTCACTTGCCTTTGAATTAGGGCTGATACGTGTAATTACAACACCATTAATACTATCGGGTATTTGGTATCTTTGCCGTAGTGTGGGGGTTAATTCCTCTACACTTAAACCATCTATAGCTGAAGAAGAGCCATTCTTTGACGTATTTTGTGTATTTTGAGATTTAGAATCTTTAAGTTCAGCAAGTGTGATTTGCGTTACCCTTTCTTGCTTATCGCGAATAAATTTAATAGTAACCTTTTCATTGGGAGGTAGCATACCAATGAGGTTTTTAAGTTCCGCGGCACTTGATACTTTTTTATTATTAACATAGGTGATGAGATCCCATACCATAAGCCCAGCTTTTGCTGCAGGAGATTGTGGCTCAAGGCTAATAACTACCGCTCCGCTATTATCTCCATAGCTTTCTTTGAGGTCTTCGCTCACATCTTGAATCCCCACACCCAAAAATCCACGTTTAATGCTGCCTTTTTCAATAAGCTCTTTGGCGATTTTCTTTGCCATATCCGAGGGTATGGCAAAGCCAATGCCGTGATTACCACCTGTGCGTGAAAGGATAGCCGTATTAATGCCAATGAGTGCTCCACGAGAATCCACCAATGCACCGCCAGAATTACCTGGATTAATCGAAGCGTCAGTTTGGATAAAGTTTTCATAATCATTGATTCCAATACCGCTTTTATTGAGGGCAGATACAATACCTTGTGTGATACTCTCACCCACACCAAAAGGATTGCCAATAGCAAATACGACATCGCCTATAAGCACATTGCTGCTATCAGCAAAACTAATAGGAGAGAGATTGTTAGCGTCAATCTTAATCACAGCCAAATCGCTACGTGCATCAGTGCCAACGACTTTTGCAGTATATTCTTTGCTGCTATTTGAAAGTGAAACAAGCACCTTATCAGCATCTTCAATGACGTGATTGTTAGTAATGATATACCCATCATTAGAGATGATTACACCGCTACCAAGGCTACGTTCTATACGTTCTTTAGGGATTTGCCCATAAATATCACCAAAAAATTGCTGAAAGAAGGGATCGTTAAACATAGGGTGATTAGGGAGAGAGTTGCTTACATTCTTTTGCGTAGAGATATTTACCACCGCTTTTTTGGCTTCTTCAATAGAGGAATTAAAGGAGTAGAGCGTGTCATTTCCTGTTTGTGGGGTGATACGTTTTTGAATCTTGGGCGCTTCTTTAAAATCCACCGCCACACTAGGACTAAAGAGAAACATTAAAAAGCATAAACATAAAAGTGTGTATCGCATATCTGCTCCTTTAAAAATGTAATAGCTGATTGTATAAGTTTAGGATAAATATTCATTAAGTATAGCTCGATTTATTGTCCCCTGATTTCACGAGCACCTTTAGCATTAGGTGCAGATAAAAAGCCCTCACGTTCAAGCTGTTCAATAATATTTGCCGCTTTATTGTAGCCAATGGATAATCGGCGTTGCAAATGGCTGCCTGAGGTCTTTCTATCTTGTAGGATAATTTTTTTTGCCTCGGCGATTAAATCTCCATTATCTCCATTTTCTTTGTCATTATATGAGAAGCCCTCATCTCTCTCTTCTAGGATAAAACTTTTATCGTAATTCACAGGCTGCTGCTCTTTGATAAAAGCCGTGATTTTTTCAATCTCTTCTTCAGTGCTCCAAGGAGCGTGTAATCGTATAGCCCTCTCTTCAAGTTTGAAAAGCATATCGCCCCTACCAAGCAGAGATTCTGCACCAAAGCTATCAAGGATTACTTTAGAATCTATTTTTGTTCCTACTTTATAGCTAATGCGTGAGGGGAGATTAGCTTTGATTAAACCGGTAATGACATCTACGCTTGGACGTTGGGTAGCTACGATAAGATGTATCCCTGATGCACGTCCCATTTGTGCTATACGAGCAAGGGCAAACTCCACCTCTTTGCCCCCTGTCATCATTAAATCTGCTAATTCATCAATAATTACTACCAAGTAAGGGAATTTATCTCCTCCTTCTTCGGTCATTTTGCGATTATAGCTATCAATATCTCTCACAGGAATTTCACTCATTAAGTCTAGTCTTCTCTCCATTTCTACCACGGCACTATTAAGGGCAATTATCGCCTTTTTGGGCTGACTGATAATGGGTGTGATAAGATGAGGAATATCCGCATAAATGCTAAATTCCACCTTTTTGGGATCAACCATCAAAAGCTTGAGATTTTCGGGTGTATTTTTATAAAGTAGAGAGAGAATCATTGCATTTAATCCCACACTTTTGCCACTGCCCGTCGTCCCAGCAATAAGTAAATGTGGAGCTTTCCTTAGGTCTGTAATAAAGGGATTACCAATAATGTCTTTTCCCAAAGCAAGTGTGAGCGGCGAGGTAGAAGTTTTAAACAAATCGGATTCTAGAATCTCGCGTAAATAGATAGTTTGAGTTGTATTGTTTGGAATCTCAATGCCCACTACATCTTTACCCGGGATGGGGGCTTGGATACGGATAGAGCGTGCACGTAATGCCATAGCCAAATCATCTTCAAGGGTGAGAATCTTGCTTACTTTGACGTGAGGAGCAGGGCGGAACTCAAAGGTAGTTACAATGGGTCCGGAGTATGTGCGGACTATATCACCCTCCACACGGAACATTTTAAGCTTGGCTAATAGATCTTCAATTTTGCGGTCAATTTCATTTTCATCAATTTCTGTATGATCATTTTGCGGCTGATTGAGAAAGCTTGTGAGTGGAAGCCTGAAGTATTTAGGTTTATCCACTTTACCATATTCAAGGTTATTGAGCATTGAAGTATTCTCATCAAGTTCTGTAATGCGTTGATATGTAGGTTTGGTAGGTGTTTGTGCTGGTATTTCTTGCGCGATGTCATTTGCCCATTCTTTAGATTCATTATTGTCTTCTGGTGAGGAAATCTCTTGTATATCAAGCTCTAATGGAGTATTTTGCGGAAAAATTTGTGGTGGAGTATAGGCGCTAGATGTAGGCGATTGGTTGCTGATATTATCGGGTGTATTTTCGCTAGGAGGGGCAACTTCATCGCTGGACATACTCTCTTTAGTGGCTGGAGATGAATCTTGTATGTTATTTGTTAGGGGTTCTATGGGTGTGAAAATGGGGGGTTGAATCGGTGTTTGATTGGGCAATGTTGGAACTTGTGGGCTAGATTCTACAGATGGAATATTTTCATTTGAAATGCTTTCAATAGGAGGATTCTGTGTGGATTGTAAAGATTCTAAACTAAGGTCTGCAGGAATCTCAAGGGATTGTGATGCTTTAAGATTTTCATCTGCGATATGTTGATGTTTTTGGGTATTTTGTGGTGGTGTTGTGGATTGCAAGAATGCGTTAGGGTTTAAAGGACGTGGAGGAGGGGTAGAGATAGTCTTTGATGGTTTTTGAACGGGCTCGGGTGGAGTAGACTGGGGGTGTTGTAAATCTTGGGTTAATAAAGTGGGCTTTTGAGCTGTAAGAACAGGGTCTGTGAGTGCAATATTTCTTTTGCCACTGAGCTTATCAAGTATATTTTTATGTTTAGCTATTTGTAGTTTAAAAAACTCTTCTAATTTAAGCTCTTCGCCTGTAGCCTGGACAACTTCTAATCGTGGTTTTTTATCAGGCTGCTCTTGGGGCTGCTGAAGTATGGGCTGCACTGGGGGAGTAGAAGAGGGGGCAAGAGCGTTCTGTGTATTTTCTTGTAGCGGATGAAGTATTTTTGGATTGGGTTTGTATGCTTCATCAAAACTTTCTTCAATAAGTACATCTTTAAAGTCATAGCTTGCTTGTTGGATTCTCTCTTGTGTCATATTTTGCAAATCAAGAATTTGTTTTTCTTTTTTGCTAAAAAACCGCTGCAAATAAGGTAAAAAACGTGTTTTTATATGAAGAAAAAATGTTTGTATATGTTGAGAGCATACAAGTGTGTAATGCTTGATGAGGTCAAATGCTACAAGGGCTTTGTGTTTGCTTTGTTTTAAGAGTAAGTCGATATTGCGCTGTGTGCCAATAAGCCACGAGAATACAAAGAAAAATAGGGTAAGCACCCATACCCCAAAGTAGCCAATATAATCCTTAAGAAAAAATACAAGACTATTGCCAAAATAGCCCTTTTCTAATACGAGAGATTGTAGAATCAAAAGTCCAAGAAAAAAAAGACAAAATGATACAGCGATTTCAAGTCGTCTAAAGGTGAGTTTCAAGTTTTTATAAAGGGCATAGAGCGGATATAAAAGAAAGGGCAAGTAAATATAGGCAAGATAACCAAAAAAACCAATATTCGCCCTAGCAAATGCTTCACCAAAGCTACCTACAAGCCCATTATTGCCAAAAAGAGTAGCTACAGAGAGAAAAAGTAGTACAATATTAAGCCCAATATAAATATATAGTTTTTTAATGAGAAATCCTTTACGCGTATCTTTGAAGCACTAAGGTGCCTCAAAGTGTAATTTAGATACTTGTATTTTGAGATGAAATGGCGGGATTATATCATAAAGATTTTGAGAAATTCATAATGTTTCTTTTATTTTTATTTGGCTACAATCTAACTTTTGTGTATTGTTTTAAAGGAAACAAAAGCAATTTAAAGAATTTTGTAAATATTAGCTTTATGAGGGAACTGGAGAGAGTTCTGGCTTTTTGAAGGAGTGCAAAAGTGCATGGCAAAATACTAAGATATTCTAGTCAGACCAAAAATGGTGTTATTATTAACGTTAATAAGAAGATTTTTGAGTTACGTGAGAAAAATTGGCACGATCAACGTATGATACCGAGTGCAGGTATGCTCGTAGAGTTTCGGCTTGATGATGAGGGGAATGATAGAGTTACAAGCTGCAAAGCTTCAAAGTATCAACATTTTGGAGAAGGTGATTTGGTGCGCGAAATTGACTTCTGGCGTACAAATACCGATGAAGAGCTTAAAAGTAAAGAATCCGATGCAAGGGCAGCCATTGCAAAGCAAATTTTTGCTGAAACAAATTATCTTAAGCTTAATAGCATACAGATTAGCACACCTATTGCTGATGCTATCAAAAACTACTTTCGTGAGGAATTTCACGCACTTAATTCTATTGCTGATACGGGAGGAGATGAGGAAAGCCCTCAAAAGCGTATCAATTATGTTATTGTGAAGCCTTATCTTACTAAGGCTATTGATTATTTAGTCTTTAATGATAGGCATGTAACCATTGATAATTTTGCCGATGATTTGCAGGTGTTAAAAAAGCTTGAATACTCCTATAGGCAGTTTCAAACAAA
This sequence comes from Helicobacter mastomyrinus, assembly GCF_039555295.1. Taxonomy (NCBI): domain Bacteria; kingdom Pseudomonadati; phylum Campylobacterota; class Epsilonproteobacteria; order Campylobacterales; family Helicobacteraceae; genus Helicobacter; species Helicobacter mastomyrinus. The sequence continues at coordinate 354,120 of NZ_CP145316.1, read as the reverse complement.
TACCAATCTCACTCCTGATAAGATTTTTCAAGAATGTTTTCTTGAGTTGCAATATCACTATAAAGGTGTTTTAAGAGCGATAGAGACCTTTAATGAAAAGAAGCTTTCTATGCAGAATAAGATTCGTGTAAGTGCTATGGAATTGCGTTCGATTCAATCTAAGATTGATGCAAAAAAGGGTGATATAAAAGCTTTAGAAGAACGTAAAGTAAAAACAAAAGCTGCTGCAGCTAAAGCAGAATCTGACATTAAGGTGATAAGTGCAACTATGGATAGGTTAAAGACCCTTGCAGAGAATTTCAAAAAAGATAATCTTAAACAATTTGAAGCGATTTTTCACAAAATGTATGAAGTGCTTATCAATAGAACTAAAGAGGCTATGGACGTGTGTGCAACACATATTGATAATAAAATATGGGAATTAGGTATGTCATCAGTAGCGATAAAAAATGTATTTTTTAAGCATAATATCAACAGCCCATTTTGCTCGATGACCTTTTTAGGTAACCACGTTAAAATGCTTGATAGATCTAAATTGAGAGACAATGAATATGCTGTGTATCAATACTATCATAAATATATGGCAAAAAATGCAAAGGATTTTCTCATTTTTACAGATAACCCAACTTTTGGTTTGGAGCTGAAAATCAAAATTATGTCTGTAAGCAAATTCCATAATGTGGTGATGTATCACAAAGAAATCGAATATTTTAGTGCAGTAAATCGCCAAAAATTTGAGATTGTCTATGTGGATTCTGAATTGCGCTTTGGTACACCTGCCTCGATTATCAAAATTGGTAAAGAATCTAAGCGCAATAAAGATACTAATTTTGCTATTCTCTCTTTAGCACAAATTAAGACATTTAAGTTTGAATGAATCTCCTCTCCCTGCAAGATGTCAGCAAGCAATACGAGCATAAAGTTATCTTAAATCGTATTGTCTTGCATATCTCAGAATATGAACGTATAGCTATTGTAGGTAAAAATGGTTCGGGTAAATCAAGCCTTTTAAATATCATTGCCGGGCAAATAGATACTGATAGCGGGGAGCGTATCAACATCAAACATTTAAAGATTCTATCCCTTCATCAAAAGCCCTTTTTCTCTCCTCAAGCAAGCGTCAAAGATGTGCTTATAGAAAGTATGCGTGAGATAAAGGCTGCGCACGAGCGGCTAGAGGAACTGCATAGTATAATGGCTCAAACAAATGAGTCTAGCAAGGAAACAAGCGAGGAATATGAGCGATTAAGTACGTATTTAAGCACATATAGGGGCTGGGATTTACAAGCATTAGTTGATGAGATTCTCACACGTTTTGAATTAGAATCCTTTAAAGATAGATTGGCAAATTCCCTTAGCGGAGGAGAGCAAAAGCGTATAGCCCTAGCAAGTTTGCTTTTGCAACCTTGTGATATTTTATTGCTTGATGAGCCTACAAACCACCTTGATGTGCAAATGGTGCAGTTTTTAGAATCTTTTTTGTTGCAATCGCATTTGACTTTGGTGTTTATTAGTCATGATAGATATTTTATTGATAAAGTAGCAACGCGTATCATAGAGCTTGATGAGGGGATTTTGCGTAGTTTTGATGGTGGTTATATGGACTATCTTAGCAAAAAAGCAGAGATTTTAAAAAATATGGATAGGGAGCATCAAAAGCTACTTAAAATACTTAAAAGCGAGGAGGAGTGGCTAAGGCGAGGTGTGAGAGCGCGGACTAAGCGTAATGAGGGGCGCAAGAATAGAATCTTAACTATGCGCGAGGAAGCGAAGAAAAATCCATCACTTATACGTAAAATGCGCCTAGAGCTAGAGAGGGAGCAAAAATCTTTTAATCAATCTCATAGCGCAAATAATCAAAAATGCCTTTTTGAGATTGAGCATATCTCTAAAAGCATAGGCGGAAAATGCTTGATAAAAGATTTGAGTTTAAGAATCTTAGCGCGGGATAAAATCGCTATTGTAGGCAAAAATGGCTCGGGTAAATCAAGCTTTTTAAAAATGCTGCTTGGAGAGCAAAAGCCTGATTCTGGTGTGATAAAAGTCGGTGATATCCGCATAGGGTATTTCGATCAGCATATCACTATGCTTGATGATAGCAAGGATTTGCTAGAGACCTTTTGCCCTAATGGCGGAGAACATATCGATGTGCGTGGCAAACATTTACACGTCTATGGATATTTGAAACATTTTTTGTTTCCTAAGGAATTACTCACCCAAAAGATTGGATTTTTAAGCGGAGGGGAGAAAAATCGCGTGGCTTTAGCCTTGCTTTTTACCAAAGCTGTTGATGTATTAGTCCTTGATGAGCCTACAAATGATTTAGATATACAGACGATTAATATCATTGAGGAATACCTCTTAAGTCTCTCTTGTGCGGTGATTTTCGTAAGCCACGATAGATATTTTATTGATAAACTAGCCCAAAAGCTATTGATTTTTGAAGGTGAGGGTAAGATCACGCAAAGCAGTATGCTATATAGCGAGTATTTAGCTATGCAGGAGGATTTGTACGAGATAGAGCATTTTGAATCTACCTTGCAAACGGATACAAAGATAGAGATAAAGGCACAGAGCTATCATAGAGAGGATTCTCAAAACAATCTCAAAAAGCCTAGCAAACTCAGCTACAAAGAAAGTAGAGCTTTGCAATCTTTGCCAAATGAAATTGAGTGTTTGGAAAAGCGGCAAAAGGAGTTACAAGATGCTTTAAGTAACCCCCACATTTATGAGCAATATGGCATTAGCACTTTAGCAGCAGAGTTAGCTCAAGTGGAGCAGGAGCTAGAGAGTAAAATCACACAATATCTTTTACTGGAGGAGAAAAATGCGCCTTTTTGCTCTAAAGCTTAATAGAATATTATAAAACTTTTGCTACAATCGCCTACTTTATCTTATATCACAGCGGAGGGCATTCCCTATGAAAGAGTCTCAATATATTTGGAAAGATGGTAAGCTTGTGCCATGGGCAGAGGCGACCACACATATTTTAAGCCATACCTTGCATTATGGCAATGCCGTATTTGAAGGCACAAGGGCTTATATGACAAAAAAAGGGCTTGCCATTTTCCGCTTGAAGGAACATATAAGGCGGCTTTTAGATTCTGCTAAGATTGTATGTATTAAATCCCCCTATACACAAGAGGAGCTAGAAAAGGCACATATCGAGCTTTTGAGGGCAAATCGCAATGATTATCACGGCAATGTGTATATCCGCCCTATTATGTATTTAGGCTATGGCGTGATGGGTGTAAGCCATATTAATGCTCCTGTAAATGTGGCGATTGCTGCGTGGGAGTGGGGTGCATATCTAGGAGAAGATGGTATTAATAATGGCATTAAGGTTAAAACAAGCTCTTTTGTTCGCAATCCCACTAAGGCAATGATGGGTAAGGCAAAAGTAGCAGCAAATTATCTTAACTCTCAAATGGCAAAGCACGAGGCCCTTAGTTGTGGCTGTGATGAGGCATTATTACTTGATGATAATGGCTTTGTGGCGGAAGGAAGTGGGGAGTGCTTCTTTATCGTGCGTAATGGCAAGCTTGTTACACCCCCTTATGATAATACTTTAGAATCTATCACGCAAGCTACCACAATCGAGCTTGCTAGAGATATGGGAATCCCCATCGAGCAACGTCGCATTACTCGTGATGAGGTATATATCGCTGATGAGGCATTTTTTACGGGGACAGCAGCGGAGATTACGCCTGTGCGTGAGCTTGACGCACGAGTGATAGGAAATGGTAAGGCAGGAGAGATGACAAAAAAACTGCAAGAAGCCTTTTTTGGGCTTGTGAATGGGGAGAATCCAAAATACGCCCATTATTTGACTTATATTGATTAAGGAGAGAGTATGCCTATTGATTTAAATGAACATTTGAAGAAAAAACGCGCTCAAATTGATGAGAAATCAAATGAAACTAAACGTGAGCCAAGTAATGGCAATAATGGTGGTGGAAATCGCCCTAATGGTGGAAATAATCGAGGTGGCAATAACTTCAATATAGAATCTTTCCCTATGCCCTCTATGCCTAGTGGTAAGTCTTTGGGGATTATTATTATCGTTGCGTTGCTGATAGTGATTTTTATCGCGGCACGTCCTTTTGTGATAGTGAATGCTGGGGAAGTGGGTATCAAGGTAACTACCGGTAAATATGACCCTAAACCGCTTGACCCGGGATTACACTTTTTTATACCTATTATTCAAGATGTGATTATCGTTGATGTGAAAGTGCGGACGATTAACTTCTCACGTATTGAGGATATGGGAAATATCGGGCGGGAGCAAAGTATTCTGCGCAATGACGCTATTAATGTGATGGATACAAGCGGTATGACTATTTCCATAGAGCTTACCGTGCAATATCAGCTAGAGCGCGATAAAGTTCCGGCTACTATTGCAGAATATGGCACAGCGTGGGAGCAAAAAATCATTAATCCCGTTATCCGCGATGTGGTGCGTAGTGCAGTGGGGAATTATCCCACAGAGGAGCTTCCTACCAAACGCGATGAAGTGGCAAATCTTATCCATAATGGCTTTCAAAGCAAACTTGAGGCAACACCCAATCAACCTGTGAAGCTTGTCTCTATTCAGTTGCGTGAGATTGTTTTACCCGAGCAGGTGAAAACACGTATTGAGGGCGTGGAACTTGCTAAAAGGGACGCGCAGAAGGCAAAAGAAGAGGCAAATGCTTTACGTGAGAGAGCAAAGGGTAAGGCTGATGCGCTGGAGATTGAGGCAAAGGGGCAGAGTGAGGCAAATCGCCTTGTTAATGAGAGTCTCTCTCAAAGATTGCTAGAATTGCGACAGATTGAAACACAGGGGAAATTTAATGAGGCACTTAAAGAAAATACTAACGCACAGATATTTTTAACACCAGGCGGGGCTGTGCCAAATATTTGGGTAGATTCTAAAAGTAAGCAAAAAAGTGCTGTGGTAGGGCAATAAATGCAGTAATAGGGTAATGATATATGCAAGATTTGCTTGGCTTGATTGATTGGGAGCGATATGAGCTTATCCCTACTATCGTGCAAGAGGAGCAGAGTGGGGAGATTCTAATGCTTGCTTACTCATCTAAGCAATCTTTGGAACTTACCTTGCAAACACAACTCGCACATTATTTTTCCCGCTCCAAACGTAGAATCTGGCAAAAGGGTGAGCAAAGCGGACATATACAGCATATTAAGGCAATAAAGCTTGATTGCGATAATGATAGTTTGATCTTTATTGTCCATCAAATAGGCGTAGCGTGCCACACAGGGGAGAAAAGCTGCTTTTTTAAAGCTTTTACTTGCGAGGATTCACAATCTAAGCAATCTACACTAATGCTGCAAACGTCGCATACACAGGGCATCTATCATATCCTTGATGAGCTATATCACATCATACAAGAGCGGAAATATCAAAATCCTAAAGAAAGTTATAGTGCTTCTTTGTTGAGTAAGGGTATCAATAGTATTGCTAAAAAGATTGTAGAGGAGGCTGGAGAGTTATGCTTTGCCCTTAAGGATAAGGAAGAATCTGCGATTATCTATGAATGTGCGGACTTACTCTATCATACGCTTGTAGGCTTAGCTTGGGCGAATATCTCTCCTGAGCTTATCTTCCAAGAATTACGAAGACGCACTGGTCAAAGTGGTATAGCAGAAAAGGCTTCCCGCACATCACATAAGGATAGTGTGAGTAATGATTGAGAATCTTAAAGCCATTTTGATGCAAATGGCTTCGTATTTTTCGATTTATGAAATTGCTATTCTCTTAGTGATTTTTTTTGTTTTTATTATGATTTTTACACTGGCACTTTTATTGCGAGGGCGGAAGTTCATAGCAGGATTTTTCTTTTTTCTCTCTGCAGGGGTAATTATTAGTACACCTTTTACATTGCAATTTGTTATGCAAAAAGTGCTTTATAAAATTGATGTGGATATTACTCAAGCTCATATTATGCAATACACAAAAGGCTTTTTTGTCGCTGGTAATATTACACATAAAGGCAAGATTACTATTAATGAATGTGCTATTAGTGTCAATGAAGTGCGTGATGAAAAGGGTAATAAAATCATAAAAATGCTTAATAGCATTTTCCCCAAGAGTTCATCACATACTAATATTGATATTGATATTGGAGTAGGTGAGCAAAAGTATTTTGCAGTCATTGTCCCACACCCAAAAGCTAAAGAGCCATTTTTATATAGAATCTATGTAGATTGCTATCAATCTAATAAATTTGCACAAAAAATGAATAAAAAAGCTCAAAAGCAAAGCTCTAGCATTATTAAGCCGCAAATGCCTACCTATGAACCACAGACTTTGGCTGATGAAAAAGAGGAGGATTCTATAATCCAAGAGCATATAGAGGCAGATATACAAGATACTACTTCTTCAAATGAGGAGCATTCTCAGCCTTAGATATTACCTTAAGAGGGTATTTGAACGTGGGAGAGAATCTGCTTAGATTCTATAATATCTTGCGTGATACGCTTTTTTAATAAGCTTAAATCGCTAAAGCTTTGATTATCGCGGATTTTTTGCACGAAGTAAATATCCGTTACATTGCTTTTAAGATATATCTCTTTCTCAAGTATGTGGCTTTCTATGCTAAAAGCCCTATCTGTGCTAAGGCGATGTCCCACAAAGCACACACTTGGCAATATCTCATCATTTACACGGGTAAAACTTGCATATACACCATCTTGGGGTAATACATAACGCTGCGTGTGGAGATTAATCGTCGCATAGAGTGCCTTTGCGCCAAGATTCTGTCCCGTGATAACTCTACCTTGTATGGCATAGTATCGCCCAAGCATAGCGTTTGCATTCTCCATATCACCATAGCGGATAAACTCCCTAATCAAGCTTGAATGCACCCCTATACCATTAATGCAAAATTGCGGCACGATAATCACCTCTCCGCTAAAAAGATGAGGCAAATCACTTGCATTAAATGCCCTGTCTTTCCCAAAGGCAAAGTCATAGCCCACCACTATGGTTTGCAACAATGGAAATTTATCTTTTAGAATCTGCATAAAATACTCCCCACTCCATTGCATAATCTCCTCAAACGCTACAGAGATGATAGGATAGGGGCTATATAGCTCTTTATGCGGTGTGAGCAAATTGCCTGTGCTTTCTATACATAAAAGCACACTTTGAGGGGGCAAATGAGTAAATAATGCCCTGTGCGCCAAGTGCATACCATCAAACTTCCCTAATGCTATGCCACGCACATTTTCATTTTCTACCATAGATAAAAAACTCTTCATTACCTTCCTTTCCTTTTAATATGCTTTGCTGTATGTGGAGGATTCTAAAATCATTTTGTATATGCTCACAAAACGCCCTTACGTATTCCTCCCCCAAATGCTTATCTTTTAACACACCTTTTTTATCTCTTTTAGCGTCTTTACCCACTTCAAATTGTGGTTTAAAAAGCCATATATAATCCCTGCTTTGAATGCGTTTGAAAGATTCTATAAGTTTGTAGAGTGAGATAAAGCTCACATCACACACAAGTAAATCAAAGCTACCCTCATCGCTAAAATTCCGCACATCGCATTCCTCAAAGACCTTCACGCGTCTATCATTGCGAATATCGCTATGGAGCTGATTTTTTCCTACATCTACACAAATGATTTCTTTTATGCCCTCTTCTAATAGTACCTGTGTGAATCCCCCTGTGCTTGAGCCAATATCAAGCACCCTTTTATCTTTGAGATAATCCCTCTCCCATAGTCCTTGCCTAATTAATTCATTTATAAAGCCTCTTAGCTTATACCCCGCCCTGCCTAGCAGTAAGCCCTGTGTGTTAATCACCACTTCATCGTTAGCATTAACAAGCATAGCATTTTTATAGATGGTTATGCCATTGACTTTGACGCAGCCAGAAGCAATGGCTTCTTGTGCTTTAGTGCGGGAAGAGAGCAGGGCAGCGCAGTAGGTATCAAGCCGTTGCATTATTGTGCGAGTTTGCTTTCACGTTTGGCATAACCAAAGTCAAAGTCCATATTGCCTATATTTTGAATCTGCGCGGAAAACTTGAGATTATCCCGGCCTCTTAGTCCTATGGAGTGAAATACGACTTTATATATGTCATTATAGGTAATATCGGGTATGAAATGTCCCAAATCTGCTTTTTGCATTTTGAGAATCTGCACAGATTCTATGCTTTTATAGCCATTGCTAAGGTGAAATGTGAGGGATTTTAAAGGTATGGAAGTGTCTTTGGTGTATATTTCGACTAAAAACACTTCCCCCTCATCTTGTTTAAGAAATTTTTTATCGATTTCGTTCATATAGCGCACAATCATAAGCACACGTGTGCGATTATTTTCTAAAATCTGTGATTTGCGCATAGCTTGTATTTCAAGCTCTTTTGTAGTTTGTATCTCTTTGGGGGCATTATGCACTGAAGGGATATGTGTAGAATCTGTGCGGAAAAAATCGCTACAAGCACAAAGCATTGTTGTACTTAGGATTATGAGGATATTTTTTTGGATTATATGTCGCATATTTTTCCTTTAGATTCTGTATTGCCCTGCTTTATTATAGCAAGGTCTTGCACACTTATAAAGTGAGTTTGATAGGTTTAAGAATCTCTAGTCTATTATGCCCTTGCTGTTGCGATGTAATCGCCGTATTCGCACGAAATGCTAATCCACACTTGCAAAGGGTCTTGCTTTGCAGATATAAAATCTGCTTCGCACCATTCAATCCCGAAGGGATTTAATCTCGCAAAGGGCAATAGCCCTTGAGGACAAAAGGATACACTTATAACTAAAGCTACGCTTTATTTGTCAAGCGATTCTCATAGGCTAGATTCTATAGTATAGGACATAAAATTCTAATAAGATTCTAGTATAAAGTTTGCTACAATTCTTAGATTTTAGCACAAAGGATTTTTATGCACTCCCCTAAACATCTCCTCCGCACAAGCGACCTTAGCATAGCACAAATAGAATCTATCCTTTCTCAAGCCCAAATTTACAAAGATATGCGCCATAGAGAGAATCTCAAAAATAAGACTATTATTACTATTTTTTTTGAAAACTCCACCCGCACACTTTCTAGTTTTGAAATCGCCGCTAAACGCTTAAGTGCTGATGTTGTAAGACTTGATGTGAGTAGAAGCTCAACTACAAAGGGAGAGAGTATGTCTGATACTGCTGCTAATCTTAATGCAATGAATCCTAGTGCAATTATTATCCGTCATAAAAATGCAGGAGCTGGGTATTATCTCAAGTCTCAAGTGAGCTGTCCTATCATTAATGGTGGTGATGGCGCACACGCACACCCAACACAGGCTTTGCTTGATTTGCTTACGCTTAAAGAGCATTTTGGTAATGATTTAAACAATCTTAAGGGCAAAAAAATCGCCATTATCGGGGATATCAAAAACTCACGTGTGGCAAATAGTAATATTGAGCTGCTTAGTCGCTTTGGGCTTGAGGTAATTTTGGTTACCCCACCGCATTTTCTCCCGCCTACTACATTACGCACGGCTACGCATTTGCGCGAAGTAGCAAATGAAGTCGATGTGTTTATGAGTTTGCGCACGCAGACTGAACGTCACGATAAGCAGATTTATGGCTCGCTCAAAGATTATGCAGGACAATACTGCTTGACACCGGAGATTCTAAGCGATAGAGATGTGATAGTCCTGCACCCCGGACCTGTGCATCGTAATATTGATATTGATGATGAGGTGCTTAAAGATCCGCGTTGTAAGGTTTTAGAGCAGGTAACGAATGGTGTGTGTGTGCGTATGGCGGTGCTCGAGTTTTGTATCTCTGCTTAGGGTATTTTAAATTAAGTCTTTATTAAGTGTAAAGTGTTAGAATACATATTGTATTTTCAAAAACCCGTCAAATATTTCATTTGTCAATGGAGGCAAGATAATGAAAAAGATAGTATGTATAGGTGTGTTAGTTTGGGGTTGTTTATTGATACAGGTCAATGCTTTTGAAGTGCAAGTCAATGGTTCAGCAGAGACTTTCACCAAATGGGGCTTTAATAATCAAAAACTCAATAAGGAAACTGGTGCAGCCCCTACGGAGAGCTTTACGACACTTTTCTCTCAACTTAATTTAGAGGCAGATTTGGGAGCTGGGTTTAAAGCAGGGCTAGGTGGTGCCATAGGTGGATTAGTCTTTGATTCTACAGCGGGGCTAAATAGTGGTGTGGGCAATGCTTCGCCAGTACAGCAGGGATATTTTGGGCTTTCTTGGGATAAGGAGAAAATACAAAATTATATCGTTCATAATGCTTTTTTGGAATATAAATATGCCGATAGTGTTTATTTGAAAGCTGGACGATATGAGGGTGGTAAGGTAGGTGAGTGGTATAGTGGATATACGCAAGGAGCGGAAGGATACATTCAGCTTAAGCATATAAAAATATGGGGATTTTTATCAAATCGCCGCGGTTTTGCCTATGATCAATGGTTTAATGATTTTTATCGTGTGAGTGGCACTTATAGTAATGGCGCGACACGGAATACCTATGCAGCAGGACTTGATTTAAGTTTTGCTGGGTTTAGCGTGAGTGGATTCTCATATTATATTCCCGGTGTGGTAACTGCGCCGGGTGTAAGCCTTACATTTGATAGTAATCCAAATTTTGAAGCACAAGGTTTTCGTTCTGTAAGTAAGGTGCGCACTCTTTTCCCCATAGCTGCAGATGGACAATGGGGAAGCGATAAGAGTGTGCGGGGAGGACAATGGGTAGGTATTGAACATCATAGTGCTACTTTAATCTTTGAGCAAAAGTTTGAGTTAGATAATTTTCATTTTGGGGCAGGATATTATCAAAATTTTGGCAATGCAAGTGCTTTAATTGGGAGTTGGGGCAGCCCGCTAATGCTTGATATATGGACAGCGAGCGCGTGGGATATTGGACCAGCACTTGCTGATATAATAAGCAAGAATGCTATTACAGGCTTTGGATTTTTGGGCGCAAATTATGCTAAGTTTGATTGGCAGTTTATTGCTAGGGCTACAAATAGCACAAGAAGTGCGGAGCAGAGTGTAGCTTTGCATTTAAAGTACCAAGTGCGTGAAGATGTAAGTGTGGGTGGCAAGCTAGAATGGTTTAGCGATACGACAAAAGCTGGATATAATCCACTTGCTGGATATTACACTGATGTTTTTCTTACTCATAAGCGCATTGATGATAGAAGTCATCTCTTTTTCTATATCCGCCATACATTCTAAATAATATCACTCTGCATAGCATACGGGTGATGAGGCTAGTTTAAATCTGTAAAGAGAATCTACGTTTTAAATGGGTTAAAACAAGTATTAGCGAAGTTTTCTCTAAAAATAAGGCTTTCACCTTAGCTTCATTTTATTCTTAAATTATCTTGCAAATATTTTGTTTTAAACATTTTATATTTTGGAGTATAGAAATATTAAGAGATACTTTCATATAACATAAGCTTTGATGTGATAAGAATTATTGTTATAAGCTATTTTTACGCAACACTATAGAGTGTTTTATTGGAACCATAAAAGGGGTACTTGTAATGTTAAAAGCAGATAGGCTAAGGCTAGGGCAAATTTGGATTTTGTTTGTAATCTTTTTTGAGATTAAGTGGGTGCAGTGTAAGTAATGTCAATTAAATTATGGTAGAAGAAAAAAACTCTATACAAGCACTATTTAGGGTTTTTGATGAGTTATTAGATATCCTTTATGCAAAATCGCCAAGACTATCTACAAAAAAAGCAATGATAGCCTTAGGTATAAGCGAGATTAAAAAAGTAAGAGAATAAAAATTGATACAGATTTTATGCTTGAGAGGCTTATAAACAGACTTCAAAAAACAAAAATGAGCATTACTCGGCTTTTTGCAGAGGATACCAACGATAATGGATTGCGGTATTCAAGGCAAGTGAGAAGAGCAAGAGATGATAAAGAGTTTGATCCGCATACAACCATAGAAGAAGGCACGATACGTTCAGTAAATCACCACTTGAAAAGTCAAATCACAGTAGAAGAAAAAAATAACTGAGTATAGCGGCAAGGAGGTAACCTATAAAATTTGGTTTGCTTTGATTAATCTTGTTACGCACGAGCAATTTTGGAATGAAAGTGTGATAATAAGTAAGGTTTGCAAAGAGAAATACATAAAACAATCAAGTGATGTTATAACTTCCATAAAGCCTAGTGCTGCACCACAAAGCAATTTAGCAAAATCAACTCTTGATGCATATTTTGTTGTGAGGGTAGGGGAGAGAGGTGCTTATTAATAGGATATCTCTTTTATAAGGAAGGAGGAGAGAGGCAAAAATCGCAAGGAAAGTTCTACAAATAAGTTTAATATCAATTATCTTATGCGTATGAATATGGGTGCAATGTTTGAATTTGAGCATTTATCTTTGAATCTTAATGCGCTTTATGCTTGTGCAAATGCTATGAGTGAAGATACAAAAAGCTCAAATCAACCATTTTTCCCACGAAGTACCTTAAAGAATATACGACGTGATGAGCAGATTTTGAGGGCACAGAGTTTAGCAATTAGGTGCAGAACCTTAATAAAATTTCTTAATGTTGTGTATGCCGGTGCTGACATAATGTTTGATGTGCATTCATCTTATGCTACAAAAGAAGGGTATGATGATAATTTCAATAAATGGCAAAAGAAAGCTCAATATTATCCATTTGTGAAATTTGGTTTGATGTTTCATAAACTTTATCAAAAAGGAGTCTTTTTATATCCAGGAGCCCTTCTTCAGTGGAGCGAGACACAATATTCGGGGGCATATTTTGATGCGGGGTTTATGTGGAAATTTTAGCAAAAAATGCAGGTTGAGATTTTTGGGCTTGCCTTGTAATTTGTTTTGTAAGTGAAGATTAACACATTGGCAGATGAATTTAAGAAGAGTGCTAGCAGCATAGAATCTAGCCTATAAAGCTCATACTACAAACGTGGATTAGAGACGTTTGGGTAGACTTGCTCCTTTGTGCTTGTATAGCAGACTTAGACTATAGGCAAAGATTCAAAATGCTATATTGTCTTAAAATATTTTATTATCATAGGTGTATAAGATTTTGCTCATACATAGCTTGATGTATTTCTTCATATCCCTTCAAGGCAGTTTCATCGCATAGCACCCATTGATTGAGCCCTTCTAAAGCCATCATTTGAGCTATTTTGGGGTCATTTTTTAGATTATTTTGTGAGCACATCATCTCTATAAAATCTTTTTTGAGTGTTTCGTCAAAGTTCGCAAGGCAGGTGAAGTTGCAATGGCAATAATCAGGACTTGCATAAAAACTTTCTATTTGTGGATAGCTCCCCTCTTGTATAATTCTAGCCCACGTTGTCGAGCCAATGGCTCCTGCATCAAGCTCTCCTGCCTTAACTTTATCCAATACGTCAAATTCACTTCTGCCGGTATCGCCGTGTTTGCCTAAGTCGCTATTGAAACGAAATATATTGATAGCTCCATTTGTTGTATGTATAGAGTGAATGAGGCTCGTATCACACTCTTGGATTTTATGCCCTTTAAGATAGTAGAGGGGCATAATAGCAGCTTGTGCAGAATCCAAGCTCCCCAAGCCAAATTTTTTACCCCTTAAGTCCTCTATATTCTTTACATTACCTTTTTTGCTCACAAAGACACTTTTAAAGCCTATATCTGTATCGCGCATTAAGATGGCTTGAGCTTTATTTTGTGTAGCAAACATCGTGCGGATATAGGCTACATTAGTATTCCACGCAATATCTATCTTACCATCAATAAGCCATTGCACTTGCCTTTCATAATTACTAAAAAGCACATAATCAAGTCGTGTGTTTTTAAAATATGTATTTGCATAGTCTCTAATAACATCCCAAATAGGCAGTACCTGTGGGGCGTATGCGACTGCCCCTACTACAATATGTTTCATATCTATTCCTTTGGTAAAAGTGCATCTGCAAGCCATACTTGCAAAATATCAAGGCTTGGTGCCATTACTTGAGAGGCTAGAGCGTCACGTAAGTATCGCTCTAATGGTAGCTGTTTGGAATATGCTTTTCCTCCACCAAGGCGCATAGCAAGCTCTGTAATCTCCATAACTAGAGTGGTAGCGTTGATTCTACAAGCAAATATCTTGGATACTGCATCAGCTTCTTTATTATCAAAAGCTCTTGCTGCCTCATTTACAAGGGCGATTTGGCTTTGGGTTTTTGTATAAAGATTAGCAATGTGATTTCTCACTAATTCTTTGTCTGCTAGGCTTGAGCCATCAGTATATTTTCGTGTTTTGACGTGATGAATCGCACACTCATACGCAGCTCGTCCTACCCCACTATATACTGCTCCAAGCCCTACGACAAAATACATTGCCACAATCCCAGCCTGTGCCTCACCCTCTCCATCTTTGCCAAGCAAAGATGTTTGGGTATTGAGCTTTACATTATTGTATTGCACAGGTTTAGAGAAGTTTCCTCGCATACCAAGCCCATTCCACACACCCTCTTCGTGTAGCAATCCATCACTATTATTAGGGACAATCCAATTATTTTTGCCCCCTGAAACTTTGCACGAATTGCTATAGGTAAGATAATAGTCTGCGTGTTGGGCTGAGGTTACAAAGCTCTTTCTGCCATTTAAGATTCTGTACTCATCCACTTCTTGCTCTGTAATATCGGGCAGTCCAAAATGCGTTCCCGAGCCACTCTCACTATATGCTAGAGCAAATGCAGCTTCACCTTTGGCAATTTGAGGTAGAAATTGACTTTTTTGTCTATCACTCCCAAAGAGAGATAGACAGGCTGTGGCAGTATTGTGCATCATATAGCAAAGTGCGCTAGAAGCATCAAATCGAGCTAAATGAAAGCAAACTTTTGCATGATGTTGGCAGTTTCCACCACTCCCACCATATTCTTTTGGCACAAGCAGCCCCATATAGCCCTGATTTCTTAGTGCGTCATAAGCCTCTTTTGGGAATCTTGCTTCTTTATCAATAGATTCTGTGTATGGGGCGATATGTGCTTTCCCAAACTCTACTGTTACTTCTTCTAATTTCTCTAAATTTAACATTTTCTCTCCTTACATAAAATTAGGCGTATGTGCCTTACTCAAATCTATGGCTAACTCTTCATCAATGCCACATTCTATTAAGCGATTTGTGCGGTTTTTTTCCATTTTTTTCTTGAGTTCTAACACCTCCTCAAAACCTCTTAAGATATGCTCTTCTCCTCCACCGCGCAAAATTGCCATAGATTCTAAAAGAAGCGAAGATTCACTACTTTGGGTATCTAAATAGTGTTTACGTGCAAAAACAACTTCTTTTAAAGCCTGAATTTTGGCAGGATTTTGAGCAATGGCATACTTGATATTACTCATACCATAGGCAACGTGGCGAGATTCATCACGTCTTGCTAAATACAATAAATGCGCACTTGCCTCATCACCCAAAGCCCTGAAGCTCTCTTCTAAAAAACGTAGTAAATCAATAAATGTCCCTTCCCCCATAATATGGAGCAAAAAGCTTGATTTGAAATAATCTTTTTCTTTATAGAGGCTATATAGACTTTGTTGTGTGGTGAGTGTAGAATACTGCACACCAAGTCCTGTGGCATTAGCACGTTTGATAAAAGATTCAATATGACGTGCTTCATCACCTATAATACTTGAGAGTAAAAGCGGCACAGCTGTGAAATAAGGGGAAATTTGGCTTAAAAAACGACTAGGGATATAGAGGGCAGAAAATTCATTTTCTACGAGATATGTCATAATTTGTGCTATGGCAAACTGCAATGCAGGGGAAAATAAAGGAATCTCCTGCCATTTTATATCACTTGAGGTATTCCATTGTGTCTTTTTCGCATCTTCGTAAATAGGCTCTATATACGGACTAAAAATCTCCTCATCACATATATAGGTAAAGTGATAATCAGGACTTGCACTTTCTACCTGCACACCATAAGGAGCAAGCCCCTGTCTGTCTGGCGCAATGTGAGGATTTGTATATGTGCTAAAACGTGTGTGTGAGCATTTACGCAAGGTATAGATAAATCTTTCTTTAGAATCCTTATGTGGCATCTGCTTGTGTAAAAATTCTTCCCCCTTAAAGCGACACCACATCAATAAATCATTTTCTAAATTATCATATTCGCTTACTATCTCTATGAATGTATCTTTTTGGGAAAGCAAAAAAGCATTCTCAAGACGCAAAAAAAAGAGACTTTGGGGAGGCAAACTACCCATAAAAAGACAGGTTTTGTGCATAAAATGACTTTTGATTAAGCTCTGTAAGCCATAAGAAGACTTGTTATCTTTCAATCCTGAAAGCTGATGTAAATATAATATATTACAATCGCTTAAAAAAGATTTAAAATATTGTTCAAAATGCCCTATTCTAGGGATATACTTAGATTTATATTTTGCATAATATCACATTGTTTCCTATTGTAGAGATTCTCTTTCTCACACTTCCCTCTTCCTTAGTAGAGGGGATTAGGAGGAGGGGAAATATCACAATTTCCATAAATGCTTACTAGACTAATCTTTAGATATTTTATAAGGCGCTTTATCCTATAAAACAAGCAAAACTACAGCTTCCTACAAATGACAATCCTATGCAGCGTGAAACGCATTTACACGAAGTGCCAACCACATTTGCATACAGCGTAGCATATGAGCGAAGCTCTTATCCTTTGGCAAATCCCGTAAGAGCAAAGCGAAATTTTAAGCCTTGATATGATTATCCAACGTATAATTGATTATGCCAATACACAACCCCAGCCCAAAGAAAAAGACTAGAGAAACTCTAGTTTATTCTCTAGTCTTTCTTTCTATAAGGAGGAGGGACTTAAATGTGCAAGTGTAGCCTAGTGCTAAAGCACAAGCGCAAAGTCAGCTCGGCAATATATGCCTCGCTTTCCCTTAAATATCATTCGCTAGATTATCCTCTCACCCTCCGTAAAAAAAGAGTGAGAGGAAAGGGCTTTTTGTTTTATCCTCCCTCGCAGAATTCCTCTCTTTATTCCCCCTCCCAAAGCGGAGGGGGTTAGGGGGTGGGGCATAAGAATTAAAAATATTTTAAATGAAGAATACAGGAGATTCAATCCTCTTTAGAGAAAATATGGACTTAGATTCTCTCCCTTAGAATCTTTGCTTTGTAAATGTGGATTAGCACTTCGTGCAAATGTGAGAGTTTTAGCTCAATAGCAAAGTCATAGGTAGAATCTCTAGTCTATCATCTATACCTTTTTCAAAACACAACCCACTATATTGATATACAGATATATCCCTATGAAAAGGAATCATAGAACTATCAAAAGGATCTTTCCATTCATCTACTAATCTATATCCACGTGAAGTAAAGAATCCTATAAACTCATCTCTATTAAAAATATAGAGTGGCAAGTAATATTGATTAAGAGCATTTTGAAGTGTTATGAAAGTGTGAGTTTTACTTTGAAGGGGAATGCGCGTAAGCAAAATGTGTGTAGCCCCCCCCGCTGCTTAATAGAGCAAACTTATCAAGTAGCTCCCAAATATTTTTTACGTATTGAAAGGCAGATGAACTAAGGAGTATGTTTGATGGACTAAGATTTGTGCTAAAGCTAAGATTCTCTATTTTAAGCTCTTTTGTCATCGCATTCCCTACACTTACATTAGATTCTAACTCTACTACCTCCCATTGAGGTTTAAGAGCATTATATGAAGTATAGGCAAAATAATGTCTTCCATTTGCTCCACCAAAATCACATACTTTTGCCTTTGGATTTTGAGCTAAGATTCTATCAAGATGAAAAAAGAGAGGATATTCTGTATCTACTAAAGCAATAGGTTTTTTAAACATTTCACACCAAGATTGCAATATATCTTGTGGTGTATCTATATAACCTTTATTTCTTCCTTTAGTCTTAGGCATACACTCAAGTGCTTCTTCAAAGCTAGTATATACTCCACGATAAGCAATATAAGCATTAGGAAAATGCAAATAATGATATATATCCTTACAAAAGTTCAATAAAGATTTTAGAATCTTTTTCATATATGTTCCTTTTTGAGATGAATTTGAGGCAAAGTAGTTTTAAGGGAATTGTAGCATATTATTGGAATTATCCCTTATATGAGTATATCGTAATAGTTTCTCTATAAAATTAGAGCACAAAATGTGTGAGAAGATAGCTTCCCCATACAAAAGTTACAAACAAACACGCTATAAGTTGTATAGCACTTCCCATATCTTTTGCTTTTTTGGCAAGAGGGTGGATCTCAAGGCTTGTGAAATCAATGGCATTTTCAATTGCGGAATTAATAAGCTCTACGATAATAGAAAGCACACAAGGCAAAACAAGCAGGATAAGTTCTAGCCAGCTTTGAGCGATAAAACACGCAATAATACTTAGCATAATGCCTATACTTAATACTTGCCTAAAGCCCTCTTCTTCCTGCCACGCTGCCTTAATGCCATCGAGGGAGAAAAAAAAAGCATTATAGAGGCGCTTTAAACCTCTTTTCCCCTTTTTGTCGTTGCGTTGAGGATTCTTAGTTTTGGTCGCTGGCATTTATGTTTTCCTAGCGCGAGATGACTTCTAATTGATAATTGTCAAAAAAATACGGGAAGATTTGCTCGGGGTTTTCAAGTGAGATAAAAATATCTTCTGTCTTATTTTTTCGACTTAGATTAAAGCCTAGCTCGTGTGTATTACCAAGTATATAAGATTCTATGCCTTTTCCAAGCTGGGATATTTCATCAGGGTAGATATTCCCTAGGGTTAGGTTTGCAGCAAGGACGAATAGCACATTAATATTATTCACATAGCTTGCGAAATTATCCATATTAGCACTTATACCCAAGAGTGGGCTTTGGATCTCATAAAAACGATACATATCCTTGCTAAATCCCTTATCCTTAGTATTTATACTGAAGGTGCGGAGGGCATATTGGTAGTTTTGATATGGCGAGAGGGCATTTTCATTAAACATCATATCAAGGTAGAAATCTTGTAGGATCTGTGCGATATTTTGCCGTGCGAAATTTTCGTGCTGATATACGCCTTCGGTTTGTATAGCATATGTGGCATTAGAGGCTTTTATATCGCATTGTAGTTTTTCATTGAGGGTAATATCATTTTGATTAAGCGCAATATCGCATTGTATTTTGTTTGGGACAAATGATGTAAAGAGTTTGATGCTCTTTTGCTGGATCAAAGCTTCTTCTTCTGTTTGTGCCGTAGTTAAGGGGAGATCATTAACCTCCATTTTCATATTTTTGATATTAAATGTAGCCTTAAGTGAGTTATCATCAGCAGAATGCACGTCTATGCCTATATCGTATAGATGGAGATTAGCCTCTCTACTGCTTAATGCAATATGTTTGCTATAGCAACCTATGCTTATAAAACCACTACACACAAAAGACTCCCAAGATTCGATAACATCAGTTTGATTAGCAAAGTGCTCGAAACTTTGATTGAGCGTTTGTGTCATACGATCTTTAATTTCTTTGCTTTTAAATGAGATAGCAACTCCAAGTCCTATGGCTACAACCGCGCCAATGCCTAAAACAATACCAATGATTTTTTTACCCATTTTGTTTCCTTTGAGGTTTTTGATATGAAAGATTATAGCATAAGTTTGCAATAGTAGAGACCCCACCCAAAGGGCGAGGGAAGAGGGATATTATTTAGTGTTGGTGGCACCAGCAGAAATTTTATCAACTTCGTCGAAGTTGTAAGGTTGAATATTTTTATCAAGCTCTAAAAGCTCTTTTGGTGCTTCACCATTTACTCTGGGATCTTTGTAGTAGCGCTCACCAGCAGTATGTCCATTAAGGTCTATTTTATAAACAATTTCACCGGGATTAAACTTTTGAATCTCTTCAAATCCTAGATTAGAAGTTTTAAAGCCTTTAATGCCATTTGCAGCAGCGATTTCAACAAGTTTGGTTTGTCCCATTCTCGCCATTTCTACAGCTTGGAGGAGCATACGGCTTGCTTCGCGTGGATTATGAAATCCTGTGGAGTTTTCCGCACCCACAAAATCACCTCTCATTTGTCCTCTTCTATGAAGTTCTAGTGGCTCTTGGAGAGCTTTAGAGATTTTTGTATCATCAGCTTTGCCATTAGTTTGATATGCAGGAAGTTTGCCTAACTCTTCGCGTAATTTCTTGATATCAAAGATAAGGCTCACAGTCGCATATTCTGCACTTCTTAAGTCAAACGCTACAGATTTTTGAATATCGGCAATTTGTTTTTTGAGATATTCTTCAGGCTGTGTATGGCAAGTTTTACACGCAGAATTTATATCAAAGAGTGGTGAAGTAACATTATGTTGTGTGATTTTTTTGCCACCTGAACCTCTAATGTAAGGCATATGACAATCTGCACAGCTCACACCATTAGCCGCATGCACACCACCGCTAAAGAGTTCGTATTCAGGGTGTTGAATCTTGAGCATAGGCGCTTTAGTTTCTTTATGTGTCCAGTCTTCTTGAAAGATTGGTCGCACTGCATCATAATGTGCATCAAACATTTCGATTCTAAAGTTTTCACCTTTTTTCCAAGCACTCCAAGGGAAAGTGAGATTGATACCATCGACTTCTATTTCGGTAGCTTTGTTGCCATCTCTCCAATGCTCATATTCATCATAAGTTTTTTGCGTGCCATTCCACCATTTTTTGGTTGGATCGGTGGCAATTGATTCCCCCATAACTTTGACTTTTTCTCCTGTTGGCTTGAAGTAGTATTCCACGTGGCATTGAGCACATACAAGGGTTCGCATTTCTTTTCTATCTGCTTTAATGCCTTGAATAGGGTCTTTTTGATAGCCCCTACCAACAAGGGCATTGATGAGTGCAGGGCGCACTACTCTTAGACTCATATCATCAGGATTATGGCAATCTGCACAGGTTACACCCATTCTTTTACCGCCATGAGGTCCGCCGTGTTCTTCAGAGCCCTCTTGTATGCCATTGCGAGCAGGGACGTTTTTAATCATTGTCCAATATTTTGTGCTGTTAAATACAGTGAAATCACCTTTGGCTACATTATTGATAAGCCACGGAGTCCAGCCGCTATGGCAGTTCATACAGGCTGCAGGCTGCCCGCCAAATTTTGCAAAACCGTGTGCATTAAGGAAATCTTTGTTGTTTCTAGCAGTTTCCATTTGATCTACTTGTATCCAAAAATGCCCTCTTTCTTCATTTGCGTCAAGACTAAAGGGATAGCCTGCCCATAAGATTGTGAGCTGTGGATAGCGAATGAGCTTTGAGTATGCAAGGTTACCACCAAAGTTTGTGTATTTTGGCGTTTCAGTCTCTACCTTAAGATACATATCAAGATATTCAGGGAAGTTTTTACCCCAAAAATCAAAAGTCGGGTTTTCATCAGTAAGCTCCACAAGCTGCTTAGAAATCACTCCTGTATTCCCTGCCTGTTTTGATGAAATATCAAAGTTAAACCATACAAGTCCAACGATAACAACAATGGCCACAACAATAAATATAGGTAGCATTCTTTTTTCTTTTTGCATCTGTTTCTCCTTAAATTTGTCTAAAATCCTCTTTTGTGCCCTACGCCCTCATGGCAGGAAACACAGCTTAAAGCATTGTTATGCCCTGGGGTGGTCGTAGGATTGACCGCATTCTGGGCATATTCGATATGGCATCGCACACAATTATCTTGCACCATTTGCTTACTTGCTTCATTTGCGCTAAGATTAACGGGTAATGAATCGAGCTTAAAGGTAAAGGCATAAGCATGTCCTACGCCGCTTTGGGCTTTAGCGATCCATTTAGAAATAAAGTTATGTGGCAAGTGGCAGTCATTACAAGTAGCTCGTGGCTGTCCTGCGGTTTTGTGGGAGTGGGGAGCATTAGAGTAGTCGTTAAAAACTTCATTCATAATATGACAGTTATTGCACGCTTCTGGATTGTTGCTAAAATATGAGGTGCCTTTGGCATGATAAAATGTATAGCATGCAAGGATAGCAATAATCGTAAGAAGAATGACGAGAATACTCGATATACGAGAGGACGACTTTTTTTGTATGCCTTGTCTCAATAAACTCTCCTTATTTGTTGGTTGCTGAGTGATTTTAAGAAACACTCGCTAGAATATTACTATATATCGCCATAAAAATGTTTTAACTTTTATCAAATATTGTTCAAAAAAGGAAAAAAATGTTTTTACAAACAAGTTTGCAAAGCCTACTTTTTAAGGGACAAAAGATATGTTTTGCTTTGAGTGATCGTTTTGGCGGAGTGAGCAAAGGAGCTTTTAGCACACTTAATTTGGGCTATTATGTAGGTGATAAATCTTTAGACGTGGATTCTAACCATCAGCTTATAACGACAAGATTTTATGATATGTTTTGTGTTGAGCAAGGAGATAGGGCGGCTCTGTATTATTGTCAGCAGATTCATAGCACACAAAGCGTTGTTTTGGATAAAACTTTAGAATCTTTAGCGCAAAATCGGGGAGGGGTCTCTATATCACTTGGTGAGGCTGATGGCATTATCACACAGATTCCATATAGAATCTGTGTAGCCCTAGCCGCAGATTGTAATCCCATTTTGCTCTATGATAAAGCACATCACGCAATGGCAGTAATCCACGCCGGACGCAAAGGCGTATTTGATGGTATATTGCCACAAGTGTTTGCAAAGATGAATGCCTTGTATCAAACACAAGCAGCAGATTGTCTGCTTTATGTAGGGGCGTCCATACGCTCGTGCTGCTATGAGGTGGGTGGAGATATATGTGAGGAAGCTATGAATCTTGGCTTTAGTCGCAATGTCTTGAAGGGTAATAGGCTTGATTTGATGGCGTGTTTGCAAGAGCAATGTGAGAATCTCCATATACAAACACATCAAGTAGAGGTTAGTCCATATTGCTCCTGCTGTGATGAGCGGCTATATTCATATAGACGTGATAAAACAACAGGGAGATATGGGCTTTTGGCTATGCTTTTGTAATATTATTTAGGTGTATATACTGCGACAACAGTGTGTCCATAAGCATTTGGTGGAATCTTAATAAAATGCTTGCCTACTTTCCCTATTTTATTGATAATCTTTCTTGTAATGCCCCTATCTACAAGTGGTGTAGAGAGAAAGAGCTTAGCCCACATCGTACTTTGATAAAAATCGATATGTTCGTTTTGGACATTTTCGTGGTAGAGGTCAAGTAATTGGAGATTGAATATATCAGCAATTTTATGCAAGGTAGTGTCGCTAAAGCGGGAGACGTGATGAGGAGGCATATTGAGGATTCCATTTACGCAATATTGAATAAAGCTATTTTCACTCGGCACGGCGATGATAAGCAGAGGTTTGTTATATGCCCCCCCCCCCATTTAATTGTGAATCTTTTAAGCACTCAATTTGAGCTTGGAGGAAGCCATAAGGATTGCTTACGTGTTCAAGGACTTGGAAACTACAAGCGATGTCAAAGCCTTTGGCGTGGGATTTGGCATATTCTTCAACGCTGATATTTTCAATGCAAATGCCATCTTTGCTTGCCATTTCTTTTGCGCCTGTGCTAAGCTCTAGCCCGATGTAATGCTTTTTGGCTTCAGGGGGTAAAAAATGAGCGAATGCTGCTTTACCACAGCCTACTTCTAAAACTTTGGATTCTGGATTAATGTATTTTTGGACGTAATCATACTCGTGCTTTTCAGCGAAGTAATACCACTCAAGTGTGTTAAGCGTATTGTAGAAGTGATTATCCCCTGTGGGAATCGTGCCATCTTCACAAGTGAAAAAGCGCAAATCACATATTTTGCAGTGATGATAAAGTAAGTTGCTTGTAATAATATGACTTACATCAAGCCCAAAGGCACGTTCATAGAGTGCATTTATATCATCTTGTTTGATGGTTTGCAAGATAGCAGTGCTTTGGCTATGGCAGAGAATACATTGTGTCATATACGTCCTTTGATTTGAGATTTAAATTTTCTAAGCAATTTGACAAGGGGCTTGAGTATAGGCTTGGCGATATTGATAGTCATATATATACATCTGCTCCCCCCCCCGCTAACCGCACAGCAAGATTTACTTGAGAATCCTTATACTTGCTATAAATTTGCACATACTCCGCGCCCTCTATATATCCGTTATATGTAACGCCCATCATCTTAGCGATATGTTTAAACGTGTAGCGATAGTGAAAATGCTTAGGCAGGTGGCATTTAATCACGGGATAAAAACAATTCCCAATCAAGGCTTTTCCACCAATTTTAAGACAAGAGAGCATAGATTCAAAAGTCTTGAGGACATCATCAACGTGTTCTAGCACATCGGTAGATAGTAGACAATCATAAGCATTTTTTTCAAGAGTAGAGACAAAGCGGATATTATCAAATGCTTCTATGCACTTTTTGCCATATTGACTAGGGAAAGGCTCATAAATATCAATTTGCACTTTCGGACAGAGTAGAGCGATTTCTTTAGCTAAGCTCCCAAAGCCCCCTCCATAGTCGCAGATACGTTCAAAGCCCTGTATAGCGATATATTGAGCGATTGCCTTGCGTATAGATAGAGAGAGATTATGAGATTCTATAAACAATCCATTGAGTAGCCATACAGGGTGGGCGTAAAATGCACCGATTTTCTCCCAATCAAGATTGCTATTATCACAGCCCATATTGTCCCACACTAAGTCAATGAGATACCACATTTGCTCCAAGTCATCGCTTATTTGTGGATTTTGCATAGAGAGTAATATCTCAATTTCTTTTCTTTCATCGCTTTGTAAATCTTTATTTGTTAAGTCAATATTCATACTGCCCCCTATGTGGTTACTATTCGTTTTTTGCGGATTCTAAAAGCGGATTGTATCATAAAATGCTCTCCAAAAAATATACGAGGTAAGGCATAAAGGTGATTTTTATGCTGGGGATAGATACAGCCACGCCGTGTTGTTGTGGCAGTGGCAAAACCTAGCTTTGGTATGATAGAAAAATATGAAGAATCTACTTCAAGCCTACTTCCAAAAGGATATGCAAAGTGTTTAGGAATATAGCCTAGATATTGTGTAAAAAGCTGCTGGGATAGGGTAATGTCATCTATGACTTGTTTTTGTGAGAGTTGATTAAAAATAGGGTGAGAGTGCGTGTGCGCTCCTATCGTGCAAAGATTCTTATCCCCCCCCCCATTGTATCTAATAGCTTAATGTCTTCCCAAGTAAGTGCTAGAGAATCATAAGCACGAGGATTATAAGGGATGTTTAAAGAGCGCATAATCTCCTCCCCATCTTCATAGCTTTGGGTATGTGTGATAATATGATGACGTAATGTAAGAAACATCATTTCTTTAGATTCTTTGCTTGAGAGGTCATAGCCGATATGTTGAAACTCCATATAATCCGTGCTTAAAAGATAATCCTCTAGTCCAAACCACCACATACTATGCGTGGATTGAGGGAAAGAAGTGCAGATATAAATGCAAAAGGGGATATTGTATTTTGCAAAAATAGGATAGGCATAGGTAAGATTATCTTTATAACCATCATCAAGCGTAATACATATAAAATATTCTGGGAGAGATTGATGTAAAAGCCTATAATGAAGCTCATCAAGGCTTATAAACACATAGCCAGATTGAAGAGAATCTACAATAAATTGCTCCAAAAATGTGGGGGTAACCTTCATATTTTCATTAGGAGTAAGCTTATCCTCAAAGGGGGCTACACGATGAAGCATAAGAATAAGCCCTTTGCCCTTAAAGAAAGATTGCGCTATGTGAAAGCGAGAAAGATAATCCACAAGAGAATGAATGAATTGATACATAATCTCATCCTTAAAATTTACTATACTTTTTTAGCGATAATGCAAATAAGCACGGGATAGCGACTATCGTAGGTAAAAAGCTCTTTGTGTTTGAGCTCTTCAGCGGCGATTCCGTGTAGCTCGGCTATCACACTTAGCACATTTCCATAGCTTACCACCTCTACATTACCCTCTCCAAAAACGGCTTCAAAATCCTTTTTAATTCCCATATCCGTAAATCGCCAATAGTCTCCCCACCGCTCATAATCATATTGTGAGATTTGCACTAATCCTGCCACAGTTACAAGAGCTACACTTTCTTTTATGCCCCTCCCCTCATTATTTTTTAGCATAAGATAAATGCCTTTAATCGCAGCCTTGTAATCATAAATAAAATTAAGTGTAACGGTGCAGATGAAGCAATCTAAGATATTATGGGGAAGGGTAGAATGTTTAGTTAAATCCCCTATAATCGTTGCTTGCGGGCTAGAGCTATCAAAATGCAGGATTTCACTTTGCTCTATATCTGTGCCAAATTCTTTTGTATAGGTGTTTTCAGCGATTTCACACACTCTGCCTTGTATATAATGTGCATTCTTACTAAGAAAATCATTTGTGTAGATTCTATCAATAGGTGTGCCTCTATCAAAGCCAAAGACACTTGATAGTGGTGTGGTTTGGCGGAGGTTATGCCATTTTGCAGGCTTGAGGGTGCGCGTTACTCTTTTTTGAAAATGTGCAAAAATGCGGCGAAGAATGCGATAAGGTGTAAGTATAGAGAATCTCATAAAATATCCTTTTTAGTGCGATAATATTTGTGTGATACCCGCACATATTATCTTTAATTTTAGGCTGTATAGTTTTTATTAGAGGGAGGACTTATGCCCCTTAATGGCTACCTATAAAAAGAGGCAATAAGGTATTTGTATCAAATCAAGCGCGTATTATAACAAATTATTTTCTCGCCTCAAGATAAAGGCTTGAAACTCCTTTGTATGGAGAGCCATCGGCATTTATATCAAGTAGATATTTATTAAAATGTGGGATATGGGAAGATTCAAAGCTCATTTGCTCTATGTGGTGAAATTGAGCTTGATGCAAAAGACGCACAAGAGAGAAGCTATCATAAGCCCATTTATGCCGCTCTCCAATACTTGTGCGGATAAAAATTTCACTCGCAACAGAACGTGGAGTAAGGTAATAAAGGACTTTAAGATAAATAGAGAGGAGCTTATTTAGAATCTTATCGAGGGTGATTTTTGAGGCGAAAGGGACACTTTGGGTATTTTTTTTCAAGACATTTTCCCCTACGCGGTGCTCTATAAAATTTGCAAGGGTTATGTTTTGGGTTTGTTTGACATTCTCAAAACAAGCCCCCATATCGCCCCCACTTCGCATACGTACCATTTGGTCAAATATCTCAAGCATAAGCCAATCATATTCTTGTATCAGCATTTGCAGGTTTGAATCTTGCCCAGTTTCTTTCTTATGCCCCCCCCCCCACAATATACTCTCATTGCAAGAATCTAAGCTATGAGATGGCAAGAGATTTTTAATCTTATGCAACGTATCCAAATAGGCTTGTGCCATATTTTCCAAATCAGGCACGACTATGCGCAAAATACCATTTGGTTTAAGAATGCGCTTGATTTCTTTGAGTATATCAAGGGCTTTGTGAGGATTCAAATGCTCTAAAAAATGGCTGCTGTATGCTACATCAAAGCTATTATCGCTAAAGGGTAGGGTGGAGAGGAGATTTACCTTTTTGACATGATTATCAAGTGGGCTAAAATCTATATTCACCCAATCCGTGTGGAATCTACTGCCACAGGCGAAATTAAGCATTTTAATGGGGGTATTATTTTCTTGCATAGGAATTCTTTGAAATGTGGTAAAAAGATGATTGTAGTAGCAATTCACTTAACATTTGATTTTCCATTTTGCTAGAGTGATGTAAAAAATGTCAACGGATAGACATTATAGCCTCCTCTCATAGATCGCCTTAAGCGATGATAGAGGGCTTTAAGATTTTTAGGAGGCTTATGCCTTAAATCAAAATTATGAGGCATAAAAGTTTCTCTTAGCGCAATAAGCTCTTTTATATAAGGTGTGTAGATTTGCTCTAGTGCGGCTTGAGGAAGCTTATAATTGCCTAAATCGACTTTGTTTTCACCAATAAATGAAAGGGCGTGAAAATGATAAAAAATAGGGCGGAGGTGGAAAAACTGCTGGATATTCCACGGAGCAAGTGCGTATCTAGGATTGCTTGGCACATACACGCCGCAAAATCGTTCAGTCCAATCATCAAGGTATTTTTGGTCGCCAAACTTACCATCTTCAAAATGCGCAAAACACCATTCTAAACATCTTTGTTTCCACCAAGTGAGCGCTTCTAATCCATCTTGTGTCGCCTTAAAGCACATAAACTGCACACAATAGATTCCACTTGTGGCTTCTTGATTGTAGATAGGCGTGTAGTTATGCTTTGTAAGTAAGATAGAGTTTTCTCTCATTTCATCAATAATCACATTAGGATTCTCAAAGAAATACACATCTGCATCAATATACGTGCAAAATGGGAGGTTGAAAGTTTTAATACAATATTCGATAATCGCGGGGGTGCAGCTCCAGCAGTATTCCCCAAGACTTCTTGTGCTTTTAATAGCAAGGAGCTCTTCAGTTTCAAAATCATATAGGGCAATAGGCGTAACAAAGGATAGTTTAAGCGCGGTGATATGCTTTAAACTCTCATCATCAAAGCAAAGCACATAGATATGAATATCTTGTGTATGAGCGCTCAGGGATTTAATCATCGCAATCCCGCGTGTAAGGTAGTTTGCATTAAAGAGTGTGCAGTAGTAATACATACGCACTCCTTAGAGATGGTAAAGAAGGGGAATAGATTAAATGCGATTTAGAAAAAACAGAAAAAGAAATAACAAAATGTCTAAGAATGTAAAGTAGGAGGAGGATTACAAGTTTGTGTGCCCCCCCCCCCATTAGCCATTTATAAGCTTTAATATAATCTTGAGCGATTTTGCTTGATTCAAATTGTGCGGATACGTTTTGATAGGCATTGAGCGATAGGGTATGATATGCACTCATATTGAGGTTTAAAACCCATTCTATACCATCTTTTAAGTCCGCTGTATCGCCTCTTTTAGCAAGGTAACCATTGCGCTTATGCTCTATCATATCACTATTACCACCAATATCAAATGCCACGACAGGTGTCCCACAAGAGAGAGATTCCATAATTACATTGCTGAGATTTTCGGCTAAAGATGGCGCGATGAATACATCACAAGCATTGTAGGCTAGGGCAAGTGAGCTATCATCATAGATAAAGCCTAGAATGTGGGTATTTTTGATACCTTTAACTTGAGGGGCATTCCCGCCAAATACGATGAGTTCGCATTGGGATTTAAGTGCGGGGTTAAGGGATTCTAAGGCAGTTTTTAGCTCATTAAAGCCTTTACGTGGGGTATCTGCTCCACCAATGGCACCAAATCCTATATAATATGTGCGGGTGGAAACCTGATGCGATAGGAGGGCATAAAGGGTGAATCGAGCGAGGAGAATCACTCGCGTTTTATCTACTGCCCCCCCCCCAGCTAATTGCTGATAGATATCAATATAGGCAGGTGCGATTTTTTGAGAATCAAAATGTTGCAGGGCGGATTCCCTAGCATAAAGGGCAAGGGAAGCATATATTTGCGGGGCGAGCTGCAAAATCCACTCTATGCCATTTTTTAAATCCCCTATATCATAGCATTGGGCTAAATAGCCATTTTTGCGGTGCTGCACGATGTCTTTAAGTCCGCTTGTGTCAAATGCCACGACAGGTGTCCCGCAAGAGAGGGCTTCTAGGGCAGTTTGCCCAAAAGATTCCACAAAGCTAGGCATAATAAAAACATCACTTGCGCTATAAACGAGTGCAAGACTTATATCATCGTGTAAAGTTCCCATATAATGTGTAGGTATGCCCTTAATCTCCTCTCCTTTGCTTTCTCCAAAGACAAGTAATTCGCATTGGGATTTTAAGTTAGAATTGAGAGATTCTAAGGCATTTTTCAACTCATTAAAGCCCTTACGTAGCATTTGTGAGCCACCAATAGCACCAAAACTAATGAGTTTTTTTGGTGTGTTGATACGCAGGGTATTTCGTGCAAATTCCTTATTGATAGGGCGGTATAGGCGTGTGTCGATAGGATTAGGGAGGTTGATAATAGGTTTATTTTTAAAAAGTGTAGAATCTCTAGCACAGGATGTAATCCATTGAGATAAGCCGTTTATGGTTAGATTCTGTAATGTATTATAAACTTTTGCCTTATGTTTAAAAGTCCAAAAACTGATGTCAAAAGGAAACTTAGAATGGAGGAGTGGGCAAGATTTACAAACAGAGCCAACCCCTATACAGGCGGGTGCCACTATGTGGCACCCGCCTGTATAGGGGTTGGCGTCGTGCAGGCTCCACAAAAGCGGCGCTTTGATGGATTGCAAATCTTTGATATTAAAGAATCCGCTTTCAACCCAATGCAAATGCACTACATCAGGGTTTAGCTCATTAATAGCGGCAAGAAGCGGACGATTGTGCGGTGTGAAGAATGGAAGATGGGGTGAAAATATATCTTTGTGTCGTTTGGGATAGAGTTTAAGCGGGAGCTGGGATAAAAAGGGGCGAATCTTGGCAAAGGCTTTTTGGAGTTTGGTTTGCGCGATTTGTTTTATCTGTGGAGTATCTGTAGTTTTATTTTGTGTAAGTATTATAGAATCTACATTGTGTTCAAGCAGTGCCTTATGTAGCCGGACACAGGCTCTTCCAGCTCCACCATTATCTTGAGTAACAAGATGCACTATTCTCATCGTATTCCTTAATCTAAACGCTCTTTTTGCTATTTTGCATCTTAGGTTAATCAAAGTGGCACGCCCAAGAGGATTCGAACCTCTGGCCTACGGCTTAGAAGGCCGTTGCTCTATCCAGCTGAGCTATGAGCGCATTTAAAGTAAAAAGAGGTTTGGGATTGGTTGCGGGAGAGGGATTTGAACCCCCGACCTTTGGGTTATGAGCCCAACGAGCTACCGGACTGCTCTATCCCGCGATACTTAAACTTAATTACAAACTAGAATGTTTAGATATAGCTATAAAACTAAAGGCTTAAAGAAGTGGCTGGGGTAAAAGGATTCGAACCTCTGAATGCCTGGACCAAAACCAGGTGCCTTACCGCTTGGCGATACCCCAATAACAAAAAAATTTAAAGGCGCAATTATAATGAGTTTGTATAGCTTTGTCAAGATTCTTAATGCGCTACGCTTGTGGCAGGAATTCTCTCTATGCCTTTGCTATCAGGGCTAAAGCTTTCGCATTTACACAAAGTGTCAATCCACAATTTGCATACAGCGTAGCATACGAGCGAAGCTCTTATCCTTTGGCAAATCCCGTAAGGGAAAAATGAGTTTTTAAGGCAGAATCTTTATGATATATTTGCTTTGAAGTTACTTGTGTGTTTTACAATGTAAGTATTCCTTGAATGGTTTTAGCGATGAAGCTATTTAAGGAAAATATTATTGTGAAAGGATATATTATGAGTAAAGTTGTGGAAACATTAAAACAAATTCAAGCTGATGCGGCAGTGTTTTATGTCAAAGTGCATAATTTTCATTGGAATGTTAAGGGTATGGACTTTCACCCTACGCATAAGGCTACTGAAGAGATTTATGAAAATTTTGCTGATGTGTTTGATGATGTTGCAGAGCGCGTATTGCAAATTGGTGAAAAGCCCTATGTAACACTTGCAGATATGCTTAAAGCTGCAAAAATTAAAGAGGAGAGCAAAACAAGTTTTACTTCAAAAGATGTTTTAAAAGCTATCCTTGCTGATTATGAATATTTCCTTAAAGCGTTTGAAAATCTTTCAAGTGAGGCTGAAAAAGCTGGAGATAATGTAACACAGGGATATGCTGATGATAAAGTAGGTGAGTTGCAAAAAGCTATTTGGATGCTGAAAGCTACACTTGCTTAAGCCTCCTTACATTTTCGTTTCACATATTATATTAACGATGAGAATCTCTTTTTAGATTCTCATCATCTCCTTAACTTCAATTTTTAAAATATAGAGATTCTAAAAGAAATTTATTTTGTTTTTATATAATTTGCCCCAAAAGCAATGCAAAGGTTAAAAATGTATCAACAACGCGTGAAAGAAGCTATAGAGGCGATTAAAAAAGGTGAGATGATTATTATTATGGACGATGAGGATAGGGAGAATGAGGGTGATTTAGTGATGGCGGGAATCTTCTCTAGTCCTCAAAAAATCAACTTTATGGCGCAAGAAGCACGAGGGCTTATTTGCGTATCTATCACACAAGAGCTTGCCAAAAAACTTGACTTGCCCCCAATGGTGCAAAAAAACGATAGCAATCACGAAACAGCTTTTACGATTTCTATTGACGCAAAAGAAGCCAAGACGGGTATTTCAGCCTATGAGCGCGATATGACTATTAGACTTATGTGTGAGAGTAACGCAAAACCAAGTGATTTTGTGCGTCCCGGACATATTTTTCCGCTTATTGCTAAAGAGGGAGGAGTGCTTGTGCGCACAGGACATACAGAGGCAAGTGTAGATATTTGCCGCCTTGCAGGAGTTGCACCCATTAGCGTGATTTGTGAGATTATGAAAAAAGACGGCACAATGGCAGGGCGCGGGGATAAATTTTTGCTTGATTTTGCCTCTTTGCATAATCTTAAGATTCTCTATGTATCCGATATTATCCATTATCGCCTTAATTTTGAAAATCTCCTGCGTGAGACTTCTCGTAAAAATGCAGTATTTATGGGCGTAGCGTGTGAAAAAATCACCTTTATAGACCATTTAGAGCGCGAGCATATTGCCTTTGCATTTTCTACCTCTACTCCGCATAAGACAAAGCCGCTTATTAGATTCCATAATATGCGCAGTGATTTGGAATTGCTAGAAAATACAGAAGAATGGAATGCGCTTCTTAAAAGCATTGAATATTTAAAAGAACAAGGCGGCTATTTGATAGTTTTAAATACTCATTCCCTGCATATATCTAAAGCCTGTGGCGATATGAAAGACTTTGGTATTGGTGCGCAGATTCTTAAAAGATTAGGTATTGAAGATTTTGTGCTTCTTAGCTCTTGTAGTGCAAACAAAGGTGAGTATAATGCCCTTAGTGGCTTTAATCTGCATTTGGTGGAAAAGATTGAGGTATAAAATAATATTAAGACAAATTTGTTTATAATCTTAGCTTTTGTAAATCCATATTTTAGGGAAAATTATGCCATTATCTCCAAGAGTGAAAATTCTTGTCTGCTATCATAAGATAAGCCCAATCATTGCAAATGAAGTGTTGCAACCAATTTTGGTAGGTGCGGCACAAGCAGACCAAACTACACGAGAATCTTTAGAATTTGCTTGTGCTAAGCAGGGCGTAGAACTTTTTAGGGACGATTATATTTCAGGGGAGGAGGCATACTCTCATAAGTTAAAAAAGAAATTTCCACACTCAATCCCCACTTTTGCGAACTCACCGCAATGTATTGGGCGTGGAAGAATCTAGATTCTGATTATTATGGACTTTTTCATTATCGGAGGGTGTTTGATTTTACCCCAAATACATTTTTTTCAAGGCTAAAATCAGCTTTCACTCCCCAAAGCAACCTCATAGCGAAATATCACCTTGATAGTGCTTCTATCACTTCATATTTGCAAGATTCTTCTATTGATATAATTATTCCTAAAGCCCTATCTTTGCGCCCAGATATAAATGCGTATAAGAATTTTGCGCGTGGAGGGCATAATATAAAGGATTTAGATAAGGCGATTGCCTATATTAAAGAAACTTATCCATTTATGACAGATTCTATTACGCAGACGCTTTTTACAAATGGTGCAAAAATATGTTATTGGAATATGGCAATTTGGCGTAAAGAGGTATTTTTTGCATATTGTGAGTGGATTTTTGATGTGCTTTTTGCGTTGCAAGAGCAGATTGATTATACATCATATAATGCCCAAGAAGCGAGAGTTTTTGGATTTTTGGGTGAGTGGCTTTTTAATGTATGGCTTCACTACCAGCTAAAAATGCGTAAGTTGAATGTCCGTGAAGTAAAAAGCAAACTCCTTTATAGTAGGCAAAGTAAATTCTTTGGTAAAGTCGGCTCAAATGATTGTGAGCGATATTATTTTTTATTTCTTCGTATATACAAAAAACCTATTTCGCCCCCCCCCCCCCACAATATTAGTGAAAATGCAAGGAGTAAGGAATGAATATAAAAATTTTAGTCTGCTATCACAAAGTTAGCCCTATTATTGCAAATGAATGTTTGCAGCCTATACTTTTGGGTGCGGAAAATGCAAAACCACAGATAAAAAATGAGCTGGAGCGACTTTGTCAAAAGGTGGGAGTGCCACTTTTATATGATAATAATGGAGAGCATATTAGTGAGCTTAACCCTTATTTTTGCGAACTCACCGCAATGTATTGGGCGTGGAAGAATCTTGAAGCAGATTATTATGGGTTATTTCATTATCGTAGAGTGTTTGATTTTAGAGATTCTACTCATTTTGATATGCCTAGAACACAAAAATGTTATTATGATTCCATAAGAGGTTTTTTTAGTGATTTTTATCAACAATATGGGCTTAATCCTCAAAATATTATTGAATCTCTAAAGGGTTATGATATAGTGCTTCCAACTTTGGTTATTGACCACGATGATAAGCAAAGAGCACAACATTTATCATTATATGAATTATATGATGAGGTGCATTATATTAAGGATATGGATTTGGCTTTAGAGTATATCGCTTCAAAATATCCGCAGATGTATCAAATTGCACTCGATACACTCCACAAAAAGCCTTTGTTTTGGTATATTGCAAATATGTATATTATGAAAAAGGCATTATATCTTGAATATTGTGAGTGGATTTTTGATATTTTGTTTGCCATTGAGCCTTTGAGTGCTTATAAAAATTATGATAGTTATCAAGCAAGAGTTTTTGGGTTTTTGAGCGAGCGATTATTTAATGTATGGATTGCTTATAAAAAAACACAAGAGAATCTTAAAATAAAAGAACTACCCTTAGTCTTTTTTAAATTTAGAGCAAAAAGAAAATGGCTCGGTTGGGTGAGTGATGGCGATGTGAAGCGATTTTATGTATGTAAATTACGAGTGATAAAGAAATATCTAGGTGAGGCTAAATCCTAAATGTGTGACAGAGTTCAAAGAGGCAAGGGAGAGCTAAATGGATTCTAGGATCTCACAGAAAAATACTCCACAAGATAATTTAGAGCAAAATGCTTTAAGTCAATATACTTCACAGAAAAATACGCACTTTTTGCATAAGCTTTGCAATCTTGCAGATGTGAAAATAGCGCGTTTTCATCTCGGTGAAATTGTCCTATGGCTGTGTATGCTACTTGTGGTGGTTACTTTAGCTATTGTGCCATTTTCTTATAGCTATATACATATCAAAATCCCCATTAATTTGCTGTATGTCGCATTTGGTATGTATCTGCTTTGTTTTTGGCGAGATTTGAAATCTATCAAAACCCTTATCTTGCCTCTTAGCTTTATGGCTATTGTTGTGATAATGGCATATATCTCGCTTTTTTTTGCGGTAAATGTGTCAGAGACAAAGAAGCTTATTCGTTGGTATCTCCTTGAACCTAGTCTTTTTATGATAATGAGTTTTTTATTTACACTTTCCTTGAAGCACAGCCAACAGAGGATATTTTTTCTTTTACTCTGCTGTGTTGTTTTCTATCACCCTTTGGTTACAATTTATGATTTTTATGCCAATGGAGGTGGGAATCTCGGCTATCGTGCGAAATTACCGCATTATCATATCCCTGCTACGGGATATAGCTTTTATTTACTCTTTGCCTTTAGCTTTGCTTATGTGGGCTTTTTAAAAACAAGGGGGTTTGCAAAATACATCTTTGGCATATTTACACTTTTAGGAATCTACGCCTTTGTGTGTAATGGCGGGAGATTCGGGGCTTTGGCACTTATAAGTATGATGTGCGCGCCTTTGGTATTTTTTACCTATAAGCGCAAAAAAATAACTTTTTTTAGCTTATTGCTTACGCTTTGTTTAGGTGCTTTTGCTCTATATCATTTTAGCTCCTCGTGGCAGGATAGATTTAATTTTCATAAGATAGTCAATAATTTTATGCAGGTATGGCATACACCTCCCGCGGAAATGGGGCAGTTTGCAGGGGAGTATTGTCTAACAGGTAAGCAAACGCAATGTTCTGTGCATTCTTTAGACAAACAAGCAGACATCACAATGGAATACTCGGCACTCGATAGAATCTCTAAGCTTAAATCCACGCTCCTTGCCATAGCTGATAATCCATTGCGTCCTAATGGCTATCACTTTCAGCAGTTCCCTTTTAATATTCAGCAGATTTTTCCACTAGATTCTATCAATCACCCCTTTTCGCTTACTCCTTATGAGGATACTTTTATATCTGCTCACGCGCATAATCATAACTACCCTTCATCAATCTTTTTTGAGCTAGGACTTGTAGGCTTTATAGGATTTAGCTTATTTGTGGGATATTTTTTCTACGCACTTTATAAGGCAAAAATTGATTTTCGCTCCAATGTAAATATACAGCAACTCTTTATGGGAAGCATAGGCTTGGCTCTTTTGGGCTTGGTTGTAGCAAATGTTTTTGATTGTTTTCCTGTGCGCGATGGACAACTTTTTCTTTTTGTGCTACTTGGTGTATTTTTGGCTCATTTTAGAAACTTAAAGGATAGTAATGCAAGATGTTAAGACTCAAGAGAAACCCCTCGTATCTGTGATAATCCCAATCTATAATGTAGAAAAATATTTGAGAGAATGCTTAGATTCTGTGATAAATCAAAGTTTGCGTGAAATAGAAATTATTTGCATAAATGATGGCAGCACCGATAAAAGTGGGCAAATCGTGCAAGAGTATGCAAAAAGAGATTGCAGAATCATTTATTTAGAGCAAGAGAATCAAGGCGGAGGTGCAGCACGAAATACAGGATTAGAGAGGGCAAAAGGAGAGTGGGTTTTAATTTTTGATTCCGATGATTATATGCGTCCTTTTGCCATAGAATCTTTAGTGCAAAGAGCATTACAGACACAAGCGCAAATAGTTATAGCTCAAAGCGAGGAGTTAAGCCAAGATGGCAATATAGTGCCTATGGATTGGGCTTTGCGTTTAGACTTGCTCCCGCAAAAAGAGAGATTTGATTATAAAGATTTGGGTGATTATGTGTTTGGATTTTGTGTCGGGTGGGCGTGGGATAAGCTCTATAATAGCGCCTTTATAGAATCTCATAATTTGCGCTTTGAGCCTGTGAAATCACCAAGCGATGATTTACTTTTTACTTTTAGCTCATTAGTAAGAGCAGATTCTATAAGCGTGTGTGAAAAAATGCTTTTCACACATCGCAAACACGCTACTTCGCTAGAGAGCAGCAGGGACAAGAATCCAACTTTGTTTTTATCCTCTGTATCAAAATGGCAAGATTCACTTATAAAAATGGGGATTTTTTCATCAGTGCAAAGAAGTTTTATGAATTGGACTTTAAGTTTCTGTTTATGGCATTTGCATACTCTATATTCTAATGAGGCACATTATCAATTATTTGTAGCTTTAAAAAGGGCATTGCGTGATTTGGGTATAAGCCATTACCCAAAAGCGGCATTTTATAATCAAACACACTATAAGCAAATGCGCTATATCTTATGTATCCCACTTTGGCTTCATCGTTTGAATACTTGGAGGATATGTGATATAAGGGGTATTTTCCGCCTAAGATTAAGTAAAAAAGGGAGTGTAATTAGAATCTTTGGCAAAACTTTATATAGCAATGGCAGTGATTATTTGTAAAAGGAGCGAAAATGAAAGTAAAAAATTGTATTGTGGGAGCGGGATTGGCTGGGCTGACACTTGCGGAGCGTTTGGCAAATGTGAGAGGAGAATCTGTGCTACTTATAGAGCGGAGAAATCATATCGGTGGAAATGCCTATGATTATAATGATGAGGGTATTTTTGTGCATAAATACGGCACACATATTTTTCATACTAATGATAAAAAAGTATGGCATTATTTAAATAAATTTAGCAGATTCTATCCTTATATGCACGAAGTCAAAGCCTTTGTAGATGGGCAGTTTGTGCCTGTGCCTTTTAATCTTAATTCTTTGTATATGGCATTTCCTGCAAAAATAGCACAAGATATAGAATCTACGCTTTTAGATAAATTTACCTATGGGAGCAAAGTATCTATTTTGGAACTACAAAAAGTGCCAGAATTGAAGTTTTTAAGTGATTTTATTTATGAAAAAATCTTTTTGCATTATACTTTGAAGCAATGGCAATGCACCCCCAAAGAGCTAGACCCTAGTGTGTTTGAGCGTGTGCCTGTAAGCATTAGCCGAGATAATAGGTATTTCCAAGATAGATTTCAAGGAATCCCACTGCAAGGCTATACTAAAATGTGTGAAAAAATGATTGAAAATCCGCTTATTACGCTTAAACTTGAGTGTGATTATAAAGATATAAAAGATTGTATTGAATGCGAGAGGGTTTTTTATAGTGGGGCGATTGATGAGTTTTTTGGCTATGAATTAGGCGAGTTGCCTTATAGGAGCTTGCATTTTGATTTTGTGCGTTTTGAGAGAGAGCATTTTCAAAGTGGGGCAGTTATCAATTATCCAAATAATTATGATTACACGCGCATTGGCGAATATAAATACTTTTTAAATTCTAAAACGCCTCATAGTATTGTGAGCTTTGAATACCCTAAGGCGTGGAGCAAGGGCGATGAGCGGTATTATCCTGTGCCAAATGAACAAAGTGCAGCGATATATGAAGCCTATATGCAGAGGGCAAAGGCATTGAAAAATGTCTACTTCATCGGCAGACTTGGGGAATACAAGTATTATGATATGGATAAGGTGGTAGCTAGAGCCTTAGAGCTTTTTGAATCTTTAAGCTGATAAAGGAAACAGATTTTTTGATACCAATATCAAATCTCGTCTTGATGTTTTTAGTCTTTTTGTGCCAAAAAGATAGAAGCTTGTGTATTGCGTGGTTTCTAGTGTTAAAGCTAGATTTATGAGGTATCCAGCCTTTGCATTTTGTAGAAAAATATTGCATATAAAAATATGTCTCCCAATGCCTCAATATCGATTCTATACCGAGTAATGCCTACCCATCATACGCAGTTCTTCTGTGCTAAAGCCTGCTTGGATTCTTGCTTGGATATTAAGGATACGTGGAGGGCTGTAAAATGCCCTAAAACGTTCTAATGTGGCTAAAAACTCCTGTGTAGAGGCATTAGTGTGGCTATATCGCCACCATCTATTACCCTTTTTTACGTGAGCAATTTCATCGTGCAAAATTACCTCTAGCACAGCAAGAAGCCTATCACGCAATGTATGCTCAAAATGCTTAATCTTGCTCACTACAAAGGGATTCGCATCAAGCCCATTTGCTTCTAAGCCCCTGTGAAGTAGCGCCATTCTATCGCTTATATCGCTTGTTGCCTTTTGTGCATCAAAGAGTTGAGTATGCACGGGGAAATCGCCGTATTCATAGCCAAGTGCATTGAGGCATTCGCGCAATAATCTAAAATGCCGCATTTCCTCTAATACGACTTCTAGCCAATCGTGATAATAGGATAAGGGCAAATCCCTAAAGCGATACATCGCATCAAGGGCTAAATCTATCGCACTATACTCGATATGCACGATAGAATGCAGCATTTTAGCGAGGCTTTGCTCACTCTTTATATGCTTTGGGCGGCGGATTCTAGTAGGGTGGGTAATCATACAGAATCCTACATAGGAGGGCTGTTTGAGCAGATAGATGGGGGAATGTCTGCTCTTTATGGATTCATAGCTTTGTGCGGAGGCTAGAGCTATGTTGCTTATCCTTGCCAATGCCTCGATCTCTGTGCATTTTTGTGCAGGAGTTTTAGCATTCATAGCACTATAAAGCATATCAAAAAACATTCACACCCTTTCTTTTATGCGATAAAACACCGCAGAAGTTTCGCCCAAAAGCAGCGCAATGCAGAATATGAAAATCTCCCAACCAAGTATTTCAAAGACAAATGATGAGAGATAAGAGCCAAGTGTGCTATCTGTGTAGTAAAAGCTCAAATATAAGCCGCTTAACACGCCTTTATGATGTGTGCTTAGGGAGCTATTGAGCGCATTAAGCACGGAATGCGCAATAAAAGAGCTAAAGCACATTATAAACATACCCACATATATCCACATTACAGAATCTATGAGGAATACACATAGCCCTAGCACGAAGAAAATGAGGCTTAAGACTATGGTCTTTCTCTTGCCCTCGTATATTTTTGCGATAGAATAAGCAAGGAGTGAGACGACAATACTTGCGCGGTATCTTAAATAGAACCACCCATTTTGTGCTTGAGTAATATGCGGGAATATGTCTCTAGTGTGGAAAGGAAGCGTATTGAGCACGGCTTGTTTTGCGCCCATATCAGTGTTTTATATATTTATTTGCGCTCTAGCACTTCGCACGCAGGGAGAATCTTGCCCTCTAGCAGCTCTAAGCTCGCTCCACCACCGGTAGAAATAAAGCTCATATTATCACGCTCACCGGCTTTGTCAATCGCATCTGCAGTATCGCCCCCGCCAATAAGGCTAAAGGCATAGGTATCGCTTACGGCGTGAGCGAGATTAAATGTCCCGCGTGAAAACGCTTGTATTTCGTAGATTCCAAGCGGTCCATTCCAAATAATCGTTTGGGAATCGCGCACTACCTCACTAAAAAGCTTACTTGTCGCTGGTCCCATATCTACTGCCATAAAGCCCTCTGGCACATCTTGCGCGGGAGTGATTTTAATATGGCGGTGCTCTTTAATATCATCAGTGCTGACAACATCTACGGGCAGATAAATTTTGACTTTCTTTTCTTTAGCGTGGTTGAGAATCTTCTGTGCCTCACTGATGAGATTATCCTCTACAAGGGATTTTTGCATATCAAATCCTAGCGCCTTAAGGAATGTATTGCTCATCGCTCCGCCGATGATGATTTTATCCACGACATCAAGGATATTGTATAAAAGGGCAAGTTTGGAGCTGACCTTGCTACCGCCTACAATGAGTAAAACAGGCTTGAGCGGATTTGCCATAGCTTTTGCAAAGGAGTCAATTTCTTTTTTGAGTAATAGCCCTGCTACGCGCTCTTTTGCATATTTTGCAATGCCACAAGTGCTAGAATGGGCGCGGTGGCTTGTGCCAAAGGCATCATTGACATATACATCACAGAGGGAGGCGAGTTTGCGTGAAAGCTCATCACTATTTTTTTCCTCTCCCTCATAGAATCTAATATTTTCAAGTAAAATCACATTGCCATTCGCACCTTGTTGTAAGGATTCTACATTCTCAATATTTTCTGCAAAATTGACATCTCGCCCTAAAAGCCGCTCCACACGTTTGATTACGTGTTTGAGTGAAAATTCCGCACTTCGCCCTTTGGGACGCCCTAAATGGCTCACAAGCACAATACTTTGAGCGTGATTATCTATGCAGTAATTAATCGTTGGCAAAGCCTCCCTTATACGTGTATCATCACTAATATCAAAGTCTTCACCCATTGGCACATTAAAATCCACGCGTATTAGCACTCTTTTGTCTTTCACATCAATATCGCGCACACTTTTTGTATTTTTCATCACCTCAATACCGGCTTCTTTCATTAAACCTACTCCTTAAAAATTTGTTGTTATTTTAGCATATTTATGTGATTATGGCTTTTAATTCAAACATACTATATGTCCTAAATGTTATCGATTTTACCGCCCATTATCGTGCAAAAGCTTGCCTAAATTATTGTTTTAATAGTATAAGGAGGGGTTGGATAATAGCTTACACTT
This sequence comes from Helicobacter mastomyrinus, assembly GCF_039555295.1. Taxonomy (NCBI): domain Bacteria; kingdom Pseudomonadati; phylum Campylobacterota; class Epsilonproteobacteria; order Campylobacterales; family Helicobacteraceae; genus Helicobacter; species Helicobacter mastomyrinus. Next base: position 312,473 of record NZ_CP145316.1, on the reverse strand, counting down.
CAGTTGTGCTAATACCATATTTCTCTTCAAGCTTCTTGCCAAAATTAGTAGCAAAACCCTCGCAAAATCGCATTCCATAGAGCATAACAAACCACGAAACATAAATCCACAGCATAAGAAAAAGAAAGATAGAAATCGAACCATAGACGCTTTTGTAAGTTTGATTATAGAACACATAATACACAAACGCCCATTTAGTGAGTAGCCACGCTGCAGAAGTGAGCACACTTGAAGTAAGTAGAGAAAGAAGTTTCAAGGGTTTATTAGCTGAAAGTTTAAAAAGGAGGAAAAACATAGCCCAAGTCAGCAAATAGGGAATCAAATCAAATAATATGCTTAAATCTGCCGTGCCTTTGAGCGTTTTTTGCACTTCGCCACTAAAATAGATTGAAAAGGCTAATACCACCGGGAAAAGCGTAATCATCGTCCAATACATCATAAGAGAATCAAAAAATTTGCGCGGCGTGGAGTTAAACATCTTTGCCGCGATATACTCATAATTGCGAAAAAACATCACAGAAGCCACAAGTGTGTAGCCAAGCCCCATCATACCAAGCGAAGAGCTATTTTGCATAAAGGTATCAAGGTATTCTGCAATCACATCTGTGTGCGTGGGCAGGATATTTGAGAGGATAAGGGTGCGGATTTGCTCGATTTGGGATTGAAAATTGGGTAGATTGATAAAAATCGTAAAGATAATAAGTAAAAGTGGCACAATAGCAAAAATTGTATAAAAGCTAAGCGAAGCTGCATAAAAGCTAAGCTCCTTATCAGCGACAAAGTCCCAAATGCTCTTAATCTTGCTCCATAGTGCAAAAAAAAGCTGCCGACTCCTGGTCCAAAGCCAATGAACAAATCGCTCTTTTGTTGTGTGCTGCATATTGCTCCTTACATATTGCTTTAATGGCAGCTTGTGGCTGCGACATAGCCATAAGATTCTATCATTGCTACATCATCTCTAGGAGCTTTACCATCGGTGGTGAGGTAGTCTCCTAGCACGACAGCGTTAATCCCTGCCTCAAAAAGTGGCTTTTGATTATCTCCAAAAACCACCTCTCGTCCCCCGGCAATCATTAGCCGCGTGTTAGGGAGGTATTCACGCGCTAAAATCACGCATTCGAGCGCTTCATCTTTGCTTAATGTTTTCATTGGTAAAGGCAGTGCTTCATTGGCGATATAAAAATTAATAGGAGAGCTATGAGGGGAGAGAATCTGCAAATGCTTTAGAAGCTCGATTCTATCACTCCAGCTTTCCCCTATGCCAAAGATTCCACCAGAGCAAAGCCCTAGTTCAGCTTTAAGCGTGTTTTCGCAAGTCTCAAACCGCTCAAGCCACGTATGTGTGCTGCAAATCTGCGGAAAATAATCTTTTGATGTTTCTAAGTTGTGATTATAGCTATCCACGCCGTGCTTTTTAAGGAATTTAAGCGAATCTAAATCCGCACTCCCACAACAAGCGATAATATGCAAACCTAAATCTGCCTCTTTAATCGCACTTGCAGCTTTAGCGATATATTCACATTTATCAGAATCGAGTGAGCGTCCCGCCGTTACAAGGCAAAATCCCAATGCCCCATACTCACGCAAAGCCTTAGCTTCTTGCAGAATTTTATTTATGTTTTTGTTTTTATATCGTTGAATCTGTGTGCCATAATGCGCACTTTGTGTGCAGTATTTGCAGTCCTCCGGGCAATCCCCTGATGTTACATTACAAATACTGCATAAAAATATTTCATTACTTGCCATATTTTGCCTTTCCCTATAAGATGTTTCAAATTACAAAATCTCAAAAAACTTAGCATTGTAGCAAAAAAGTATTTAAAGTTTATGACGAGCTTCTTTAAAAATAGCTTCTTGCGTGCGTTCAATATTTTTTTCAATTAATGTTGTTTAAGGAGAAGTTAAAATCGCAGACATCTAGTATCATAGATATCTGCAAAGGATTTAAAGGCTTTGAAGGATAAGTTCATTGAGTTGTGTATTAAAGGCTTTAGCATTTTCCAATGTGCCACCTTCAAGGACAAGCGTAGCGCCAAAGAGCAATAAGGCACTTTGAGCGATTTTATCTTTTTTTGCACTTTTAAGCTTTTTGACAATGGTGTGAGTGATGTTAAGCTCTAAGGTCGGCTTAGATTCTGGCATTTTCTGCCCCATTTGTGCCATAAGATTTGCCATCATAGGATTAGAATCTTCCTTAATAAGCGTGAGTGGCGCATCGCCAAGAGATGAGAGCTTCACATCAGCAATTTGCTCTCCTAAGGCTTCTTTAAAACCTTTGATAACTTTCTCATAGTCTTTTTGCGTAGCCTCATCTATGCTCTCCTCACCAAGCTCCTCTAAGGCTTCTTTAGAATTGATACTTCTTAGCGGTGTCTTGTCATATTCACCTACCATTGGCATTACAATTGCATCAATCTCATCGCTTAAAAGCAGCACATCAAAGCCCTTTTTGGCGAATTTTTCAAGTAGCGGTGTGTTTTTAAGCGTGTCTTTGTTTTCCCCTAGTATGTAGTAAATGCTCTTTTGCTCACTGCTCATAGCGTCTTTGTAAGCCTTAAACGAGAGATTCTCCGCCTTAAAGCTATCAAAACGCAAGAGTTCTAAAATCTTTTCCTTGTTTTCATAATCGCTATATAAGCCCTCTTTTAGCACTTTGCCAAACTGCTCATAAAACGCCTTGTAGCTTTCCTCATCTTTAGCGATATTGCCAATTTCACCTAGAATCTTCTTTGTCGAGGCGGATTTGATATTGGCTAGAATCTTATTTTGCTGCAAAATCTCGCGGCTTACATTAAGAGGCAAATCCTCACTATCAATCACCCCTCGTACAAAGCGTAAATACGGAGGCAAAAGCTCCTTATCATCATCGGTGATAAACACACGTTTGACATAGAGCTTCACACCGGATTGATAATCCACGCGGTAGAGGTCAAAAGGGGCTTTTTGAGGGATATAAAATAATGTTGTGTATTCTAGATTTCCCTCGACTTTTGTGTGAATCCACCGCATAGGCTCGTTATTATCGTGTGAAAGTGTGCTGTAAAATTCCTTATAATCTGCATCTTTTAATTCCGCTTTGGGAATCTTCCATAAAGCCTTAGCTGTGTTGATTTGAGAGGTTTTGTTCTCTTTGACTTCTTTTTTGTCATCACCCTCGCCTTCAAAGCTAGATTCTGTATAATGGAGATAAATAGGGAAAGCGATATGCTCGGAATATTTATGGATAATGTTTTCAATCTCCCAACGTGACGCAAAATGTGCCTCCTCCTCTCGCAAATAGAGTGTGATTTGTGTGCCTTGTGTGTCTTTGACACATTCGCCTACTTCATATTCACCCTTGCCCTCGCTTACCCACGCATAAGCCTTATCCTCTCCGGCTTTCTTGCTTTGCACGACAACGCGATGAGCCACCATAAATGCGGAGTAAAAGCCTACGCCAAACTGCCCAATGAGCGCAGAATCTTTCTTTTTATCCCCGCTAAGTTGCGCGAGAAAGCTCTTTGTGCCTGATTTTGCAATAATGCCAAGATGTTCTTTCATATCCGCCTCATTCATACCTATACCATTATCCTCTATAGTAATGGTTTTCTTAGTCTCATCAAATTGTATGTCAATACGTGGCGTGAATGTAAGCGATTTGAGCTTCTCATCTGTGAGTGTGAGGTAGGAGAGCTTGTCTAATGCGTCAGAGGCATTACTAATCAGCTCTCTTAGGAAAATCTCTTTATTGGAATACAAAGAATGTATCATTAAATCTAAAAGCTGTGTGATCTCGGTTTGAAATTGATGTTTTGTTGCCATTTTGTCTCCTTGAATAATAAAATTGAGCAATCATAGCAGAAAATATTAAATTTTATATAAAGTTTATAGTAATAATATCAAGTTTAATGAGTTAATATGTATAAAAAATATTTAGTATAAATCTAATACATTTCAAGAATATGCCCTAAACTTAATGAATTTTTCGAGACTCAAAAAAATCATTGTTTTTTGCAATATTCTGTAACTCTATGTATAGAATAATCTCTACTTTTGCAAAATTAAACAAAAAAAATATGTGCAATTACAGAAACTTATCATTAATTATAGACTTGCATTTAATGGCGGGTAATGTCATAAATAACTTAATAGCAAATGCTCGTAGGTTGGTGTTAATACGCACGCTTAGAGTTATGGATTAATAATGCTACAAAAGTTTTTATGTTTAAGGAAATATCTTCTAATAATATGTCTCTAGCAGTATTGCCAATGCTGTTGTATTGTGCAGTTTAAGAGTGCATTAAAGCTATGCTGTGATACAATCGTGCAAATTTTTCAAACAGGAGCGGCAGGAGCGGTATGAAAGCTTTAGCGGTGAGTGAGTTAAACGCGCAGATTAAAAGCATTTTAGAGCAAACCTTTATGGATATTCTTGTGTGTGGGGAGATTAGCAGTGTGAAGATTCACACAAGTGGGCATATCTACCTCACGCTTAAAGATGAGCATTCAAGCATTCGCTGCGTGATGTTTAAGGGAAATGCACGTAGCCTTAAAATGACGCTTGAAGTGGGGCAGAATGTAGAGATAAATGGCGCAATTAGCGTATATAGCCCTAAGGGGGAATATCAGATTCTATGCAAAAGCATTGCTCTTGCAGGGATTGGGGAGCTTTCACGTGCGTTTGAAGCCCTTAAAACAAAGCTTAGTGCAAAGGGTTATTTTGATAGTGCGCACAAAAAGCCTCTGCCTAGATTCCCTAAACGCATAGCCTTGCTTACATCTGCCACAGGTGCAGCAAAAGAAGATATGCTAAAGGTCGCTCAAAAGCGATGGGAAAACATACATATCACACTTTTTAATACCATTGTGCAGGGCGTGGAAGCAAAAGATTCTATCGTGCGTAATATCGCCCTTGCCGATAGCTTTTTTGGCACAAAAGAGGGCTTTGATGTGTTAATTATAGGTCGTGGTGGTGGTAGTATGGAGGATATGTGGGCGTTTAATGAGGAATGCGTAGCGGAGGCGATTTTTGCCGCAAGGACGCCTATTGTTTCCGCAGTGGGGCACGAAATCGATACCTTTATTAGCGATTTTGTCGCTGATATCCGCGCTCCTACGCCCTCTGCTGCTATGGAGATACTTCTGCCGGATAAAAATGAATATTTGCGTTTGCTTGATGAGATGATGAATGCGTTTGCCTCCATACTGCAGAAGCATATCACGCATAAAAGCGATATTTTAGAACAGCTAAAAGAGTATTTCCGTCTTTTTAACTTCCAATCTCAATATATGTCTAAAACTGAGCAGATTAAGACATTGCAAACAATGCTTACAAGGCAGATTGAAGTATTATTACAAGAGAAAAAGGTGCAATGTGAAAATATGGCTTTGTCTCTAAATACCCTTAAAGAGCGGTATATAAGAGCGGCGCAAAGTCAATATGAGAGGATTTATGAAGCTATAAGTGTGCTTAATCCTACATTGCTTTGTGCGCGTGGATTTGCACAGGTGAGTAAGGATAATAAGCCTATCGTGCTAGAGCAGCTAAAGCAAGGTGATACATTTTATTTAAGTGATATAAAACACTCGATTCTAGCTCAATGTATAGAGCGCAAAACACACTAATAAGGTTATAGGCGTATGGAAAGCAAGGATTTAGGTATATATGATATTGCCATTATGGGCTTAGGCGTGGCAGGGAGCAATCTTGGCGCATTGCTAAAGCCCAATCTTAAGGTGATTGGCATAGATAAGAAAGATTTAAGGGGAGATTGTTTTGATGAGGGCTTTCATAAGCCTTGTGGTGGGCTACTCTCTCAAGGAGGACAAAAGGCTTTGGCAAAGCAAGGGCTTACCCTCCCTAACGCACTTTTGGTCAATCCGCAGATTTTTGCCATTAATACCATTGATTTTGGCTATCCTCACGCCTCATATATACATAAAAGCTATGTGAATATGGAGCGGCATCGCTTTGATTTATGGCTGAAAGGGCGTATCCCTAGTCATATTGATACTTATCACAGAGCGTATTTTAAGCAAATAAGGCGGGAGGGAGAGCTATATCATATCACTTTCAAGCAAGGGCAAAGTTTCTATCATTTCAAGGCGCGTATTGTGGTGGGAGCGGATGGAGCAAAAAGCCATTTGCGTCAAATGCTTTATCCCAAGCTTAAAACAAAGAGCCTTGTGTGCATTCAGCAATGGTATAAAGAATCCAATGCCCCTATGCTTTCGTGTATTTTTGATAGGGAGCTTAGCCCGAGTTATAGCTGGAGTATGTCTAAAGATCATTATTTTATCTTTGGTGGGGCATATTTGCATACGAGCTGTAATGAGCGATTTAAGGAGCAAATTAAGCGATTGCAAAGCATAGGGCTACATTTTGGCATACCACTTAAGAAAGAGGCGTGTTTGGTGCTGCAACCCACACGAATGCGGGATTTTGCGCGGGGGTATAGTGGGGTATTTCTCATTGGTGAAGCGGCGGGATTCATTAACGCTAGCACTTTAGAGGGCATTAGCGGGGCGTTGCATAGCTCAAGAATCTTAAGCGAGATTCTAAATAATATACAATCAAGCACAGATATTAACATTAAATCTTTGCATATACTTTATGCTAAACGCACGAGGCTCCTTGTCTTTAAAACACTCTTTAGGCATTATGCGCGTTATCCTTTTATGTTTATCGCGCTTTTAAGACGTATGATCTTGCGTATGGGAATCTTGCGTGTGCGTAGCGGCTTAAGGGATAATAAAATCATTTAAAAATGGTCGATATAATCAAAAGCATAACAAAAAAGGCTTATAAATGATGAAAAAACTATTTCTATGTGCGAATTGCTTGTGTGTAAGTGTGGCTTATGCCGGACATAGCGGATTCTTCATAGGTGGGAGCTTGAGCCTTAATAACACACATTACAGTGGTGTGTATAGCACACAGGATAATGGCACAACTACGCATTACCCTCATGGCAACGATTCTCATAATGCTTTTGGCTTATCTGCGCGATTAGGGTATCAAAGGTTTAGTGCCGATGCGCGATTTGGCGCGAGATTCTATATCGAATACAACGATAATGGCTATGCAAAGTATATTGATGAGGCAAATATAAGCCACAAAATGGATGCTTATGGCTTGGCTTTGAATGTGGATTTACTCTTTGAGCTTTTGCAGATGAAAAATGCTACTCTAGGAGTTTTTGCCGGTGGCGGCGTTATGTTTAATACGCAGACTTTTACAAAGACGCATTATAGTATTTATCAGGAGGATTTTACTTCAGCAGCATCGCTTAAGGGTTATGGGCTAAGCGCACAAGCAGGAGTATCGCTTACATTTAATGATAAACATAGAATCGAATTAGAGATTAAGCGTAGTAATCTTGTGAGCGATTATGATTCAGGATATATTTATGTCGGTGCACAGGCGGAATCTTTGAAACTTGAAGCGCAGGGATTCTTAAGCTATCGACTAAACTATGCATATGTGTTCTAGGAGGTGTGAGATGAGATATGTATGTGTAACATCTCTTGTTAGCCTTTGCCTATGTGGAAGTGCCCTATTTGGGAGTGATGAGGTAAGTGGAAGTATAAAAAATGGTGCGTTTTTTGCCATTGGGGGAAGCTACACGCCTCAAATACCCTATAATGTGCTCTCTCTAGTAGATTCTCAAACACAGATAACGCGCACAGCCCTTTATGGCGGGGGTATTAAATATGGTGCAAAGCATTACTTTGGCAATGCGTTAGGATTGCGCTTGTATGTGCCATTGCAAGCAGGGTATAGCTCTAAAAATGCGACATTTGCCGCTTTAGGTATGGGGGGCGATATACTCTTTGATATTGGCTCATCGCGCAAAAGCATTGGTATCTTTGCTGGTGGTGAGGTAAGCTATGCATATTATTGGCTGGGTGGGAGTAATGCTAAGGGTATGCAAACTGAAGTGCATACGGGTGTAAGCCTTAATTTCAATCCGCATTTTACTTTGCAAATGGGCATTAAGCATTATATTGATAGGCCCTCGCAGGCTAGACTTGCTCTAGGTTCATCGTGGCGCGATTATGGCGCGTTTGTGGATTTTGTCTTTTCACTTGATAATAGCGATATTTCGCGCTCTTATGCCTTAAGGGAGGAAGCAAGACAAAAAGCAAAAGAACAACAAGCTAAAGAAGAAGCCGCTAGAATCGCTGCTCATAATAGGAATATATATGCAAATGGCGGCGTGGTGTATGGTAGCTCAAATCCCGGCGGAGGTATGAGCGCGTTTTTTGGGGCATTGCTTGGTGGATTGTTGGGCAGTTCAACAAATGCTGACAATAGAGGAGGTTCATATTATTCCCCAAGGCAAAGCCCACCACCGCAATTAAAAATGCGCTAATGAATACCTTTGATCCCGCTATTTTTAAGCCCACATTGCCTGATTCTGTGCTTTATATCTTGCAAACCTTGCAAAATGCGGGATATGAGGGGTATATCGTAGGTGGCTGTGTGCGCGATATGATTTTGTGCGAGATGGGGCATTCTCTTACTTTGCCAAATGACTATGACATCGCTACTTCAGCGCTCCCGCAAGAGATAATGGCACTCTTTCCTCATACTATCCCCACAGGCTTAAAGTATGGCACGATTAGTGTTATTATAGAATCTTGTAGCTATGAGGTTACTACCTTCCGTGTTGATGGGCATTATAGTAATGCGCGTAGCCCGGATTCTGTATATTTTAGCACTTCTCTTTTGGCAGACGTGAATCGGCGGGATTTTAGCATAAACGCCCTTGCTTATACACCGCACAAGGGGTTAATAGATATGGTTGGCGGCATAGAGGATATATTGCACAAACAAATTGTTTGCGTGGGGAATCCTATGGAGCGTTTCAGTGAAGATGCCTTGCGGATTCTAAGGGCTTTACGCTTTAGTGCAACTCTTGGTTTTGGGATAGAATCCCACACAAAGGCGGCATTATATGAATGCGCTGTGTCGCTAAAAAAAGTAGCAAAGGAGCGCATACGTGTGGAGCTATCTAAGCTTTTGTGTGGGGCTTATGCGCAAGATGTGCTAAGTGAGTATATATCACTTTTTGTAATAATGATCCCGCAAATCCCGCCTCAAAGTGATTTTAGTGTTTTTGAATCTTTGTGCGGGTGCGAGGTAAGGGTTAAATGGGCTTGTTTTTTGTATCCTTGCAAGGCTTGTGCCGATGGTATTTTAAGGGCTTTAAAGTTTGATAATAAGACGAGGGAGTATGTGTTGGCATTGCTTAGGCTTTATGAAATGCCTTTAGGTATGAGTGCACAGGAGCTAAAAATATTGATTGCGAATCTTGGTGGGAGAGATAAGGGGCAAAATGTGAGCGGCGAGCGTTTAATTAGCGATATACTTATGATAAAGGCGGCGCAAAAGGTGGATATGGAGCTTTTGGAGCAATTTAGGGAAGGCTTTAATGCGATTTTAGATTCTAACCTGCCTTTAAGTATTGCAGAACTCTGCATTAATGGCGATGATTTGCTAGATAGAGGAATGAGGGGTAAGAGAATAGGAGAGGTGCTGCAAATGCTTCTTATGAAAGTATTAAACGAGGAGATAGAGCATAAACGCCCCACTTTGCTTAGATATATCTCGAAATTAGCATAATATTGGCTCTGCTTGATTGGGCTAAAGATATAGCTTTTCTTTAAGAATATTTTAATAATGCTTATGATACAAATCGTTTTTAACATATTATAGTAATAATTATTATAATATTTTAATTTTCAAAAAGGATTTGCTATGAATATATTTCTTATGCCCCCCCCCCCATTAATCTTTTCTAAAAAGCATTATAAACTCTTCTTTTACACATTAGCATTGACTACTTTAGGTTTTGTTGGTTTTGCGGAGGAATTAGAAGATTCTCAATCTCAACTTACACAAAATAAAAAACTCAATGCTATTATCACTTCTGCTACCGGTTTTGACTTACCGCTTAAAGATGAGCCGAAAAATATTTTGTTCATTGAAAAAGAGGATTTAGAAAATAAGGGCTATCAAAGCTTGGAACAAGCTTTGCAATATCAGCCGCTTATCACCTTTAGTGATTCTGGCTTTGGGCGAAATATCGATTTAAGAGGGCAGGGAGCTGATGCCAATCGTGCAGTGAAAATTTTGCTTAATCGTGTGCCTATCTCCCTGCTGGATACCAGCCACGGTGTGCCACCTTATAATAATATCGACATAGAGGACATTCAAAGTATTGAGGTGATTCCCGGAGGGGGAGCTGTCGTCTATGGGAATGGCACACGAGGAGGGGTGGTGAATATCGTTACTAAAGCCCCGAGTAAAGATTTTGTGCGATTGGTGCTAAAAGGCACAAGCGGCGAGGCTTTGGGGCTGCAAGGAGGAAGTCTTAGCTTAGCGGCAGGAAAGAGGGTAAGCGATAGTCTCTTTATCCGTGGTGATGTGAGCGGAAGCTACACCCCCGGCGCACGCAATACCGCTTCATTGGATAACTCCGTAAAAGCCTTTGAAAATGACAATACTACAAATACCTATGTTGCCTTTCAAGCCCTCTATACCCCAACAGAATCAAGCAAGCTTGATTTTAACATCAACTATTCGCATTTATGGCGGAGCTATCCACGCGCATATTTTGCCTTAGCTAATTCTACGCGAATGGGGCAAAACATTACTTATTTCCCAGATAAGGGCAGAAATGAGCTAAAAAATGAGCGTAATCTCCCTCACGCCGATACATACAGAACAGAGACAGACGCCTTGCAAACTTCACTCAATTACACACAAAAATTTAGCGAGAGCCTTAGCTTTGACGCGCTAGCTTTTTGCCAATTCTCCTTATTAAGATATACCAAAGATAGTTATATAAGTGGGATGTTTGTTAATAATGGCAGTGGAGGCAAGGCAGGATTCCAAAATCACGGCGGGGGCTTAAATCTCAAGCTTAAGCACAGCACACAAAACAACACTTTGATTGTAGGGCTTGATAATGTGCTAGAGTATTCTCAAAGGCGGAATCTAACCGACCATATCATTACTATTCCCGCAGGACAAACTCCCACGATATACGACTATGCGGCAGATGTGAATAACACTGCACTAAAGCTTTCTAACTCACTCTATGTCTATGATACCTATGCTTTTAGCGAGAGATTTGACTTAAGTGCGGGAGCGAGAGTGGAGTATTCAAACTATTGGACAGATAATAATCAAGAGTATGCGAGTGTGTGCAGTGGTATGTTATGCAATTCTATGCCTACAATGTATCCAAGCTTAAATCAAAACGAAAAATTTAGCCTACACAGACAGCGATTAGGCTATGCCGCAGAGATTACGCCTAACTTGAAATACAGCGATACGGGCAATATCTATGCTAAGGCGGAGCTAGGATTCATAAGTCCTAGTGCATATCAAATGATTAATGCAGACCCTAATTCAAGCACAAATAGTGGGCGACCAAGCGGTGGAATCTATCTCAATGAAGCTAATGGCGTGAGACCAGAGCGATACCTCACAGGCGAAATAGGCTTTAAAGATGAGCCAAGCTTTAGTTATTTGCAAGCTGCACTTTTCTATACACATACCTTTGATGAGATTTTTGTAAATCAAATCCAACACGGCACGGCTTATACATATAGTAATCTCGGGCAGACGCAACGTGCGGGGCTAGAATTCATCGCAAGTCAAAGACTTTTTGCGACTGAATGGCTTAGGCTAAGTGAGGGGGTAAGCTATATATGGACAAATATTTTCAAATCAAATGGTGCTACTGCCGCACTCAAAGGCAAGAATGTCCCTTATGTGCCAAGCTTAAAGCTCACTTTTAACATCGAGGGCGATATTTTTAGGGCTTCAAATCAATTTCTCACGCTCTTTTTAAACAATGCCTATTTTTCCCAAAGTATCGATTCCACAAGCAAGACAATGAATAAAAATGGCTATGTGCTAAGCGATTTAGGGCTTATGTATGGTATAAAAGATATAAAGGTAAATGTGGGCGTTCGAAATCTGCTTGATTCTTGGTATAGCACTTATCAAGTGTTTCCAAACTACTATCCGGGATTTGGCAGAAGCTACTATGCAGAGCTGCGATATAGCTTTTAACAGCTTTATGATTGTCTATCTACCTTGTCTATTATGCCTTTGCTATTGCAGCTAAAGCTGCTGCATTCGCACGAAGTGCCAATCCATACTTGTAAAGCAAAGCTTCTTCAGATGAAATCTCGCAAGGGTAAAAGGTTTTGTTTTACAGAGTGAAGCCCTGCAAAACGAAGTTTCTTTAGGTATAGGTTCTCTAGTCTATTTTTCTCCCCATAAGTGAGGTATATCCTCACTCATATAAAAATAAAATAGGCACGATAGTGCATACCTCTTAAAGCGTCGTAGGGGTGGGGGATTTATAAGGGGGAGGGAGCGACTTCGCAATTCAAGCCCCTCCCCCTTATAAAAAAAGAAAAAATTTAGAATAGTGAATCTAAAGAGAATAACTTATGGCAAAATCTTATCTTGGCTATCAAAGCGAGTTTTGCTACTACCCTTTGTCAATCCGTGTGAGCTCTGCTTGTAAAAAGCCCTTCCATTTTGCCCTATTGATAGCCTTTGTTGTGATGAAAATATCCTTATCACCGCGCCCGGAGACATTCACAATGATATTTTTATTTTTAAGATTCTTGCAGATTTTGATAGTTGCTGCGAGGGCGTGACTAGATTCTAAAGCGGGGATAATGCCTTCATTTTTAGCAAAGAATTGACAAGCCTCAATCGCCTCTTTATCCAAAGCAGAGGTAAATTCTACCCGTCCAATCTCCGCTAAATGTGCGAGCTGCGGACCTATACCCGCATAATCTAGCCCTGCAGAAATAGAATGTGTTTGACTAAGCTGCCCGTCTTTATCCTGCAAAAAGAGGCTTTTATAGCCCTGTGCGATACCCTCACTCGCGTGAATATTATGAATCCTCTTAGCATTTGCCCCTCTCCCCTCGCCTATGCCACCGCCCTCAACGCCGATTAAACGGACATTTTTATCCATAAGATAATGCGTAAAAAAGCCCATTGAGTTGCTTCCACCGCCTACACACGCTACCATTACATCAGGTAATCCACTAAAATATTTTTTTGTCTGCTTTTTGAGCTCCTTGCTTATCACACTTTGCAGCTCCCGTACCATATCAGGGTATGGATAGGGACCCAGCGCACTGCCTAATACATAAAATGTATCCTCGCTTCTCTTGCTCCACTCGCGTAATGTCTCATTCACCGCATCTTTAAGCGTCTTGCTCCCGCTACTCACACTATGCACTCGTGCCCCGAAAAGCTCCATATTAAAGACATTAGGATACTGCCGCGCGACATCAATTTCACCCATAAAAATATCGCATTCAAGCCCGAGCCTCGCACAAGCTGCTGCTGTGGCTAATCCGTGCTGCCCTGCTCCTGTCTCGGCTATCACACGCTTTTTTCCCATATATTTTGCTAGAAGCGCCTGTCCTAGCGCGTTATTAATCTTATGTGCTCCTGTGTTTGCCAAGCCTTCAAACTTCAAATAAATATTATTTTTGAGGACTTTTGAGCTATTTTGCGCATAAATAAGCGGTGTAGGGCGTCCTACAAAGTTTTTAAGCAAAAATTTTAACTCTTTTTTATACGCCTTACTGGTAAAAATATCGCGATACGCGCTTTCTAGTTCCTTAAATGCAGGAAGCAAAATCTCGGGGATATACTGCCCACCAAAGGCGTGGACACCATTTTTTCCCTCGCCAAAATAGCCCTTTTTAGATTTTGTAAATATTTTTGCCATTCACATACCCTTTGTAAAAAATTCCCCAGATTCTAAGGAAAAATATATGAGATTTACTTTAAATGCTCGCAGTTTTTCTGCAAAATGTGCCGCTAAAATATGCTACAATGTGTGTTTTACTTCATTTTGAGGGCTACTATGTGTGAAAATGCGAAGCAAAAAGATATGACAAAGCTAATGGGGCATATTATTGCAGGGTATCCTAATATGGAATCTAGCCTGTATGCTGCACTTGGGATTTCTCTAGCGGGGGCGAGTTATTTAGAAGTGCAATTTCCATTTTCTGACCCTAATGCCGATGGTGTGGTAATAGAGGAAGCTTGTGATAAGAGTATAGCGGATGGATTCACACTCTCTGCAGGATTTGAGCTACTCTCCACACTTTCAAATCGCCTCTCACAGCTCCAAGATTCGCCTACAAAGCTTATTATCGTAACGTATGCAAACTTGATATTTCACTCTGGTATGGAAAAATTTATCAAAGAGGCGAAAAAATGTGGTGTATTTGGGATACTCGTGCCTGATTTGCCCATAGAATCTGATGAGAATCTCCGCACTTTAGCAAAAAAACATCATATCGCTATTATCTGCCTCATCACGCCTAAAACGCCTATTGCACGTATGAAAAAGATTGCTAAAGTGAGTGATGAAATCGTGTATGTAGTTGCTAGATCAGGAATCACAGGGGATAAAACAGAGTTAGATCAAGCCTTTTTTCGCTATCTTGCCGATGTGAAAAAACATTGCAAAAAGCCTATCGCACTAGGATTTGGAATAAACTCTCACGCTCAAGTGGCAAGTTTAGAGGGAAAAGTCGATATTGTAGTCGCGGGAAGCTACTTTGTGCGCTTTATCAGTGAGCTTTCAATACAGAATCTTGCCCCGCAAAGCTATCAAGATAAACTCACTACCTACGCAAAAAGCCTTATGGGTTGGGATTAACCATAAATACAAAGGCTTGGCGTGGAAGTATTGTTTTTATTTTGCTACTTGGCTTGGTGATGATAATTTGGAGAAGTATCGCTGGGCTTATGGCAAGCTCCTCGATAAAAGCACTCAAACAAGCCTTGTTTGAACTGCAATATAAAATAAGCCTATTCCAAAAAAGAGATAGAAGGTCTCAAAAATCCACAAACAGCAGATTCTCAACCCCATAAACACAAAAATTGATATAAGATTTAAAAGCAGACTTAGCCCATAGTAAAAATAAAATGCAATGTTTTCCTACTTTTAGAGAAACTTTTATAGGTTTAAACACATCTAGCAAAGCCATAGCAGAGCTATCACCCCCCCCCCCACAGGCACAAAAGATGGAATCTAGCACACCTTATATTTTGTATAAAAAGTAATGAGGCAAAACAAGCACTTTATTAGTATTTTTTATGCTTTTCATCAAATTTTATTATGATAATATGATATTTGGAATGCTCATTCTCAATCTATTTTTTTTTGCATTACCTTGAACCTACAAATGCATTTTTTGACCTTACGTTATTGCGGGCTACTTGCAAGTATTATCATCGCTTGGAATCTGTTCAAAATATGCTTTACATTGGAGTAATCCCAAATGCTTTTTTACAATATATGCGTAATACGCACTCTTATTTGTAATGATTTTGTGTGCTAATGTAGAGTGTCTTTTTATGTTTTGTATATGCTGCATAATAGCGGTGTGAGCTTTTATTTCAATGCTAATTTGAATATGTCTATTTTGCGGCTTTGGTGCTATGTGGCATTGTGTTGCCCCATATATGCTTCAAAAAACATATTAAACTTTTTAGAATCTACCCATTATTATTTTTTTCCTTGCGGCGTTAAAAGTCTTTTCTTATCGATACTATCGCTTTTGGTAGTTTTGCTAAGATTGTATTATTTATCTTTATGGGACTTGTATTTTGGGATTGTTTATATCTACTCGCACTATGGTTTTAAACTATTAAGTCGATAAGATAAGATGTGTAGCGTAAATAAGATTCTTTTTACTTAATGCAGGATAAATGCTTTCCTCTTTAGTAGAGATTGCCCTTCGCATTTTCTTTTCTTGCCTTTATTAGCGCGGGAGAGATACATTAAAGCATTTCATCTATTAAAGTGGAAACTAGATTGATTGTCTTTTGATATGAAATAAGATAAATATATTTTCATTTAAAAGGAATACTATGCGTTGGAATGCCTTTGATACTCGTTGGGCGCTTTCGCTCTTTGGCACGGCGGTGGGAGCGGGAATCT
Source organism: Helicobacter mastomyrinus (assembly GCF_039555295.1). NCBI lineage: Bacteria > Pseudomonadati > Campylobacterota > Epsilonproteobacteria > Campylobacterales > Helicobacteraceae > Helicobacter > Helicobacter mastomyrinus. Next base: position 296,481 of record NZ_CP145316.1, on the reverse strand, counting down.
TATTTCTACCCATTCGTGCAGGGACAGGTGGATTTTACCCTGTGGTGATTATGACTCTTCTCATCTTTCCTATGGTGTGGCTTTCTCATCGAGCTTTGAGCCGATTCGTCAATGAATCTCAAAGCCCTGAGCACGACATCACACACGCTGCAGAGGAATATTGGGGGCGAGGTGTGAGTATTTTTATTACTCTTTTATACTTTTTTGCCATTTATCCCATTTGTCTTGCCTATGGCGTGGGAATTACAAACACCTTTGCGAGTTTTTTTGTTAATCAACTCCATTTAAGCAGCCTCTATGATGAAGCTACAATGAGCCTCTACCCTTGGGCACGTGCGAGTTTGGCATTTGTGCTTGTGAGTGCGATGATGGCAGTAATGCTGCTGAAAGAAGAGCAGATTACAAAAGTATGCAATGTCCTTGTATATCCGCTATGCGCGGTGCTTTTTGGCTTTTCACTCTATCTTATTCCGCATTGGAAGCTAGAATCTTTGCAGGAAGTCCCAAGTTTTGGTGAATTTATAGAAGTGATATGGCTTACCTTGCCCGTGCTTGTCTTTGCCTTTAATCACTCTCCGGCAATCTCTACTTTTACGCTCAGTGTGCGGAGGGAATACACAAACTCACAGGAAAAGGCAAATCAAATCCTCTTCCGCACAGCGCTTTTGCTATTAGTTTTTGTGATGTTTTTTGTGTTTTCTTGTATTTTATGTCTTGATTCAGGGGATTTTGCTAAGGCAAGGGAGGCAAATATCCCTATCCTCTCATATTTTGCTAATCAGTTTAACACGCCAATTATTGCCTTAGGCGCACCGCTTGTGGCTTTTCTAGCTGTTGTGAGTTCATTCTTTGGACATTATTTTGGGGCACTTGAGGGCTTGAATGGCATTATCCGCAAAGGCGTTAAAAGCAGCGGCAGAGAGCCACATATTCCCACGATTAAGGCTTGTAGCACAGCTTTTATGTATGTGAGCATTATCGTTGTGGCATATCTCAACCCAAGTATTTTGGGTTTTATCGAGGATTTGGGTGGTCCAATCATCGCTGCGATTTTGTTTTTAATGCCGATTATTGCCATTTGGAGTGTGGGGAAGCTCAAAGACTACAAAAACCCGCTTTTGGATATATTTGTGTTTGTAATGGGAGTTCTAACAATTACAAGTGTGGTATATAAGCTATTTCTTTAGCTTATACTAAATGCCAAGTAGTTTTTGTTATAGAATCATTATAATTTAGCATAAATATTAAAAGGAGGTTTATTTTCTATGGTAGTTGAGTCTTTCAAAGATTTTGTCCTAGAGCAGTTAGATTCTGCATTACAAGGGCAGTATCAATTTAGCGCAAAAAAGATGTTTGGCGAGTATTGTATTTATGTGCAGGATATGGGTGTGCAAGGCGATAATGTAGCTAAAGCGATATTTTTGTTATGCGATGATACATTATTTATCAAGCAGCATAAGATTCTCCAAGATATATGCAAGAATCTGCCACTTGGGATTCCCTACCCAAATGCTAAAGAATATTATATGCTTGATGTGGAAGATTCTGCCTTGCTAAAATCTATCGTGGAACTTGTTAGTCTAATCTTACCCGCCCCAAAGAAGCGCAAATAGCATCGCAAAGTGGATTAAGCAAGTTTTGCTATAATATGCGTCTTTTAAACACACACAAAGGCTACCTATGCAGCACAATCCTTCAATACTTGTCTTAGATTTTGGCTCTCAATACACACAGCTTATCGCAAGGCGTTTGCGTGAATATGGCGTTTATACCGAGATTGTCCCTTATTTTGAAAAGCTAGATTCTATCAAAGCTAAGAATCCTAAAGGTATTATCCTAAGCGGAGGACCTGCAAGTGTGTATGAAAAAGATGCATATAAACCAGATTTTGGCTTATTTTCTCTTGGTGTGCCTGTGCTTGGAATCTGCTATGGTATGCAGCTTATTGCTCAACATTTTGGTGGGCACGTGATGAGGGCAGAAGCACAAGAGTTTGGCAAGGCGGTGTTAGAGATAAAAGATAAAGCAAATAGGCTTTTTAAAGGAGTGAAGCAAGATTCTATCGTATGGATGAGCCACGCAGATAAGGTGGAATCTATCCCGCAAGGCTTTGTAGAGCTTGCAAAATCGGGTAACACGCACTATTGTGCTATTGCGGATTACAAGTGCAAGATTTATGCCTTGCAGTTTCACCCCGAAGTCGTACATAGCGAGTGTGGGGGGCAGATGTTGCGTAATTTTGCAGTGGGGATTTGTGGTGCGGATACAAGTTGGAATATGCGAAACTTTGCACAAAATGAAATTGTAAAATTGCGCCAAATCGTGTATGGAAGTGGGGTTAGGCAATGTGTGAATCCTGCTTTTAAAACCATAAAAGAAGCTTTTAAAGAAATAGGCAAAGCACAAGTGATAAAAAAGCTTCTTAAAATTTGGGAAGATTCTGTAAGAGCCACGCAAGAAGTGAGTGAGGAATTTATCACCCATAGACGTAAAGAGATAGAAAAAGATTATATTGCAAAGGCAGAGGAAATACTGATATGCACGACAACAGAGGAGTGGCTAGGCTTTATTGCGGTGCAAAAAAATGAAATTACTTTGCTTTTTATCGTTCCGCAATATTTTGGCAAAGGGATTGGCAAAGCATTACTTAAAGAGACTTTGAATCGGCATTTATACCCATTTGAAAAAATCAAACTTAATAGTCGTAAGCAAGCCATCTCTTATTATAGTAAACTAGGTTTTTACAAAGCAGGAGAACCCTTTTGCGTTGGAAATTATCGGGAGATTATGCTAACGCCTATGGAGGTAGCAAGGGAGGACTTAGAGTGTGCCTTGGAATCCCTAAGGGATTCTTTGCATTTTATCACCTTTGTAGAAGCCTTTAAGCACATTGGTAAAGCACAAGCCATAGAAAGGCTTGTTGAAATCTGGGAGCAGGGCGCAAGAGTCACCCACAAAGATTTAAGTGAAGATGAAATCGCGGATATGAGGGAGGAGATACGAGAGGCTGTTTTAGAATCCAAAATTCTACTGATAGTGCAAAAAAATAGGGAATGGTTAGGCTTTATTGCAGTAGAAAAAAATGAAATTGCAATGCTTTTTGTTGCGCCGAGTGCCTTTAAAAGTGGGGTGGGTAAAGCTCTGCTGCAAGAAGCATTTACGCGATATTTAGGCAAATATAAAGTGATAAAGGTAGCAAGTTTAGAGTGGGCTTTGGGATTCTATCAAGCTTTAGGATTTGCAAAAACAGGAGAGAAACCTATCCCCGCAGGGAGTGCAGGTGCATTTTCACCCGAGCTTATCCCGCTAAATATTACGAGTGAGAGTTTGCAAAAGTCTTTAGGGCTTGAGGCGCAAGATTCAAATGAGGGCGTGCGTGAAAAGGTGCGTTGCGCTTGGGCTACCGATAAGGACGAGGCGGCGCGTAAGCTCTATGAGGACTATCACGATAACGAATGGGGTGTGCCACTCCACGAGGATAAGAAGCTTTTTGAGTTCCTTTTGCTAGAGGGTTTTCAAGCGGGACTTTCTTGGATTACAATCCTTAAAAAGCGTGAGCATTTTAGGGCAGCGTTTGATGACTTTGATTATCATAAAATCATCACTTATGATGAAAGTAAAATAGAATCTTTAATGCAGCACAAGGGGATTATTAGGAATCGTGCCAAAATAGAAGCAGCGATTATCAATGCTAAGGCATTTTTGGCTGTGCAAAGAGAGTTTGGGAGCTTTGATAAATATATTTGGGGCTTTGTCAATCATAAGCCCATTATCAATACCTTTGAGAGTATTGCAGATTTACCCGCTACTACGCCATTATCCGATACAATTAGCAAGGATTTAAAAAAGCGTGGATTTAAATTCGTAGGCAGCACGATTGTATATGCGTTTATGCAGGCGGTGGGGATTGTAAATGACCACCTTACCTCGTGCTTTAAGCGCAATTCGTCTTTGGGTATGCAATGCGATAAGGTTTTGGATTTTTCGCAAGGCACGGACGCTAAATCCGCTAACCTTACAAAAAATCCAAAAAACTTACACAGCCATACCGCAAATACTAGAATTGTGGATTCTCAACATACAGAATCTAGCGACACTAAAGGGCAAAGTCATTTAGAATCTAGTGCAGATTCAGGTTCGGCAGTATCAAGAGATTATCAAGAGCAAGATAACATTGAGGCGGAAGCAGTTGAGATGAGAAAGGGTGGCTTTCAAGGCGGAGGCGAAGGGAGTTTATTAGACATAAATGACCAAGCCGACAACGCAGAATCTGCTCTTTATCGCTCAAATGCAACGCTTTCTAAGGTTTTGTGTGCAGTGAGTGGGGGGGTAGATTCTAGCGTTGTCGCGACGTTGCTCCACCGCGCAATAGGGGGTGACCTTATTCCGGTGTTTGTGGATACTGGGCTTTTGCGCAAAGGCGAGAGAGAGGCAGTAGAGAAAATGTTTAGAGAAAACCTCAAAGTGCCACTAATCACTGCGGACGCTAGTGCGTTGTTTTTAAGCCGCCTTAAAGGTGTGATTGAGCCAGAGAAAAAGCGTAAAATCATCGGTGAGACCTTTATTGAAGTCTTTGAAAAAGAGGCAAAAAAGCACAATACCAAAGGCGAGATAAAATTCCTCGCACAAGGCACACTTTATCCTGATGTGATAGAATCTGTGAGTGTGAAAGGTCCATCTAAGACGATAAAAAGCCACCATAATGTCGGCGGACTGCCTGAATGGATGAAGTTTGAGCTGATTGAGCCATTACGAGAGCTATTTAAAGATGAAGTGAGGGCGTTAGGGCGAGAGCTAGGAATGCCTGAATCTATGCTAATGCGCCACCCATTCCCGGGACCAGGACTAGCCATACGCATTATGGGAGAGGTGAATAAGGCGGATTTGGATTTGCTGCGTGAGGCGGATTCTATCTTTATAGACGAGCTACATAAACAAGGCTATTATGATAAAGTATGGCAGGCGTTTTGTGTGCTGCTCAATGTGCGGAGCGTGGGTGTAATGGGCGATAATCGCACTTATGATAATACAATTTGTGTGCGTGCGGTGGAAGCGATTGATGGAATGACAGCGACTTTTGCGCATTTGCCCCACGATTTTTTAGAATCTGTAAGTAATAGAATCGTCAATGAAGTAGAGGGCATTAACCGCGTGGTGTATGATATAACTTCTAAACCCCCGGGTACGATTGAGTGGGAGTAGCAATGACACAAATCTTAAGTGATACTTTACTTACACCCAAACAAGCGAGTATCTGGGCAAGTGAGTATTTAGGGAAAAAGGTAACAAGCAATAATATTATCTATCTCTTAAATTATGGGAAAATTGCTAATCACAGCACAGATTTAAAAGAAAATTTGATTGATAAAAATGAGCTTAAAATATATTATGATAGCACGATTAAATCGCAAAAACACTTAGAATCTCCGCTCTCGTTTGCACAATATAAAGAAGCAGAGACGACAAAGCATATCCACAGAATCCACCCCTATAAAGGCAAGTTTATCCCCCAACTTGTGGAGTATTTTTTAGATTCGCACACAGATTCTATCAAGCAAGAAACTTATTTTAAGCCCAATGATATTGTGCTAGATATTTTTGCAGGGAGTGGCACAACTTTGTGTGTGGCAAATGAGCTAGGAATGAATGCGGTTGGGATTGATATTTCCATTTTTAATGCTTTACTTTGCAATGCTAAGGTTGCTAAATATGATTTAGAAGCCCTTGAATCTGAACTTCTAAGGCTTACAAACTGCTTAGAAAAACATACAAAGAATCTACAAATTAGCTCTTTTGAATCCGCTTTAAATGACGCTTTGAGCACATTTAATCAAGCTTATTTTCCTAACAAAACCTTTAAACGTCAAGTTGCCTTAAAACAAATTGATGAAAAAGCCTATGGAGAGGCAAAAGCGCAGGAGTTTTTAAAAATTTATAATGATTTAGTGAAGCTTTATCATATCAACCTTAGCACAAAGGCGCAAGGAAGCTTTTTTGAAAAATGGTATGTGGATTCTATAAGGGAGGAGATTATTTTACTTAAAAATGAAATTGCAAAAGCCCCCAAAGTTTTACAAGATATTTTATGCATTATCCTAAGTCGCACAGCAAGAAGCACTCGCGCCACGACACACTCGGATTTAGCTACACTTTTAGAACCTATCACAGCAACTTATTATTGCAAAAAACACGGCAGAATCTGCAAACCACTCTTTAGCATTGCAAAATGGTGGAAAGCCTATGCTAAAGATGCTTTAAAGCGATTAAGAGAATTTGAATCTTTGCGAAGTGAAACGAAGCAACTTTGCTTGAATGCAGATTCTATAAATGTAGATATTATCACTGCAGCGCAACAACAAGATAAGGCTTTTGCTCAACTTATCAAATCTCAAAAAATTGCTGGAATCTTTAGCTCCCCGCCTTATGTAGGGTTGATTGATTATCACGAACAACACGCTTATGCCTATGATATTTTTGATTTGCCTCGCAAGGATAATTTAGAGATTGGTAAGTTAAGTGAGGGGCAAGGCAAGAGCGCACAAGAAAAATATATGCAAGGCATAGCACAAGCTTTAAAAAACGCTAAAAGATTTTTAAAAGAGGATTATAATGTGTTTTTGGTTGCCAATGATAAATTTAATCTTTACCCAAAAATTGCAGAACTTGCAAATATGCAGATTGTCAAAAAATACGATAGACCTGTGCTTAATCGCAGCGAAAAAGATAAAAATAGGTATAATGAGAGTATATTTCATTTGAGGGATAAAAACTTTCAAACAAATTTAGTTTAATGTATTAAACTTAAAAAAATGCAAGGAGCAAAAAATGAGTCAAGAAACTTTAGAGAAAGTCTTAAGTAGGGATAAATTCAGTATTCCACAATATCAAAGGGATTATGCGTGGAAAAAGAAAAATTTTGAAGAATTATGGGAGGATTTAAGGGAAAGCAGAGATTCTGGAGATTCTCAAGGACACTTTTTGGGGACTATTGTTGTAGCACCAAATCAGCAGGATAGTAAAAAATTTGATATTATTGATGGGCAGCAGCGCATTACAACTATATTTATGCTTTTATACGCTCTTGTATGCAAAAGTGAGTTTAAAGATACTTACAAAATTAAATTTCTAACTGATAAAAGAGGTGATACAAAACTTGAGGTTGTTCCACAAAATCAAGAATTCTTAAAAGAACTCTTAAGAGATTCAGAGAAAGGAACTTTATCATCAACATTGAAAGAAAAAGCTGATACTAGAGGTAAGAAAAACTTATATGAAGTTTTTGAATCAATTTTAGATAAAGTATCAAACCTAGATTCTGTCGAAGTTGAAAAATCTATTGAAACATTATTATCTATGGTTTTAATGTGGCTTGAAGAACCAAATTCTGGGAGAGCCATACGAACATTTCAAAGCGTTAATGATAGGGGCATTTCTCTTAGTTTGTTAGATAAGTTAAAATCACTTTTGATTTATTATTCTAATCTTTATTGTAATGGCAGTGGGGGCTTAGACGAGGAAATTAATAATACTTTTGGAGAAATTTTTAAGATATTTTTAAAAATTGAAGACCATAGACATATTTCAAATATTGGCAATCAACAATTTGGAGAAAGCGACATTTTTCGTTATCACGCAGGAAGCAATAAATTTGCACATATTGAGTTCTTGGGGTATTATAGAAGCAGTAATAGTGATACTTATGAGAAACTAAAAAGTGAGCTTAAAAGTATTAGCAAAAAGTTAGAAAGTTCTGATTTCAAAAATTTTATTAAATCTTATATTGATGATTTAAAAAATTTTTATCAAGCCTTTTTGGGTTTATTGGATGAAATAGATACTAATCCTCATATTTTTAAACTTTTTTTGCTTGAAAAAATAAATCCATATTTTTATAATTCCCTTGTAAGATGTAAGATAAATAATCAGCTTGATAACGAGCTTATAACGCTTTTTGCAAAGGCGGATATTTTATTTTTTAAATCAGGCAGTTCTCGTGATGGAACTGCATATAACTTGATTAATTCTTGTTTGCACGGAAAAGAAGAGTTTAAAAATGAAATAATTTTGCAATGCAAAAAATCTAATAACATTAAACAAGCCATAGAATATTTATTAGAATATGCCTATGGTATGCTTTATTTTCATTATGTATTTTTTGAACAAAATTGTCAAAATATGGATATAAACGAACTAAAGAATCTTATAGAGAAAAAACAACTCACACAAGAAAAAGAACATATCATACCTGAAAATTTGCTTGAAACAGAAGATGAAGCACAGGCAAAAAAATTAGGTTTTGATGATTTAGAGGATTTGGATAATTATATAAATTCATATGGAAATCTTTTATCACTTGAAAAAGGTCTTAACTCAAAAGCAAAAGATAAAGATTTAATTGGCAAAGCGGAGATTTACAAAAGTTCCAAAATTCATTTTATAAGAAGGTTTGAAGTGGAAAAATTTAATAAAAATTTATTGAAAAAGCGTAAGGAGGAATGTGAAAATTGGCTCAAAAAAGAATTTTTTAAAGATTTTTTAAATTAAGGGTGAGCAAAATAATGCAAAATCTTAAAAACAATGTCAAAAATCGTCTGTTTCAAGCATTACGCAATAAGTTTGAAAATTATAAGCCCGAAACTTCTTCTATGCCTTTTCACACAAGACTTTTAGGTAAAGACAGAATGGCACTTTATAGCTTTATTCAAAGTCTGAATACTAATTTCGGCACAAGTATCTTTGAGCCTGTGGCTGAAGAATTGGGTTTAAAGCATTTTGATGTTATCAAGCGTCAAATGGTGGTTGCAACTACAATTACCAAAGAAGCACAAAGAGTGATACAAGATATTATGGATTCTTTAGAAAGCGGCAATTCTAAGCCTAACAAAAATGAGGAAATCGCTAGAATCTTAGCGGTTTCACAAAGTGGAGAAACAAGCATTATCAAACCTACAAAGGTGGATTTGTTTTTGCAGAAGGGCAATAATGTGTATTTAATTGATATTAAAACCGCTAAACCAAACAAGGGTGGATTTAAAGAATTTAAACGCACACTTTTAACTTGGGTAGGTTGCTTTGGGTTTAATAATCCAAATGCAAAGATTAACTCACTCATTGCTATACCTTACAACCCTTATGAGCCAAAACCCTATGAGAGATGGACAATGGCAGGAATGCTTGATTTAGATTCTGAAATTAAAGTAGCAGAGGAATTTTGGGATTTTTTGGGTGGCAAGGGAAGTTATGAGCTAATTTTATCGGCTTTTGAAGAGGTTGGGTGTGAAATGAGAGAGGAAATTGATGCGTATTTTAAGAAATTTAATCAACATTGAATCTGTGAGTAATAGAATCATCAACGAAGTAGAGGGCATTAACCACGTAGTGTAATCTTGCAAGAAAATCTAAGAGCAAATCCAAGCACAAGTAAATTAAATAAATAAAATCAAAGGTTAATACTTTGACATTAATCAAAAACTATATAAACGGTCTTAAAAGCGTAAATGTATATTTTGCTTACCCACTAAGCGAAACATACAAAGTTTTTATATATTAATCATTTTAATATAATATTAAACGATTTTGAAATAGCAATTTATTCAATTGAAAATAAACAAATATATAAAATATAAAGTTAGATGAATAAAAGAATATTAAAAGATTATTTTTTATAATTTTTTATGCTCACTTTAGCTTCTTATAAAAAGAAATAATTTTATATATTGCTTTATATTTATTTTGTTAAAAATTGCATTGAAAAATTTATTTTTAAACAAAGGCTATTTTTATGAGACATTTATTTTTTATTTTCATAACTCTTTTGTTTGCAGCGTGTTCTTCAACACCAAAGGTTGATCATGGTATAGGATTGAGCCCAACGCCTCCACCTAATGAGCCAATACCGGGTGAAAAATCAAGAGCAATGCTGATGGAAATGGAGGGGCATAAAACTCCTGTTAGTATTCCTGATGCAAATGCGCCAAAAATAGATAGAAATGCTTCTAATCCTATATCAATTATGTCTTCATCGGGAGGTCTTTTAACGCTTTGGGCGCTTAAGCCAAGAAATTGGGTATGGGGATATACGCCTATTGATAGTTTTGAGTTTGGCAGAGCAAAATTTTGGCGTATTATAAGTTTTTCAAATGGGCAAGTGATGATTAAAAATATGCAAGAAAGTACTTGTCTTCAGGCTTATGGAAATGGTGTGATTCACGATATATGCGATAGTAAAAATCAAGCGCAATTATGGAATCTCAACTTCTTTGACAATCAAGCGATACAAATTCAAAGTGTGAGTGCAAAAACTTGTTTGCAAACACCAACTGTGCGAACAACGACATACTATAGTATTTATTTAACAAAATGTGCGACGAGTTCTAACCTTGACCAACAATGGTATATTACCCCTGTGGCACTAGAACCAGAACCTATTTTTTTCATTAGATAATCAATATTAAGGAGTAAAAATGAGAATACTATTATGCTTTTTAATGAGTTTTACCCTTGCTTTAGCCAATCTTGAAGATTATAGAGTAAGCACTTGGAATCTACAAGGTTCTTCAGCAAATACTGAGAGTAAATGGAATATAAGTGTGAGACAACTCATCACAGGAGATAATCCTGCTAATATCCTTATGGTGCAAGAAGCAGGTGCTATACCTGCTTCAGCGAGAAGAACGGGCAGAATGGTTCAGCCCGGTGGGACACCTGTAGAGGAGTTTACATGGGAGCTTGGAACTTATTCTAGACCAAATACGGTTTATATCTATTATGCTCCTCTAGATGTGGGAGCAAGAAGGGTGAATCTCGCCATAGTTTCTGATAGAAGAGCTGATGAAGTTCTTGTAGTGCATCAAAATGTTGTTGCCACAGAGGCATCGCGTCCAGCTATTGGTATTCGTATCGGCAATGATGTGTTTTTTAATATTCACGCTTTAGCAAGTGGAGGTGGTGATGCACCTGCTTTAGTTACAGCCGTGCACGATAATTTTATTAATATGCCACAAATAAATTGGCTTATCGCTGGAGATTTTAATCGTGATCCAGCGCTCTTGCAATCTGGGCTAGATACAAGAATCACCAATCATATCCGCATTACTGCGCCAAACTCTGCTACACATTTTAGCTCTAGAGGAGCAAATAGAACACTTGATTATGCGGTAGTGGGCAGATCAAGCCCTTCTCGTTCTACTATAGCCTTGCCGCAAATTGCAGCAATACTTATGGCAGCAAATATACGCGCACACCTCTCATCTGACCATTCGCCTGTGCATTTTGGACGATTTTAGGAGGCATCAATGAAAAAATTTACTTTATTATTCATTTTAATCTCAAGCTTTGTATATGGAGGTGATCCTGAAGATTTACCAGATTTTACCGCACCATTTTCTCTAAGAAATCTTGCAACAGGAGATTTACTTGCTCCAGATTATAGAAAACCAAATTGGAATCTCAAGCAAGTTGATCTTGATGAACAAATCCGCAAAAGTGATCCTTTTGATAAGTTTAATTTAGGGGCTATGCAATTTGTTAATGCAGATGATCCAAAGTCGTGCCTAGGGATTGATGAAAGCGGATTTTTTGCGCTTAAAAATTGTGAAGAGGATTTAAAAAGTAAAAAGCTTGAAACCGTATTTACAATTATTCCTACAACAAGTGCTGCGGTACAAATTCGTTCTTTTGTTTTGGACAAAACAGAATGTATTTCGGTATTTTTTAACCCTCGCCTACCTTCAGGCAGGGGCACTGGCATTACTCCTTGTAGTGTAGATAAAATATTTACCATAGATTTGTTTAGACTTATGCTCATTCTCCCTCCTTTGGTTGAGGCAAAAACTATTAATCCTTAAAGGTTTGCATAAAAGAAAGATTGAGTATGGGTGGTTATCCTTATTCCACCCATACACCTACATTTACAAGATATAGCTTTTATGCTATAATGCCGCAAATTTAAAATTCTTAAAATGGAGGAAAAGGGCAATGTTTTGGGAGCAAGGCTATCAATCGTTTGCTTTTCTCATCTATTTTTTCTCTATCTCCTCACTTTAAAGCTCTGCTTCTCACCTTTACATTACATCATACATAGATTCTAAACCGCATTTATGGGCTTTGGCTTTTGCAATCCATAAAATGCACAAAATTATTTCACAAGGAAATGTTATGACACAGATTAAACTCACCCCGAATCTCGCGTGGGGATTGGTGCTTTTAGGTGGCATTGTAGAATGCTTTTGGGCGAGTGGGCTAAAATATGCCGATAGCCTCTTGCTCTATGCGCTCACAGGCATTTTGATTCTCATCTCATTTTTTGGAATGATTTTAGCAGTGAGAGTGCTAGAAGTAGGTATCGCTTATAGCGTGTTTGTGGGCATTGGCACATTAGGCGTTACAATGGCAGAAGTTCTTTTCTTTGGCGAGCCTTTTTCAGCCCTTAAAATTCTCTTTATCATTACCTTGCTTATCGGCGTGGTGGGGCTAAAGCTTTCAGCAGATAAGATAGAAGAATCTCAAGGAGAGAAGCTCGCAGAAACGCTTTCGCACGATTTGGGAATTGATGAAATCGTGCAAGATTCTAAGGAGTACAAATGAGCTGGGTGTATTTGCTGCTTGCTGGATTGATGGAGATTGCAGGTGTTATTTTGATGAAAAAATACAGCCTGACAGGGCGCAAAATCTTTTTGCTTGGTATTGTTGTGCAGTTTGGACTAAGTCTTGCTTTGCTCTCTCTTGCAATGCAGGGCATTGCGATGGCAACTGCGTATGCAATATGGACAGGCATTGGCACTGCTGGGGTGTGCTTGTGGTTTTTTAAAGAGAGCAAGAGCGTCAAAAAACTCTTTTTCATCGCGCTCATTATCGTTTCAGTCGTGGGGTTAAAGGTGATTGGCTAAACTCTAAGTAGCTTAATCTCTAGCTTTTCTTGAAAGATTTTAAGCTACAATTTTGCATTATATAAGGTATCAACTCTAATTTAAGTTAAGACTCATTTTTGAGGTTTTATTTAAAAATAAAAATAATTAATCTTTTATATTGATAATTTGCCTTTTCCCATTGCAATATTTTTATATAATTGCCACTTTAAGACATACGGCACAACCCCAAAATGAAGTAGCTATGAGGAAACAAATTTAAATTTTGCTATACTTTTGCATTTATAAATATATTATGGACTGGAAAGGAGCAATCCAAATATGGCAAGCATAGAAGAAATTATTGAAGATAAGGCGAAAAGGCAGCTTGAATCTTTGCAAATTGATTATTTTACAAAGACACAGCCCATAAACACAGAGATAGTTCAGCCCTAAGCAAGTATCCAAGCAAGAGTGGCGGAAGTGGTAAAAATTATCCAGACATTAAGCTTTTTTTAAAAACAGGTGAGCTTAGAAAAATCCCCGTAATGATAGAAGTTAAAGGCACGAAATGTAGGTTAGCTAGATTTAAAAATGGCGAAATAGAAAACACAAATGATAAAGGCGAACTACTCTTTAAAAACATTGGCGATTATGCGCTAAATGGTGCGGTGCATTATGCTAATGCGATTTTAGATTATACACATAGCTATGATGAGGTTATCGCGCTTGGGATTAATGGCTACTACAAGGACGACCAAAGCAAAGATATTGCCACAGAATATGCCTTTTATTATTTAAACCGAAAAAATCTTTCTTGCCCTAAGAAAATCGGCGATTATAAGGATTTATCTGTTTTTGCAAAAGAGCATTTAAGCGAATTTATAACGCAAATTGATGCGCTCACTTTAAGTGAAAAAGAGCGCGAAAAAATCATTGAAAATTTAGAAAGCGATATAGAATCTAAGCTTAATGCCTTAAATCAATTTCTTCACGATGAGCTTTTAAATATCAATCCAAACACGCGCGTAGCATTACTTGTAGGTATGATTATGGCAGCACAAGGCGTTAAGGATAAAGTGAAGCCTTTATCATTAGAGGAATTAAAAGGCGAACAAGGCACAAAATCAAATGATGGGCAAATTTTTCTTAATAAAATTAACGACTTTTTAGAGCAAAAAAGTTTTCCGCAAGAAAAAATCGCAATGGTAATTAATGATTTAGAATCTGCCTTTATTCACTCAAAGCTTTGGCAGCAAAGCACTTTTACAAACACACAAAAAACCGATGAAACACCCTTAAAAAAGACCTATGCTCTAGTATGTGATAACATTCTCCCACTTGTAAGAAAGCTACAAACCGCAGACATTGCGGGGCGACTTTTTAACTCTCTTACAAAATGGCTTGAAGTGCCAGATAGCGAGAAAAATGATGTCGTGCTAACCCCTCGCTATATAGTTGATTTAATGGTCGCACTCACTCGCGTGAATAAAGATTCGTATGTATGGGACTATGCCACAGGCTCGGGAGCGTTTTTGATTTCTGCGATGAATACAATGATTAAAGACACACAAGAGAGGGTTCCAAGCCCTAAAGAAAGAGAAGCTAAAATCGCTCATATTAAAGCTTTTCAATTACTAGGTATAGAGAAAAGAGCAGATATTTACTTGCTTGGAATCTTAAATATGATTTTGCTTGATGATGGCTCGGCGAATCTCTTGCATAAGGATAGCCTTAGTGATTTTCAAGGCTTTTATGAGCAAGGAGAGAAGAAAGGAGAGAGTTTCCCTGCGGATTGCTTCTTGCTAAATCCTCCCTATTCAGCTGCTGGTAAAGGCTTTATATTTGTTGAGAGGGCATTAAAGAAAATGAATAAGGGCAAAGCCTGTGTGATTATCCAAGAAAATGCAGGAAGTGGCAATGGACTGCCCTATACAAAGGATATTCTCACACATAGCACGCTTTTGGCAAGTATTAAAATGCCAAATGATTTATTTGTAGGTAAATCAAGTGTGCAGACTGCGATTTATCTCTTTGAAGTAGGCACTCCTCACGATGTAAAATCTCAAGTGAGATTTATTGACTTTAGCACAGATGGCTACACGAGAGCGGCACGCAAAAAGGCAAAAGCCTCTACAAACCTAAAAGATAGCGATAATGCAAAAGCAAGATATGAAGAACTCATTAATGTAGTGCTATATGGAAGCTCTTATTTGCATTATTATAAAGATTTTTTCATAGAAGATTGCATAAATTTAGAGGGTAGAGACTGGACTTATGCGCAGCATAAAGTGATAGATACGAAGCCTACTTTAGGGGATTTTAAAAAATGCGTGAGTGAGTATTTAGCTTGGGAAGTGAGCAATGTGCTAAAAAATAGCAATAAGGATTCCGCGCAAAATTTTCTCTAAGCCCTCGTTTAGCAGAGCTTGAAGCGACATTCAAGCAAAACGGGGGCGAATGGAGGGAGTTTAGAATCGGAGAGTTGTTTGAGGTAAAGTCAAATCCTCAATTAAACAAAGATAGTTTTATATTCGCAGAAAATGCTCCTTACCCTTACTTTACAAGGACTTGCTTAAATAATGGCATAGCAGGGTATGTGGAGTATTTAGATGAGGAACATAAAATAAAAGGTAATAGTATAGCGGTGGGAATGCTTGGAATGCAATTTTTTTATATGGAAAAAGATTTTTACGCAGGGCAATTTACAAAAACCATTTATCCCAAATTTGATACATTTAATAGCAAAATTGCTCATTTTTTCATCACTTGGTTAAATAAATTTCAAAAGACTTTTCAAGGTGTTTTGGTGCGGGATTTTGAAAAAACTTTTAATGAAAGCGTGATTTGCTTACCAACTCAAAACAACAAAATTGCCTTTGATTTTATGGAATCCTATATTCAAGAACTTGAGGCTTACCTTTTAGTTGCTGGATTGAAAGATATAAATCTCACAAGAGAAGAAAACCAAGCTTTGCAAACCTTTGCAAAGCTTGGAGATTCCACCTTGTCGGGGGGGGGGGGGGGGGAGTAGAATCCTCTTTGCCGCTTGAAAATTTTATAAACATCAAATGGCAGGAATTTAGAATCGGAGAGTTGTTTGAGATGATTAAGCCTAAGTGTTCTTATGCAAAAAGAGATTTGCCAAAAGAACCAACCTCAAAATGTGATTTACCAGCTATAACTTGCACAAGCGATAATCAAGGCATAAGCTGTTATGTGCCACGACAAAATGCAGAAATTTTAAAAAATGTTATTTCTGTTGCAGCAAATGGCGATGCTCCTGCGTTTTATCAACCTTATGAATTTACGATTTTGCAAGACGCTTACGCTTTAAAATTTACAGAAAAGGAGTTAAATTCTAGTTGCTATTTGTATTTGACTTCACTTTTGCAAAAAATTCTGCAAAAGTATAATTGGAATAATAAATCAGGCTGGACAAAGGTTTCTCAAGAATTTATTTATCTCCCCACTTATCCAAACAACAAAATTGCCTTTGATTTTATGGAATCTTTTATAAAAGCCCTAGAGAAAGGAAGCATAAAAAGCGTGGTAGAGTTTAGCGAGATGAAATTAAATGCTTATAAAAAATAATAAAAAGAGATGAGATTGTGTAGATTCTTGTAGAGTAAGGTTGGCTTAGGGAATCTTATAATGAAGTCTTGTTTTTTTGTCAAAGAAACGATTATTTTTGTAAATTTTCATCACAAATCTCATTGAATACAGTGCTACCTTTAGCTCGCTTTAAAGCAATGCAAAGGAGGGTGAGAAATACATAAAAGAATATGTATGGATTGTGCAATGGGCTTAAAAACCTTACAAATAAGATTGCAAAAATGGATTCATTTTACTTTAACCCCTTGACAAACACTAAGTGTCAGGCTTTATAATTACAAAATATTTTAAAATGCAATACAAAAAGGATAAAAATGCAAGAACATTTCACACCACAGCGCACGGCTTTGCATTCAAGACGCACATTTTTAAAGACAAGCGCAGCATTTGCGACAATGGCATTTCTTAGCTCTAGCGCGGTTGCAAATGGAGTAAAAACTACAAAGGAGGTAAAAATGGCACAAATTCCACAAAGAAAAATTGGAAATTTCAAAGTCTCTGCAATCGGCTTAGGTTGTATGGGAATGAGCGCAAATCACGGACCTGCAAGGGATAAAAAAGAAATGATAAAGTTGCTGCATAAAGCGGTGGATTTGGGATATACATTCTTTGATACCGCTGAAGTGTATGGACCACACACCAATGAGGAGCTTTTGGGCGAGGCTTTGAAAGGCTATAAAGACAAAATTATTATTAATACCAAATTTGGCTTTTACTATCCCTTTGGCAAACAACAGCTAGATTCTAGCCGCAAGTCTATTATGCGCGCAGTTGATGGGAGCTTGAAACGATTGCAAAGAGATTGCATTGACCTCTACACCCAGCATAGAGTGGATATTGACACGCCCATTGAGGAAGTGGCAGGGACGATGAAAGATTTAGTCAAAATGGGTAAAATCAAGGCGTGGGCGTTAGGCGAAGCAGGGATTAAAACAATACAGAAAGCACACAAAGTCTTTGCCCCTGTGGCAATGCAGAGTCAATACTCTATGGCATTCCGCGACTTAGAGCAAAATGGCATAATGGACACTTGCGAGAAGTTAGGAATCGCCATTGTTGCTTATTCTCCGCTTGATAGAGGATTTTTAGGTGGAAGCTTTAATAAAAACACGACTTTTCATAAAACGCTTGATTTTCGCTCCACAATGCCGCGCTTCTCCAAAGAGGCGTTGGAGACCAACCAAAGCGTGGTTGAGTTTATTAAAAAGGTAGCACAGAGCAAAAGCATTAATGGCAAACCCGCAAGTGTCGCGCAAGTCGCCTTAGCGTGGATTCTTTCAAACAAAAGCTTTGTTGTGCCAATCCCAGAGACAACCAAGATTCATAGGCTAGAGGAGAATCTTAACGCAAGTTTATTGCACTTTAGCCTTAACGAACTAAAAGAAATCAATAAGGAATTAAGCAAGATTGTCATCATAGGGGATAGATACGCACCCAATAGCGATGCGGCAAAGAGTGTGGGGCTGTGAGATTTTAAAATCTTATTTGCCCCTTGACAAACACTAAGTGTTAGGATTTATACTATTATTTTATCTTGAAAGGGGCAAATATACAAAATTCACACGAAAAAATGCGTAGAGTGCTTCATCAAGACTCCCACAAACCTTATCACAATGGCAAGTTTTGCAATTTTTTCAATAAATCGCTTAATTTTACTTTTGAAAGATAAGATTCTAAAGTAATTTGTGCTTTTTCAAAAGATGAATCTAGAATAAGATGAATGTTTTTACCCAAAGGGCAGAGCTCATTAGGATTAGCGTGAAACTTAAAAAGCCGATTTTTGCCATTAGTCTCTTTGCCACCCATAGACTGCACTGCGTTAAAAATATCTAAAAGGCTTATTCCTTGTGGTTTTTTACTCAATACACTCCCGCCACTGCCTCTTGCTACATTTATTAACCCTGCAGATTTAAGTTGAGCAAGGATATTGCGGATAATCACGCTATTCACTCCCACAGAATCTGCCAAAGCCTCACTCGTCATCTTTTTGCAATGTGTTTTGTTAGTATTTGCATTGAATTCTGAATCCTCATTAAAAAACTCCAAACACAAACAGATATGGATAGCAATACTAAAGCGTGAGGGGATTTGCATAAGATTCCTTTGATTAATTTGTGGTATTGTAGCACAAGATTGTATTGTAATACTTGACATTATAACAAAACTGTTTTATACTTCCTCTATTCCTAGTTGTAATATTATTTATTACATTAAAAAGGCTAAAATCAAGGAGACCCAATGAATCCTATTCTTTTTACTATTCTACTTGCTGTATTTGTCGTGCCTAGCTCTATTTCAGGCACAGCCATCGCCCTGCCTTATATCGCAGAAAGTCTTGGGAGCGAATCTACACTCTTGCAATGGGTAGTCAATAGCTTTAATCTATTCTTTGCGTGTTTTACGCTCATTTGGGGTGCGATAAGCGATAGATTAGGGGCAAAAACTTGCCTCATAGCAGGGGTGGCAACTTATCTTTTAGGCTCAATGCTCTCTTTCCTCGCTCCTAGCTTACTTTGGCTTGATATTGGGAGGGCATTAGCGGGTATTGGTGGGGCAAGTGTCTTTGCGTGTGGCAGTGCTATTTTAATCCGCACTTTTGAGGACAAAGAACGCATAAAAGCCTTTGCATTTTTTGGCACGACTGCGGGGCTTGGCATTACTTTGGGACCTACGATAAGCGGATTCCTTATTGATTTATTTATGTGGAGGGCGATTTTTGTCTTTCATTTTCTCACTCTCGGGGCTGTTTTGCTCCTTGCCCCTATGCTACCAAAAGATATGCAAAAAGAGCAAAATGCCTTCGCATTTGATAAAATAGGTGCGATTCTCTTTGTCGTCTTTATGTCAAGTTTTATGCTCTTTATTACACAAATCCACGCCCTACAAGATCCTCAAACACTTGGAATCTTAGCCTTTTGTCTCATTGTAGCGATAGCTTTTGGAACGCACCAAAGGAACTTACATTTTAAAAACCTCGCTCCAAACTCAAACATTCCTCAACCACTTTTAGATTTTGAAGTGCTTAAAAATGCTTCATTTTTTGGATTTAGCCTTGTAACGATTATCGCAGGATTTAGCTTTGTGGTGCTACTCACTTATTTTCCTACTTTTCTCTCCATAAACTTTGGGTTATCTGCCTCTTTTTCTGGGCTTTTTATGTTAGCTCTCACTACACCTATGTTATTTTGCCCTATTTTAGCAGGTAAAATGCTAAACAAAGGGATAGATTCTAAAACTTTTGCCCTCACAATGTCTTTAATGATGAGCGTAGGAATTTTTGCGCTTTTAATCATTTTGCACACTTTAAGCGGGATTGTTTTGCAGGTAATGACACTTGTCGCACTTTTTGTTATCGGCTGTGGTATGGGATTGCACGCAGGGGCAATTGATGGGTTGGCTCTTAGCAGTGTGGAATCTTCTAAGAGTGGCTTAGGTGCTGGAGTGTTTAACTGCTTGCGTTTAGGTTCAGAAGCTGTGGGGGTTAGCCTCTATGGTGCTCTTATGGTAGTATTCATCACTGCAAAATTGCCATATTTTATCACAGATGAAGCAGATTCTACTCCCCTTATTGAAAGCATCGCAAGTGGAAATCTTAGTGCGGTTGAAAACTCGTTGATTATAGCAAATGCACCCTCTATTTATCTGCAATCTTTTTCTTACACTTTGGGAATATTGGGGCTTATAAGCCTTGCTTTAAGCTTAGGTGTTTGGAGATTGCTTAGGAGGGTAAAATAGAGTGCTTAAGCTGCATTAAGCACTTTAAAAATCTCAATTACTCTTATTATCTTAAGCAAGATTTGCTGTTTTTCTCACTCTACATTTACCAAATCTCCTTAATAAATACTAAGTGTAAGATTCTATAATATCACATATATTTTGTGTTAAGGAGGGAGTATGCGCTTTACAATCAATGATGAGAATAACTTTTTCAAAGATAAAGATAAGGCTTATATAGAGCCACCCAAAAAAATGCCATTTTTGCTAAAAATAGCCGTTTATTTAGCGCAAAAAAGCGCCAAGAAAGAAGTGCTCATCGCTAAACTTTTGACTTGGTATCCTAAGGCAAACAATGCAAGAACCTCAAAAGCTTGATGAAAACGCGGTAGAATCCCTACTCCTGCAAAGTTTAGAAAACGCAGGATATGACTACAAAAGCGGCAAGGAATTAGAGCGCAAAAGCGAGGAGTGGATACTTGAGGGCGCATTTAAAGAGGCGGTGTGGAGGATTAACTTTGCGGATTCCAAACCTTGCAATCTTAACCTAAGTTATAAAATCCAAGAGCAGCTTATAAGCGAGGCATTGGCTAGACTTAAAGCCCTTGAAAATGAGGAACTTTTGGAAGCAAATGCGAAATGCCACGCTTATCTTACGCAGGGTATCCCGCTTGAAGTGCTACTTGATGGTGAAATGCGAGGCATTCTCTTGCAAGTGCTAGATTTTGAAAACCCGCAAAACAATCACTTTTTGTGTGCTAATCAACTCCATTTTGAATCTAAAATGCCCAAACGCCCTGATGTTGTGCTCTTTATCAATGGCTTACCCTTAGTGGTGTGTGAGCTTAAAAATCCCCTAAATCCAAATGCTACCTTGCAAAACGCCTATCATCAGATTCAAACTTACAAGGCGCAGATTCCTATGCTTTTTATCTCCAATGCGCTATGTATGGTAAGCGATGGGCTAAATAGCAAGGTGGGGAGCTTGAGTACGGACTTCACACGCTTTATGGTGTGGAAAGACGAGGATAAAACCGATACGCAAATGCCCCAAATACCTGATGTATTAAAGCCTCACAATCTTTTGGAATTTACGCGCTTTTTTATCCTCTTTGAAAAAGAGACTTTTTATGATAAAGCAGGCTTATCCACGACACAAATCAACAAAAAAATCGCTGCCTATCATCAATACTATGCGGTGCAAAAGGCAATAGAATCCGCTAGAAGCGCAATGAATGGAGACAAAAGAGGAGGGGTGCTCTGGCACACGCAAGGGAGTGGCAAAAGTCTCACAATGGTGTTTTTTAGTGCAAAGGCGATTGCGAGCTTTGCCAACCCCACGCTTTTACTCATCACCGATAGAAACGACCTTGACGAGCAGCTTTTTGGCACTTTTGCTAGAGCAAAGGAGCTTTTACGCACAGAGCCGATACTCGCAACGAGTACACAGGACTTAAAAGCAAAGCTTAAAAGGGCAAGTGGAGGCATTGTCTTTAGCACGATTCAAAAATTTAGAAGCGAAAAAGAAAGCTTTGAATGCTTAAGCAAGAGGGAAAATATCCTCGTGCTATGTGATGAAGCCCACAGAAGCCAATATGGCTTTGAAGTGCGACTTGATGAGGAGGCGCAACTCCGCTATGGCTATGCAAAATATTTGCGAGACGCGCTACCAAATGCCACTTATCTAGGCTTTAGTGGCACGCCGATAGAAAAGGCAGACACGGACACAAGGCGCGTTTTTGGAGAATACATTGATATTTATGATATTGCAAGAGCGGTAGAGGATAAGGCGACTTTGCCAATTTATTATGAAAGCAGGTTAGCTAAAATTGCTTTAAGCGCAGAGGGAGAAGAGATTTTAAGCGCGCTAGATTCTAAACTAAGCAAAAGTGAGGAGCAAGAGAAAATCAACGCCAAAGCTACAAGATTATGCGAAATTGTCGGGGCAAAGGATAGGCTACAAACTATCGCAAAGGATATTTTAGAGCATTTTACACAGCGACAGAAGATTTTGCAAGGCAAGGCGATGATTGTTTGTATGAGCCGAGAAATCGCAGTGTCTTTATATGAGCAAATCGTGCATTTAAATCCCTTGTGGCATAATGAGGATTCCACAAAGGGTAAAATCAAAGTGATTATCACCGCAAAGAGCGATGATGGAGAAAAGATAGGCAAACACCACACGAGCAAGGCGCAAAGAAGCGAAATCGCTAAAAGGCTTAAAAGCATTGATGATGAGCTACAAATGGTTATTGTGTGCGATATGTGGCTCACAGGCTTTGATGTGCCACCCCTACATACGCTTTATATGGATAAATTCCTAAGCGGACATAACCTTATGCAAGCCATAGCGAGGGTAAATCGCGTGTATAAAGACAAACCGGCGGGGCTAGTGGTGGATTATTTAGGAATTGCCAATGAACTAAAAAATGCACTAGAATTTTACACTCAAAGCGGAGGCAAGGGCGCGTTTATACAAGAGAAAGCAAAAATCATAGAAAAAATGCAAGAAAACTATGAAATTACCGCGCAAATGCTGCAAGGAATCAATTATTTGCAGTATTTTACGCTTAACGCACAAGAAAAACTTCAGTTTATCGCCCAAGTTTTAGAATGTATCCTAGCCCAAGAAAATGGCAAAAAGCGATTTTTGGATAATACAACAAGGCTTTTAAAATCCTATGCAATGGCTCTGCCTTGCGAGGAAGCGGAGAAAATCGCAAAAGATGTGGCGTTTTTTGACCTCATCAAAAGGACTTTGCAAAAATACGAAAGAGAGGAGGAGCAAAAATCTCTTGTGCCACAAAGCGCAATTAGGCAAATTATTAATGACGCGATTGTGAGTGAGGGGGTAGTGAAACTTTTAGATAGCGCAGGGATTGCAAAGCCAAACCTCTCTATCCTTTCAGAGGAATTTTTAAGCGAGCTTGCCTCCCATAAACACAAAAACCTTGCCTTGCATACTTTGCAAAAGCTTTTAAATGATGAACTAAGTGCGCGTCTTAGCTCTGCACTTTCTGCAAAAAGCTTGATAGAGCGACTGCAAAAGACAATGCAAAAATATCAAAACAACCTCCTTAGTGTAGCAGAAGCCATAGAGGAGCTGATTGCCCTAGGCAAAGAACTCGTTGCGAGTGATATGCAGAGGCAGGAAATGGGATTAAAAGACTATGAATATGCCTTTTATGAAGCGATTGCCAAAAATGAAAGTGCAAAAGAAGTGATGAGTAAAAATGAGCTAAAAGAACTTGCCATAGCGATTTTTCAAACTCTCAAGCAAAATGTTAGCTTAGATTGGCAGCATAAAGAAAGTGTGCGAGCAAAGCTTCGTGTGGCAGTTAAAAGGGTGCTGCAAAAATATGGCTATCCGCCTGATATGCAAAAACTTGCAGTGGATAGAGTCATAGAACAAGCCGAGCTTGTGGCAAAAGATTTGACAGCTTTATAATTGAATATAAGGAGACAAATATGAAACATGGAATCTCGCCCAATCCAAATAATCCCTTTCCAATCAAGGGTGTGGATTATGTTTGCTATGTCAAGCCCATCATAAAGAATCCAAATGTTATCGTGGGCGACTTTACATACATTAGTGATAGTGATTTTGAGCGGCATATCAGCCACCATTACGCATTTAATGGGGATAAACTTATCATTGGTAAATTTTGCCAAATTGCTGCGGGTGTGGAGTTTGCGATGAATGGCGCAAATCATCAAATGAATGCGGTAAGCACCTTTCCTTTTAATATCTTTGAGGGTTGGAATGCACCGCCTCCAACTCCCGAAAATCTGCCGCTTAAAGGCGATACGATAATTGGTAATGATGTGTGGATTGGGCAAAATGCTACGATTTTACCCGGTGTGCATATCGGCGATGGTGCGATTATCGGTGCAAATAGCGTTGTGGGCAGCAATGTCGCACCTTATAGCATTGTGGTAGGGAATCCTGCAAAAGAAATTAAGAAGCGATTTGACGAGGAGCTGATTTCACTTTTGCTTGCGTTTCAATGGTGGGAGAAAAGCATAGACGAGATTCAAACTCTTATCCCGCTTCTTACCTGCAGCGACTTGCAAAGGGTAAAAAAGGAGATAAAACAGAGGATATAAAACAACAAAAAGTTTATTTGGCTTTACCCGATGCCTTTCTCCCTCTTGCATTTTTTTTGATATATTTAGATATAACGCAAAAATGGAGTGTCTAGAAAAAAAGGTTTATGCACAAGATTCTAGGGGCAACAAGATTCAAAATATTTGGGAGTTGAAAGATACACAAAATCCTATCTACCCAACACAAAAAATAATGTAAGAATCATTCAAATGTCCTCTAATGTGGATTCTTTAGTAATGGATTGCTTTTGTGGAAGTGGGAGTTTTTATAAGAAGCATTTTTGTTGGGACGAAAGTTCATAGGCATTGATGAAGGTAGCGAAGCGACTAAAATTAATGAACAGCAGAAATCGTGTCGTCTATGAGATCACAAGCAAACCTCCTGACACGATTGAGTCGGAGTAACTTTCCCCAAATACCATCCTTGCCTGTAGCTTAAGCAACATTCTCCAATAAAGTAATACATCATCATTCTTTAGTAGAATCTTATAGTAACTTAAAATATTTAGGCTTTGTATTGAAGCCACAAAATACTGATTTTGGGTGAGGAAAACGGATATAAAATTTAAACTTATCAGTTATTTTATAAATAAATTTGACATTAAATGACTAAACTTATATAATGCTACTCATATAAAATTTAAAGGAGTTTGCTATGAACATTTTTGAAAAATTAACTAATCAAATGAAAGAAACCCTCGATAGTGCAGCTTCTCTCGCCTTGCATTCTCAAAATCAAGAAATCACCCCCGCACACGTATATTGGGCATTTCTTGCTAATCATCAAAGTATTTTGAATCAAGCTTTAAACAAAATGAATATCGCTAAAGAGGCTATCGAGCTTCAGGCGCGTAGCGAAGTGGATAAATTGCCTAAAAGTTCAAGTGTTACAAAAGAGAATCTAAGCCTTAGCAAAGAATGCTCTGCCGCGCTACATCTCGCGCAAGGTGAAGCTACCAAAAATGGCGATAGTTACATCGCTGCGGATATGTTTTTGATTGCTAATATTAAAGATGGCGCGTTTGTAAGTATTTTTAAGCCTTTTGTGGATATAAATGAGTTGAAAAAGACCTTGCTTTCTTTACGTGGAGAGGTAAAGATAGATTCTCAAAGTGGCGATGATAATTTAGAATCCTTAAGCAAATTTGGAATTGACCTCACACAAAAGGCGTTAGAAAACACGCTAGATCCTGTGATAGGGCGAGATGATGAGATTAATGCGATGATGCAGATTCTCATACGCAAAAGCAAGAATAATCCTATTTTGCTCGGTGAGCCCGGCGTGGGAAAAACTGCTGTGGTAGAAGGTTTGGCACAAAGGATTGTGGCAAAGAGTGTGCCTGTGAGTTTGCAAAATAAAAAGCTTATCGCGCTTGATATGAGCGCGCTCATTGCCGGAGCGAAGTATCGTGGGGAGTTTGAGGAGCGGCTTAAAAATGTCGTAGAGGAGGTGAAAAAAGCAGGGAATGTGATACTTTTCATCGATGAGATTCACACTATTGTCGGCGCAGGGGCGAGTGAAGGCAGTATGGACGCTGCAAATATCCTTAAACCCGCTCTTGCAAGGGGTGAGCTACACACGATAGGAGCGACCACATTAAAAGAATATCGTAAATATTTTGAGAAGGACGCCGCACTTACAAGGCGATTTCAGCCCATTATGGTGAATGAGCCAAGCATTAATGAGGCATTGCAAATTTTGCGAGGGATTAAGCCTAATTTAGAGGCACATCATAATGTCAATATCGCAGATTCCGCGCTTGTGGCAGCAGCCAAGCTTTCTACTCGCTATATTGCAGATAGATTTTTGCCCGATAAGGCGATTGACTTAATCGATGAAGCCGCTGCAGAGCTAAAAATGCAAATAGAATCCGAGCCATTAGAGTTAAGTAAGATTAAAAAGCAGATTGCGAATTTAGAAGTGGAAAAACAAGCCTTGAATATGGAGAAAAATAATGCTAATGAGGCGCGAGTAGGGGAGATTGATAAGGAATTAGCGAATTTGCGTGAGGAGAGGGTGAGCTTAGAGGGGCGATTTGAACAGGAAAAACAGGTTTTTACCCAAATAGCTGCACTTAAATCACAGCTCGATAGCTTAAAAAGAGAATCCGAGCTTGCCAAGCGAAGTGGGGATTATAATAAGGCAGCGGAGATTGACTATGGGAAGATTCCTGATATAGAGGCACAAGAAGTGGCATTGCAAAAGCAATGGGAGGATATGCAAAATCACGGCACATTGCTTAAAAATGCTGTTACGCAAGAGAGTATAGCCGGTGTGGTGAGTCGTTGGAGTGGTATCCCGGTAAAAAAAATGCTTCAAAGTCAAAAAGATAGAATCTTAGGCATAGAAGCCGAGCTTGAAAAAAGCGTAGTAGGGCAGGAAGAGGCGATTAAGGCGATTGCACGTGCGATTAAACGCAATAAGGCAGGGCTAAGTGAGGGCGGCAGACCTATTGGGAGCCTTTTGTTTCTAGGACCCACAGGCGTGGGGAAAACACAATGTGCTAAGACATTAGCCGAATTTTTGTTTGATAATGCAAAGTCGCTTGTACGTATCGATATGAGCGAATATATGGAAAAACACGCGGTGAGTCGGCTTGTGGGTGCACCTCCAGGATATGTAGGCTATGAGGAGGGCGGAGTGCTAACTGAAGCTATTCGCCGCAAACCTTATAGTATCGTGCTATTTGATGAAGTTGAGAAGGCACACCCTGATGTGTTTAATATCCTCTTACAAGTGCTTGATGATGGGCGATTAACCGATAGCAAGGGCGTGGTTGTGGATTTTAGTAATACGATTATTATTTTGACAAGCAATATCGCAAGTGATAAGATTATGGAGATAAGTGATAAGGCACAGCGAGATATTGCCGTCAAAGAGGCGTTGAAAATGTATTTTAAGCCGGAATTTCTTAATCGCCTTGATGATGTGGTGATTTTCAATCCTTTGCGTTTAAAAGAAATTACAAAAATTGTGGATATTATGTTTGCGGCTTTGGCTAAGAGGGCAAAAGAGCGAGGCATTCACATTGCATTAAGTGAGGAGGCAAAGGCGCATATCGCAAAAGTGGGCTTTGATAGTGTGTATGGTGCGCGTCCGCTTAAAAGGGCATTGTATGAAGAGGTGGAGGATAGATTGGCGGATTTAATTTTGCGTGATGAGGTTAAAGACGGAGGGAGCGTACGTTTTGTCTGCAAAGATGATGAGATGAGCGCAGAGGTAGGGAAGTGATGACTTTTAAAGCATAAAAGGGCGCAAAATATGGAATTATTACTTAATATGGCTATAATACGCACATTTTTGTAATAGCAAGGGAGCAATATGAAGCATAAAATAGCGTTAGTTAGTGTATTGATAAGTATGTGTCATTTGGCGTATGCCCAAGCAAACAAGGATTCCCTTGAACAGACATTAAGGGCAAATAATATAGAAGGTAAAATTATTTCTAATAGCGATTTAGGAAGCGGACTAAGTATGGTAGTGATAGAGATTAGCACTCAGCACGTGCCATTTTTGGTTACCAATGATGGGAAAATGATGTTCCAGCCTGATATATCTCTCTTCCAAGATAAGAATACGGAGTCGCATATACAAGGATTCTATAAAGATCTCTACGAGAAAGAAAAGGCAAAGATTAATACTAAATTAAAGGAGCTCTTTAACGATAAAAATGCGCAAGTATTTTCCTTTAAGGCGAAGAAGCAGAGTAGTAAAACAATTTATATCGTCTCTGACCCTAATTGCCCCTATTGTCAGCAAGAATTCGCTAATCTTTCTAGGCGTCTAGAAGAAGCGAATGTGAAAATGCTACTCGTAGGATTTTTGGGAGAAGATTCTATGTTGAAAGTAGCAAATGCCCTTAAAAATAAAAGTGGCAATCAAGCTAAAGATATAGCTATGCTTAGTGCGCTTTATGGTGCTAAGGTAAAGGGGAAAGCGATGGATACAAAAGAGGCAATGGCACTCACTCAAGCGGTCGCGAATGTGGGTGTGCGCTCTGTGCCTTATATTATAGAGTGATGAATGTGTAAGTGGGTGCTTGGGATTCTATTGATGGCTTAGAGGGAAAAGGCAAATGTATAGAGTGATTTTTGGTTGATTTTGTGAATCTGCTTGTGTTACCTGCTTAGAACCTTCGCTTAAATTTTTGGCAAATGCCACAACATCAGACTTAAATGTAAAAGTAGGGGGCGTAGGCTTTGCATTGGTCTCTGTGCTATCTGTGGGGGCAGGATAAATCAAAAAGCCCTTTTTGCATTGGTATTTGCACAGATATGCCCATATTTGATAGATGTCCGCTTGAGCGATATTATCGATATTGTAATGTTTTTGTGAATCTTGGCTTAAAAGTTTCCATTTGGTATCGGCGATAAAAAAGGTTTGTGGGGTTTGTTGGATATTGTCCTTTGTGTAGCCTACAATGTCGGGAATAAGCCTAAACATTTTTTCTTTGTCTTGTTCGGCTAGATATTTTATACTTTCTTGTGTTTTAATGAAGATGTTGTGCTTTTGAATGTCGCTTTGAGAATCTTTCAAAATGTGTTGCACAAATTCATCATAAAGCCCATTTTTGTAGCTTTTATCATTCAAGTATTTTTTCATCTCACTTGCGACATAAGATTCAAATAAAATATTCATATCAAAAAGCAGGGCAAATGCTTTAGAGTTGCCCTGATATGCGCTAAAACTCTGCCTTTTTAAGAAAATTTTGCACCATAATAAAATATTTTCATATACCTTAAAATGCCTCGTGTTTTGACATCTGCTTAAATCTTTATCAATATTTTTGCTTGGCTTAATCTCTGCAAAAATAAAGTGCATTTGTATAAGTTTGCTTTGGGTTTTGCTACTAAGGCTTAGTGTCTCTAAAAGTTTTAGAGTGCTTTTGATAAGGGCATTTTCAGGGATATTATGAGAGAACTCATCACTTGCAGTAAAAAATCGCTCTTTATGTGTGAGGTTGTATTTGAGATGTTGGCTAAAAAGCAATTTGCCCTTTAAAAAAGTGCGATTTTGCTCTTTTAACACATAGTTTGCTCTAATTCCCCTTTTCACAAGGCTCTCAAGCTCATCTAAAAACATTAAAACAAAGGCTTCAAGCAGAGGAAATTGCTGGGCTTTAAGATGTGCAAATTGTGTGTGTTTCAAGGGTGAGTTTTTCAGGCTTTTTAGCATATTGAGTAGAATTTGCTTTGCTTGGCATACTTTGCATTTTTGGCTTTTTAAATTCTCGTTGTGAGGCGATGTATTGATATGGCAATCCACATTGTTTTGGATTGTTTTGTCAGTTTCACTTCCTTGTAATGATGAGCAGGTGCAATTTTTGATTTGAAACCCATTGCTTTCTTTAATGCTTTGAAATGTTTTAGGCAGAATCTCTACGCAAAAGCCGCTTTTACTTTGGATAAGCCCGACATAGTTTTGCGCTTTGAGCATATCTTTGCCATTTTGCCTAATGAGTTTTAAAAACTGATGATTGCCCTCATATTTTGTAAAATCTACAAGTTCATTGAATATGCTTTGAGCTTTCGATTCTATGGCTTTTGCTTCACTTGTGATAGTAGCTTTTGTCTCGCTCCATTCTGCATTAGAATTATTAAGAGTAGCATTTATTTTATGGTTGGCTTCAAGGGCTTGTTTAACCTCATTAAAACCAAAGCTCTGCCATTCGGCTATGCAAAGGGTGTTTTTAGGCTTCATCTTGCTCGTTTTCTTTTTCTAAGTTAATGTTATTGTCATAAATTCTTTTAAAATTCTCTATTGTCCAATTTTCTTGTTTTGTGATTTCATAAACCACTTTTTCGCTATCAAAATCATTAAATTTTCTCGTGTCAAACAACCTAGAAAATGTCAAATCTTTTTTCTTTTTCACCATTTTATTGCCATTAGGCACCGCGTCAATCTTGGCATAATCCTCATAGAAATACTCCTGCAAAAGCGGGATAATTTTTTTAGCAAAAATATTTTTTAAATCCTCTAAGTTTTTAACATCAATAAAAAAGGCGTGCCCTATAGTATGCTTTCTATCGAGCAAAAACTCAATGCGATTGTTTATAGAATCTAAAAGTTTTAGCAGATTCACATCTTTATAGTCATTATTTATTTTACTCGAATCTGGCATTAATTCTATAAACTCAAATCGCCTACGCAATGCCGTATCAAGCAAGGCTATGCTTCTATCAGCCGTATTCATCGTGCCGATGATATAGAGATTTTTAGGCACTCCAAAGGATTCATTGCTGTAGGGTAAACTTACGCGTAATTCCTCACTAGCTCCTATGCGCTTGCTTGGCTCTATCAATGTAATGAGTTAATAGAATCTTAGAAATATTCCCGCGATTGATCTCATCAATGATAAGGATATAGGGTTTTAGAGTGTTATCAATAGAATCTGTGGAAATCTGCAATTTTTTTGCTTTTTCTCGCCATTGGGGAGAGTTCTCAAAGTCTTGGATTTTTTCAAAGATGGCATAATATATTTTGGGATCAAAATATATTATGCCTTTTGGCGAAGGAATATTAAACTCCTCTTTTTTAGTATTTTTAAAATTGTTATATTCTGCAATAAGAGCAGCCACACTAAGTTTTTTGGTTGGTTTTTGTGCTGCTGATGTTTTTGCACCTAGCCATCGCTTGTCGGGATTTCCATATATTTTATAAGGACTTGATTCTTTAATTTTTGAAACAAAGAAGTTGTTATAGAATGGAAAATGATATTCTTCATTATCGTCTTCAGTTTCCTTAATTTTTTCTATAAAAGATTCTATTAGTTCTCTTACATAATCCTCTATTTGTAATGTTTCTACTGATTTTTGAGAGTTTTGTAAATTCTCTAAGGCTGCATTGCAAATTTCTTTAAAAATTCCCTCTTCTACCTTATAAACCATTTCATTAGAAAATTCTACTTCAGCATTATTTTTATCGATATCTGGCTTTATCCCCTCGATAAATTCCTCATAGGAAAAGCTTTGATGAAAGGTGATAAATTCAATTTACCTTTTCTCCTTATATTCATCAAAAAGCTTCTTTTGCTCCGCTCTATCATTTGGTATAGAATCTATGAGTTTAAATTCACGCAAGATTTCTAAGGCTTTATTGATAGTATGGTAAGTCTTCCCTGTGCCAGGATGTCCATAAAGGATTTGATTTAGAGGGATACGATTTTTGTTCATTGATTCTCCTTGTTTTTAATTTGTAGTTTATAGCATATCTTTTTTTTGCAAGTGGCATTAGACAGAATTAATAGAATTTGCCACAAAATGTAATCATTATAGTATAAAACTATTGCTATAATTTTACAATATTTAAGGAAGTTTAGGTGAATGAAGCGACAACAATTAAGCATTTCATCAAGAAATAGCCTTATCAAGAAAGAGATTCATTATGAGGAAAATATTAAGGCTTTGGCTGTAAGTTTAGTAGGCTTTATGGCAATGGCAGAGGAAAGCGGAGTGTTTGTAGGTGTAGGGCTTGGTGCTAATACTTGGCAGAGGAAAGACCTTTGATGTTCCTGATATTAAGAAAATAAGCTTTGATACAGCTCTTAATGTCGCTCTAAGAACTGTATAACCAGATACCATAGCATAGAACTCGCCGCTAGGGAACTATTTGTAGATACTATATTGCATAATCAAGATCCACTAAAATTAATTACAATGTGGGCGTAAGATATGTCTTCAGTTTTTAAGATTTGTTATTGTGCTTATAGCTTTGCTTTCGGGGAGCAGTCCCCGTTAGGCTAAGTAGAGTCTTATAGAGTATATCCATAAAATCTTGTAGTAACAAGAGCATAGATATTAGCCCTAATATGTAGAAAAGGGCAATGTCGATTCTCATCTCTACAATTCAAAATTGTAGAGAAATAACATCAGCAATTTATTCTATAAATAAGGCAACTTCCTATTTTTTAACAATAAGCATAGTTAGTGTAGAATAGCAATACCATATCTTGAAAAACGCACTCGATAGATAGGGCACAGCCTTAGCTATAGGTGTATTCTTTAGGCGCATAAGCTGGATTTACTCCTGATTGTGCAAGACCCTTACGGCGATTTATCGCAATAGCAAGGGCATAATAGAATAGCGTTCCTATGCCTTAAAACTTATTTTTTAGGCGCAGATAACATTTGTGTAAATCTCTTTATGCTTTGGCTCATTCCTATTTGTAAGACTACACGGTGCGCTAATATGATAGGGTAGAAATGGAGGGAAAATGTGAAATGTCTTGTATGTGAGCGATATAGCTGGAAGATTCTATGTAGGGATTGCCTGAATGATATTCCTCTAACGCCTCGCCATAGAATCCTTGCAAATTCTATAAAAACTTATAGCTTTTATCGCTATGAAGATGTGGCGTTACTTATGCAGAGCAAATATCATCTTGTAGGTTCGCGTATACTTGCCACTCTTGCAAAAAATGCGGCAAAATATTTTTTTTCACATATATATGATAGTTTAGAGTCCCCAAAACTTACGCTTTTAGGCTTAGATGATTATCCTTATGGAGCATATTCACACACGGGTGTGATAGTTCGGGCATTTACTAAAGAAAGCAAAGGCGTTTTTGAGGGTTGCTATGGTGCGCTTAAGGCACAAAATAATGTAAAGTATGCAGGGGAGAGCTTACAATTTCGACAGGATAATCCTAAGGGATTTGCCTTGCAAAAACCTCTGCAAGATACGCATATTGTGCTTATTGATGATATTATCACCACTGGCACAAGTCTCAATGAAGCTATTAATGTGCTTCATTCTTACCATATCGCATTTTGCTTGACACTTTGTGATGCGAGATAATTATTTTTTCTGTATTTTTTGTGCTTGTGCAGTGTTAAGCACATCAGATTCTATGCGCTCGAGTTCTTGGCAGTATTGTTGTTGGGCAGAGAGAATTTCTTTAAATTTAAACCCTAACATAACGATGGTGTAAAGCTCACTTTTATTCTTTCGCCAATTATAGAGTGTTTTGGTATCGACTTTTAGAATCCCTGCAATATCACGTTGTGAAAGCTTAGGTGAAAGTGAATTATTGCGCCTCATTATGTTTTCCTTAAAGCAATGTGAAGAAATTTTATTCTTTATAAGATTTTACTAAAAGAATATTTCTATTCTATCATAGTGATTATTAAAAATTACTTTTTTACTTAATGCTAGGAGATAAAAGAGTGAAAATTCCTTATGGAAATAGTTTCAAGATCGTGCAAAATATAAGATACTTATCCCTTAAAGAGCAGTTTCATATTTTTTAGAATATCAATATTCACATTTACTAAAATGAGGACAAAGAAGCACCAAGTCTTTATGCGGCTTTTTAGAATCCTTACTTCTATGGGGGGGGGGGAAGATATTTCTCTACTTGATGCTTGCATTTGAGGCATTCATATATGTGCTTTTTGCGATATTCGCGTTCACACATTATCCCACCGCATTCGGGGCATTTTTCTTTAGTAGGTTGAAACTTTGATATAAAATTGCATTTAGGATAGTTCTTACAGCCAAAGAATGCCCCCCTACGGCTGAATCTTTGCACGATTTCACCGCCGCATTGAGGACAAGCTACATCCTCAACGCTTTTAGCTTGAGGCTTATTAGAGAGTGATTTCGTATTTTTGCAGGTAGGATAGCCACTACACGCTAAAAACTCGCCATTGCGTCCAAATTTCTTAACCATAGGCTTACCGCATTTTTCGCATACACCATTGTCTTGGCTTATACCTTGCTCTTTATTTTCATTGGGCTTAATATATTTGCACTTAGGATAGCCACTACACGCCACAAACTCACCATATCGGCTTTGACGCTGCACGAGTTCCTTGCCACATTTAGGACATATCTCGCCTGTAGGTATGATGACTTTCTGCGAGACAATATCTTTTTTGCCTGATTCTATCTTTTGCATAAAAGGCTCATAAAATTCCCATAGCATTGCTTCCCAATCAATTTTTTCTTGTGCGATGTCATCAAGCTTATTTTCAAGCCCTGCGCTAAAGTGAGTATCGACAATTTCATTGAAATGTTCTTCGAGCATTTCAATCACCTTAAAAGCACTCTCACTTGGCACAAGCTGCTTTTTATCAAGCTGCACGTATTCCCTTGCTACAAGTAAAGCAATGGTAGGTGCATAGGTGCTAGGACGTCCTATACCTAAAGATTCCATACTTTTAATAATGCTTGCCTCATTATAGCGCGATGGAGCCTCTGTGGATTTTTCAATCGCCTCTAAATCCTGTAATAGTACACTTTCCCCCTCTTTGCACTCAGGCAAAAGCTTATCCTTATCATCGCTCCCTGTAATTTTATAGAATCCATCAAAGACAAGTTTGCGTCCATTTGCCTTAAAGCTCACCTTATGCTCCCCCTCTTTAGCGCTAAAAATGATATTTTGTGTCTCAAATATCGCATCTTCACTCTGTGAGGCAAGGAAGCGATTGTAGATTAATGTATAGAGTTTATATTCTTCAGGCTTCAAGCAGGATTTTGCCATTTGTGGCGTGAAATCAAGATTTGTAGGACGTATGGCTTCGTGTGCTTCCTGTGCGCTTTTAGACCTTGTCGCATAAATTTT
The DNA here is from genome assembly GCF_039555295.1 of Helicobacter mastomyrinus. NCBI lineage: Bacteria > Pseudomonadati > Campylobacterota > Epsilonproteobacteria > Campylobacterales > Helicobacteraceae > Helicobacter > Helicobacter mastomyrinus. The sequence goes on along the minus strand of NZ_CP145316.1, from coordinate 261,635 downwards.
AGGCTTCTTAGGGACATAAGATTCCCCATAAGTTTTTTTCAATACCGCCCTTGCCGCATTTTGCGCTTCTTTAGCGATATTAAGGCTATCTGTCCTCATATAAGTGATAACCCCCATTGTCCCAAAATTCGTATTCACGCCCTCATAAAGCCGCTGTGCGACACTCATCGTGCGCGATGGAGAGAATCCTAAGAGATTTGAAGCACTCTGTTGCAGGGTAGAAGTCATAAATGGTGCAGGGGTGGGCGTTTTCTTAGATTTTTTACTAATTTCTTCAATGATAAATTGAGCACTTTTGATATATTGGCACATCGCTTCTACTGCTTTAGAATCTTGCAAAGAGAGCTTCTCTAGTTTTTTATCATATATAATTAACTCAGATTCTATGCTCTCTTTTGAGGGCAGGGTAAAAGTCGCATTGATCGTATAGTATATGGTAGGCTTGAAAGCGCGGATTTCTCGCTCTCTATCAACGATGATTTTTAATGCGGCGCTTTGCACTCGCCCTGCAGACAAGCCTTTTTGAATCTTGGAAGACATCAGTTGAGAGAGCTTAAAGCCTACGATTCTATCTAGTAGCCGTCGTGCTTGCTGGGCATTGACCTTTGACATATCGATTTTTCTAGGATTTGCTAATGAATGTGTAATAGCATTTTTAGTAATCTCGTGGAATACAATGCGTGGGAACTCATCATAAGGGCGTTCGAGAGCCTGGGTGATATGATAGCCTATTGCCTCTCCCTCTCTGTCCTCATCGGTTGCGATATAGGTAGTCTTTACCTTTTTGCTCGCATTTTGAATCTTGTCTACAATTTCTTGATGATCTTTATCAATGTCATATTGGGGCGTGAATGTTTTGTCCTTAATCTCAATACCAAAGCTATATTTTGGCAAATCGCGTATATGCCCCTTAGAGGCGATAACCTCATAATTATTCCCTAAAAAATTTTTGATTGTCTTTGCTTTAGCTGGTGATTCTACGATGATTAGATCTTTCATTTAGGCCCCTCATAAAACTTCCCTTGAGATTTAAAGTCGGATTTTAGCATAGATTCTTTGTGAAATTTTATTTATTTTATTTCTTTGTGCAATCTTTATACAAAATTGAATTATTGAATTTGTGGAATCTTTTTTGCTTTATCGACAAAATATAGAAAAATTTTAGCAAAGGATGCAATATGAGTTTTAGGATAAACACAAATATTTCTGCCCTTACCGCACATACCATTGGGGTGCAGAATAACAGAAGTCTGCATAATTCGCTTGAAAAATTAAGTTCGGGTTTGCGACTCAATAAAGCTGCAGATGATGCCTCGGGTATGGCGATTGCCGATAGCTTGCGAAGTCAAAGTGAGGGGTTAGGACAGGCAGTGAGAAATGCCAATGACGCCATTGGTATTATACAAGTGGCTGATAAGGCAATGGACGAACAGCTCAAAATCTTAGATACGATTAAAACTAAGGCTATTCAAGCCGCACAAGATGGGCAAAGCACAGAGACAAGAAAGGCACTTCAAAGTGATATTATACGTTTACTTGAAGAGCTAGATAATATTGCTAATACCACAAGTTATAATGGACAGCAAATGCTCTCTGGCGCATTCTCTAATAAAGAATTTCAAATTGGTGCTTATTCAAATACAACGATAAAAGCCTCTATTGGTCCTACAAGCTCTGACAAAATCGGACACGTGCGTCTGGAAAGTGGCTCGTTTTCTGGTGAAGGTATGCTCGCTTCTGCTGCTTATTCTAACCTCACTGAAGTAATGCTCAAGTTTCGTCAGGTTGATGGAAAACACGATTATGAAACAGAAACCGTTAAAATTTCTACTTCTGCGGGGACAGGTATAGGTGTGCTTACAGAAGTAATTAATAAACATTCAAATACTTTGGGGGTGCGCGCAGCGTGGAATGTAATGGCAACAGGCGATGTGCCCGTGCTTTCAGGCACAGTGCGAGGCTTGGTGATTAATGGTGTAACAATCGGAAATGTTAATGATGTGCGCAAAAATGATTCTGATGGACGCTTACTTAATGCTATCAATTCTATCAAAGAACGTACGGGGGCTGAAGCTTTCACTGATATTACAGGGCGTATCAATATAAGAAGTTTGGATGGACGTGCTATTTCTATTCGCACAGAGGGCGATAGTGGTAAGGTGTTTGGTGGAGGAAACTTTGCCGGAATTTCTGGCACAGAGCACGCCATCATAGGACGCTTAACGCTCATTAGAACAGATGCAAGAGATATTATAGTTAGCGGAATAAATTATAGCCATATAGGATTTCACTCTGCACAGGGTATTGCTGAATATACTGCAAATCTCCGCTATGTGCGTGGGGAAATGGACGCTAATATTGCATCAGCATCTGGAGCAAATGCTAATGTGGCACAAGCCAATCTTCACTTTGATGGTATTGGTGCTGGGGTTACAAGCCTTAAAGGAGCAATGGTGGTTATCGATATGGCAGAATCTGCTCGTATGCAGCTTGATAGATTACGCGCAGATATTGGTTCAGCACAGATTCAGCTTGTTGCAACAATTAATAATGTATCTGTTACACAAGTGAATGTTAAAGCTGCAGAATCTCAAATTCGCGATGTGGATTTTGCTGCAGAATCTGCGACATTCTCTAAACATAACGTTTTGGCTCAAAGTGGTAGCTTCGCTATGGCTCAAGCCAATGCTGTGCAACAAAACGTGCTTCGATTGCTTCAATAGTCATATCGCATAGTGTAAGAATGGTATATGCAGGATTTTTTCTCTCTTAATCTTTCTGCATTAGCAGTAGTTTCTCCTGCTCTTGCGCTAAAACTCAATGATTTTAAACCAAATGAATCTTATGAGGTATTTCAAGGTGATGATGTGCTCAATATCAACATTATTGATAAACGCACACACACACCACTTTTCACACAAAATCCACTAGAAGAAACAAATTCGAAGATTCAGGTATTTAGCACATATTCTCATTATCCATATTTATATTTTTTTGGCGTGGGTAATGGGGTGTTTTATAAAGTGCTGCTGCATAATGAGCTTTTGAAGCGCATAGTCGTGCTAGAGCCTGAGCTTGAATTGCTTTTTATCGCTTTGCATTTTATGGATTTTAGCCAAGAGATTTTGGAGCAAAGAATTATATTTCTTGACGCTACACATTGTGATTTTATCCATATTGATATGCTTTTTGCCACTAATCGCGATGCAAAAGTTTATTCAAAAACCTATGATTTACATTTATTTAATGGCTATTATGAGAAATATGCACAACTCTACATTAATATTAATCAACTTTTTATCCGCGCTATCGAGCATAGTGTCGTGAGTGTGGGTAATGATAGCAGGGACGCTATTATTGGTATTTCTCATCATATACGCAATTTACCAGATGTGCTGAAATCTCCTACTTTGCTAGAGCTTTTAAGGCATATCAAGGGCAGGGATAGCGCTATTATCGTTGCTACTGGACCTAGCTTGAGTAAGCAGATTCCATATCTTAGGCAGATTCAAGACTATGCTACGATTATGTGCATTGATGCGTCTTTTCCTATTTTAGCAAGAGAGGGCATTAAGCCTGATATTGTATTTTCACTCGAACGTGTGGAGCTTACGGCAAGATTCTATGAAGACACGCCTAAGAAATTTCACAAAGATGTGATTTTTGCTATTACCTCTATTGTGCATCAGCGGCTGAAAAATGCGCTTAAAGGCGATGTGGTGCAGTATTCATTGCGTCCATTTGGATATACAAATTACTTCCATATTCCTGAGTATGGTTATTTGGGCATAGGTATGAGTGCGGCAAATATGGCGTATGAGCTTATCGTGCATTCAAAATTTAAGCGTTGTATTATTATTGGGCAGGATTTAGCCTTTGGCGAAGATGGCAGTTCTCATGCAAAAAATGCTGTATATGGCGAGAATGAGATTAGCCCCAAGACAATGGAGGACAAAGGACAAAAGGTAATGGTAGAAAAATATGGCGGTGGCGGTATGGTGGAATCTACTAAAGTGTGGAAGATGTTTTTGACATTCTATGAACGCGATATTGCTAATACGCCCTATCCCATTGAGGTGATTAATGCCACAGAGGGTGGGGCTAGGATTCAAGGCACGAAAGAAATTCCCTTTAAAGAAGCCATTAAACTCATAGATACGACACATAAAAAAAAGTCCATCACCTTAGTTTACCCTAGCACACAAGAGTATGAGGCAAATCTTGATAAGGTAAGGCAGAAGATAGAGGATTGGATTGAGCTAGGCTTAAAGGATAAAGCTTTTGTCGAGGAAGTGTTTTTAGAAGTGGCTGCGCTCACGGAGCGATTTGAGCTACTCAACAAAGAAAATCGGCTAGATGAGCTACAAGCACAGGAGTTGCAAAATTGCATAGATAGAATCCAAAAGGTCAAAGAGCTTTTTGATGATATAAGATTCCGTGAATGTTTTATGGACGCGATACAATCTTATATCTTTCATCAAGAGATGGACATCGCGCGGCTGCTTGTTATGCCTGCAAACAATGAGGAGGCAAAGCTCATCAAACAAGCTGAAATCATCTATGCGCATAAATATTGGCTTTTTTCACTCGCTGGAGGAATGGACGTAGTGATTGAAAAAGTTAAAGAAGCCTATGAGAGTTGGGAGATACATCATCAGGCTAAAGATATGTCTGTAAATAAAGCCTAGGGTTGCATTATCTAATATGGAGTACTAGGGTATATCCTAGCTTCATATAAGAGGAGCTTTTACAAGATAGGGGAGGGAGGGTATCCCTTTATATTTGATTGCAAGTGTAAAATGCAGGGAATCATCAAAGCATTTTGTGTGTTGAGTATGCTGTGTTAAGGAAGCAAAGAGTATAGAATTAAGCTTTTGTGGTAAGCTTAATTCCCTTGCTATCAATACCTATACCCCAGTTGTAGCCAAAATTGCCTACCTACTTCATACACAGGGGTAGCTGTAGTCCCTGCAGTCGTAGAGTATGCAGCTGAAGCAATAGCAAGATTCTTAGCATCTAGCACATTATAAATATCTACATTCATATACATTGTATTGCCTTTATGCATATCTACTTCAAAGCCTAGTCGCATATCCCAAGTAAAAGCCCCTTTAATATCTAAAGGACGAAAGGTATCCACAGGCGTTTCAGGTATGCCATCACCATCAAGGTCAATCTTATCAGGCGGACGAGTAGCCACTGTGGAAGTAGCAAGTGTGCTAGCCATAGCCTTGTAACTACTTCTGTATCTAAAAAAGTTATTTAAAAGCCATTTTGTTTTGCCTACATTAAACGTATGCGTGGTGTTTAAACGCAACGTATAAGGGCGATTAAAGTTTTCTGCTGGTTTATCAGCATAGCGGATAATCTGCCCATTCCAAGAAATCCATTGATTGGCTAATTCTTGATTTGTAAGCGTATCGCTATAATCTGTATAGTTTCTATTCACATTTGTCCAATCAAAGGCAAAAAAGATATGATTTTTCACTCCTAAGATTTTTAAAGGGTGAGTATTTTCTAAAGTGAGAGTGATGACATTGGTAGTAGAGATACCCTCATTGGTGTAGATATAGTAATTACTTGAATAATTTGAATCTGTGGGGAGATTGCTCACGCTTCTGCTACTTCGTCGTATCTCATCTCTCCCCGCACGATAGATATATTTTATCCCTAAATTCATATCATAGATTCTCTGTGAAATACCTATCATCAATTCATCTGCATAAGGGACTTTGAGCTGTGAAAATTTAGTGGTGTTCACGCCTATTGTGGAGATACAATTATCATCATTTCTATTAGCGCATACTCTCCCCTCAGCGAGAATCTCCTCAAAAGATTTGCTTATTTCACTACGTGATACATCTCTACGCAGACTTTCTAGCTGCCCTGATATAGCATAGGCAAATATATTTCTCCCATAGTAGCGATTTGCCCCTGCGGTTATTTGTGTAGCAAAGTGCTGCCCTATATTGCCCTCATTCCAAGGGGTTTGATAATTGAGTGAAAATCTAGGAGCAAAGGTAACTTTTCCCATATAGGAATCACTATCAATGCGTAATCCCGGGCGGATATTTAATGCACCTATATAACCTAAAGGGATTTTCATATTATCTTCAATAAACAATGCTCCCAAAATATTATTGAGTGCGACACTGCCTTTGCCATAAAATCTACTTCCTCGCACCCACTGCCCGTATTGTAATTCATACATCGTATTTCCACCATAGGTAATTTCTTTTACAGAATCTCCATTGAGCGTATATTGGTTCATTCTTATACTAGTAGCATAAGCCTTGCTTGGGTCGCACCATTCTTGATTGGTTTGCAAACAAATAGTTTGTTGTGTTTGTGTCATTGCATAAGGAGTATTAGAGCTTGCAAAGTAATCTCTAGGATTAGCACTTTGCACATATTGATAGCCTAGCTCTAGCCCTGCTTGAAAGTGCTAAGGCATCTTCTATGGGGTGGAAGTCTTGAATGAGTTTATTAGCAATCGTATTTTGCATAGAATCATAGGGCGCATAGCCTCCCTCTCTATAATATCCATTCCAATTTGTGCCATTATGATTTTCAGAAATGAGCCAAAACTTATGGTTGGTATAGCCGTGCTATTTTTCAAAAAAGAGTAGCTAAGGTTGTTGGTAAGCACACCTAAGGCATTATCCCAAGTAGTCTTAAAGCCTACATTATGTCCGCCTGATTCTAAAGTATAAAAGTCTCCTGCACTCCCTTGAAAGAAATTTTTTGATTTATCGGGCGCAAAGGCATAGCTTAGCTCTAATCTCACAGAATCGCTTGGGTCATAATAGCCTTTGAGAAAGAGATTATAGCTTTGACGATTGATGTCTTGAATAGCATTTTTAAATTGTGATACTTGCGTTACAGGCGTTTCTATGGAGTTTGCATCACCACCTGCATAAGTATGTAGGGGAATAATGCTTTGCGTTGTCGTAAAGCTCGCCATCACTCCACTTCTATCATTGATTTTAGATTCAATACTTGAGCGAAAGAGATGTTTGGTAAATTGAGGCTGATTAGAGCTAGAGGAGGAATTGACAAAGTTTTGTAACGAAGTGGAGTTTGCCTCATAGATATGATAATTTGTAAGGGAGAATTTGCCCGGTTCTGCATTGCCTTGTGTGATTTGATAGCTTATATTTGCGCCAAAGCTTTTTGTAGGTCTCCTTGTATTTGCCTCTACTACTCCGCCTGTGAATCCTCCATAGGCTGCAGATACATTAGAATCTTGCACTGAAATAGATTCTAAAAGGCTAGTATCAATGGCTAGTCCTTGACTTCTACCTTGTCCCTCTCCGCCATACGCTCCGGCTGTGCCTATGGGATTTATATCATTATTCATATTAAACCCATCAAGCTGGAAGTTATTTTGATAATGCAAACCAGCGCTTATACTTATTTTAGCCGGGTCTATCTCTCCGGGTGTAGCACTTCGTAATTGCTGTGTGTCATATTGGACGTTGGGGAGGATTCTAAGTATGCTTGTGATGTCACCATTCCCGCTAGGGTTGGATTCTAACATTTGGGCATTGATAGTCTCTCCACTTTGATAGGCTTTTGTTTCATTTACTTCTCGCACAATAGATGTGCCTAGATTGACTTTTCTTATAGAATCTTTAGAGTTTTCTTCATTAGAATCTGCACTACTTATTTCATCGGCAGTAAGTGGAAGTGTGAATATCAAGCAAATATATAGAAGTAAAATATGAATTTTGCTAAAGATTCTATCTATCCCCCAAACCCACAGCTTTTTCATAGTATGTTTTAAACATCGCATAATAACCTCCAACTTTATATGAGAAAGTAAAGTAGGGCGAATAATATTATTTCTTATCTTTTAATAAAATAAAAATAGTTATTATTTTATATTGTCAATATGATATAAAAGATATTTCATAAAGTGTGATAGCATAGATTAGGGTAGGAAGAGCTGATAGCTTAGGATTATATTCAAGTATTCGATTCGCTCATTTTATGAAAGTGATATGTGTTTTTAATATCTATAGAAGTTTAGAGAATCTTATTCAATCTTCTAAAACTCTCTTGTCTTTGCCTACTGAACCACACATCTGCCGCTAACACATTGATTAATCATAGTGCTTAAGGGCATACTTGCGCTTCCGCGTCTATCCTCACCCTCGCCAGTGCAGTTATTATTAGACACAAAACTTGTGATAGGATTAGGATAAATTTCGCGTAAACGCAGGGTGTAAAGCATATAAACTTGATGTCTGCCATTATTACTAATGATATTATAAGCCCCTCTTAAATTGTGTGCTAAAGAGGCGTTTAAAGCATATTGATATTCCTCATAAGTTCCATTAGAAAAATTGGTAGGAATGAAAAGCACTCCATCGCTTGTGCGAAGAGCCGGCATAGCGTGTCCGTGACGTGCGCCATCGGGGGTAGTATAATACATTTGCACTATCCATAAAGTCCCACTAGGCTGCTCGAATAAATCCCTTAGATTGCTGCGAATAGTAATATCACTTGAAGCAAATTCTGAAGCCATCCAAAAATGCCCCGGAAAGAGTGTTAAAGCCACAGAGCGATACATTTGTGCAACGTATTCAAAGGTTTGAGCGCGTGATAAGCCTCTTGGTATATTGGAGGATTGATATTGCTCTAAGGAAGCAGCCAAAAGAGGGTATCTGTTTCTAAAAGAAATGAAAGGATTATGCCCATAGAGTGTATCAAAGAAAAAGCCTCCTAGTTCTAGTGGGACGTAGGTGTATTCTGTTAGTTCTGCTATCATTTGATAACTATGCAGTAAGCACACACCACAATCTCCAGCACGGTCTAGCACCCCATCAGTTGTTGTAGCAATGTCATACAGCCTTCTTTTCCATTCATCGCTTAAAACAAAGCTAGGAGGAAGGATAAGGAGCTTTTGAGTTTTGGCGTTCGTGCCATTAGCCGGACACACAGGCAAAGAATCTGATAAATTACCATTTTTAAATCGCTGCCAATCTTGTAAATTATGGCTGAATCTAAAATAAGAAGTTTGATCTTGCCCTGTGTCTTTAGCTAGATAATCAGGCTTTGCAGTATAGGGCACACCCCAATGCACGCCGTATTTAGTAACGCGTAAGAAATTTCCTAGGTAATCTTTGAGCATAGCTTGATCGTTTTCACAAAATAAAAATAACTCCCATCTTTGATTAGGTTTTGTGTTTGTATTGGTACAGCTTTCCCAGTCTACCCAATTCCAAGCTTGGGAGGTAGTCTGCAAGGAAGTAAGGCAAGTGAGTTTGCCATTTTCGGGGTGATAGAGGGCTATGGTGTTGTTTTCTACATTAAAATACAAATCCTGCGGGTCGTTTTTGATAGATTCATCATTGGTTATATAATACAAGTCAAACTCGCCAGAGCTAATAAAACTCCAAGCCATGAAGCTTTTAAGATTTAAAGGCGGGGGAGTGGCAATGGTATCACTCCATTCTTGCATATGGTGTAAAATCACCTTAGGCTTAGTGGAAGTTGGCTTTTCAAAGCTCAGTATATTGTTGCTTAAATGAAGCTGGTAGTTCATATCGGGGGTGTAGATTGTATTATCTTTAATCACAAAACTTTGAGTTTTATCATCAATCACGCAAGGTCTTAATACAACAGCCCTGCCCTCGGCATAATCCTCATTTTGTCCGCTCATACACAGCCATACATCATTATAATTCCAAGCTATGTGGCTAAAAACATCATAACGAGCTTCTTGTGCATTTTGACAATCACTTATTCCTACATAGCTCTCATTTTGCCTAAAAATGGGCGTGAGGCATTGAATCAGCGTATCAGGACTGGTTTGAAAAGTAATGATTTTGTCTTTTGGACTATCAGCAAGTTTTTGAGTGGGAGCAGGAATAGCTGAAAAAGAAGAAGGAGAATTTTCAGCCTTAAAAAACAAAAAGAGACAAAACCCAAATATAATGGCACATAGCCCTGCAATGAACACTTTCATTAATACTCCTTTGTGCGAAAATGAAACCATTGTATTGCAGCTTTTTTATTTTTATGTTAATGTGATGATGCTTGATCCCATTTCTTGCCTAGTGAAGCGGAGCAGATATAAGTGAATTTTATACTTATTTGGTTTTGTAATTTAATCTAAATTTTTGAATGTTTGTATTAAAAACGAATTTCTAAGTAAGTTTTTAGATTAAAAAATTAAGTGGCAATATGCGATCATTAACTTTGAAATAATCTTAAGTAATAAATCTCCTAATCAATCCAAGATAGAAATGTTAATCAATTTCTTATAACTTTTCTCAATATGTATAAGGGATAAGAGATAGAGCTATCAATGATATAAGTTTTAGAGATTCACTAGAGATTTTAAGTAAAGAAAAACTATATTATTTTTAAGTTTAGAATGTTTTGCTTTTGCAATAAGATTAAATCTTTAAAAAATGATTTGTGCTTTGTTTGAGAGAAACTTATATGTTTCATTTGTTTTTAAGCAATGAAAAAATGTGATGAAACTAAAGAGATTTTGCTATGAAGTTTATACTTTGTATTGCTCCAAGCAAAGATGTAAAAATTCTTCTCTTTAGTAAAAAACTTTGATAAATATTGTGAAAAAGATTGCAAAGGATTCTAAGCAAAAATTTTTTATTGCCTTGTTGAAATTTTTAAAACAAAAAAGCTCACAAAAACCAATAATTTTCTTTCAAAACCTCTACTCAACTTAGATTGTTTTTTGAAAAATTTTCATCGCATTTGAACATTGAAATTTTCAAAAAAGTTCAAACATTACCACTAAAATCACAAAATTTGTGATTGACTAGCATAAAACACCCTTGTATAAGGCATTTGATACCTTTTGATGTGCATAAAAAGGGTTATCCTGCACTTTTTGATTTTGGACTTATTTTTTCTTGAATATTAAGAGAAAGCTTCAAGAAATTTTCTAAAATATTTTTGTATTCTACATATTTTGCCTTTGTTTCTTACCACATTATCAAAAATTTTACTCTCTTAAGCGCATAATTTATATCTTTGCTACAATATAAAAGTAGTTTTCCATTGAGCTTCATTAGATATTTTCTTTTGATGAACATAAGGGAAATAAGATAAAAGACATCATTATTGACATACCTTTGGAAAGCGAATTATTGATGATAAATTATTTGAATACACTTCGTTTAGAAAAGCAAGAATCTTGCCTCAAATCTATCAAGCAAGAGTAAGGAATGCTTTTCAATAATCTTACTTAATCTGCTCTATTATATTTACTCCACATAAGATAAATAAAAAGCACATTGTGATAAAAAATATTGGCAATATAAAAAGGATTTGTTTAAAGAATGCTTTAACCTATACGATTGAAAAAAGCTATCAAGCATTTTTCTTTGATACTTTGAGGGATATTTTTAAACAGAATCTCTTTATTCTCTCTCAAGGCAAACTTGATTATACAAATGAAGCAAGTTTAATAAAATTTTCTAAGACATTTCATAGCCTATTACACTACTTTTTTAAGAACCATAAGGGATAAAGACTAGTGTAGCATATTAGAAGCGCTTTGCTTTTTAAATGCTCTTGTTATATTGATTATGCCCAACGCACAGGTTATAAAGATACAACATTATCTATCACACAAATCTGTGAAATCGCAATAATGGCAGTGCTGCTTATTCTCGCATTTGTGAAAGTTTATCTCATCTTGAAAAATTTTAAGGTGTTCTAGTAATTTCTCATTTTTCTCCTCCACACTTTCTTCTTCTACAATCTTACAGCCCTTAATATCCCAATAGCACATTGTTATAGGTAATGAGGCATATTGTGGATTATTCTGCTTAAAAGCCTCTGCATAAAGGATAAGTGCAAAATCACTCGTTTTTTCTGCATTTTTCTCTACCTTGAAATTTTGACGATATTTATAGTCAATGATTTCTATACGCTCTCCTATCTTTTGGATTCTATCCGCACACACACTAAAGTCAAACACCCCATAATGGGCTTTCATTTTTTCCTCAAGATAGAGAATCTCCACCTCTCTTTTATCCTCATATTCTTTTAAAAATGCCTCTATTTCATATGCAAGTAGCTGTGTATTAATGCCATCTAATGCGCTCATAGAAGCATATTGTGCCTTAAAGTGAGTAAGAATATTTGCATAGATTTCCTTTGCATTAAGCTGCACTTTTTTGCCTATATACTGCCTATATACAGATTCTAAACATTGATGTGCGACATTACCCATAAACGCAACATTACTCTCTTCTTGCACTTTACACAAAGATTCTTCATATTGGTAAAAATAACGCCTCGGGCATTCTAGGAGCGTTTTTAACTTACTTGGTGTAAAAAAGCGCGGAATCTTACCCATAATCTCATCTTCACAATACTCATATTTCCCCCCATGTGGTAAAAGCGCAAAACGCTTATCGCCATCATTTGACGTAATATGCGTATATTGCTCTAATTCCTCAAGTAAAAGGCTTTTATGCTTATCCTCATTCTCCACATACGATACGACTACTTCATCAGCACTGCTAAAAATCCCATAGTAATAATGCTTTTGAAGTTGCTCCTTATCTCGCATTGTCGGCATACCAAGTCTTTGCCTTAGCATAGAGTTCAAAAATAAATCATCTTGTGCTACATTTGGTATCACGCCTTCATTAAAATCCACAATAATAGCCTTCTTACACGTAAAACCTCGCGATTCTAGCACCCCCATCACGCGAATCTTCCCGCCCATCACATCATCAATACTGCATTTTTTTAGCTCCTCTAACAAAAGCTCTAAAATCTCTTTGTAGCGACAATCTGCAAACCCCGCATTTTCCCATATAAAAAGCAGCTCACTTAGACTTTGCCTAAGCTTTTTACTTCCTCTATCATCAAGTGATATAAGATTTGCTTCAATCATCTCACATATTTGCCTATAAGGATAAGTCTGCATATCCGCTTCATAGACACCTAGCATATTTTCTAGGCATTTATAAGCCTGTGTACGTGTGATGTCCTTCCCCATTGCAAAGTTAAGATTATGCGCTTTATCAAACAGTGCCAAATAGCTTACAAAATGCTCATCTGGCACAATTACAGCGATCTCCTCCGCATTTACACCATTTCTAAGCCATTCTTCAATCTTATAAAAAACTAATGCCACTTGCGAAATGCGAAGTGAAAAATGATACGTACTCACGCACATAGGGCGATTTATGGGTGCGGATTCTAAAATCTCATTTGTAGCGGGATTAAGCATATAGCGGTGAAAAGGTTTGCAATCCTTCATTTGGGTAAAAAAGGGCAAAGTGATATTAAAATTATCAAGCCAAAAATGCAGCCTAAGGGTAGTCATCTGCGCTACTTGTGATAGAAGCGCAAGATGTGCCTTGCTCACAATTCCCTCAATATATATATCAATGTGTGAAAAATGTCGCACATAAGATTCATTAATGCGTATATGCGCCTGTGGAGGCAGAATTAAGCCATCATAATACTTTAGTTCCTCCAAACGTTGCTTGTATCGATTTTCCACCCATTTTAATACCCGCAAATGGTCTTCATAGTCCCCATACGTATCAAGCAATGGAATCTCATCAATAGAGACTTGCGCTTGAGTAAGCTCATCAAAGAAGCCAAATAAAAATTGCGAGGATTCTAAAAAAGCTAAAAAACTCTGCTCGAAAATAAATTTCACCCGTTCTAATTCTTTAGCGCATTCTTTTAGCACAGACATAGACAGGGGCAAACGCATCGCTTGAGGCAAGGCTCTATATCCATCAACAATAACAAGCTGCGTGAAAAACTCGCCCATCACTATGTGCGGTGAAAGTAGCTCCCCCTCGTTCAAATGTTGCACTAAGGAGCGATGAGAGCTATATACTTTTAAGCAAGATTCACCCGCCAAGATATGCCCTTAAGAATCTGCGCCAAGAAGCTGCTGTGCGACTTCTACAATATGTTCCACACTAAAGCCAAAATGTGTGAATAATCCCTCGCCTTTGCCCGATGCACCAAAGCTTTGCATACCTATCACATAATCCGCCACAACATACCATTCCAACCCCCTTGAAGCTTCAATAGCTAGGACTTTGCTCCCTTGAGATAAAGATTCTCTATAGCTTTTAGGCTGCTTTAATAGCAAATCCAAGCAAGGTACACTCACTACTTGCGCTACTATACCCTTTGCTTGGAGGGCTTCGCTTGCTTTTAATGCAAGGCTCACCTCGCTTCCACTTGCCATTAATGTAACTGCTGCATTGTCTGCAGGAGATAGCACATAAGCACCCTTTTGCACTTGCTCTTTAAGCGTAGATGTGTAAGGGACGATGATAGGGAGATTTTGACGACTTAGCACAAATGCACAAGGCACAGCGGAATCCAAGCCCACCTGCCAACACGCCACATTCTCGTTCCCATCAGCAGGGCGAAATACCAATAGATTAGGCATAGCACGGAAATGGCTTAACTGCTCGATAGGTTGATGTGTCGCGCCATCTTCTCCCACGCCTATACTATCGTGCGTCCAAATGTAATAGACTTTGCTTTTCATTAGGCTTGCCACACGCACACTAGGAGACATATAATCGCTAAAAACAAAAAAAGTCGCGCAAAATGGCAAAAATAGCCCATAATTTGCCACACCATTAGAGATTGCCCCCATTGCGTGCTCCCTAATGCCAAAATGCCAATTTTTGCCTTGGGGGAAGTCTCCCTCATTCTCTAAATGCGTATTGTTTGATGGAGCTAAATCCGCGCTCCCCCCTATAAAACCCTCTAGGCTTTGAGAGATAGCATTAAGAATCTTGCCATTACTCACACGTGTAGCCATACTTTCTCCTAGCTCAAAGTGGGGATAGGCAATGCGTGAATTATCTACATTTTGCATATTATCAAAGCGCTCTCTAGTGATTTGCGGGAGATTCTCATATTGCTTATGCCATTGCTTAAAGGCGAGTTCCCCTCGCTCCCTCATCAAGCCAAAGGTAAATTTCACATCATCGGGCACATAGAAAGATTGCGCCTCTAGCCCTAGCTTTGCCTTTGCCTTTGCAATAATCTCCTCTCCCAAAGGTGCGCCGTGCGCTTTATGACTACCCTCTAGGTCAAGGGCATTTTTTGCAATAATTGTCTTTGCGATGATTAATGTCGGCTTTGTAGAATCTTTAGCGCGAGTGAGGGCATTATGAAATGCTAAGATATTATGCCCATCACAATTTAGCACTTGCCAGCCTTGCGCTTCAAAACGTTTGCATATATCCTCGCTCATACTCACATTTGTATCACCCTCAATCGTAATATTATTACTATCATAAATCACAATGAGATTATGAAGCTTATGATGTCCTGCAAGGGAAGCAGCCTCATAGCTAATGCCCTCTTGCAAATCTCCATCACCACATAGACAATACACATAATGGGAAATAATCTCTTTACCAAAGAGATTCTGTGTGTATTTACTCGCCATAGCTATACCCACAGCATTTGCCACACCCTGCCCCAATGGTCCTGTGGTGATTTCAACACCTTGTGTATGTCCGTATTCTGGGTGTCCGGGCGTTTTAGAGCCAAGTGTGCGAAAAGATTGCAAATCTTTCATACTCACATCAAAGCCCCATAAATGCAAAAGCGCATATACAAGCGCACTCGCGTGTCCACCGCTAAAAATGATTCTATCGCGATTAAGCCAAGTGGGATTATGCGGAGCAAGGCGGAGATGAAAACTAAGCACACTTGCTATATCTGCAAGTCCCATAGGTGCACCCGGGTGCCCGCTATTAGCCTTTTGCACCATATCGGCACATAAAAATGCAAGCGTATGGGACATCTTTTGCAATAGTGGTAAATCCTGTTCTGTGATTTGTGGTAGGCTCTGCATACTCTCTCCTTTTGTGATAAGCTAGAATCTACGCGCGTAGCGAAGCATTGAATGTATTTGTAAGCACGTTAAGTACGGCTTGTGTTGCGCTATTTAGCTGGGATTCTTGCAGGGTATCCTCAAAAGACTGCAGCACGAGGCGAATACTTAATGCCATTTGCTCTCCCAATGCGCTATCATAATACACATCGATAGGATATACATTTTGCAAAAATGCAATATTTGCCTGTGTAATTGCCTCCCGCACACGATAAAATGGAATCTTTTTATCGATAAGAATTGTCAAATCACGCATAGATTTTTGATATTTTGAAAACGTCTTTGCCTGTGGCAGCGATACGTTGCTTAAATCAAGCTCTATTTCACAAATAAATGTCTCGCTTAAATCCATATCCGTGGCAATTTGTGGGTGCAGTTTTGCTATCACGCCCACAGGTTTATCCTCCATATATACAAAAGCACTTTGATAGGGGTGCAAGATTCTATCATCGGCAAATCCAAAAGATAGAAGAATCTCATTCGCCCCCTCTACATCGCGAATATTTTTTAAAGATATATCCCCCACACATCTTTGACACACAAGCCCAAAGGAGTAAAAATCCCAAAGTGCTGCTTTTGTATGCGGATAGCATTCATCTTTCATTGAACCACTTGCCACAAATGCGAGTTTGTTTTTTTCCTCTCGTTGAGCCGTATAGACACTGCCCATTTCAAATAATGCTATGCTCTTAAATCCTAGATTCTCATTGCGTTTGATAGAATCTAAAAGTGCAGGAAGCAAACTTGTACGTAATGTATCTAGCTCTTGCGTGATAGGATTTAGCAGGGCTAAATTCTCATCAATTTGCACAAAGCCAAGTTGCATTAATCTTTGCGAAGAGGCAAACACGTAGTGTATACACTCCATAAAAGCATTTGCGATAAAGCTACGGGCGAGTTTTCTGCTATTTTTATACACAAAATATGCATTTGATGTATTATGCGATTGTAAGCAAAGCAGAGGTGAAGAAGGAATATTATCAATCCCATAGATTCTTAGTACCTCCTCTGCTACATCTTGTATGCTCTCTATATCGTGGCGATAGTGCGGCACAGCAATCATAAAGAAATTTTCATCACAAGTTACATCAAGCTTGAAATCAAGACGTTTGAGTATGGTAGCAATTTCTTCTTTATCTAAATCAATCCCTATAATCTTATTAATCGCGCCAAAAGTCGTTTTAATCGTTATTTCATCGGCACTTTGAGAAATATTATGCGAGCCAGAATACACCAGCACGTCCGAACTATTAACCATTTTTTTACATAAAAAATCCATACCTTGCTCTAAGAGCGGATTGCTCCCCCTTGTACTACGATAGGTAAGCTGCGTATCGCCTTTGATTTTATGCTGATGGATTGCCTTTGCGATTTGCACAGGTTTCACATAGCTTGCTTCGATGATGAGAATCTCTGAACGTGTCCCAAAATGCCGTTCCCCATAGGTTACACCAATCATAGAAAGTTTTGTATTAGCAAATACTGCCTCTAAGCCATTTTCATCTTTTTTTACTCGAAGCTGTGCGGCTAAACCATTATCTAGAACAATGTCCTTACTCTCGCACTCACGCAGTTTGTAAGCGTTCAAAATCACACCTGTCATATATGTGCCAAATTCCAAAAAATTGCATATAATATCATCAGCTAAACTACCATTTCTTGCTAAAGCAATGGCAATATCTATGGGAAGCCGCGCTTGTTTAACCTCTATAACGCGATAGAGTAGGTGCGCATTAATTTTCTCATCAGTGAGAATCTGCAGTACCCGCCCAAGCCCTAGAGTGATAACATTATCCATATCAATCTCGTGTTTTAAGCGTAAATCATAGCAAGTAGCAAGCTCACGTGCGATACCTAGCACACTCAAGCAATCTCCACGATTAGGTGTTATGCTTACTTCAATCACATAATCGCTAAAAAGCGGTAATTTGCTTAACTCCTGCCCTAGGGTGAGCTTCCCCGCACTCTCATCTAAAATCATAATGCCATCATTGATTTTAGGTAATCCTAGCTCTGTGCTAGAGCATAGCATTCCGCAACTCTCCACACCGCGCAAAGTCGTCTTTTTAATGGTTAGTTCACCGCCTTTGGTATGTGGGATTATCGCACCTTCTAATGCCACCGCTACATACTGATCGGTTTTGACATTGGGCGCACCACATACGATTTGCAGCTCCTGTGTGCCTATATGCACACGGCATACACTTAGTCTATCCGCGTCAGGGTGCTGACTACAAGCAATAATCTTACCTACTACAACATTTTTAGGAATCTTAAGGGCATAGGCAGATTCTACTTCTAATCCAATGTTGCTTAGACGCTCACTCACTTCATTTATATCAAGATGAGATATATCCACAAATTGCGATAATAAATGTTTTGAAAAGATCATTAAAACTGCTCCAATACCCGTAAATCTGTCTCAAAAAAGCTACGTAAATCATTCACACGATGAGTAAGCATAGCAAACCGCTCAACACCAAGTCCAAAGGCATATCCGCTCACATCTTTATAGCCTACAGCATCAAACACCTTTTGATTCACAATGCCACAGCCTAGCACTTCAAGCCACCCTGTATGTGAGCATACCCTGCAACCCTCTGCTTTGCAAAATACACAGCTAATATCCACTTCCGCACTTGGCTCTGTGAAGGGGAAAAAGCTCGAGCGGAAGCGAATGCGAACATCGCCAAACATATAGTGCAAAAAATCCTCTAAAATATATTTTAAATGTGCGAAATTGACTTTATCTTTTTCATCTACTACTAGCCCCTCGACTTGATGAAACATCGGTGAATGCGTCAAGTCATAATCCCGTCTAAACACATTGCCCGGAGCAATCATACGAATAGGCAAGGAATCTTTTTCCATAGTGCGAATCTGCACAGGCGAAGTATGTGTGCGAAGCAACATAGAATCTTTAAAATAAAATGTATCCTGCATATCGCGCGCTGGGTGGTATGCGGGGAGATTGAGGGCTTCAAAATTATGAAACTCATCTTCTACAAGTGGTCCTGTGCCGATAGAAAAATCCATATTGACAAAAAAATCAATGATTCTATCCATTGTTTGCGATATAGGGTGCCCTTGACTTTTTAAACGCAAGGTGCTAAATAAACTCGCATCAATAGATTCTTGAGCGAGATTTTCACTCATTTGAGCTTTTAAGAGCATATCTTTTTTGGTATTAAAAGCCCTTTCAAACTCTTCTTTAGCGGCATTTAAATCCGTAGCAAAAGACTTTTTCGCCTCTCCTTGAAGTGTTTTTAGTATGACAAATTGCTGTGTCAAAACACCCTTTTTCCCTATAACCTCTATCCGCAATGCTTCTAGGGCTTCTAGATTCCCTACCTGCTTTAACTTTTCTAAAATCTCTTGTATTTGCTTTTTCAAATTCCCTACCTCTGTGTTATCTCTTCTTGTGTGATTGGTATTTGCGCGATATAAAAAGCGATATTGTAGCATATTTAAAGATTATTATTGATATTTAAAGCTATAATATCACTTATTCTACATACAATGAGCATTCTCATCTTTATCATATAGCATTGAGAGTCTTGCAAGGAGCATAAAATGGCAGAAAAAAATATTTTTGAGAAAATCGTAGCAGGGGAGCTTCCCTGTAAAAAAGTGGCAGAAAATGAGCAATTTCTTGCTTTTTATGATATTAATCCTAAAGCGCCTGTGCATATTCTAGCCATTCCAAAAGTATGTGTTAAGGACTTCTCTTGTGCTTCTGCGGAGCTTTTAGGAGGGCTTTGTGCATTCAGTCAGGAAGTAGCACGTATGGTAGGCATTGATAAAAGCGGTTATAGAATCTGCACAAATATTGGTGCAGACGGAGGGCAGGAAGTGCCGCATTTGCATTTTCATATCCTCGGCGGAGGTAAACTCTCTTTCTCTAAACTCGCATAGATTCTATTAAAGCACATAAAGTAAAGCAATGCACGAAGACGCACTCAAATGGAATGAACGTTATAAAAATGACTTTATGCCTAATGAGCCAAGTGCGTTTGTTATCAACGCTTGTGCGCTGCTTGAAGCCCATTTCCCACAACTTAAAGTGATAAAAGATACAGACAATCCGCGTCCTGTGGCACTTGATATAGCTTGTGGCAATGGACGCCACGCAAAGGTGCTATCACAGCTTGGTTTTATGGTAGATGCGCTTGATATTTCCTCTATCGCGCTTAAAAATCTTGCCAATATAGCGCATATCACGCCTGTTTTAGCAGATTTAGACAACTTTATATTCACACCAAATCGCTATGATGTGGTATTGAATAGCTTTTTCCTTGATATACGCCTTTTTCCATCGCTCATTGCCTCGCTTAAGCCTAATGGCATTGTACTATTTGAGACGTTTATTCGCCTTGATGTGGATTCTCACTTAGATAAAGCCGAAAAAGCCCTTTATGTAAATGAATTAGAGAGTATCTTTAGCCCACAAAATGGCTTTATCACACTTCATCATCATATCTATGAAAATATAGAATCTAGCACAGGTAAAAGGGCGGCGTATCCGCATATCGTGCAATTCATCGCACAATACACAGGCAATCATAATGACATATAATTTCAACCAACGTATGCGTAAGATTCTAAGTATTGCCTTGCCATCTGGAGGCAATTCGCTCTTAGATATTGTTAATATTGCCATTGGTATGTATTTTATCGCGCATATTTCTGCAGATGTGGAGGTTACAAAGCATAATATTGTGGCACTTGGGCTGGGTATGAGCTGCTGGATGTTTCTCTTTGCGCTTACTACGATTTTTTATGTGGGCACAAACGCACAAGTCTCACGTGCCTTTGGAGAAAGGAATTATACGAAAATACAAGCCGTACTTAGCACGATGAGTATAGGGGTTGTGTTTTTTTCTATACCTATTTATCTCCTTGCTTATAATTTTAATGGCTTGTATTTTGATTGGATGGGTGTGGGGGAGGAGACAAAAGCCTTGGGTATGCTGTATTTGGGCTGGATTTTTTGCTCTATCCCCGCCCTTTTACTTAAAACGATTTTTATCTCCGCCTTAGCCTCCACGGGCGATACAAAAAGTGTCTTTTTTATTAAAATCATTAGCACAAGCTTAAATATTGCCTTGAATTTTATGTTGATTTTTGGCGTGCATTCCCTCCATATCCCTCCGCTTGGCATTGCAGGTGCAGGGATATCAAATGTTATTATCTCTTATTTTGAAGGCATTATTTTGTTTGGAATCCTCTGTGGGCTGCATAGACACTTAAAAATATCTTTGGTTTTTAAATGGCGGATTTTGCTTTTTGGATTGCGCATCGGCTTACCCTCTGGGATTGAACGAGGGCTTACTATTCTCTCCCTTGTGCTGATTACAAAGTTTATGACAGACTATGGCTTAGAGGTGATTGCTGGGTTTCAAATCGGATCAAGGGTGGAGAGCTTTATTTGTATGCCCGGATTTGGATTCCAAGTCGCTGCAATGGCGTTAGTAGGACAAATGCTAGGGGCTAAGCGGCTTGATTTAGCAGAATCTTTTATCCGCACGATTTTGCTTATCTCCTCTATTATTATGGGTATATTGGGGATTGGGCTTTGTGTGTTTGGTAGGGAGCTTTCAAATCTCTTTAGTGAGGATATGGCAGTGCTTGATTATTCTTTAATGTATCTTATCGCCGTTGGTGTATCGCAAGTGCCACAAATCTGCGTGTTTGTGCTTGATGGAGCATTAAGGGGAAGTGGCGCGACAAAGCTATCGCTTTGGATTAATACCGGTAGCATTTGGCTACTTAGAATCTTCCCTATGTGGCTCTGTGTGCATTACCAACTTCACGCAGGATATATTTTTGGGATTATCTGCTGTGAGACATTCCTACGTGCTCTTATCTTTGGCTTTATTTTCTATAAAGGTATATGGAAGCACTATATTGCAAGAATCTTATAAGTGAGATTCTATTATTCTTTGCTTCCAAAATGTTGGAGATGTGGCTTGAGCGAAGAGAAACGCTCTTTAAAACTTAGAGTCATTAATAAGTGTTATATGATAGGAGATGTGACATTGTGCGTATAGATTCTTATATCTGTTTTGCCAAAGGCTTGAAGTAATTTATTGATAATAAAATGTGCATTTTGTTCGTTTAAAAATATTCTAAATAATCCATATTCTTGCCTACCGCTTACTTGTTCATCAGCACTCTGCAAAAGTGAGCTTGAAGCGTATTTGGCACATTTGATATGAAAAAAATCATCATATCCATCTTCTAGCAACATATCTACAATGCTATCTTTGAGTGTAGCCTTAAAATAAATATCAATGCTAAGTTCTGCTTCCATAAGATACCCTATAATGTTATGAAATTGTATTTGGGATTTGCTCCCCATAGGCGATAATTTGATGGATTCTAAAAACAGCAATAAGATAGAGAATACAACCAACAATTAGCAAAATGCAAGTGGCTAGTAAAAGCAAGGCGACTATAACGATAAGGGCTTCACTTTTTAGACCTAAGGCAACCATTGTAAAAACTAGCTCTACAAGCATAGCTATGAATGATATAACCATCATCTTTGTGCCTTTAAAGAAGCAGGCGTCATTGAGAATAAAGCTTAGCTCCTTACCCATTTGCCAAAAGATATAGAAATATACAGGTAGGGCAATACAAGTATAAAGGAATAAAGCCGCTACTGCTAGACTCCCTTCAGAATCTTTGCTAAGTAAATCATCTATATCTTGTGGCACAATAAAGTTGATAATAGCCCCAATAAGTGCGATTGCAAAAACAACAATATAGAGATTAAAAATACGTCTTCTTAGGCTTAATTTAGAGAAATAAAAAAAGACGATGAAGAGAGCAATAAATGAACAAGCAGAGAAGATGTTAAGAAATATATTAAGTTCTGGCGGAATAACCGTAATTTCTTTATATCCTGACCAAAATATAAAAGAAAACGCAACACAAAAACTGACAAGATAAGTAGTAATAAGAATAAGTTTCGCACGTTTGAGTAAGGGAGTGTCAGCTATATTATGAATTGCTACACTATCGGGGACTTGAGGCATATTGACTTGAAAGAGAGCCATAAGTTTCCTTTGCTACAAAAAATAAGAGCAGGATTATAACACAAATATTTGCAGAATCTATTCTTAGAAGCGCTGTTTTAAGGATAAGACCTTTTGATCTTTGCGGCGGTTACATTGCAAAACCCAATCTCTAAATTAACTTGTAAATATGGATTAACACTTCGTCCGAATGACGAATAAGACATGTCTTAGCCATAAGTCAATAACTTTGGGTGTAAATGGGTGTTTACCCCCATTTACAAGAGCTTGTGTAAGTGTGGATTGGCTTTAAGGCACAAATGCGGAGGCTTAAGCCTCAATAAGCAAAGGCATAAATATTATAACTTAACAACCTTTGCCCCAAAGCCACCCATTTGTGCGGGTGCGTCTGCAAAGGATATGACTTTAGGGTGGGTTTTAAGATAATCATATACAAGCTTACTTAAGATTCCCATACCTATGCCGTGATACACAAGCACTTCATCATATCCAGCAATGAGCGCAGCAGAGAGAAACTCATCAAGTCTCTCTATCGCTTCATCGCCCCGCATTCCGTGCAAATCAAGGCTTACCCCTGCCTTTGCGGGGGCTTTGAAAATAATATCCATCTTTGGAGGAGGTAATGGCGTGCTAGAGGGCTGAATATCCTTAAGATTTGCTTTGATTTTCATACCGCTTTCAAGTGTGATAGTGCATACCTTACCCTTTATGCTAAGGATATGCCCTTGTGTGTTTTGATACTTCACTCTATCACCTACTTTGAAAATATGAGGTTTTTGTGTGTGCGGTGTCAAAGGCTGTGTTTGTAGGGATTGCGTATGTGATAGAATCTTATGGGCTTGGTTAAAAGCCTTGTGTATTTCTTTGCTTTCTTGTGCTTTGAGGGTAGCTTTAAGCGTTTGCGTGGCTTGATGATAAGTAGATTCTAAATTGCGCTTGAGTGCGAGAAAAGCTGTCTTTTGCTCCTCTTCTTGCGTTTTAAGCGATAGAATCTTCGCCTGATATGTTGCAATCGTGGCTTCAAGCTCTGTACATTTGGTTTGAAGCGCACTCTCTAACTCGCTGGAACGTTCTATAAGTTCATTTAATCGCTCTTTGTCCGCGCCATACACTTCTTTGGCTGTTTTGATAAGGGAAAGTGGGATTCCGTAACGTGCGGCACTTTCAAAGGCATAGCTTTTGCCAATACTCCCATCAAGAAAGCTAAAAAGCGGTCTTTGGGCTTGTATATCATACATCGCTGCACAAAGCTGCACTTTGGGATTATGCGCCATAAGTGCACTCAAATGCTTGTGGTGCGTGGTGAGTAGAATCTTTGCGTGATTATTCATTAAATGCTCTAATAGCACTTTATAGAGACTTGCAGCTTCATCAGCGTCCGTGCCTAGCTCGATTTCATCAATACCAAGCAGTAGATTTTGTGTTTGCAAAATCTGCTTAAACTCAAGCATTCTCCCCGCAAAAGTAGAAATATCGTTTTTGCTATTTTGTGGATCGCTTATAATCGCCATGATATGTTTAAAATAGGGGATTTTAGACTTATAGGCGTTGATTTTGAGCGGGATAAGATATTTGCTTAAGAAACACACAGCAAGGAGGGATTTAAGCAGGATAGTTTTACCCCCTGCATTCACGCCTGTAATCATTAGCACATCACCATTACAGGCAAAGCTAATGGGCTTTGGATTGGCTAATGTGGGGTGTGAAAATTCCTCAATGACAATCTCTTTTTGTGTTGTGAGTTCATATATGAAAGAGAGATTATAAGCCTTTGCAAAGGCGATTCGGGCATAAATTTGATCAAATGTATCAAAGGCGTGATTAAGAAATGTGAGAAAAGGTGTGTATTTATGTAGAGTAAGGCAAAGGCTCTTACAAAGGGTGTAGAGGCTCTCTTGCAAAGTGTCTTTAAGCGCATTTTGCCGCTCTTTTAATGTGTTAATCGCATCTGGCAGGAGATAGAAAAATCCATTGTGAGAGCGCTCAAGTACCATTCCTTTAATCACTTGATTATACCCTGCTTTAAGCAGTAGGCACTCATTTTGATTGATGTAATGCATACTATTATCGACAAGATAGGGTGTAATCTCGCGGGAATGCAGAATCCGTCTGATTTGCTCGTCAATGTGGATTTTGATCTGCTTGATATGGGACTTTAGGTTGTCAATGTCTGGATAAATACCCTCACATAGCTCACCTTGTGTGTCAAAGATAGATTCCATATCGCATATTGCTTGAGGAATGAGAATCTTATCAAGCCACGTTTTTGTATGCGGGGTGGATTCTGTAATATGTGCTTTGAGATAGAGAAAATAACGCACAAGCTGCATAAAGGTAAAAATCGCTTCAAGTTGTAATGTGCTGTGCTTTTGCAAATGCACGATGGGTGTATCAAGCGTGGGTAGAGGTGGCGGAGCATTAAGAGGGATAGAATCGAGCTCTTGCAGGATTTGTGCGTAGAATCTCCTATCGCCATTGAACATAAAGGGTTTTTCTCGTGCAAAATATGTGTGAAATTGAGAAACAAAATCACTTAAATCAAGGCGAGCGATGAGGGTTTGATGGCTTTGCACAGCTTAATCCATAAGATTAAAAATTAATCCACTTCTTGCAAAGTGCAATCTTGCAAAGGAATGATAATGTGCGAATAAGAGCTGTTTGGCTTACCTTGAAAGCTCATCGTGCCATTGCTGAGATTAAAGTCTGTTTGTGTAATTTCAATCGCACTGCCTTGATAGCTACAAACAAGTGGAATATCCCGCACAAAGGCACTTTTAAGTGTGCTAAGATTCTCACTCTCTTTTTCTTGTAGAGTATTATAAATCCCAATAAGCAGGGCGATTGCTAAAAACGAAGCGCCTATGAGAACTTGCGTTTTGCGTGAGATGTGATTTTTATATTTCCCCACAAGCAAACCAATGGCGACAAAAAGTAGCAGTGTAAGCACAAAAATAAGATAGCCCATTATTTTTCTCCTCGTAATTGATAGGTAATGTCCCCCGCACCAAGCCCGATAATAATGGCATTTTGCAGTGTTTTTATAGAATCTTTGCCATCAAATAGGGTAATGCAATCCCCCTCGCGCTTAAGATGTGTAGCAAAAATGGGATTATAGCGCATAAAAAGTGAAGCAAAATCAATATCGACGTGAGATTCCCCTGCTTTCCACACAGGCAGGATAACAAGCTCATCGCATAGATTTGCAAAGCAATCAACAAAGGCTTGAAGATTATCAAGCACACGTGAATACTTATGCGGTTGCCAAATGGCGATGACTTTTTGGTGGGGTTTGAGCTGATTGTAGATAGCTACGCTTTTAAGCGTCGCGAGAATCTCGGTAGGGTGGTGTGCGTAATCATCAATGATAGTCGTTGTGCCTTTAGCGATGATATCAAAACGTTTTTTAATGCCCTTAAAATGCGCAAGATTTGTCCTTATCTCTTCTAGCGCATCTATGCCTAACTCATCAATCGCACACAATATCGCCAGACTCGCATTTTGCGCCATATGCTCCCCAAAGCCCCATACCTTGAAGATTCCATAATCTTTAAACTCAAAGCTTGTTTGTGGCTCGTCATTGTGAATTTCAAAACGTATATTTGTAATATCACTTTGAGGATTTAAAGTAATAGCTTGTATGGTTTTTAGGCTTTGCAAAAAGGGGTCGCTAAGGTTAAAAATGCGCTTCTTAGCCGTATGGATAAATTGCCTATAAGCACCATAAAATTCATTTAAATCGTGATTGTAGCTCTCCATATGCTCTGGCTCGGCATTGGGGATAATGGCGTAGTAGGGATTGGAATTAAGAAAGCTTTTATCGGATTCATCAGCTTCAAAGATGATAGATTCACTCTTTGCCTCGCGCACATTTGAGCCAAATTCTTTAGAGTCTGCTCCGATAATTGCGCCAAAATGCGGGAAAATACTGCTTAAAATTGCGCTTGTAGTGGATTTGCCGTGTGCGCCACATACGCTAAAGACACGTTTTTCTTTGAGAATAGAGGCAATGGCTTCTTTGCGGGAAAGCACTTTAATACCCTTTTTGATAGCTTCTTGCACCTCGACATTATCAGGCTTGATAATCGCAGAATGGATCACAAGGTCTTGATTAGTGATAGCAGCAGCGTTATGAGGAATATTGATAGACACACCTTGTGCGCGGAGATATTTTGTCGCGCTTCCTTCTGCGATGTCTGAACCGCTAATCTCTATGCCTTGTGCGCGGAGATATTTTGCCAAGCCTGAAATGCCAATACCACCAATGCCTATAAAATGTATTTTCATACATACTCCTTTTTATAAAACTTGATAGCCTCTTTCAGAGCATTTAAAGCTCTTTTTATGGTCTCATTATCATACACAAGAGCTATCCTCACATATCCTTTGCCTTGCCCCTCACGCCCTAAGTAGCTTCCGGGTAATGTCAGCACTCCCATTTTTTCATAGGCAAATTTACAGAATCTTTCATCATCTCCTACATAAAGCCATACATAGAATGTATAGGGAGTAATCTCTGCTTTACTAAGTTGCAAAATTGTTTCTGCAAGGGCGAGATTTTGCGCATAAATGTGGCGAATAGATTCTGGAATGCGCATATCGTTCCACGCAACTGCTGCAGCCTTTTGTAAGGGCAATGGAAGCGCACAGCCTAGATAGGTGCGGTAGAGATTATAGCTTTTTAGAATTTGCTCATCTCCAGCGATAAATCCACTACGCAAACCGGGCGCAGAGGAGCGTTTGGAGATAGAATTAAGGGCGAGAATATTTTTAAATGTGGGATTATCTGCCTTAAGAGAGGCTTGGAGAATACTAGGCGGTGGAGAATTGGCATAAATTTCACTATAACATTCATCATTAATAATCACAAAATCATATTCTAGCGCCTTTTGCACCCATTGGCTTAAAGATTGGATATCTAATGCCCTGCCGGTAGGATTATTAGGGGAATTAAGAATAACTAAATCCACTTCTTTAAGCTGTGTATCGCTAAGAGAGGGCATAAAATTATTATCTTGCGTGAGATTCATAAGGATTATTCGTGCTTTTGAGGCAATTGCCGCGCCCTCATAGATTTGATAAAATGGATTAGGGTAGGCAATGCTAGGGTTTTCTTTGCCAAAAAGATAGAATTGCGGGAAGTTGAAAAGCACTTCACGTGTGCCAAAAGTAGGGATAATTTGATGATGGGTAAGCTCAAGTTGATAGCGATTTTTAATAAAGGAGAGTTGAGCGTTTTTAAGCTCATCTTCACCGCTTGATTTAGGGTATTTGTTCAGCAAGGGAGCGTTATTTTGCCAAGATTCTATAATATTTTGCGGCGTAGGGAATTGAGGCTCACCGATGGTAAGAGTGAAAATTTCACAATCTTTGGGGGGATTACTGTGTTTGAGAAGCGTGCGGAGCTTGTCAAAGGGGTAACTTTCAAAATGATTTAGCACATTTTTCTCCTTGAAAAATTAATATTGATTTATTGGTGGAAACTATCATCTTTAAAACTTACATAAGAATCTATAATTTTTTCTATCCATAATAAGGGGGAGGGCTTAAATGTACAAGTGTGGGCTGGTGCTAAAGCACAAGCACGAGGTCGCTCCCTCCCTCTCCCCTACCACTACGATGCTTTAAGAGGTAGCACTTCGTGCGATTTGATTTTATGCAAGTGAGATATATCTCACTTGTGGGGAGAATAGAGATTTTATGCTTTTAAAACTTAATCTACTTGTAAATCAAGTTTAGAGATAGATTTCATATTTGTGCGGCAGGGATTATATAGTAAAATGATAATTTTTTATTATATTCTTGTATTTTACTCTTGATTTTTTTAAGAAGCGTTGATACAATTATGCCCTTAAAAATTATGCGGGAGTAGCTCAGTGGTAGAGCACAACCTTGCCAAGGTTGGGGCCGCGGGTTCGATCCCCGTCTCCCGCTCCATTAAGACTTAATCTTTACAACTCCATTTTTGTAGTCAATCTAAAAATATTGCTCTTTGATGTTTTGTGAGGAAATGTATTATTTTACATATCAAATCAAAAGCCCGGGTGGTGAAATTGGTAGACACAAGGGACTTAAAATCCCTCGGACATTGCGTCTGTACCGGTTCAAGTCCGGTCTCGGGCACCACCTGATTATCGTAAAAGATTCGTTAAGAAAATATGATAAGGTGGCGACATAGCCAAGTGGTAAGGCATGGGCCTGCAAAGCCTTGATTCCCCAGTTCGAATCTGGGTGTCGCCTCCATAACACTTAAGCATACATTAAATATACTCTTAATCAGTTATGTTTCTAGAATCTGTATTATATTTATGGTAACGGGAGATGGCTGAGTGGTTGAAAGCGGCGGTCTTGAAAACCGTTGAGGGTAACACCTCCGGGGGTTCGAATCCCTCTCTCCCGGCCACTTACTTCTACTTCATATCTCAAAATATTTTATTTTGGGTATTTTTATGATTATATTCATAATGGACATGAGGCTTCAATGGATTTACCCTTGACAAAGGGCAGTGAAATCTATATAATTGCAACTTTTTTATGCGCTGGTTTAGCTCAGTTGGTAGAGCATCTGCCTTGTAAGCAGAGGGTCGGGGGTTCAAGTCCCTTAACCAGCTCCATTTTGCACTTTAGCATATTTGCTTTCAGTGTTTGACCAGTTTTGTGATTATTTTTGGTGAGTTACTCAAGTGGCCAACGAGGGCAGACTGTAAATCTGCTGTCTACGACTTCCGTGGTTCGAATCCACGACTCACCACCACTATAAATTGATAATTTTACAATCATTAAAAAGTGGTAGTCAAAATAGTTTTTTTAAGTTTGCGGGAATAGCTCAGTTGGCTAGAGCATCAGCCTTCCAAGCTGAGGGTCGCGGGTTCGAGCCCCGTTTCCCGCTCCATACTGGGAGCTGAATCTTCACTTTGATAACTTTAAGTTAAGATTTTCTCCAAAATAGATTATTATTGTAGTTATTTATAATATGCCCATATAGCTCAGTGGCAGAGCACTTCCTTGGTAAGGAAGAGGTCGGCGGTTCAATCCCGCTTATGGGCTCCAGTTTTCATAGGCTAGAATCTTTAAAAGTCATAATTTAGGGATTCTAAAAAAATAAAATTTTGAGTTAGGAGAACAAAATGGCAAAAGAAAAGTTTGTGAAAAACAAACCTCACGTAAATGTGGGAACAATTGGACACGTGGATCACGGTAAAACAACTTTGAGTGCGGCTATATCCGCTGTATTGGCTACTAAGGGTCTTGCAGAGTTAAGGGATTATGATAATATCGATAATGCCCCTGAAGAAAAAGAAAGAGGTATTACTATCGCTACTTCTCATATTGAGTATGAAACAGAGAATCGCCACTATGCGCATGTGGATTGCCCTGGGCACGCTGACTATGTGAAAAATATGATTACAGGTGCGGCTCAAATGGATGGCGCAATTCTTGTTGTGTCTGCCGCAGATGGTCCTATGCCACAAACAAGAGAGCATATCCTTCTTTCTCGTCAAGTAGGTGTACACTACATCGTTGTATTCCTAAATAAGCAAGATATGGTAGATGATGCAGAATTACTTGAGCTTGTGGAAATGGAAGTGCGTGAATTGCTTAGTCAATATGACTTCCCCGGTGATGATACTCCTATTGTAGCAGGTTCAGCTCTTAAAGCGCTTGAAGAAGCAAAGGCTGGAAATGTTGGAGAATGGGGAGAAAAAGTATTAAAACTAATGGAAGAAGTTGATAGATATATCCCTACTCCTCAACGTGATACAGAAAAAACATTCCTTATGCCTGTTGAAGATGTATTCTCTATCGCTGGTCGTGGAACTGTGGTAACAGGTAGAGTAGAAAGGGGTGTGGTAGCAGTAGGCGATGAAGTAGAAATCGTAGGGCTTCGCGATACACAAAAAACCACTGTTACAGGCGTTGAGATGTTTAGAAAAGAGCTTGATAAGGGTGAAGCGGGAGACAATGTAGGTATTCTCTTAAGAGGAACAAAAAAAGAAGAAGTAGAAAGAGGCATGGTGCTTTGTAAGCCCGGTTCGATTACTCCACATAAGAAGTTTGAAGGCGAAATCTATGTGCTTTCAAAAGAAGAGGGTGGAAGACATACTCCATTCTTTAAAGGCTATCGTCCACAATTCTATGTACGAACAACTGACGTTACAGGTTCTATTGAACTACCAGATGGTGTAGAAATGGTTATGCCCGGTGATAATGTAAAAATCACAGTGGAGCTTATCGCACCTGTGGCACTTGAAGATGGCACTCGTTTCGCAATTCGTGAAGGTGGTAGAACAGTTGGTTCAGGTGTTGTAACAAAAATTATTGAGTAGAGGCTTGATATGGCAAAAGGAAACACTGTTAAGATAGGACTTAAGTGTTCAGAATGTGGTGATATTAATTATAGCACTACCAAAAATGCGAAAACGAATACAGAAAAACTGGAGCTCAAAAAGTTTTCACCTCGTTTGAATAAACATACGATTCATAAGGAAGTAAAACTTAAAAGCTAGGCTTTTGCCTAGCTGATAGGTCAGTAGCTCCAATGGTAGAGCGTCGGTCTCCAAAACCGAGTGTTGGGGGTTCGAGTCCCTCCTGGCCTGCCACAAAGCTGTAAGTTTAGATATTGAATAAAAGAGATACGATGATTAAAAAAATAAAAACCTATTTCCAAAATGCAAATGAAGAACGAACAAAAGTAATATTTCCCACAAAAGAACAGATTCGCAATGCTTCTGTATCTGTTCTTATCGTGGTAAGTGTAGTTACTTTATTTTTAGCGTTAGTTGATTGGATTTTATTTCATTCTGTATCCGGTATTTTGTAATATTGTGGAGAGGTGAAACTTGGAGTGGTATGCGATACAAACATATTCTGGTAGTGAAGAATCAGTTGCTAATGCAATAAGGAATCTTATTGAGCAGAATCAAATGCAAGATAGATTTGCTGAAGTGGTTGTGCCTACAGAGCCTATTATTGAGGCGAAGAAGAAAGTTGTAAATAGAAGTCTTTATCCCGGCTATGTCTTTATAAGGGTTGATTTAGACACAAAACTTTGGCATATGATTCAATCTTTACCTAGGGTTGGACGTTTTATTGGTGAAAGTAAGAAGCCCACACCGCTTAATGAAGCTGATATTGCTAAAATTTTAGAAAAGGTAAGAAATCCAAGCGCACCAAAACCAAAGATTTCTTTTGAACACGGCGAAGTTGTGCGGATTATTGATGGACCTTTTGTAAATTTTACAGGCACGGTAGAGGAATATGATTTAGAGCATAAAAAACTGAAGTTAAACGTCTCCATTTTTGGACGAAACACTCCTGTTGAAATTTTGTATTCGCAAGTAGAAAAAATCATTTAATTTGACAAAAAGGAAGGCATAATGGGTAAAAAAGTTGTTGGTGAATTAAAATTACAGATTCCAGCGGGAAAAGCAAATCCATCTCCTCCGGTAGGTCCAGCATTAGGACAAAGGGGGGTTAATATTATGGAGTTTTGCAAAGCATTTAATGAAAAAACAAAGGATATGGGTGATTTTAATATTCCTGTTGTTATTACCATCTATCAGGATAAGAGCTTTACCTTTATTACTAAAAAGCCGCCTGTAACAGATCTCATTAAAAAGGCTGCAAAAATTACAAAGGGTTCTGACAATCCTTTAAAAAATAAAGTTGGGAAGCTTACAAGTAAGCAACTTGAAGAGATCGCTCAAACCAAAATGGAAGATCTCAATGCTTCGAATATTGAGGCTGCAAAATTGATTGTAGTGGGCAGTGCAAGAAGTATGGGTGTTGAAATCCAAGATTAGAATAGATGGAGTTTGTTTATGGGTAAAAAGATAGCAAAGAGACTGCAGGCTTTACAAGCAAAGGTAGATTCTCAAAAGGTATATGATATTCAAAGTGGTGTGAGTGCGGTGAAATCTCTTGCTTCGGCAAAATTTGATGAAACTGTTGAGGTAGCATTGCGTTTAGGAGTAGATCCAAGACACGCTGATCAAATGATACGGGGGGCTGTGGTTTTGCCACACGGGACAGGCAAAAAAGTGCGTGTTGCTGTGTTTGCAAAAGATATTAAGGCAGATGAAGCAAAAAATGCCGGAGCTGATGTCGTAGGGGCTGATGATTTGGCTGATGAGATTAAAAATGGCAATATTAATTTTGATATCGTCATAGCTACACCTGATATGATGGCTCTTGTGGGGAAAGTAGGACGTATTTTAGGACCAAAAGGTTTAATGCCAAATCCCAAAACAGGCACGGTTACAATGGATGTGGCTAAAGCTGTTTCTAATGCTAAGAGTGGGCAAGTGAACTTTAGAGTGGATAAAAAGGGTATCATTCACGCACCTATTGGAAAAGTTTCTTTTGATGAATCTAAAATACGAGATAATATGCTTGAACTTGTTCGTGCAATCAATAAGCTAAAGCCTACCTCGGCAAAAGGTAAGTATATCCGTAGCAGCACATTGTCTTTAACGATGAGTCCTGCAATTAAGCTTGATTCACAGGAATTGATGGATACAAAATAACAGATTTGTATTCTTTATCTTAGACCAAAGAGCATAGGGGCTTAGCTTAAAATTTACCCTATGTGAGGTTTTGGGCTGAAAGGAGGAGAAATGACTAAGCAAGAAAAGATTCAGGTTGTTGAATACTTAAGTGCTGAATTTAAGCAATCTTCTGCTTTGATTGTGTGCGATTATAAAGGTTTACAAGTGAGTCATCTTGAGGAACTAAGACGCACTTCAAGGGCTGTAGATGTCAAGGTGCAAGTAATCAAGAATACTTTAGCAAGCATCGCTATAAAAAATGCAGAATGTCCAGATTTAGAACTTAAGGATACAAATATCTTTCTTTGGGCAGATGATCAGATCGCTTTGTCTAGGGTGGTTTGCAAATTCGCAGAATCTCATAGCGAACATTTTAGTCTCAAAGTTGGTATATTTGATGGGCAAGTAGTTGATACGAAGCATATCGTGTCGGTTTCTAAGCTACCAAGCAAAGAAGAACTTATTGGTATGTTGTTGTCTGTATGGACAGCTCCAGCGCGATACTTTGTTACAGGGCTTGATAATTTAAGAAAACAAAAAGAAGAAAATTAACATTGCAAGGAGTGTAAAATGGCAATTTCTAAAGAAGAAGTATTGGAATACATCGGGAATCTTTCAGTATTAGAGCTTTCAGAGCTTGTAAAGGCTTTTGAAGAGAAATTTGGTGTAAGTGCTGCACCAACAGTTGTAGCTGGTGCAGCAGCTGGCGGAGGTGCAGCAGCTGGCGGAGCAGAAGAGAAGACAGAATTTAATATCGTGCTTGTTGATGCAGGTGCAAATAAAATCAATGTCATCAAAGCAGTGCGTGAAATTACAGGCTTAGGTCTTAAAGAAGCAAAAGACGCCACAGAGCAAACTCCAAGCACACTTAAGGAAGGTGTGAATAAAGAAGATGCTGAAAACTTTAAGAAAAAACTTGAAGAGGCAGGAGCAAAAGTCGAAATTAAATAGTTTTGACATTCACTTCATATACAATTGCCAAATCTTAGATACTAAGGTTTGGCTTTTTGCATTTAATAGAATATTGTAAAAATACTTTATAATTATAGGTCTTTTTAGAGTATTTTGCTCTTTTTCATAATCTAATAGAATAAGAAGGACACAACACATGGCAAACTTCACAAAACTGAAAAATAGACTCCGCGCTGATTTTACTAAAAATCCTCAAAATATCGAAGTCCCTAATCTTTTATTGCTCCAAAGAGATAGCTATGATGATTTCCTTTCTATCGAGGGAGAGGGAGAATCTGGTATTGAGCGGGTATTCAAGTCTGTTTTTCCCATTCAAGATAGCCAAAACCGCATTACGCTTGAATATGCAGGATGTAAATTTGGTAAGCCTAAATATACTACAAATGAGGCAATGGTTCGTGGTGTAACCTATGCTATATCACTACAAGTAAAAATTCGCCTAGTGCTTTGGGAAAAAGATGAAAAAACGGGTGAAAAGCTAGGCGTAAAAGATGTTAAAGAACAAAATATTTTTGTCCGCGATATTCCTCTTATGACAGACAGAACAAGCTTTATTATTAATGGCGTTGAACGCGTCGTGGTCAATCAACTCCATCGTAGCCCGGGAGTGATTTTCAAAGAAGAGGAATCTAATACTTCATCAAATAAACTCATCTACACAGGGCAGATTATCCCCGATAGAGGCTCTTGGCTATATTTTGAGTATGATTCTAAAGATGTGCTTTATGCACGTATCAATAAGCGTAGAAAAGTGCCTGTAACTATTATTTTGCGTGCAATGGGGTATAGCAAACAAGATATTCTTAAGATTTTTTACCCCTTGCAGAAAGTAACATATAAAAAAGGTAAATATCTTATCCCCTTTGATATTGATAGTATAGGCAATCGTGCAGAATTTGATATTAAAGATGCAAAAGGGAATCTTTTGGTAGCTTCGGGCAAGCGTCTATCTGCTAAAAAAATCAAGGAGCTTAAAGAGGCAAGAATCGATCTTATTGAATATCCCCTTGAGAGTTTGACAAATAAGTTCCTTGCTCAACCTATTTTAAACTCGCAAGGTGAAGTGCTTTTTGACACTCTCACACAGCTTGATGAGAGTAAGCTAAAAAAACTCCTTGAGTTAAAAATCAATGAGTTTGTGATAGCCAATGATAGTGCTGCAGGTGTGGATAGCTCTATTATTAACTCATTTATTGCTGATGCAGAATCTTTAAAAATGCTCCGTCAAAGCGAAAAGATTGATGATGAGAATGAATTAGCTGCTATTAGAATCTATAAAGTAATGCGTCCGGGTGAGCCTGTAACAAAAGAGGTGGCAAAGAACTTTATGCGTCAGCTTTTCTTCGATTCTGAACGTTATGATTTGACACGTGTAGGACGTATGAAAATGAATCATAAACTGCAAATTAACGTGCCTGATTATGTTACTGTGCTCACACACGAGGATATTATTAAGACAATTCGGTATCTTTTGAAAGTTAAGAATGGCTTGGGTAAGATTGATGATAGAGATCATTTAGGTAACCGTAGAATCCGTTCAAGTGGTGAGCTTTTGGCTAATGAACTTCACGCAGGGCTTGTAAAAATGCAAAAAGCTATACGTGATAAGCTTACTTCACTAAGTGGAGCGTTTGATACGATTATGCCTCACGATTTGGTCAATGGCAAGATGATTACTAGCACGATTATGGAATTTTTCACCGGTGGGCAGCTTTCACAATTTATGGATCAAACTAACCCTCTTTCGGAAATTACACATAAACGAAGACTTTCGGCTCTTGGAGAGGGTGGGCTTGTAAAAGATAGAGTAGGTTTTGAGGCAAGAGATGTGCATCCTACACATTATGGTAGAATCTGCCCTATTGAAACACCAGAAGGGCAAAATATTGGTTTGATTAATACACTTTCTACCTATACGCGCGTGAATGACTTAGGTTTTATTGAAGCACCTTATAAAAGAGTAGAAAATGGCGTAGTAACAAATGAAATTGTTTATCTTACTGCTGCACAAGAAGAGGGTATAGTGATTGCTCCAGCTAGCACAAAGGTAGATAAAAATGGGCATATTGTTGAAGATTTGATTGATGCACGCAAAGATGGAGAGATTATTTTAAGTGAGAAATCACGTATTCAACTTATTGACTTAAGCCCTCGTATGCTCGTAGGTGTGGCTGCTTCTCTCATTCCATTTCTCGAGCACGATGACGCAAACCGTGCGCTTATGGGTTCAAATATGCAGCGACAAGCTGTCCCATTGCTTAAACCTGATGCACCTGTGGTAGGAACAGGTATCGAGCAAATCATTGCACGTGATGCTTGGGAGGCTGTTAAAGCTACTCGCAGTGGTGTAGTAGAAAGAGTGGATTCTAAAAATATCTATATACTTGGTGAAGATGACAATGGAGCATATATTGATCATTATCATTTGGGTAAAAATCTCCGTACCAATCAAAATACCTGCTTTTCACAGCAGCCTATTGTGCAAGTAGGAGATAAGGTAGAAGCAGGGCAAATTATTGCTGATGGTGCAAGTATGGATAATGGTGAGCTGGCATTGGGAAAAAATATCCGTGTCGCCTTTATGCCATGGAATGGTTACAACTTCGAAGATGCGATTGTCGTAAGTGAAAAACTTATCAAAGAAGATGCCTTTACATCAATTCATATTTATGAAAAGGAAATTGAAGCACGGGAGCTTAAGCACGGACTTGAGGAAATTACAGCTGATATTCCAGGCACTAAAGAATCAGAAACAGCGCATCTTGATGAAAGTGGGATTGTGCGAATAGGCACATATGTAAGTGCGGGTATGATACTTGTAGGAAAAGTTTCTCCTAAGGGTGAAGTGAAACCTACTCCTGAAGAAAGGCTTTTGCGTGCTATCTTTGGTGAAAAAGCCGGACACGTGGTAAATAAATCACTTTATTGCCCACCTTCTCTTGAGGGAACGGTGGTTGATGTGAAGATATTCACAAAAAAAGGTTATGAGAAAGATGCACGTGCCATAAGCGCGCACGATGAGGAAAGACGTGTGCTTGATATTGAGCATCACGATCGTTTAACGATGATTCAACAAGAAGAAGCCTTAAGAATCTCTCTTATGCTATCTAAAGAAAAACTCGCAAGTGATGCTAAAGTGGCTAATAAAGTCTTCAAAAAAGGCACACAGATTTCCAAGGAAGAGTTAGCTACGTTTAATCCTTTCACTTTAAGTATTCTTCTCAAGAGTTATTCTAAGGCTGTGCAAACACGATATGAGCAAATTAAAAGAAACTTCTTAGAGCAGAAAAAAACTTTAGGTGAAGAACACGAGGAGAAGCTTTCTATTTTAGAAAAAGATGATATTTTGCCAAGTGGTGTAGTAAAACTTGTAAAAATTTATATTGCCACAAAACGCAAGCTCAAAGTGGGTGATAAAATGGCAGGACGTCACGGAAATAAAGGTATTGTATCTAATATTGTGCCTATGGTAGATATGCCTTATACTGCTGATGGTGAGCCTGTGGATATTGTATTGAATCCTCTTGGTGTGCCAAGTCGTATGAATATTGGGCAGATTCTTGAGGTGCATTTGGGATTGGTAGGAAAGAATCTTGGACAGCAGATTCAAGAGATTTTTCAATCTCAATCAAAACAATGGATAAACGCATTACGTTCAAAGATGATTGAAATTGCTCAGGTAGTTAATTCCAATGATAAGACAATGGTTTCATTCTTAGAAAGTATGAGTGATGAAGATTTGATGAGCTATGCACGGGATTGGAGTAATGGTGTGAAGTTTGCTATTCCTGTATTTGAGGGCATAGAGCAGGAGAAATTTGATAAACTTTTTGCGTTAGCAAAGATTGATACTGATGGTAAAACAGAGCTTTATGATGGCAAAACCGGCGAAAAAATGCGCGAAAGAGTGAATGTGGGTTATATGTATATGCTCAAACTTCATCACTTGGTTGATGAAAAGGTCCATGCAAGAAGTACAGGTCCTTACTCTTTGGTTACGCAACAACCTGTGGGTGGAAAGGCTCTCTTTGGTGGGCAGCGTTTTGGAGAGATGGAAGTATGGGCATTAGAAGCTTATGGTGCGGCTCATACACTAAAAGAAATGCTCACTATTAAATCTGATGATACAGAAGGGCGAAGAGGTGCGTATAAAGCTATCACAAAGGGTGAGCACGTAGGGGAATCTGAAATCCCTGAAACATTTTATGTTTTGACAAAAGAGCTTCAGTCGCTTGCCCTTGATGTTAATATCTATGGTGAAGAAAAAGACGAAAATGGTGCCGCTCTGCCTATTGTGATTAAAGAAGATGAACGCCCTAAGGATTTTAGTTCATTTCAGCTAGTTCTGGCAAGTCCAGAGAAGATTCTCTCTTGGAGTCATGGAGAGGTAAAAAAACCTGAAACAATTAATTATCGCACATTAAAACCAGAGCGAGATGGCTTATTCTGCACGAAAATCTTTGGTCCTGTGCGTGATTATGAATGTTTATGTGGTAAATATAAAAAAATGCGCTATAAGGGTATAGTGTGTGAAAAATGTGGTGTGGAAGTTACGCGTGCGAAAGTGCGCCGCTCAAGAATGGGGCATATAGAGCTTGTTGCTCCTGTGGCGCATATTTGGTATGTGAGTTCATTGCCTAGTCGTATTGGCACTTTGCTTGGTGTGAAGATGAAAGATTTAGAGCGAGTATTGTATT
This sequence comes from Helicobacter mastomyrinus, assembly GCF_039555295.1. Lineage (NCBI taxonomy): Bacteria > Pseudomonadati > Campylobacterota > Epsilonproteobacteria > Campylobacterales > Helicobacteraceae > Helicobacter > Helicobacter mastomyrinus. The sequence continues at coordinate 222,496 of NZ_CP145316.1, read as the reverse complement.
ATGAAGCATATATTGTAAAGACACCGGGCGAGGCATTCTATGATAATGAAGGCACAAAACCTATTTTAAAATATGATGTACTTAATGAAGAGCAATTCCAAAGCATTAATCAGCGATTTGAACATACTGGATTTGTCGCACAAATGGGTGGAGAGGCGATTAAGGAGCTACTTGAAGAATTAGACTTAATGGTGCTTCTCAGTGCATTGCGTGAGGAGATTAATCTCACTAATTCTGAAGCAAAGAAAAAGACGATTGTTAAGCGTTTGAAAGTAGTTGAAAGCTTTATCAATTCAGGTAATCGTCCAGAGTGGATGATGCTCACCATTCTGCCTGTGCTTCCACCGGATTTACGTCCTTTGGTGGCACTTGATGGTGGAAAATTTGCCGTAAGCGATGTGAATGATCTTTATCGCCGAGTAATTAATCGTAACCAACGCTTAAAACGTCTTATTGAGCTTGATTCGCCAGAAATTATTGTGCGCAACGAAAAAAGAATGCTTCAAGAAGCGGTTGATGCGCTTTTTGATAATGGAAGAAATGCTAATGCTGTAAAAGGTGCAAATAAGCGTCCCCTAAAATCCCTTTCTGAAATTATCAAAGGCAAGCAAGGACGCTTTAGACAGAACTTGCTCGGTAAGCGTGTGGATTTCTCTGGACGTAGCGTGATTGTGGTAGGACCAAACTTAAAAATGGATCAATGTGGATTGCCTAAAAATATGGCTTTAGAGTTATTTAAGCCGCATTTATTTGCTAAGTTAGAAGAGAAGGGCTATGCGACTACACTTAAACAAGCTGTGAAAATGGTAAGCCAGAAGACAAATGAAGTATGGGAATGTTTGCAAGAAATTGTTAATGGCTATCCTGTGTTGCTTAATCGTGCGCCAACCTTGCATAAGCAATCCATTCAGGCATTCCACCCAAAACTTATTGATGGCAAGGCGATCCAGTTACATCCACTTGTGTGCTCTGCGTTTAATGCAGACTTTGATGGTGACCAAATGGCAGTTCATGTGCCGCTTTCTCAAGAGGCTATTGCAGAATGTAAGGTGCTTATGTTAAGCTCTATGAATATTTTGCTACCTGCTAGTGGTAAAGCTGTGGCAGTGCCAAGCCAAGATATGGTTTTGGGCTTGTATTATCTCTCCTTAGAAAAGAAAGGTGTAAAAGGGGAACATAAAGTTTTTGCAAGTATTGATGAAATCTTTATGGCTATTGAGATGGGTGAGCTTGATATCAATGCGCGTATTAAAACTGTGCATAAACGCCGTGTGATTGACACAACGGCTGGGCGTATGATTCTAAGTTCTATCTTACCTGATTTTGTGCCACTTAGTCTTTGGAATCAGACAATGAAGAAAAAAGATATAGGTATATTGATTGATTATGTATATAAAGAAGGGGGCTTGGGTATTACGGCAACTTTTCTTGATAATCTTAAGAATCTTGGCTTTAGATACGCGACAAAAGCAGGTATTTCTATTTCTGCAGCGGATATTATTATTCCTCACGATAAAGCAAAAATGATAGATGATGCCAAAAAAGAGATTAAGCGCATACAGGGCGAGTTTGAGCAAGGACTTCTTACTGCACAAGAGCGATATAATAAGAGTATTGATATTTGGACAGAAACGAGCGAAAAAATGGGTAAATTGATGATGGAGAAAGTTAAAAATGATAAAGAAGGCTTTAACTCTATCTATATGATGGCAGATTCTGGTGCGAGAGGTAGTGAGGCACAGATTCGCCAACTTTCGGCGATGAGAGGGCTAATGGCAAAACCTGATGGCACGATTATTGAAACACCTATTACTTCAAATTTTAAAGAGGGTTTGAATGTGCTAGAGTATTTTAACTCAACGCACGGTGCGAGAAAAGGTCTAGCTGATACTGCCTTAAAAACTGCTAATGCTGGTTATCTTACAAGAAAGCTTATTGATGTGAGCCAAAATATGAAAGTTACTATTGAGGATTGTGGCACGCACGAGGGCGTTGAGATTACGGATATTACGGTGGGTAGCGATATGATTGAACCACTTGAAGAGCGTGTTGTAGGACGTGTGCTAGCACGTGATATTATCGATCCTATTGCTAATGAGATTCTGCTTAGTGAAGGTGTATTAATCGATAATGCGATGGCAAGACGTATTAAAGAGGCAAATGTTAAGTCTGTGATGATACGCACCCCTGTAACCTGTAAAGCTCCTAAGGGTGTGTGTGCGAAATGTTATGGATTGAATCTTGGCGAATCTAAAATGGTAAAACCCGGTGAGGCAGTAGGGGTGCTTGCCGCACAAAGTATCGGTGAACCCGGCACACAGCTGACATTAAGAACATTCCACGTTGGTGGAACAGCAAGTAGAAGCACAGAAGAGAAGCAAATCATAGCTAAGAAAGAGGGCTTTATCCGCTATCATAATATCCGCACTTACACTAATAGTAAGGGGCAAAAGATTGTGGCAAATCGCAGAAATGCGGCGATTTTGGTTGTTGAACCACGTATTAAAGCGGAATTTGATGGAGAAATTCGAGTAGAGAGTGTTCATGATGAAGTGCATATTACTATTGTGGGTGATAAAAAACATTCTGTTACGCATCGCTTAAGAAAAGATGAAGTAGCCAAACAAAATGAACTTGCCGGTGTAGCAGGGAAGATTGAGGGTAAATTGCTTGTGCCGCACGAGAGTGGCTATAAGGTCAAAGCGGGCGGCAGTGTAGTTGATATTATTATGGATAGCTGGAATGTGCCTACACGGATTCCTTATGGAAGTGAATTGAAAGTGGAGGATAATGCACCCATTTCCCAAAAAATTACTGCTAAAGAAAAAGGTGTTGTGAAATTTTATACACTTCGCTCTGATACGCTTGAACGTAATCACAATGTCAAGGCAGGTATGGTTGTGAATGAAAAAGGTATGTTTGCCGTTATTGCAGACCAAAATGATAGAGAGGCAATCCGCCATTATATTGCGCGAACCTCTAAGATTCTTGTTGATGACAATAGTGAAGTGGATATCAATACATTGATTTCTGAACCTACTTCAAGTGAGCAGATTGTGGTGGCTGAATGGGATGCTTATAGTGAGCCAATTATTGCCGACCAAGCAGGTGTAGTATCTTTTAGGGATGTGGTTGCAGGGCTAACTGTAAGCGAGCAAGAAGACGAAAATACGCACCAAAAGAATTTTGTTATTAATGAATATGTGCCCGCAGGCTACAAGCCGATGATTGTTGTAACGACAAAAGAAGGTAAGGAAATGGCTTATCGCTTAGAATCTCGTACTTCTATTGCTGTTAATGATGGAGATAAGGTTGAAGTGGCAGATATTATCGCTAAAGTACCCAAGGCATTAGCAAAATCTAAGGATATTACAGGTGGTCTTCCGCGTGTAACGGAATTATTTGAGGCAAGGAAACCAAAAGATACCGCTATTCTTTCTGAACTTGATGGAACAGTGAGCTTTGGCAAGCCTATGCGAGGTAAGGAGCGTATTATTATTACATCAGCTGATGGACGAGTGGCAGAATACTTGGTAGATAAGAATAAAAAGATTCTTGTACATGAACAGGAGTTTATCCACGCCGGAGAAGCGATGACAGATGGTGTTGTCTCAAGCCACGATATTTTACGCATTAGTGGGGAGAAAGAACTTCACAAGTATATTGTGAGTGAAGTGCAGCAGGTATATCGCCGACAGGGTGTAAGTATTGCCGATAAGCATATAGAAATCATTGTGTCTCAAATGCTCCGCCAAGTGAAGATTGTTGATAGTGGTAATACAAAGTTTATTGCAGGTGATTTAGTAAGCAAGCGACATTTTAAAGAGGAAAATGAGAGAATCTTACGTATGGGTGGAGAGCCAGCGATAGCTGAACCTGTCCTTCTTGGTATTACTCGTGCGGCTATTGGAAGTGATTCTATTATTTCAGCGGCTTCATTCCAAGAAACAACAAAAGTGCTTACAGAGGCAAGTATCGCAGCTAAAAAAGATACACTTGATGACTTAAAAGAAAATGTTGTGCTTGGACGTATGATACCTGTGGGAACAGGCTTGTATAAAAATAAAAAGTTCTCTTATAAAGGCGACGAGCAAGAATACTATTGTGATAGTGAGGAAGAATAGGCATTTTTTGCCTATTCTCTAAGAGAAATAAAAGTTTTCATTGGGTAAAATCCCGCATTTTTTATTTTCTAAAATTTACATAAAGGAAAGTCAGTGCCAACCATAAATCAATTAATTAGAAAAGAGCGCAAGAAAGTTATCCGTAAGACAAAGTCCCCTGCGTTACTAGAGTGTCCGCAAAGAAGGGGTGTATGCACACGTGTTTATACGACAACACCTAAAAAGCCAAACTCGGCTTTAAGAAAGGTGGCTAAAGTAAAGCTTACTTCGAAAGTAGAGGTGATTAGCTATATTCCGGGAGAAGGGCATAATTTGCAAGAGCACTCCATTGTACTTGTGCGTGGCGGACGTGTAAAAGACTTACCCGGTGTGAAGTATCATATTATACGTGGGGCATTAGATACTGCAGGTGTGGCTAAACGAAGTGTTTCACGTAGTAAATATGGTGCAAAAAAAGCAAAAGCCGGTGGCGATAAAAAATAACTAAGGAGAAGAGATGAGACGAAGAAAAGCTCCTGTGAGAGAGATTTTAGGGGACCCAATTTATAACAACAAGGTAGTAACAAAATTCATTAACAAAATGATGTTTGATGGCAAGAAAAGTGTAAGTGAAAAAATCATTTATGCAGCATTTGATAGGATCGAGGAAAAAAGCGGTGAAAAGGGCATAGAGGTATTTGAAAAAGCGCTTGAGCGCGTCAAACCTCTTGTAGAGGTAAGAAGCCGCCGTGTAGGTGGAGCGACTTATCAGGTACCTGTTGAAGTAAGACCCGCTCGTCAGCAATCTCTTTCTATCAGGTGGTTGCTTGAGGCGACACGTAAAAGAAATGAGCGCACAATGGTAGAGCGTTTAGCAAGTGAGCTAGTAGATGCTGCAAATGAAAGAGGAGCAGCTTTTAAGAAAAAAGAAGATGTGCACAAAATGGCTGAAGCTAACAAGGCATTTGCACATTATCGTTGGTAAGGAAGGATAAAGAATGGCTAGAAAAACTCCTTTAGCAAGAATTAGAAATATCGGTATTGCTGCACATATTGATGCGGGTAAAACTACGACTTCAGAACGGATTCTCTTTTATACCGGTGTAAGCCATAAAATCGGTGAAGTGCACGATGGCGCAGCAACTATGGACTGGATGGAGCAAGAAAAAGAACGTGGGATTACCATTACTTCTGCAACTACAACTTGTTTTTGGAAAGACTATCAAATTAATCTTATTGACACTCCCGGACACGTTGATTTTACCATCGAGGTAGAACGTTCTATGCGTGTGCTTGATGGTGCTGTTGCGGTATTTTGCTCTGTGGGAGGTGTGCAGCCTCAAAGTGAAACCGTGTGGCGACAAGCAAACAAGTATGGTGTGCCTCGTATGGTGTTTGTGAACAAAATGGATAGAATCGGCGCAAATTTCTATAATGTAGAGAGCCAAATCAAGCAACGCCTAAAAGCTAACCCTGTGCCTATTAGTATCCCCATTGGTGCAGAGGAGAACTTTAAGGGTGTGGTTGATTTGATTCAAATGAAGGCTATCGTGTGGAATGATGAATCAATGGGTGCAAAATATGATATTGAGGATATTCCTGCTGAACTTATAGAAAAAGCAAATGAGTATAGAGAAAAGCTTGTAGAGGCTGCCGCAGAACAAGATGAAGCTTTGATGGAAAAATATCTTGGTGGTGAGGAGCTGAGTATCGAGGATATTAAAAAGGGTGTAAAGATTGGTTGTTTAAATATGAGTCTTATTCCTATGCTTTGTGGCTCAAGCTTTAAGAATAAAGGTGTGCAGACATTACTTGATGCGGTGGTTGATTTTCTCCCTGCACCTACTGAAGTGGCAGAAATCAAAGGTATTGACCCAAAAGATGAATCTGAACTTAGCGTAGAATCAAGCGATAATGGCGCGTTTGCAGGTTTGGCGTTTAAAATTATGACTGACCCATTTGTAGGGCAGCTAACCTTCGTCCGTGCATATCGTGGGAAGTTAGAATCTGGTAGCTATGTTTTAAACTCTACAAAAGGTAAAAAAGAGCGTGTAGGGCGACTTTTGAAAATGCACTCAAATAAACGCGAAGACATAAAAGAGATTTATGCGGGTGAGATTTGTGCTTTTGTAGGATTAAAAGATACAGTGACGGGTGATACGCTTTGTGATGAGAAGCAGCCCGTTATCTTGGAGAGAATGGACTTCCCAGAGCCAGTTATTCAAATTGCTGTAGAGCCAAAAACTAAGGCAGACCAAGAAAAAATGTCTATTGCACTAGGCAAACTTGCAGAGGAGGATCCTAGCTTTAGAGTAAGCACACACGAAGAAACAGGGCAAACACTTATTGGCGGTATGGGTGAATTACACTTAGAAATTATTGTTGATAGATTAAAGCGTGAGTTTAAGGTTGAGGCTGAAGTAGGTGAGCCACAAGTCGCTTTTAGAGAGACTATACGCACTGCCGTAGAGCAAGAGTGTAAATATGCAAAACAATCCGGTGGGCGTGGGCAATATGGACACGTGCATATTAGGCTTGAACCAAAAGAACCCGGTGAGGGCTATGAGTTTGTGAATAATATTAGTGGCGGTGTGATACCAAAAGAATATATTCCTGCTGTTGATAAAGGTATCCAAGAAGCAATGCAAAATGGTGTGCTCGCAGGCTATCCTGTCGTGGATTTTAAAGTAACACTTTATGATGGAAGCTATCACGATGTGGATTCATCTGAAATGGCATTCAAAATTGCTGGTTCTATGGCTTTTAAAGATGCTTGTCGTAAGGCAAATGCAGTATTATTAGAGCCTATGATGAAAGTCGAAGTGGAAGTCCCAGAGGAGTATATGGGTGATGTCATAGGAGACTTGAACAGGCGAAGAGGGCAAATTAACTCTATGGATGATCGTATGGGTTTAAAGATTGTAAATGCCTTTGTGCCTTTAGCTGAAATGTTTGGATACTCAACTGATTTACGTTCGGCTACACAAGGTAGAGGTACATATACAATGGAATTTGACCATTATGGCGAAGTACCAAACAATATTGCTAAAGAGATTATGGAAAAACGTAAAGGTTAATCATTTATTAGGTGAAGCTATAAGGAGTTAAAAAATGTTAAGATATATATTACTTGTGCTCTGCATTATTTTCGTTGCTTGCTCTAGTGACAATAAAGTAGAGCAAGCAGCAGATGAAAAATCAGGCAATAAAGTAGAGGATAGAGTAGAAGATTCTCAAAAAGATATGCCTGAAGCAGATAAATCTCAAGCTCCCCAACAAACCCTCCCAGCAGCTCAAAATAAGCCAGATGCAGCGGTACTTTATGTTAAATGTGCGGCTTGCCACGGTAAAGATGGTAAAAGTGTCGCACCCGGTAGTGTAGGCAATGTGCTTATTGCTTCTCTCAATAAAGCTCAAGTGGTAGAATCTCTTAAAGGATTCCGTGAGAGGACATTAAGCAAGGGAGGTAATTCTATAATTATGTATATGCAGGCAAAAAATCTAAGCGATGAGGATATTGACGCCTTAGCAACATATATCGATGCATTTTAGTGATTTTGCTTATTCATTTGTTTTATATTTCTCTTATCTCATAAAATCTTTGATTTATTCTTTTTAGAGAAAGTCCGCTATAGCTATGCTATTGCGGCATTATAACCCATTACATTTGTTGGGTCTATTTGACTCTTATGACTTGCTTGGTTTCTAACAAATGAAGGTTTAAGCTAGATTCATATAGCTACGCTTATTCTCTTGTGGAATAAAGTGTTAGTAAATATCGCTAAATACTATATCTCGCATTATTCTACGGCTTGTTTCTCTCTTGCACTTATGAAGCCAATTTGTGAATATATATATTCACAGAACGAAGCTTTGCTTCAAGTATGAGTTTGTTTATCTTGTGGATTGTTCAGCACTTAGGGCTTTATAATTGAGAGAAGAAAACTGATATATTATATTTATGATTGTTGTATAGTGATATGGTTTTTAGATGGGGCTAAAAATATAAGTATTTGCAAATGTAAACCACGCATAAGTTAGTTTTACTTTACTTATTCTTTAGCCAATCATTTATATATTATCCATTTTAAGCTCATATACGATAGGCAGCTCGATTTTTGTTGATATATTTAGGATAGGGAAATCATTTTGTGCTTTTCTAATAGCATTGAGTGCGGCGACATTAAAAGGATCGTGCGAGGGCTTCACAATCCGGATATCCGCCACCCTGCCATCTTTATAAATCACAAATTCTACTATCACTTCCCCCTCCAATCCACGTTTCCTAGCCATAGGCGGATATTTGTTTTTGCGCTCAATGGCACGTTTGATTTTAGAAAATAGCTCATCTTCGCTTCCATCTCTATAAGAGAGCGTCTGTATCACATCACCTTCCTCTGCTTTTTCATCAGGCTTTGCTTTGGGAGATTGAGCAGGAGGGATGACCTCTTCTTCTTTTTTGCTCAGTTTGCCATTTTCTTTGAGTATTTCTTTATGATAATGCCTTTTCTTGTGTGTGATAGGTTTGGGCTTTGGATTTTCTATATTTTTCTCATTAGAGGGATTTTGAAAAGTGGCTAGGGCAATGGTAGTGATATTATCACCATTTTGCTGCAACTCCATATTGTGAAAAAAATCATAGAATGTTAAGGCAAGGGCAACGTGCAAAACAGCGCTAATAATGAATCCTGTGCGCATAGAAGTAGAGAATGACTTGTTATTACATTGGGGATTGCTATTTGTTTTTGGTTGAGATACCGAAGTTTTCATGTCCCTTCTCCTTTAAAATATCAACGATTTGGATAAAACTCTCAAATTTTGAATCCTTATCGCTTTTGAGTTGAATAAGCGTTTTATTGTCAATACTGCTCAGTTCCGTCTTAAGCGATTGTATATCAATAGGCTTATCATTAAAATAAATAATGTTGTTATTATCAATGGCAATTACAATAGGTTTTTCTTCCTTGTTTTGCTGATTTTGACTTGCATAGGGCAGTTCGACTTTGATTTGCCCTTGTGCGATGAAAGTCGATACACTTAGCACAATGGCTAAAAGCACTAGCATCACATCAATGAAAGGAACGATGTTTAAGCCGTCTTTTTTAGGAATCCTCATTCTCTAGCCTTGTTTTGCTTGTTTTTGTAAAAGTTTGTAGCGGTTAAGCTCCACGTCCATTTTACGCACGAAGCAGTTATAGACAATCAAGGTAGGGATTGCCACTAGTAAGCCAAGAGCTGTCGCTTTAAGCGCAGTGGATAAGCCTACCATAATACTTTGAGCGTCCATTCCGCCACTCATACCCATATCATAGAAGGTAATCATAATCCCAATAACAGTGCCTAAAAGCCCTATGTATGGTGCATTGGAGTAAATGATATAAAGTGCAGTGAGATTCTTGCTCAAGGCTTCTTCTAGTAACTCTTCATTAGGATAATCGTTAAGATTTATACGTATATAAAAAATCAATCTCTCACAGCTAAACCATAGACTTAAAAAGCTCATTAAGCCCAATGTAGCGAAAATTATATGGTCTATATTACCTTTAAGAAATTCCATTTTTATAATGCTCCCTTATATGCCAATTTTATTTTGTAATATTATAAAAATCATTCTTAAGATAACTTTATATTTTTCTTTAATTTCACTTAGGGTTTGGAAATTGGGTTTGAAAGGTTAAATAAAAATGTATAAGCACGACTTTTGCGCAGTAGTGATATTTTATACTTGATATAAAATTGTTGTAACAAAAAACTCTTTGCTATTTTAAGATTTTTGCCCACTCTTTGTATTTTTATTGCAAAAAGATTTTTATTTAAGATTTTTTTGATGCAATCAAAATCTTTTAAAGAGTTCAAAATTAAACAAGCAAGGCAGATTCAAAAGAACTGCAAACCTTTTATTAAAAAACCAAAAGGAGGGATAATGAACGATAACAATGTAGATTCTAAAGCTGTGTTACAAGCACTTTTTGAAAAGTATAAAAGCGGGGCGAGTGAGGGTGGAATTGGCAATATGATAATGAATGCAGCTTTAAATACTGGAGATTGTGTTGTTGCGACTTTGAGAAAAGCTGGGTTAAGAATAGCACAAGAGCACAAACAAAGGGTTTTACAAGTTTTTAGATGTGTCTCATAAAGATAAAATACCTTTGGCATTAAGGTAACAAATGTCGCCCCGGATTGTTCCGCACAAACTTCTATCAAAGCGGAAAATGGGGCATTACGCCCGAGATTCCTATTCAAGATTATGACGCACACAAATAGCAAGAATCTTTTGTAGAAAATGCCTTGAAAAACGAACAGCCCGGCAACCTTGCAAAATTTGTAGATTTGATTGTGCAGGTTGCAAATGTTTCTAACTCTCTACTACATTTGCCTATTAGAGAGATGCAATCTCTGGTGTGGAGGATTCTAATTCTAAGTTTCAAAGCGATATAAAAGTTTGGAAATCAAAGGCTGTGCAAACACAATTTGATTAAATTTGTTCCCCCCTCCCCTTGACAAACACTAGGTATCAGGTTTTATAATTACAAATGTATTTTTATATTACAAAAGGAGAATAAATGAAAAAATTACTTGCTATTGCTTCGGTTGTGGCTTTAGGTTGCACAAATATCACCTATGCACAGGAGGTAAAAATGCAAAAAACACAAGAAATAGTTAAGGCGGGAAGTCTTGGTGGATTTAAAGGAGATTCTAAAATCTTTAGCGGTGAAGTGAATGTAAAAATGCTTTTTAAAAGCGGAGATTATCGTAATTTTAGTGGTGCAGAAGTTACTTTTAGCCCAAAGGCTAGGACAGCTTGGCATACGCACCCCGCAGGGCAAACGTTGATTGTTACACAAGGCACGATTTATACAGGCACAAAGCAGGGGATTACTCAAATTGCAAAGGTTGGCGATGTGGTGCTTTGCCCATCTGATATAGAGCATTGGCACGGAGCAGGTTTGAAAGAAAAGGGTGTGCATATCGCTCTTACACACGAGAAAGATGGCAAGAATGTTACTTGGTTAGAGCTTTTAAGCGATACAGAATATGAGGGCTATATCAAGGAAGCAGAAAGTAAGGCGAAGAAGTAGATAAGTCTTATTCTTACAAGAAATTCTGCATTAAGCGATAGGATAAGATTCTAAAATAAGCTTAAATTGTTAGCTTTGTAGATATTCTTGTAGGGCATGGGCTTCATTCATATTGCTATTTTGTATTTTTTTAATTGCTTCAATCGCTACACGTGCGGCAGAGAGTGTTGTAAAATATGGAATTGAGTTTTTAATAATTTGTGTGCGAATAAGATGTGTATCGCCTTTGTTTGAGCGATGATCGCTTGTATTAATAGCAAGGGCGATTTGATTATGTGCCATCTTATTAGTGATATTTAGGCGTTCCTCACTTAACTTTTGGAATCTGTGAGGATTCTCATATTGTTTTCACAAAGTGCTCGATAAGTTGTAATCCCTCGTGTAAAATCAAAGTGAGAGATTTGACTTTGATTCAAACATTAAATTTAAGTAAGTTTTAACAATCCCTAGCTACAAAAACTAACCTTTAAATCTTATCTCCCCCAGCCCTTATAAAAAGCCTTTAAATCCCTCATACGACAAAATAACACCATTAAGCCTTTTAAATCTTTTAACACCCACCGCGCGCATTAAAACATCTTTAAAAGGTCCCTTAAAATCCCATTTTCTTACGTTTCATCACTTTTTCTCATCTTTGTGCCACTCTCACTCTCGCATTTATTGCAATCGCTTATTTATTATAAAATCTTGCTTTGGGCAAGTAAATTGCCCTTCGCGCTTAAACTTACTCTCTACGGAGGGGCGAGAGGCATATCTTTGAATCGGGGAGTGGGCAATAAAAGCTGGAATGCTCTTTAGATAGAAACAAGAGCAAAAGGACACGCTTATGATTATTGGTGTATTCATCATTTACTTTAATTTCACACTTCTTTTTCTTAATATTTTTCAGCTACAATTTTTCAGTAAATTTGCTAAAGGAAAATCAATGAAAGCTAGCATTATCCGCTTTAGCGTATCTCTACCGCAGAATCTGCTTGATAAACTTGATGAGCGTCTCACGCATAAGGGTTATTCCTCACGCTCGGAGCTTGTACGCGATATGATACGTGAGAAACTAAATGAGGAAGTGTGGAGCAGTGGTGCTGAAGATACGCAAGGTGTGGCTGTTTTGACTATTATATATGACCATCATCAGCGTGAGCTCAATCAAAGAATGATTGACATTCAGCATACTAATACGCATAATGGCAATGTGGAGATTCTATGCAATACGCACGTGCATTTAGATCATCATAATTGCCTTGAGACGATTATTCTACGCGGCAAGGGAAGCAATATTGAGAATCTTAGCATTGAGATTGGCGGATTAAAGGGTGTGAAGTTTTCCAAGCTCACACGTGCGAGTCGCTTTGAATAATCCTCCCTCTAGCTTTGTGGCAATCTATGGCGGAAGCTTTGATCCACTGCATAAGGCACATAGTGAGATTATCCGCCTTCTCTGCGAAGATTCGCTTTTTTGGCATATTATCCTTTTGCCAAATTATGCTAATCCTCTTAAGCCGCCACCTCTTTTTAGTGCTTTAGAGCGGCTTAAGATGTGCCAAATAATGGCTAATGCGTATAATGCTAGGTATTCCTCGCTTACTTCTCTGCCTAAGGTGGCGGTAAGCGATTATGAAGTGGGACAAAATAAACCTGTTTTTAGTATGCAGAGCATTGGGGTGATTGAAGCGCAAATGAGGCAGACTTATCCTCACGCGCAGTTTGCCTTTGTGCTAGGGAGCGATAGTTTTGCCTCTTTGGCACAATGGAATCAACCTCAAAAGCTATGTAAAATGGTGCAATTTGTGCTTATTCATCGTAAATTGCTACATAATCCACAATATCCACAATCGCTCAAAAATCCTTTGCCACAAAGCCACACAGAGTCTATAGATGAGTGTAAAATGCCTTTAAAAGCTAAGATTCTAAAGCATTTTTCTTTGGGTGCGTTTGATGCATTCTCATCAAGTAAGGTGCGATATTTGCTAGAAAATGCACGCACACAAGCAGCCCTAGAGATGATACCTACAAACATTCATAGCATTATCAAGACACATTTTCAGCTATAATATTACTTATTTTTTCTTTAAGGAGATAGATTGCAGACACATTTAGAGAATCTTCAGGCGAGGATTGAGCGTATTAGCACACTTTTAGCAGACAAAAAGGGTGAGGACATTGAGGTTTTTGACTTAAGAGGCAAGGATTATATCGTAGATAATGTCATTATTGTAACAGCAATGATAGGCAAACACGCCTTTGCTTTGCTTGATTATCTAAAGAGTGAGTTAAAGCCTAAGGGTGAGGTATTTTATGCTACAGAGGAGGAAAGCGAAGATTGGGTAATAGCGGATTTAGGAGATATAATGATCCATATTTTTACGCCTAATCATCGCAAGAAATTTAACCTTGAAGAGTTTTTAAGCACATTGAGGAAAGCTCAAACTCCCGCATTTTCATCATAGCTCAAAGACATTTAAGAATCTTTTTGCCCTCTCACTTTTTGGTGTGCTAAAAAATATATCGGGTGTAGATTCTTCCACGCATTTACCTTCATCAAAAAAGCAGATTCTATCGGCGACTTTTTGCGCAAAACGCATTTCGTGGGTTACAATAAGCATTGTCATACCCTCTTTAGCAAGTTCTAATATCACTTCAAGCACCTCTTTTACCATCTCTGGGTCAAGTGAGGCGGTTACTTCATCAAAAAGCATTATTTCAGGATTCATACATAACGCACGCACAATCGCCACACGTTGCTTTTGCCCTCCGCTTAGCTCTCTAGGCTGTGCGTTACTTTTATGTGCTAGTCCTACACGATTGAGTAGAGATGTCGCTTGAGCCATTGCTTCATTTTTATTACGCTTTTGCACTTTGAGCGGACCTAAAAGGATATTATCTATCACGCTCATATGCGGGAATAAATCATAACTTTGAAACACCATACCAATGCGTTGGCGGATTTTGCTCCATTTGGTTTTATTATGATTTATAATCTCTCCATTGAGTAGGATTTCACCGCTTTGGGTAGATTCTAAGCCATTAATGCAACGTAAAAAAGTGCTTTTACCGCAGCCACTTGCCCCGAGTATGACCACCACCTCGCCCTTTTGCACCTCCATAGAAATATCATCTAGCACAAAATGTGTGCCATCATAGGTTTTTTTCAAATGGCTAATGCGAAGGAATGGCTGTGTCATTGGTATTTTTTCTCCAAGATTCTACTAAGATATGAAAGCGGATAGCATAGCACAAAATACGTGCAAAAAATCCCTCCATATACCCAAAAACTAGCATGTGGATTAGATTTATTAAGCTCAATAATCTGCTGTCCCACTTTGAGTAAATCCACTGCGCCAATTAAGGCAACAAGCGAAGTAGTTTTAATCATACGCGTAAAGAGTGAGATAATAGAGGGCAAAAGTCGCAAAAAGGCTTGAGGGAGGATAATATAAAGTGTGATTTGCCATTGTAGTAGTCCTAATGCCCTGCCGCTCTCACTTTGATGTTTGGGCAAGGAAGTGATAGCCCCTCGCACTAAATCCCCCACTTCAGCCACCCCCCATAAGCTAAAGACAATAATCGCACTTGTAATAGCACTCAAATTCACATTAAAGACTTGTGCTATGCCAAAGAATACAATAAAAAGCCACGCAAGAATGGGGATAATCCGCACAGATTCTAAATAGAATCTGCAAACCCCACGCATAAGTAGATTTCCCCATACCATCATAAAGCCAAGCAATAATCCACCAAGCAGGGCTAAGACAATAGATATAAGTGCGATTTGCAATGTGAGTAAGACACCTTGAGCTAATCTTAGAGCGTTTGAGCCTATGAAAAAGATTTCCATTATAGCACTCGCTTTTTATAGAATCTCTCTAAGAGCGAAAAGGCGATTGATAGTGGCAATAGCACGATAAGATAGCAGCAAATAAGCATCACAAGAGCTTCACTTGTCTTGTAGTAGTTTGTGATAATATCTTTAGCTACAAACATAATATCCGCAAGGGCAATCACACTTACCACAGAGGTTTCTTTAAGGAGAAATATCACATTCGCACACACAGAGGGTAGGGCGACACTTAAGGATTGAGGCAAAATCACGTAAAACATCATTTGATGAGGTTGCAAACCTATGCTTTGAGCGGCTTCAATCTGTGTGCGATGGATAGATTCTAGCCCCGTGCGGAAGCTCTCACACATATATCCCCCACCTAAAAATGCCAAACCTGTAATAGCACAGGTGTATTCGCTAAGATTCACATCAATCACGCTATGCAGCCCATAGTAAAGAAAAAAGAGCTGGATAAGCAGGGGGGTATTACGCGCTAATTCTACATACAATCCCACAAGTGGGCTTAGAAATTGCAATTTTAAAAACAAAATCCACGCCCCAATAAAGCCAATAAGGAGTGAGAGCAAAATACCAAAAAAAGAAATGTAGAGTGTAAGGGAGAGAGCCTTGCTAAAAAGCGGCACACATTGATACATAAAATCAAAATCTAGCATACGCTTCCCCTAAAATTCTTTACAATCTTTATGAAAATATCGCACTATTATATAGAGAGTTGTTAAATTATGCACTAAGCTTAAATCTAAGCTATAATGCAAAGCCAATAATTGCACGTTAAGGAAAATAATGTCTATCCATACTTATCATACTCACCCATTTTCGCCCGTATTCGATAAGCATTCAAAAGTGCTGATTCTAGGCTCTTTTCCCTCTATGATCTCGCGTGATGAGGGATTTTACTATGCTCATAGCCGCAATCGCTTTTGGCAGATTCTAAGCTATTTGTTTGAAAGCGATATTACAAAAGGTAGCGTAGAATCTAAGAAGCAATTTTTGCTTACCCATCATATCGCATTATGGGATATAGTGAGTGAGTGTAGCATAGCTCATTCAAGTGATGCGAGTTTGAAATGTGCGAAGTTTAATGATTTGGATGTGATTTTAAGCCAAGCGGATATTGGGGCTATTTTTTGCAATGGGCGCAAGGCTTATACGCTTTTTACAGATTTTGCAAGTATGCAGCCGCATTTTTGCATACAATCTTTTCTATTACCCTCTTCAAGCCCTGCTAACGCACGATACAGCCTTGAAAAGCTCCTTTGTGAATGGGAAATAGTGCGAGATTATGTAAAAGCATAGAATTTGTATTTTGTATAATGATAATATAAGTGAGATATGAAATAATCCATATAATGCACAATCTCATAATGCTAAAAGCGTAGCTGTATGATTTCTGCAACGAGGATTTTAACCCCCATTTTTTGCCTATGGAGGGGGTATATCTATAAGGTAGGAGAAACCTTACAAGATTAGCAAGTAAGAATATCCTCTGAGCGTAGAATATAGAGAGCTTCACAAGAGATTAAGCTTTCTTATTAAGCTTAACAAGCTGGGTATGAATATCTATAAAAAGGAAAAGGGTGTAGTAGAGCAAAACCACGAGTGGCAATCCCAAAACGATTATTCCCAAACCAACCAAGAAGCCTTCACCAAAAGGACTGAAAATCGATAACAGACCTGCAACGATGACAGCGATAAGACAAAAGATATAAGATAGCTTAACGATGAAGCCTCCAACTTTAAGTGTAATTTCTACCATAAGAACTCCTTAAGAAAAATATAATGTCAAAAGACGCGCTAGTGTATCAAAAAAAAAAAAAAATAAATGAAGCAAAATATAGACAAAAGAGTGGAAAATATGCAAGTAGGATTGCTCCCATTTCTAAGATTTTGTGGTGATGCATCGCAATAGCAAAAGCATAGTAGAATCTAAACATTTACAACCCACCTGCAAGTATGAACTAGCACTCTGTGTGAGAATATGCTTAGTACAAAAACTCATTTAATAAGCCAACTTCAAATCTCACAAATTCGCTCAATACACCAAGATTATTGCACGTATTGGGTCAAAACGCCAATAGGCAAATTGATAGAGTTTTACGCTTACACTATAGCTTTGCTTTACACCAAGCCCATTTTATATAAAATTCCAAGATGGTTACACGCCTTAAGCACCCTACCATCACAAGCAAGTTTGTAAATAGCGAAATGCTCTGCTTGCTGCATTACTCTGCGTATAGTTTTGCAGAGAGTGGCTAACCTCATAGCACAAGCAGAGCTTAATCTCCTGCTAAAGACTAGGCAGTAATTTATAGCAATGCTTAAAAAAATTCCTTTATAAGCAGTTGCAAGGAGAGAAGAAAAGAGGTGCATATCACAAGAGGACGAATGATCTTTGCCCCGTGCTTAATGACAATTTTTGCTCCTAGACTTGCTCCTATGATTTGTCCTATACACATAACCATACTAAGAAGCCACAGCACATTGCCACCTATGATAAAAATAAGTGTAGAAGCGATATTAATGCTAAAGACTATCCAGCGCGAATGTGCTACTGCTTTACTTAAGCCATAACCAGCAATACTAACAAGTATGGCTAAAACAAATGAGCCTATGCCCACACCGAGAAGCCCTCCATAGAATCCTGCTCCAATAGTGCTTGCATAGACTAGTAATTTGTGTGGTTTTTGTGTCCTATCCTCATCGCTAATATGCTTTGAGAGCAAAAAATATCCCCCTATGATTATCATAGCAAAGGGTAGGATTTTCGATAAGAGGTTGAGTTCGATATATTGCACACTTATTGCCCCAAGGGCTGCAAAAATCATTGCAATACCCATTAAGATTCTGCTTTGGGATATATCTACCAAACCTTGATGATAATAATGTACTGCACTTGTAAAAGAGCCTACACAGGCTTGAATCTTATTAACCGCAAGAGCAACGAGTGGATTTAACCCACTAAGGAGAAGCAAAGGCATAGTTATCATTCCTGCACCACCTGAGATTGAGCCTACAAGCCCACCAATAATAGAAGCAAGAAATAAAATAATATACCAATGTATGGCTATAGTGTCATAAAAAGATGTGATTATATCAGGCATAAGGGCTCCATTTGAATTAAAAATATGGATTGATATAAACAATCATTCTATATTTTTTATTAAAATGAGTTGAAGCAAACTTATATTTTAGTGCAGGATATTATTTTGCCTTTTACTTTCCCATTTTTTGTAATTTGTGTTTCATTATTTAGAGACTCATAGGCACAAACAGAATCTAAACCTTCAAAACTCACTTGATAGACAAGACAACATCTTAGCTTATAAATGTGTCCTTTAGGTGCAACAAAAAGCTTTGCTTTGAGTTGCAAGAGCCTTGCAGCACAAAGTGTAGTAGCAAGGGCATAATAGAATCTCAGCACTTTGTACTTTTGATTGGGTATTCTTATTTGATTTATGTGATTATGCCTTCTAATTCAAACATATTTATGATGTCATAAATATTGTCAATTTTACCACCCATTATCGTGTACAGCCCTTTTTTAAATCATTGTCTTTGACAAATACAATCGGTCTGCCATCATCGATTTCATTTTTGATTTGCAATGTTTTCACCTCATAGAGAGATTCTTTATAGATTAAATCTTGTAGCAATGGCATATATCGCACACAATCTGCCTGCATTAGCGGAAAATGGCTTGTTGGATTGCGCAAAAAAGCAGAGAGCATAGTGTAGGGGTCATCTTTGCTTTCATAGGCATTCCAAGCTATATGTGGTGTATAGCGCACGTGGCTTAAGCCATAACAATTCCTCGCAGGAAATGGCATAAGCGAAAAGAATGAGCCATCCATTAAGGTAATGGAGAGATTGCCAAGAGGCGGAGGGACATCAACCAATGCCATTTCTGTGATTTCATATTTAAGAGGGAGCGATTGAATATGTGAGCGATGAAGCAAGGTATTGATACCCGCATAAGTGCAGTTAAAGACAAGTGGCGCATAGAAATGCACTTTTTGGGTTTGCCGCAAGGTGTGAATGGCTATGAGATGTTGCATTTTATGCAGTGAGGTTGCTTGTGTAGATAAGGCGGTGTGAATCTTAGAATCTCCAATCTTTGCTTGAAGCATTTTGCGTAAAATATCTGCATTAAAGACATATTCTCGCACGGCAAATACATCGCTCACAAGGCTAGGGTTAAACATCGCTTTGATATGTATGGGAGCAGACTCTATAAAAATATCAAATTGCTTAAAAAGTCTGTAAAATTGTGTAGCGCTGGTTTTTGAGCCAATTTTTGCAATCGCATAATACTTAGTAAAATCATCTTTGATAGCAGGGGCAAATTCCGTGCAGAATCTTTTAAAGGCTCTTGCGCTGCTAAGGGCAGTATTAAGACTTCTAGGATAGTGGTAGCCATTATGCACTCGCGCTTGATTATGAAAAGACGCTCTAAGGAGTAAATGAGATTCTTGCTCTATAATCAGCACTTTTTGATATTTGCGCTTGAGTTGCAGGGCTAAGTATGCCCCATAGAATCCACCGCCAATAACGATACAATCATAATGTTGGCACATTATGAGCCTTGAAATGTAGCTATGAGATTGCTTCTATCCATTAGCTCTAAGACTTGTTTGCATAATTGCAGATGTGATGTATAAAATGCCCTATCATTGAGTGCTTGATGAAAATATTGAAGACTTAGAGAGAGATTGTTTTTTTCATCAAATACGGGGAGATTCACATTTGTGAGCAAAGGAGAGACACTAAATGGAACGGGGGAGAGCATATCTACTTGGAGTTGGCATTCGTCTGTGTGAAATTGTATGATACGTGCCTTAGTGTTATGAAGTAAGGAGCAATCAAGCCTAATATGTATAGGACTGCCTTTGTGAGAAGATTCTATATCGATGCAGACACTTTGCTTGTCTTTATCACAAAAGATACTGCGAGTGGGCAAAAGATACTCTAAGATACCTTTTTGGCACATTTGAGCTAGGATACTTAAATAATGCACCCCTAATACTTCTATAACACTTTCATCTTCATAGAATGCCCCATATTGTGTGAGCGTGGCGTGAATGGATTGTAAATTCCCCCGATTTGAGGCAAGAAAATCTAAGGCATATCGTATAGAACGCGAAAAGGTATAAATATAGTCTGTAAAAATGATATGCTTAGTGTGTTGAGCGATGGATAGGAGTGATTCAAATACTGATAATGTAGGCGTAGTGGGCTTTTCTACAAAGACATCGCAATCACATTCTAATGCAATTTTGCAAAGTGAAAAATGCGCTTTAAGCGGCGTAGCAATAAAGGCTACATCGGCTTCTTGCAGGGCTTGTATTAAATCATTTTCTCTATAATCCTTCCCAAAAATAGCAATAAGTTGATAATCTTTGTAAATATAGTTTTGAAGAATGCTCCCCCAATATCCTTTCCCGATTAAAACAGCCTTTTTGCGCATATTATCCCCTCTTATCCCTATATCGCTTAAGCCATAATTGCCATATTTGATATAAATAAATGCGTGAGAGGCTTAGAATCTTTACTTTTGAATGTGTGGGTTCATCGTCCCATTTTACAGGGATTTCCTCTATTTTAATGCCTTGTTGCTCCGCGATTATAAGTATTTGAGCGCAATAAAACCAGCTTGTATCTTCATTGCAATGTGCTACTAAATGCTGAGCGATAGAGGCTTGGTAGAATTTAAACCCGCACATCGCATCGCTAAATGTAGTCTTTAATACGCATTGTAGCAAGACATTAAGCATACGTGAGAGTATCTCGCGCTTCTTGCTTCTACCAGATACTTGAGAATCTTGTAAGAGTCTCGATCCTACTACGATATTTGCGCCATTGCATAAACGCTCATATACTTCGCATAAATGTTGCAAATCTGTGGATAAATCAATATCCATATAGCCTATGAAGGCACAAGGATTGCTTCTTGTTGCATTATGCTTGATAGCAGCGCGTAAGCTTAGACCTACGCCTTTTTGCTCTAAGCGGATATATTCAAGCCTTGAGCTTATTTGTGAATCTAAAGCAGGGCTATTAAATCTCTTACATAAAGATTGTGCCAAAATAGGAGTACTATCGCTTGAGCCATTATCGACAATGCTAAGAATATGTGGAATCTTGTGCGTTTGTAAAAAGCGCAGAGTTTCTTCTATGCCCTTTTGTAGACGTTTTTCCTCATTGAGCACGGGGATTATGATATTAAGAGTGTGATTCATAGGGGATTCCTTTGGATATTATTATCTTTAAAATCAATCACTACCGAGCTTTGCTCATTGATGATTTCATAGGGCGCGCTGCCTTTTAAACGCAAAAGTATGATGCGTATGTATTCTCCTATGATGGAAAGCATAAGGAATAAGCCGATATTCATACTCACTAAATACAGCGATGTAGAAGTCCAGCCTTGTGAAATATGTGGCATAAAGATATATGAGGCAAGGATATAGAGTGCGTATATGATATTGACAAGAGCAAAGAGGAGACAGAGGCAAGTGCCAAATCGGAGGAGTTTGTAAGATTGCCCTATGATAATATCAAGCCCAATATTTAGAGATTCTACAAAATTTCTATGCGGGATATACATAGGCGTGTAGGGATATTGATACATTTTAAGGGCTTTGTCAAAATGTGTGATTTTAAGGAGTTTAATATCATCTTGTGTATGCAAAAGAGAGTGAATGCACTTGCGTGAGAGAGCGCAAAACTCGCTGTAGTGCTCTTTTTTCCCGCTATGGGTAAGGATATGCAATGTGTTATAAAAGATTTTTGCACCTATTTTTTGCATAAGACTACGTGGCTTAGAGCGAGCAATGCCAATGACTAAATCATATTCTTTGCATATATGAAGCATATTGAGCGCATCTTGAATAGAATCTGTGGCTAAATCCATAAAAAGCAGATAATCCCCAATGCAATGCTGTAAAAAGATTTCATATTTGATTGTACCGATATGCTTATAATCTCCAGCGGGTGTGGAAATCTCTAAGATTCTAATATTGGGAATAGAGGAGGTGATATAAGTTAAATAATCTTGCGATGAGCTAAAGCAAGGGGTATCTACAAAAGTGTTTTGCAGCACAGATGTGTGAGATATGTCTTGAGATGTCTCTTTTCTAGCGGGGGGGGGGGGCATAACTTTTTGCCCCTATGGGATTTATAAGCAGTATCTCAAAATATGTAAAATGTGCTTTTAACGCACGAACCAGGGCTCTAAGCCTATCTATATTAATGTGTTGATTAAGGAGTGCTATGGAGATAACAGATTGCTTATGTGTGGAATCTTGCATAAAAATCCTTAGTAAGTATTTAAAACTCTAAAATGCCTATTTTATATTACCACGCTGTTTGCAAGTGTGGAAAAACACTGCGTGTTGTATGTAGCTAAAGCTTATGAATAAGACGTTGTCTTATTCATCAAGTGAGTTTTTAAGGTAGAGATTCTCTATTCTATCCTATACACCGCTTTTTAAGGTTGGCTCTCCGTGCAAATGCGAGGATTTTAGCTCAATCAAAGGCATACATAGAATCTCTATTCTAGCACAAAAATATTACTATTAAAAGAATATATATTTTATTTGCTATACTTATAAAATGAAATCTCAAGCATATACCATAGAACTTTTTGGCGTGATACAGGGCGTTGGGTTTCGTCCTTTTGTCTATCGCTTAGCCCAAAGTATGAATCTTAAGGGCTATGTGCAAAACCGCTATGATAGGCTTTTTATTTATATAGAGACAAGCCATAGGCATATTTTAGATGATTTTCTTACCTCACTTTTAGACCAGCCTCCACAAAATGCGCATATTACGCATTATCGTATTAACGATGTTTTAACATTCTCTCCTTTCTCGCATAATGGCTTTGAAATTAGAGATTCTCAAAATATGCCATCAAATGCACCTTGCTCTTTGCCACTTGATACGCGCCCGTGTGAGAAATGTTTAGCTGATATGCGTTCCAATGGGCGATTTAAGAACTATGCTTTTACCACTTGCACCCATTGCGGAGCGCGATATACGATTCTAAACGCCCTGCCTTATGATAGAATCCACACTTCTATGTGCGATTTCCCTATGTGTGAGGAATGCAGCAGTGAATATAGCAATGCGTTTAATCGTAGATTCCACGCGCAGCCTATTTCGTGTAATATGTGCGCGATTAGAATGCGCTTGATTGATAAAAATGGCAAGATTCACACATATAAGGACGCTAGAGATGATATAAAGCTTATAAGGCAAGTTGCACAGGCTATTGAGGTGGGTAAGATTCTCGCTATAAAGGGCGTAGGGGGGTTTAACCTCATAGCAAATGCGAGCAATGTAGAGACAATTGCCACCTTACGCACGCGCAAAAATCGCCCTAAAAAGCCCTTTGCCCTGATGTTTAAGGATTTAGCACAAATAGAGAGCCTAAGTGCTATCTCTCCACTTGAGAGGGAGGCTCTGCTTTCTCCACAAGCTCCTATTGTGCTTTTACGGAGGCATTTTCAAAAGGGCGGGATTCTAAGTGAGGAAGCTCTCTCGCTTATCGCCCCTGATGTTAGCACTTTGGGCGCGATTTTGCCTTATAATGGCATTATGCACTTGCTTTTTAGATATATCCACACGCCGCTTATTTTCACAAGCGCGAATCTCGCCTCCTTGCCCATTATCACGGATATTGATACATTGCTAGAAACATTTTGTGGCGCAAATGCCCTTATTGATATGGTGTTAGACTATGATAGGGAGATTCTGCACGGGGCTGATGATAGCATTATGCGGCTAATGGCAGGGGATATGCGCCCTTTGCGCTTAGGCAGGGGCTATGCACCTTGCAATCTCTCTTTGCCATTAAGATTTCAAGCAGATGGGCTGATTGTAGGTATGGGAGCAGGGCAAAAATCTACTCTAAGCTTTGTTGATAGCAATCAAGTGCTAATAAGCCCATATATAGGGGATTTACAAAGCGTAGATTCTATAAAGCGATACGAGAAGGATTTTACATTTTTTAGCACACTCCATAAGCAGGATATTGGCGCACTCGTGTATGATTTACACCCACAATACCCCTCCACACAAAAGGCTCTAGCTTATGGTAATGGTAGAGATGTTAAGAAATATGCCCTCTCTCATCATAAGGCGCATTTTTATGCCCTTCTTGCTGAATCTAATGCTTTAGAGGAGGCGGGCATTGGCATTATATGGGATGGCACGGGATTGGGTGAGGATAGACATATTTGGGGTGGGGAATGCTTCTTGTATCAACCTAATGGCTGTGGGGATTCTCATACAATGGAGCGAATCTATCATTTTGATGAATTTGTGCTTTTGGGCGGAGAGAGCAGCATAAAGGATATTGGCAAACTCGCCCTAAGCCTAATGTGGCATTATGACATAGAAAATATTGCAGAGATAGTGCATTTCACGTCTCAAGAGATAGAGCTTTTAGCCTATGGGTATGAAAGGGCTATGTATCCGCTCACGAGCTCCGTAGGGAGGATTATAGATGCAGTGGCTTATATCCTAGGGATTGTGCAGATTCAAAGTTATGAGGGGCAGAGCGGGGCATTGCTAGAATCTTATGCATATAGGGATAGCTCAAGCAATGTTGTGCCCTATGAATTTGTAATAGAAAATGATGTAATTAGCCTCGATTCTGCGATTAAGAGCGTGATAGCAGATAGGGCAAATCCCTGCTTGGGTGCGAGGCGATTTTTAGAGACACTCGCTCAGATCGCCCTTACTTTAGCAAAAACTCAAAAAATACCCTTTAAAGTGTATTTTAGTGGCGGTGTATTTCAAAATAAGTTTCTTTGTGATAAAATTCACGATTTATTTACAACACATCACATTCCTTTTTATATGCATCAAAAATTACCTTGCAATGACGCGAGTATTAGCCTTGGACAGGCGGTATTTGGGATATTGCAATCTTAAAAATGGAGTAAATATGCAAAAAATATCCTTAAATCGCGATGAGCGTTTGAATAACAATCCTAATTTAAATACAAAATCTATTGAAATAGTGAGTAAGATTCTCTCTAAAAATGACCTCAAAGCACAGGAGCTAAGGGAGATTTATCGCTCACTTGGCTTGTATGTGGTTAATCTTATGAGTTCTCCGGGTAGTGGAAAAACGACTTTTTTAGAATCTTTAAGCACTTATACAGATATGCGTTTTTGTGTGCTAGAGGGGGACTTGCAGACTAATCGCGATGCTTTGCGTTTAGAGGAAAAGGGCGTGAGTGCGTATCAAATCACCACAGGCGAGGCGTGCCATCTTGAAGCGGCGATGATAGAATCTGCCCTAGAGGCATTGCAAAAGCAATGTGATATGCGACAAATGGAATATTTGTTTATCGAAAATGTAGGGAATCTTGTGTGTCCGGCGAGTTATGACTTGGGCGCGGGACTAAATATCGTGCTACTCTCTATCCCTGAAGGCGATGATAAGGTGTTAAAATATCCTACGATGTTTATGTGCGCTGATGCGGTGATTGTAAGTAAGGCGGATATGATGGGGTATTTTGATTTTCGCTTAGAGCGCGTGAAAAGCGATTTAGCACAATTAAAGGCGAATGTGCCACTATTTACGGTAAGCAGTAAAGAGCGTGAGAGTGTTATAAAAGTGCGTGATTTTATCGCAGAGCGACGCACACAGGGTTATTGTAGCACTCATCAATTTTAAAACGTAGCAAGAAATAAGGAGTAAAAATGTGTTTGGCTATACCTTCTAAAGTTGTAGAACTTAAAGAGCAGAATATGGCACTGGTGGATACACTGGGCGTCAAACGTGAGGTGAGCTTGGATTTACTCAATGATGAGGTAAGTATAGGAGATTGGGTGCTTTTACATATCGGCTATGCGATAAGTAAGATTGATGAGGAGAGTGCGCGAGAGAGCTTGAGGCTTTATGAGCAGATTCTAGAAGCTATACGTGAGGAAGAAGAAGCCTTGATAAAGGCAAATGTATGAATATTTTTATTGTCAATCTCAAACGTGCTAAAGAGCGTAAAGCTCTTATGCAAAAGCAGTTTGAAAGGATGAGTGCTACTCAAAAGCAGCAATATAATATTATTTTTTTTGAAGCCATTGACGCTAAGGCTGGAGAACATCTTGCCTTTAAGCAGTATTCTAAAATTGCAAGTATTTTGTTTCGCGGGAAAGAAATGAGTGATGGAGAGAGGGCGTGCTTTGCAAGTCATTATAGTCTGTGGCAAAAGTGTGTAGAACTGAATGAGCCTATCATAGTGCTTGAAGATGATGTGGAAATGATAGGGGATTTTTGGAATAAGATAGCGCATATCGCGACAAGTGAATATGTGTATGTGCGATTGATGTATTTGAAAGAAAATGCATATTTTTATACATTGCCTGATGATTTTTATGTGAGTTTTGATAGCGCTGCAGGGACACAGGGCTATTATCTTACACCATTAGCTGCAAGAGCTTTTATAGAATCTGCTAGGATATGGTATCGCCCAGTAGATGACTATATGGATATGTTTTATATACATCATATCCCTGCTGTGTGCGTTACACCTATCTTAAGGGAATTATCTATTGAAACCACGATAGATGGGCGAGAGAGCAAGATAAAATGGTATGTGAAAATTATAAGAGAGATAACAAGGGCATATTTTGAATGTAAAAAAATGTTTTTTTTAGGGTGCAGTAAAAAAAGTCTTTTGCTGCCAAAAAATGCTTTGCAATCTCTGCAGATAGGAGTAAAGCGTGCAAGGTTCTAATATAGATTTGATTGAAAATTTCCGTGATAAAGATGTGATACTCGCCTATGCTAAAAAGATAGAAAAGCTCTCTTCTAGGCTTAAATCCCCACTTCATATTATGGAAGTGTGCGGCGGACATACACATACGATTATGCGCTATGGGTTGCAGGATTTGCTTCATAAGGATATTGACTTTATCCACGGACCGGGCTGCCCTGTGTGTATAATGCCTAAAAATCGCATTAATCAAGCCTATGAAATCGCTATGCAAAAAGATGTGATTTTGCTTACATTGGGAGATATGATAAAGATTCCGGGTTCACAAGGAAGCCTAGCAGATGCAAGGGCGAGGGGGGCTGATGTGCGCTTTGTGTATTCTCCTATGCAGGTGCTTGAGGTGGCAAAGGATAATTCGCATAAGCGTGTGGTGTTTTTTGCCATTGGGTTTGAGACCACTACGCCTATGAGTGCCGCATTGCTTGAGAGAGTTATAGAATCTAATATTAATAATGTGCTCTTTCATATTAATCACGTGCTTGTCCCCCCGCCTTTACGCGCAATTTTTGATTCTAAGCAATGTCGTGTCAATGCTTTGATTGCACCTTCCCACGTAAGCGTGATAAGCGGGGCAAAGATTTATGCAGATATTGTGCGTGATTATGCTTTACCTGTGGTGGTGAGCGGCTTTGAGCCTGTGGATATGATGGAGAGCATTTATCAGCTTGTAAAGCAAAGTATAGAGGGGAGAGCAGAGCTTGAGATTCAATACAAGCGTGTTGTGAATATGGAGGGTAATACAAAGGCACAAGAGCTAATAGAACACTATTTTGAAGAAAGAGAATCTTTTGAATGGCGTGGGCTAGGGGAGATAGCGCATTCTGCCTTAAAACTTAGGGGTGCATATAGCCATTTGGATGCGGAAGTGGTATTTGATGATATTTTAAGCAAAGAATATGTGCCGGATAATAAGGCTTGTCGCTGTGGGGATATTTTGCGCGGCGTGGCTAAGCCCTTTGATTGCAAAGTCTTTGGCAAATCCTGCACCCCAAGCAATCCTCTAGGAAGTTGTATGGTAAGCAGCGAGGGAGCTTGTGCGGCATATTATAAATATGGCGGTGCATTACATCGATGAATGATTTAAAGCAGATTCTTCTCTCAGCAGCACATATTTATTACCAATATCTAAGTGATAATAATTTAGGTTTAAACGAGATTGCTATCAAGCAGTTTGAATGTAGAGATGATGAGCTGATACTTGCGTTGAAATATAGTGTAGGTGATATGGATTTGAAGCTAGGCGGGGCGTTGCTTTTGCAAGTGGGAGATAGGCTTTATAGCATTGCTGAGGCAGATTCTCCAAAGGAGAGTGAGGTAATGCTGCATTTTTATGATGAGAAGCAAAGGACACTTTTTCTTAATGTCAGTGAAGCGATGGCAAAGATGTTAGAAAAGGCGCAAAAGGCGAAGATCCCATTAAAGCTTTTTAGTGATTTGAAGTTTTTAGTGCAAAATGTGGCTGATTTTTTTGATAAATATGGCGAGAAGCTGCGTTTGCCAAGCTCTATAGTGCATAATCCTACCCCGCATATTCCCCGCTTAAGTGAGGAGCAAAATATCGCTTTATCCAAGGTGCTAAACTCACCTTTAAGCTATGTATGGGGACCGCCGGGCACAGGAAAAACACAAGCTGTGCTTTTTGAAGCCCTTTTGTATTATATCAAGCAGGGGAAGAGAGTGGGCGTTGTCGCTACGACAAATAATGCCCTAGAGCAAGTGCTAAAAGCTCTCATTAAGCAATTTGACAATCTAGGCTTAGCAAGGGATATGATATTGCGTTTGGGTATGCCTACATTGCAATATATGAGTGAATATCCCCAGACTTGCGACCCAAGCCTTTTGCAAAAGCGTAAAAAACTCGATTTATTTAGCTTCCAAGAAAGCACACAAGATAATATCAAAATACGCCTCAAAAATGCCTTTGTAGTGGGAGTAACGCTCGATGGCTTTATCTCCCGTTATGACAAATTAGATTTGCATTTTTCACATATTTTTTTAGATGAATGCGCGTATGCTTCATTGATTAAAACCTGTGCTTTATGTGTCGATAATACACCCCTAGCGCTTTTTGGCGACCATAAGCAGCTTTCTCCTGTGTGTGAAATGCCCCCAAATAAACTTACAGAAGCAGAGAATAATAATGCATTTGTGTGGAATCTCTCTGCCCTTTTTCTAGAAGCTTTTTGCAAAGGAGAAAGCCCAGCGCAACTTGCCAATATGAACGAGCAAGGTTATTCCATGCCGCCCTTGCAAGACACGATTCTAAGCACATTAAGCAAGACACATCGCTATGGAGACAATCTCGCGCGTTTGCTTGATAATTATGTTTATCATATAGGTTTAAGAGGCACAGAGATGCAAATGGAACTTTTTGTAGTCGATAGCGGCGCAAAAAGTGAGTCAGATAAGCAAATAAGTGAAAATGAGGCACAAATGTGTGCACGTTTGTGTGAGAAAATCGCAAATGAGGAATACGCGGTTATCACGCCCTTTGTCAAGCAGAGACAGCGACTTGTGGAGCAAATCAAACGTGATAGAGTTTTTACCATTCATGGCTCACAGGGGCAGGAGTTTGATAATGTGATTTTCTCTCCTGTGAGTTTGCATTATTATTTGACAAATTCTACTCAAGCACACGCGCTTTATGCGCTTAATGTGGCTATTTCACGCACGAAAAAGCGATTGTTTATCGTGTGTGATTATGCTTTTTGGAGTAGGCAAAAGGGGCAATTAATCTGGGCGATTCTGCAAGAATCTAAGCCATTTGTTTTAACTTAAGGAGTAAGAATGAAAAATACACATATTAGCCTTTCACACGGAAGTGGAGGCGTGGAATCTAATGCACTTGTTGATGGTGTGATACATAAGATTCTAGGTGAGGTGATGTGCGAGTATGGAGAGGATGCGGGGGTCTTTAGCGGTGTGAAGGGATATGCTATCAGTACAGATAGCTATGTGGTAAGCCCTATTTTTTTCCCCGGAGGCGATATTGGCAAACTCTGTGTGTGCGGCTCAAGTAATGATGTGAGTGTGCGAGGGGCGACACCGCGATATTTGACTTTGGGCTTGATATTAGAAGAGGGCTTTACTATGGAGGAGCTGGAGCAGATTTTGCATTCTATCAAGAGAGAGGCGATTCAAGGGGGATTACGTATCATCACCGGCGATACAAAAGTCGTCCCAAAGGGCAATGCGGATAAGATTTATATCAATACCACGGCTATTGGGGAGATAAAGGATGTGGATTGGCGTGTGGGGAATATACAAGAGGGTGATGATATTATCCTTAGTGCGCCTGTGGGGACACACGGGGCGGTAATCTTTTGTGCTAGGAATGAGATGGCATTGCAAAATGACTTACAGAGCGATTGTGCGCAGCTTTATCCGCTTATAGAATCTACCCATCAATATGGTAATGCTATACACGCTGTGCGCGATGCGACACGAGGGGGTGTAGCAGCGGTGCTAAATGAATGGAGTAGGGGAGCGTGTGTGGAAATAAATATACAAGGAGAGAAAATCCCTATTTTGCAGCAAGTGCGCGGCGTGTGTGAGATACTTGGCTTAGAAGCGCTCAATCTCGCTAATGAGGGAGTGCTATTAATGGCAGTATCACCGCATAAAAGCAAAGCAATTCTAGAATCTTTGCGCTCTCATACTTTAGGTAAACAAGCTTGTATCATTGGTAGGGTATCGCGTAAGGTAGCACATATACAAGAAGCACGTGTGATTGCAACAAATGCGTGGGGCGGAAAATGCTATGTGGAATATCCGCAAGGAGAATTGCTCCCTAGAATCTGCTAGATTCTATATAGATAAGTGCAATAACTACACTGCCACCTTCTTACTTAGCAGAGAGATATTCATCTTTCATCCCCCCCCCCTATTTTTTTGGGGAAGGGGGTGGGCAAATAAATTATCAAGCAAGGCGGGGAGAAACTATAAGTAGATAGGGAAAATTTTGTAAGGATTCTAAAGAGTGAAGCATTTAACTTTCCCCCTTCTGTCAAGGGGAGGGGCTATACAACTTGCCTCTTTTATTGATAGCAAGGCTTTTTGTTTCCCTCTCACTTATGCAGATATGTTTCTTTCTCCTCTCTTCTAATGGAATGTAACTCACCCCTTATCCTTTCCATTGCAGAAAGGCGAGAGGCATATCCTCGAACACTTCGTGTATATGGGATTAGATAGTGTGAATTGTGGATTTGACTTTACGTAAAACAAGACTACGCGGTGGCGATAGCCACAACAGTGCAGTAATAATAGCCCAAAAGGCTTATTGTCGTGGGCGGGCTTCATTCACGCGGAGATTGCGTCCGCGGAAGTCCTTTTCATTCAGCGCGTCAATGGCTTTGAGTGCGTCCTCATCATTCATTTCTACAAATCCAAATCCCTTGGGTTTGCCACTCTCTCTATCATTAATAAGTTTGACAGAAAAAACTTCCCCAAATGGAGCAAATAGCTCCTTTAACTCATCACGAGTAACTGCATATACTAAGTTTCCTACATAAAGTGTTTTCAAAGGCACTCCTAAAGTAAAATATCAACTCCCCCATTTTTTAAAGGTGTCCTTTGTATGCTATGATTTATTTACTTACAAGATTCTTAAAATAGGCTTGTTTTTACTATTCGTTGCGTAAAACTTGCAAAGTATCTACTAATGATGCTCTCTTTGCAGGATAATACGATGAAAGGCATACGATGATTACCGCACCTATGATAGTGAGGCAAAAATCAAGTAAGGATAAGTCAAGGGGTAGCTTTGAGCTACCATATACATCAGCAGGAAGCGAGATGATAGGAAAGGTATCAAGCACATACATGGCAATGCCTGTAAGAATAATGCCAAAAGCAGTACCCCCTAGCCCGATTACATTACCTACCCAAAAAAATATTTTTTTGATTTCTGCTTTACTTGCTCCAAGTGAGAGGAGCAGAGCGATTTCTTTACGGCGATTCATTACCACCATAAGCAAGGAGCTAATGATGTTAAGACTTGCCATAACGATAATAAGCATAAGCACAATAAAGAGAGCGCGTTTTTCAAGCTCTAGGGCTGAAAAGAAATTGCCATTTTGTTGCCACCAGCCCTCAATCCCCGCACGAGCAGGAAATTCCGTGATTAAAAAATCATTAATGGGCTTAATATCCTGCATAGGATTTTCTGCATAGACGTGTATACCATCATATACGCCCTGCGGCACACGGCGGATTTTCTGCAATGCTTCTAAATTCGTATAGGTATAAGCCTGATCATACGCTCTCAAGCCAGATTCAAAGAATCCTGCGATAGTGAAACGTTTATTAATAGGCGTGTAGCTAAAGCCTGAAGGCTCAAGCTGTGTGAAAAATAAATCGAGCTTATCATCCACTTCTAAGCCAAAATGTTCTTCAAAACCCTTGCCTACGAGGATAGAAAATGTCTTTTCTTTAAAGGCGGTGATATGTTGCTCTCTTTGTTTGATTAACTCTTCACTTGAGAGGGTATCACTCGGGTGATTACTCTGTGATTCAAAGGCTTTGCGCACCACCTCATTGATTTGAGATTCTGCATACATATCCACGCCAAAAACCATTGCCACATTCATTGTGTTACCCACCTTCCCTACGGCTTGATAGCGCAAATATGGGCTGAAAAGAAATTGCGGGAAGTGATTTTGCAAAGCGTGTAGTATCTCATCATCAAGCCCCGCATACGTCGCAGAGTATATACTTAGAGGATAATTCATCACAAAAAGTTTGCGCTCAAACTCCTTTGACATACCATTCATAATTGCCATTGCTACACATAGCACCATCACGCCTACACCCACGCCAAAAAATGCAAGCAAAGCGGTGATAGAGATAAAGGGCTGTGTTTTATCAAATCGCAAATAGCGGGGCAAAAGATAGAGAGTAAGCGTTTTCATTAAGCCAATAATCCCTTTTTAGGTCCGCTTTTTCCGTGGCAAAGCTTGTATTTCTTACCACTTCCGCAAGGACAAAGCTCATTGCGCGAGATTTTTACTTTTGAGGTGGTAGAGGCATTTGAATTAAAATCTTGCAAATCCTCCTCTAGCTCCTCTTGCATATTTTTTAGCATTTTATCTGCCGCGCTTTCCTCTTGCTCTCTTAGCTGGATAATGTGTAGCATTTTAGTCGTTTCAATTTTAAGATTCTCTACAAACTCTAAAAACAGATTGTAGCTTTCTTTTTTGTATTCAATCAATGGATCTTTTTGATTATATCCGCGCAAACCTATGCCTGTTTTGAGATTATCCATCGTATAGAGATGCTCTCTCCACGAGCTATCAAGCACCTGCAAATAGATAATGCGCTCAATCTGCGCCCTATGTGCGTTATCGAGTTTTGACATTTTACCTTCATAGCTTTCACTCATTTGTGTGATAAGCTTTTGGAGTAATTCATCATATTCTAAGCCCTCGCAATCTCCCAAATCAAGCCCTAAATCCTCACTCACTTGAGCTTTAAGTGATGAGATATTGAAATTACTGCTATCATCACCGGGCAGAATCTGTGCCTTATAAAGCAGGGATTGCGCAGTGATGTCGCGATTGGTAATGATACGCTCATTCAAAGAATAGTTTTCGTCAAGCAATTCATTACGGAGCTTATACACTGCCTTGCGCTGCTCATTAGCGACATCATCATATTCAAGCAGATGTTTGCGTGATTCAAAATGGAGATTTTCTACCTTTTTTTGTGCGCTCTCAACAGAGCGAGTAACAAGGCTAGATTCTATATGTTCACCATCTTTCAGTCCAAGCCGTTCCATAATGCCCTTAATCTTATCGCTTCCAAAGATTCTAAGCAAAGAATCTTCAAGACTTAAGTAAAATTGACTAGCTCCTGGGTCGCCTTGTCTCCCGGCTCTCCCGCGTAATTGATTGTCGATACGTCTGCTCTCGTGCCTTTCTGTGCCGATGATGTATAATCCCCCCAATTCGCGTATTTCATCATTGATTTTAATATCCACGCCACGTCCAGCCATATTCGTAGCAATCGTAACCGCCCCTTTCATCCCTGCATCTTTAATGATTTCTGCTTCTTTGCTATGCTGCTTGGCATTTAGGACTGTATGGGGGATTCTTTGTTTTTTAAGGAGTTCGTGAAGCACCTCACTTTTTTCAATACTTGCTGTCCCTACAAGCACAGGCTGTCCCTTTTTGTGAAGCTCAGTAATCTTAGTAATTAGGGCATTAAACTTCTCTCTCTCGCTTTTATAGATAAGGTCATTTAAATCTTTGCGTTGCACCGGAATATTGGTAGGGATACTCACCACCTCAAGATTATAGATTTGTAGAAATTCACTCGCCTCTGTTTGCGCTGTGCCTGTCATACCCGATAATTTTTCATAAAGGCGGAAGTAGTTTTGAAATGTAATATCAGCTAAAGTTTGGCTTTCCTCTTTAATATCTACCTTTTCTTTTGCCTCAATGGCTTGGTGTAGCCCCTCGCTAAAGCGTCTGCCTTCACTCAAACGCCCGGTAAATTCATCAACGATAACCACCTCATTATTCTGCACGACATAATCTTTGTCTTTGATAAAGAGATAATTTGCCTTTAGGGCTTGGTCTAAATGATGAGAGAGCGCGGCATTTTCGATACTATAGAGATTATCAACTTTGAAAAGCGATTCAGCTTTTTTGATACCTTCCTCATTAAGCAAAATGACACGATTTTTTTCATCAATGCTAAAATCCACTTCATTTTGAAGCTTTTGAGCTACACTATTAGCAAGTTGATAATGCTCTAGAGTGCGATTTACAGGTCCAGAGATAATAAGCGGTGTGCGTGCCTCATCAATAAGGATAGAATCCACTTCATCAATGATGACAAAATAATGCTCTCTTTGCACTTTTTGTGTAAGGTCATATTTCATATTATCCCGCAAATAGTCAAAGCCAAATTCATTATTTGTGCCATACACGACATCACAGGCATAGGCTTGCAAACGTTGGTTATCATCGCGGATATCGCTAGTGATAATGCCAACAGAAAATCCTAGAAAGTTATAAAGGGGCTCTAGCTCCTTTGCATCGCGTTGAGCGAGATAGTCATTAACGGTAACGACATGCACACCCCTGCCACAAAGGGCATTGAGACAGACTGCGAGTGTGGCTACAAGCGTTTTTCCTTCACCCGTTTTCATTTCTGCAATGCGTCCGTTATTTAGCACCATACCACCGATAAGCTGCACATCAAAATGACGCATACCTAATGTCCGCTTACTTGCCTCACGTGTGATGGCAAAGCTTTTGTGAAGCACTCCTTGCAAAGAATCCTCACCATTTTGCACCCGCTCTTTTAATTCGCTAAACGCATTTTGGAGTGCCTCATCGCTTAAGCTTTCATAAGTGGATTCTAAGGCATTGATTTTTTGGACTTCTTTGCGATATTGTTTGATAAGTTTATTGTTACGAGAACCTAAAAAAGTTGATACAAGCGTTTTTAGCATAAATGAAGCCTTTTGGTAAGAAATTGGGCGTAATTCTAACATACTTTAATATACTTTGGTAGAATCTCACATTTTAATTTAAGGGTAAAGGATTGTGTAAATGCGTGTATTAATCATAAGTGTGATAATGCTACTAGGCTACTGCGGGACGCTCTTTGCGTGGGGAGAGAATCTCAAAAGCATAGAGGCAGATTTTGAGCAATATATTGAAAATGATGATGGCACGAGCGTGTATTATAAAGGCAAGATTCTAGGCAAATCTCCTAATAAAGT
Organism: Helicobacter mastomyrinus; assembly: GCF_039555295.1. Lineage (NCBI taxonomy): Bacteria > Pseudomonadati > Campylobacterota > Epsilonproteobacteria > Campylobacterales > Helicobacteraceae > Helicobacter > Helicobacter mastomyrinus. The sequence continues at coordinate 186,953 of NZ_CP145316.1, read as the reverse complement.
AAAATGGGATTATCAAATGCCCTTTAAAAAAGAAATTTATATGAATGATAATAAGGTGATTATTTATGAGCCGAGTTTGGAGCAGGTAAGCCACTCGACTTTAAGGACAAGTAGTGATTTTATATCGATTATCAAATCGGCTAAAAAGCAAGATGATGGGAGCTATCACACGCAGGTTGATGGCGTGGAGTATGTGCTGTTTGTGGATAAAAATGACAAGCCAGAACGTATTAACTTTGTAGATTCTATGGGGGCAAAAAGCACATTGAAATTAAGCAATGTGAAGCTTAATACTATAATAAATGATAAAGTATTTGATTTTGTTACGCCAGAGGGCGTGGAGGTTGTTGAGCTTAAAATGCGTTAGCGATATAAATCTCTATAAGGGGGTATATCTTCAAACACTTTGCGCAAATATGGCGGCTTAATAAGCCACCACAACAAAGGTATAATAAAAATATAAGGAGTGAAGATGTTTGATTTTAAAAATGCCAATAAGGCAGTGATAGTACATAAAGAAATGTTGTGCGACAATCTCACGCCTTTAGCGGCGTTAGGGGCGTTAAATGCAAAAATGCTTTTAGAATCTGCCTATAATGAAACGGGCAAGGATAGGTATTCCATTATGATTTTATGTGAGGCTTTTTGCGTTTATAAGGAAAATGGAGCATACATACTTGTATGCAACAATCAAAAAATGCTCTTAAGCGAGGCTCTAGCAGGATATGAGGTGAAAATCCCCGATAAAAGCGCAGATAATCCCTTTAAGCAAGATGGTTTTTTGGAATCTCTTGCTCTTGTGCGCACTCTAGCTCCCAATCCACAAGGGATAATCCCGCACGATTTGCCCTTGCCACTTGGTGGAGCAGGGTATATAGGATATGAGTTTTTTGCTGAAATCGAGGAAGTGAGCTTTCACAATCCCCCGCTTTATGAAGCACCTGAATGTGCCTTTATATTTGGGCGGGATTTTTTGATTTTTGATCATCTTTTTGATAGGCTACATATTGTGAGTGTGGGCTATGCTAATGAGTGTGAAAAGATAGAGCCTATGCAGAGGGTAGAAAAGATTATTACCACTTTGCGATCTCTATCACCATCTCCAACATCATTTGATAGTAGCGCATTTTCAGGGGATTACACGATACAAAATGCTACTACACAAAGCGAGTATGAAGCAATGGTTGTAGCGATTAAAGAGGCGATTTATCGAGGCGATTTGCTCCAATGTGTGCCAAGCCAATATATGAATGTCGCCTCTGCTTTGCCTCCATTAGAGGCGTATCGCCACCTCCGCCATCTCAATCCTAGCCCATATATGTTTTATTATCAATTTGAAAATTTTGTCGTTTTGGGGGCTAGTCCGGAAATTATGATACGGCTTAAAACTCAAGAGGGACGCGCACTTTTTGCTATCCGCCCTATTGCTGGCACTCGTCCTAGAGGAGAGAGCGTAGCGCGGGATTTAGAGCTTGAAAAAGAGCTTTTAAATGATAAAAAAGAGAATGCAGAGCATTTAATGCTACTTGATTTAGCGCGGAATGACGCTGGAAAAGTCAGCATAGGAGGGGGCGTGGAGGTAATGGCAAGAAATAAGATTGAACGATACTCTCACGTAATGCATATTGTTTCAGCAGTGCAAGGAGAGCTAGATACAGAGCGATTTAGCAAACACGATGCGCTCAAGGCGGCATTTCCTGCAGGGACACTATCAGGAGCACCAAAGATTCAAGCCATTAAAACTATCGAATCTTTAGAAAGCCATTCGCGTGGCATATATGGTGGTGCGATAGGGTATTTTACTTATGATGAGGATATGGATTTTGCCATTGCTATTCGCACAGCAGTGTATCAAAATGGCATATATTATTTGCGCTCTGGCGCGGGCATTGTGCAAGATTCTATCCCTAGCACGGAGTATATGGAGACACAAAGCAAAGTCCGATCACAAATCAGTATGCTTACAAAGGATAACAAATGATTTTGCTTATAGATAATTATGATTCTTTTACCTACAATATTTATCAGGCATTTTATCGCTTTGGATTTCCTATTAATGTCGTAAGGAGTGATAAGATTAGCATTGAAGAGATACGTGCCCTTTCTCCGCAATACATCATCATTGGTCCTGGTCCCAAAACGCCACAAGAAGCGGGGATTTCTATACAAATCGTGCAGGAATTGCAAGGCGTGTATCCTATTTTGGGAATCTGTTTGGGGCATCAGGCGATTATGGCGGCTTTTGGTATGGATATTGTTAATGCAAAGCATATCGTGCACGGTAAGGTCGAACCTTTACATCATAATCAAAAAGGGCTTTTCCGTCATATTAAGCCACTCACACCTATTGTGCGCTACCATTCTTTGGTAGGAGAGGTTCATCAGCTACCTGAATGCTTTGAAGTAAGCGCGTGGAGTGAAGATGGCGAGATTATGGCGATTGAGCATAAGAGCTATCAGCTTATGGGAGTGCAGTTTCACCCTGAATCGATTGGCACAATAGAGGGCGAGAAAATGCTTTTAAACTTTTTGCATTACACACGTGAGATTATCCCTATAAAGCAATATCTTAAAAGCACTATGCAGGGAGAGAATCTTAACTTTAAACAAGCCTGTGATGTGATGGATGAGATTACAGAGGGTAATATGAGCGATGCACAGATAGGGAGCATTCTCACAAGTCTTGAGATTAAGGGTGTGAATGCGGAGGAATTGGCCGGGTTTGCAAGTGTGCTCAAAAAAAAGGCGATAACCTTTCCTCTCCCGCTAAGCGATGAAGTGCGGCTAGATATGGTAGGCACGGGCAGCAGTCCTAATAAAACCTTTAATGTCTCTACCACAAGTGCATTACTTTTAGCCACAGCGGGAGTAAAGGTTATTAAACACGGCAATAGAGCTGTTACATCAAAGTCCGGTTCGGCGGATTTACTTCAGGCATTGGGCGTGAATGTCGATATGGACGCGCAAACTTGCAAATATGTGTATGATAATATAGGCATTACTTTTTTATTTGCGCAGAAGTTTCACGCTGCTATGCGATTTGCTGCTCCGGCTAGAGCGTCTCTAGGCTTTAGAACGATATTTAATCTTATTGGTCCTCTTTCAAATCCGGCGAGTGTTACCCATCAATTTATTGGCGTTTTTGACAAATCTTACACGGAGATTATGGCACAAGCGCTTGATATTTTGGGGATTCAAAGGGCGATGGTGGTGAGTGGATTTGATTGCTATGATGAGATTTCACTCTGTGCGCCTACGCAGATTACCGAGCTTGATAGGGGCAATATACACACATACGTGTTTAATCCTAATGAGGTAGGGCTAGATTTTGCCTCTTTTGCGGAGCTAAAGGGTGGAGATGTGGCAGAGAATAAGTGTATCAGCCTTGATATTTTTAATGCCACCGCGCCTAATTCTCCTAAGACACAGCTTGTCGCACTCAATACTGGCGCAGCACTCTATCTTGCTGGGAAGGCAAAGGATATAAAAGAGGGATATTTCTTAGCACAAGAGATTATCGCATCTAAGCGAGTTTTTGAGGTGCTAGAGGAATTTGTGAGATTAAGCCATAAGAGAGATAAATAAGCTATTCTTAATTTCTAACAAATTAATTTTGAATTGTATGAGTAAGTTATAATAGAAACTTTACGCTTTAAGAACATACTTACAACCAAGTAAAGCGTAGTTATAAGTATATCCTTTAGTCGCACACGAGAGACTTTGCTTTAAGTGTATAAAACCATTACGGAGTTTTAGCTTAATAGCAAAGGTAGAGTAAATCCTAAAAATACAGCCTTACGCCTAGCATTGATGTAGGCTGTGTCAAGTTCTGTGTGTCATTTTTTAGCATTTGCATACGTGCGATAAGCGCGAGATTGTGCTTGAGATTTATACTAAAAGTGGTATCGAGCAGGTGGCTAAAATGCGTGGGGCTGTATGTTTTAAGCTTGTATTCTAATGTGGCTTTGAGGCGGTTATTATCCTGCAGGACAATGCCTAGCACGGCATTAAGCGCGAAATCTGCCCTGCGGAAGCTATCGATAAAAAAGGTTGGTTCAAGGAAATAGTATGTATAAGCGACATCACCTATTTGATGGCTCAAGCCCCCACCAAATGCGGCAAAATAGTGCAAATGCTCATCATAAAAGCTACGATTAAAGCCTGTTTCAAGCCGATAAGAAAAGGGTTTAAAGAATTTACCTCTAGGCGCGATAGAGGCGACAGAGAGGATATTAAGTTCATAGAGACTAAAGGCAACTTTAGGCGTTTTGCTCGTATCATAATAGCCCAGAATCCGCATAAACTCGATTTGTGCGCCTTTGAGATAGCCTTTGTCATTATCGGTAATATCGTGGTAGGCGATTCTAAAATCAATGGCAGGGTGAATGCCTTGTGTGTTTGCAAGGATTAGTGGCGTAATGCGTAAGCCTTGATTCGCCTCTAGTGGATTGGCAGGGATATTAAGCGCAGGGGGTGTATTTGCACCAAGTTTTGAGCGTGTGGAGGCAAGGTCGTAGGCGATTTGTGTGTAATCTTCGTGTTTTAGTTTGCCATTGAGGTAGTAATACTCGCTTAGTTCAAGGGCAGATTCTAGCGTGTATTGCTTATCTTGAAGGGAGAGTTTGCTATCATCAAGCACACTTTGGGGGGTAGCTTTCCCACGTGAAAGCGATTTGGCAAGTGAGATAGAATGAGAATCCATCACTTTTTCATAAGAGAGGAGTTTGCTACGTTTGCTAGGGCGATAGGCTATATCGTTAATAAGCCCTGCTTTTTGAAAAGCAAAAAGTGTCTCTGGAGGATTGACTTGATAGATAAATTCTTTGCGTAGATTGAGGCTTTTTCGCGCAACTTCAAGTAGCCACAAGATATTATAAGAGCAGTTGCGATGAAAAAAGTAATAGTAACTAAAGGCATCGCTTAACTCCCAAATGTGATTGTATAATCGCTTTATTTCTTCAGGTGTAAAATTTAGCTCATATTCCCACATATCACGGGTTTCTACATTGGAATATTCTTCGATTTTATCATAATAGGGCAGGATAGAGTAGCTCCCCGTGTAGAATCCAAAAAGTCCTTTAAAGGCGAAACTAATGGCATCAACTTGGTTAGGGTCGGCATCGGCTTGGTAATTGATAGCAAAGGCAAGCAGACGGGATTCAAACACAGAATCAAGTAGTAAGAATGTATGTCCAAACATCGAGGCGGGAGAGTTGATATGTGCTGTGGGAAAGACGATACTTGCCTTTGTGGGGGCAATATAGTCATACATTGCCTTAAATTCCGCACATTCAAGTTGAGGGAGATTTTTAAAATCTAAATGCGATGAAAGGAATGCAAGACGGGCAGGAAAGCGACAAATAGCGTGATAGTCTGCTGCTTCAATAGAACGTGTAGGGAGATTGATATTATTTTCTTTAAATTCTACAATCTGCTTCATACGTCGCTCTTTGATAGCTTCAGGCACAGCCACTTGCGAGAGAGGTTGATAGAAAGCGATAATAGTCGCTTCTAGTTCATCTTGTGCGAGATTGCGCGAGGATTTGAAATTAGGTGTGAGAAAAAAGTAGGGTGAGATAATCTCACTTTTGTGCTTATTGATATGCAAAAGCGTTTTCCATTCCTTAGAATCGGCAAGCTTTAGAGCTTTAGCTTGAGCGATAAGTTCATTAATATGTGCGCTGTGGGAATCTTGTGCATAGAGATAAGCACAAAGTATAAAAAACATCATAATGGGGCGGAAAATATATGTGTGAAAATCCAAAATACAACCTTAAAATCAAAGCGGTTTAAGCAGAAAGAGGCGCATATATGAAAGATTCATATATGCAAAAAAAGATTAGAGATTTGCTGCTCCATCAAGCACATCGGCACTTTGCGCATCTTTGCTTGTGTAGAGTTTATGATAATTTTCTTGAAGTGCTACTTTGAAAGCTTCTTTGTCGCTTACATTGAGGAGCTCTACAAGTGTGTCAAGGTGTTCGCCTCGCCCTTGTGCGATTTCTTGAGAAAGTGCGTCCATATTCGCAGCTACAAATTCTTCTGTGCGGCTATCCATAGCGACTTTTCCACTTTTACAGCCAGAAGTTCCAGAAGTGATACCAAAAGTTTGATTAAAAAATGTAGCGTTAGTAGTTGCTTGTAGGACGTTCCATAAAATCCCTTTTTTATCAATAATGAGCGAACCAAGTCCGCAACCTGTATTTGTATTTGCTGCAGCTAATGCACCGCTTACTAAACCTGTGCTAAGTACTAAACTAACAAGAATTTTTTTCATCGTTTGTCCTTTGAAAAGATATTTGTTCCTTTGTGAAACGCGCTATTGTATCTTAAAAAACGTTAAATACTTTTTAAATTTATTGCTGATTTGTATGGCTTGTGGGATTTATTGTAAGTTTTTATTTTTCTCTAGAATGTATCACAAAAACGTTTGAGTAGTTCGCTATAAGATTCTATTCGCCTATCGCGTAGGAATGGCCACATACGGCGCACTTCCTCACTTTTAGTTAAATTAATATCCGCATATATAATCTCTTCTTTATCCTCACTTGCCTGTGCGATAAGCTCTCCTTGTGCGCCAAAGATAAAGCTACTGCCCCAAAAGCGTATGCCATTACCCACACCGCTTTTATCTTTCTCAAATCCCACGCGGTTAATCGCCAATGTCGGCAGTCCATTAGCCACGCTATGCCCTCTCTGCACAGCTATCCACGCGTCTTTTTGCCGCTTTTTCTCCTCTTTATTATCCTCATCAAACCAGCCAATAGCGGTAGGATAGATAAGTATTTGTGCGCCTTTAAGCGCCATAATACGTGCGGCTTCGGGATACCATTGGTCCCAGCAGATAAGCACACCAAGTGTCCCTAAGCTCGTGTGTATAGGCTCAAAACCTATATCGCCGGGCGTGAAGTAAAATTTCTCATAGAATTGTGGATCATCGGGAATATGCATTTTGCGGTATTTTCCTGCGATTTTACCATTGTTCTCAAAAACTATAGCGGTATTGTGGTATAGCCCTGCTGTGCGTCTCTCAAAGAGGGAGGTGATTAAAACAATATGATGTTGTTTTGCTAAGGCACTGAAATGAGCAATGTCTTTGTCAAAATCCGCTGCATAGTCAAAAAACGCAGGATTCTCACTTTGGCAAAAGTATTCTCGTGTGTGAAGCTCTTGCAAAGCGACAAGCTGTGCACCATTATGGGCTGCCTCTGCAATCATTGCGCTTGTAGCTTGTATCATTGAATCTCTATCGCCTGTGTAGGATTGCTGCAAAAGCGCTAGTTTAATGCTTTGTGCGGTATCTTTAGCTTTCATAGGAACTGCTATTCCTCATCGTATTCACTATCAGGATTCTCATAGTCATCATCGTCATAGCCGCTATACAGGCTATCCTCGTCCTCATCATCATAGTATTCAAACTCATCATCTTGGTTGTATCCTTCATCTTTATAATCATCATATTCATCTCGCATAACTTTTCTCCTTTAATATATTTTATATTTTGTATGATTTGATACTAATGCTATAGTCCAAAACTCATTGTTACAGCATATGCAGCTCCATAACGCTTTGCATTTTGGCACTTCAGGGCTGAATGCTGCCTTAAACGACCTGCGGATACCCGCTTTTTTAAGATATTCGAGTAGTTTTCGAGCAAATTTATCGCCGTGTGTTTTCCAAATATTATCTAGGCGGATATGCAGAGGATTAAGCTTTTTCGCGCTGCCTGTGGAGACGATAAACTTCTCTAAAAGTTTGTGTAAGGTGGTTCTAGTAATATCGACTTTTCCATAAATATCATCAATGGCATCGACAATATAACCAAATGCTATTATATTAAATCGCTTTAAAAATACACTATCTATTTGCTCTTGCATAGGGGTAATGCTTGGATACATTTGGGCTAAAACGGCGACTTTTGGCTCATTGAGCCGCTTTGTACAGATTTGGCGATTTTGATTTGTTGTATCAAAGCAATTTTTATCTATGATGGTAATATGCTTCAAACTACTACGATAGAGGCAATCCAATGTGAATCCTCCTACATCATCTACATTAAAAATCAACACTTTTTACTCCGTATGCGTTCAAAATCATTGTCAAAAGCATACGTGAGCGTGTATATCTATCAATAATTCAGTCATTGTTAATCCATTTTGAGAGTATTTGAGTATCCTCATAGCTTGTCATATCGAGCTTGATAGGGCTAATAGATACATAATTTTCATACACTGCTTTAAAATCCGAGCCATTAGGATAATCCGTATCTTTGCGCTCCTCCCATTGCAAAGGGTGTAAGCCTAGCCAATAATATTCCTGTCCGCGTGGATTGCGGTGGAGATGAGCCTCATCGGCGTAGATTCTATAACCCATTTGAGTGATTTTGTAACCCTTGCATTCTGCGTGTTGAATATAGGGGATATTGACATTAAGAAACTTTCGCTCTTGCAGCGGGAAACCTTTGTCAAAAATCATTTTTACTATATCCACGATAGATTTTTTTGCAAGGGAGAAATCAAAGTGTTTAGAGCGGTTCATATCGGGCATAACTTGCGATATGGCAATAGCAGGCACACCTTGAATACAAGCCTCCATCGCCCCTGCAATCGTGCCTGAATAGGTAATGTCCTCTCCCATATTCGAGCCAAGGTTAATGCCAGAAATCACTAAATCAGGTTTACAATCCTCTTTGTAGAGGGTATTAAGGGCGAGATACACGCAATCGCTAGGTGTACCATCTTCAAGTTTGTAAAAATCATCATCAAGACGGACAAAGCTAAGCGGACGCGTGAGTGTAAGCCCGTGCCCACAGGCTGATTTTTCGCTCGCAGGGGCGACTACCATAATATGAGCGAGGTTTCTTAATGCGTCTTTGAGCGCGAGTAAGCCACTTGAATTAAACCCATCATCATTGGTTAGTAGGATTTTTTTCATTCAATCTCCTTAAAATAATTTTGCAAAAGTGTGTTGAGTTCGTATTCAATAGCATTTCCAAAGTCTTTGAGTTTGTGTTGAATCTGCGTTTTTTGACGATGAAACTCTGCCTTTGCCTCATCTAAGCCAAGTAGATTCACATAGCTGTTTTTATGTGCGTCATTTTGCGTTGTTTTCCCTGCTTGTTCCGCATTAAGGCAGGTATCGATAATATCATCACGTAGCTGAAAATACACTCCAAGTTCTAAGCCAAAATCATAGAGTGATGAAGTAAGCTCCAATGAGGCACTAGCGATAATCGCCCCGCATTGTAATGAAGTGGCGATAAGTTTAGCGGTTTTGTTTAAATGGATAGTTTTAAGCTGCCCTAGAGAAAGTGTTGTGTTTTCAAAGGCGCAATCAAGCACTTGTCCTAGCACCATACCGCCAATACCGGCATTTGCTGCAAGAGATTCAATGAGTTTTAAGCATATTTGGGAATCTAGTCGCGCTTGAGAGAGTAGCCAAAAGGCATAAGTATTGAGCCCATCTCCTACAAGCAGGGCGAGAGTTTCTCCATATTTAGTATGTAAAGTCGCGTGTCCCCGCCGTAATGCAGCATTATCTATACAAGGCAAATCATCGTGGATAAGGGAATAAGTATGAATGCACTCAATGCTTAAGGCTGGTAAAAAGGCATTTTTGATCATTTGCGGAGAGAGGGCATTAACGATACAAAAAAGCAGCGCAGGGCGGAAACGTTTACCACCATTTTTCATCATCTCCCATATAGCGGATTCATAATGTGTGTGAAAGCTTGGAATCTTAGGCACTTGCTCGATAAGAAAGGATTCAAAATCGTTTAGAATCTCTGTGATATTTTGTCGCATTGTATCTCCCTACATTTTAAGAAAAATCTCAAGGTCATTACGGACGATGAGAAGCTGTATTTTATCGTCAAATCGCGTATCAAATCGTGTTTGCGAAAGGAGAAACTTTAGCCTCTCAAAACGTTTGTGAGCATTGTCTGTGCTTGCTGTAATAATAGGCTCTTTATTAATCCACAAAATTCTATCCCCTGCACGTAGCTGTGAGAATCGCCCTGCAAGAGATGGGTTGATAGAAATAATAGTCATATATTCATCAAGTTGTATGCCAAAACGTTCTAAGAATGTTTCCCTCAGCAAAAAGCCTCCATAGCGTTGATCGACTTTAACATTAATAGTCATATTTTTGCCATTGCGTTTGATGAGAATTTTTGCTAGAGAATCTTTTTTAAGATTGCTGATTAGCCATTCTGCTTCATCACTTGAGCTGACTTTTGTGCCATTGATAGAGAGAATCTCATCATTTAATCTAAAAGTAGAATCAATAAAGGGGTCAATCATATCTACAATGGCTTTAGGGGAATTAAAACGAACGCCCAAATCACCATAATATGGGGATTTTTGAGAGAGAAATCTATCAATATATTTTTTTTCAATAAATTGATTATTGCCTACACTTATGCCATAGATTTGATAGCAAATATTGCCCAACACACTATTGGCTGACGCGTGGGCGGAAAATCGCGCATAGTTAAGGAAGTTTGTCTGCCTTTTGGTAATATGCCCGGTATGTACTTTCGCATTAGCGCTGATAAAAGCAAGATTCTTATCTTTTAGTGTGCGAGCATCAAGGGGGAGCAATTCATAGCTTTGCTTAGTTTTTGAAGCAGAAATGAGATATAGCCCGATGAAAGGGTCAGCTTTGAGAAGCTTTACATTACGAGGTGGAGTAGGGGAGTAGAGGAGATGGTGCTGCCCTGTGCCATTTTTAAGGCTTATGGCGTATGTTGAACCCACAGGGGTGCTTGCTGCGTTGAAATACTTTATACAATGCGAGTAGTCATAAGCCCACACAGATGTAGCACATAAAAGTGCGATAAAGATTCTCAAAAATAAATGCCTTGAAAAGAGTGATTTAGCCATTTGGTTTGCCACCAAAGATATTAAATCCTCCAAGTCCGCTAAGGAGATTCATAGCAGTTGATTGGCGATTATCCTCTACACTTTTGCGGAGGTCATTAAAGGCGCTGATGAGCAAAATTTGCAAAGATTCTTTATCTTCCAATAAGCTATCATCAATGCTCATATCTATCACTTCACCGCTTCCATTGCAGCTGATACTCACAAGCCCACCGCCACTTTTAGCCGTGAGGATTGTCTGCTTATTTTGCTCTTCTAGTTCTTTTATTGAATCTTGCATTGAGCCGAGCATCGCTCCAAATTCATTTGGGTCAAACATCACTACACCTCATTTATAATAGATAGAATATGATTGTTTTCATTGACTTGCACGATTGTAGGCTTGTAGTATTTTAGCTCCTCTTGTGTATAGGTCGCATAAGCAACGATGATGATAGTATCCCCCACTTGTGCTTTTCGTGCAGCTGCGCCATTGAGGCAGATTTCTCCTTGTTTATCGCCATAAATCACATAGGTGCTAAATCGCTCTCCGTTGTTAATGTTAAGAATCTCCACTTTCATACCGGCTAAGAGATTAGCGCTTATAGCTAGATGTTTATCGATAGTGATTGAGCCAATGTAATTGAGATTTGCATCACTTACGTGGGCACGATGAATCTTTGAATAAAGCATTTCAAATTGCATAAGATTGCCTTGTGTTGTCAAATGGATTAAAAGCACGATTTTAGCATAAAAAGTAAGCGAATGCTATTTTGTCAAGAAAATATTTTATTTTTGGTAAGATAGAGAATATTAAAAGCATTAAGCCCACTTTAAGCTTTATATCTGTAATATTGCGTTCCCATTTGATTGAGCTTCTAGTCTCTTCTTGTAGGTTTTTCGTCAGTTTATAGTTTTTAGTTTTTCTTTAATAAATCACTAAAACCATAATCTAATGTCTAAAATCTATGATATTTAGGATAATGAAGCAAGTTCAAGATTTTAACTAAAACTTGAATACTAGTCTTATGGTTGTTCTTTATCAATATAATCAATGTTTGTTTAGCTTTTAATGTAGAGAGCTTCAAGGTTTTTAGCTTGATTATATTTGGTGCGATCTTTGACATCTAAGCAAGAAAATGAAGTGTTTTGTTACTTTTATAGAGAATAAAAACTTGTATTTTCTTAGTTCATTTCTATACAACTCAATTATGACTTTGAGTAGATTCTAAAAGATGAAACCTTTGCTTCTTTAAAGAGAGCAGAAGGCTTAAGTCATAGAATCTATACTCTAGTCTTTGTGATAAGAGAGACACTAAGAGATAGGACAAGCTTAAACCTTATGGAATATGTTTATGGATATAGAGATATAATGTTTTATACTTTAATATTGCATAGTTTTGATAGAGATTGAATCTATTTTCATAGAAACAGTATCTATACTTTAAATGGAGAGTTTGTATCATATTTATTTATGATTCAAGCTTCCCCATAATTCTTATGGAGAGTTTGATCCTGGCTCAGAGTGAACGCTGGCGGCGTGCCTAATACATGCAAGTCGAACGATGAAGCTTCTAGCTTGCTAGAAGTGGATTAGTGGCGCACGGGTGAGTAACGCATAGGTTATGTGCCCTTTAGTCTGGGATAGCCACTGGAAACGGTGATTAATACTGGATACTCCTTACGAGGGAAAGGGACTCTCAAATAAAAATTCAGTTTGTGGCGGCTTTTAAGGAGTGAGAACATTGCTTCACTGCGGCGTATGTTTAATACGCCTCATTCGCAATAACCTCACAACCTTAAAAATTCACACACAACCTTAGAATTTTTCAATGCTTTGTAGATTTTGTAGGATTCTAGGGTTTTAGATGAGAAATACTTGTTGTGCAGGAAAAATCGTAGCGTAGCATACTCCTTGTATGTGAGCGAGATTTTTACAAACTCAAGTATTTATCGCTAAAAACCGAATTCTTATTTGAGAGTCTCCGCTAAAGGATCAGCCTATGTCCTATCAGCTTGTTGGTGAGGTAATGGCCCACCAAGGCTATGACGGGTATCCGGCCTGAGAGGGTGATCGGACACACTGGAACTGAGACACGGTCCAGACTCCTACGGGAGGCAGCAGTAGGGAATATTGCTCAATGGGGGAAACCCTGAAGCAGCAACGCCGCGTGGAGGATGAAGGTTTTAGGATTGTAAACTCCTTTTGTGAGAGAAGATAATGACGGTATCTCACGAATAAGCACCGGCTAACTCCGTGCCAGCAGCCGCGGTAATACGGAGGGTGCAAGCGTTACTCGGAATCACTGGGCGTAAAGAGTGCGCAGGCGGGCTTGTAAGTCAGATGTGAAATCCTGTAGCTTAACTACAGAACTGCATTTGAAACTATGAGTCTAGAGTGTGGGAGAGGTAGGTGGAATTCTTGGTGTAGGGGTAAAATCCGTAGATATCAAGAGGAATACTCATTGCGAAGGCGACCTACTGGAACATTACTGACGCTCATGCACGAAAGCGTGGGGAGCAAACAGGATTAGATACCCTGGTAGTCCACGCCCTAAACGATGAATGCTAGTTGTTGTGGAGCTTGTCTCTGCAGTAATGCAGCTAACGCATTAAGCATTCCGCCTGGGGAGTACGGTCGCAAGATTAAAACTCAAAGGAATAGACGGGGACCCGCACAAGCGGTGGAGCATGTGGTTTAATTCGAAGATACGCGAAGAACCTTACCTAGGCTTGACATTGATAGAATTTGCTAGAGATAGCGGAGTGCCCTTTTAGGGAGCTTGAAAACAGGTGCTGCACGGCTGTCGTCAGCTCGTGTCGTGAGATGTTGGGTTAAGTCCGCAACGAGCGCAACCCTCGTCCTTAGTTGCTAGCAGTTCGGCTGAGCACTCTAAGGAGACTGCCTTCGTAAGGAGGAGGAAGGTGAGGACGACGTCAAGTCATCATGGCCCATACGCCTAGGGCTACACGTGCTACAATGGGGTGCACAAAGAGACGCAATACTGCGAAGTGGAGCAAATCTCTAAAACATCTCTCAGTTCGGATTGTAGTCTGCAACTCGACTACATGAAGCTGGAATCGCTAGTAATCGCAAATCAGCCATGTTGCGGTGAATACGTTCCCGGGTCTTGTACTCACCGCCCGTCACACCATGGGAGTTGTATTCGCCTTAAGTCGGAATACTAAATTGGTTACCGCCCACGGCGGATGCAGCGACTGGGGTGAAGTCGTAACAAGGTAACCGTAGGTGAACCTGCGGTTGGATCACCTCCTTTCTAGAGATACGTTAAAGCATTCGTTTGTTTTAACATCATCTATAAAGTATAAACATGGAATGCTCTTGCTTAGTTTTCAAAGATCTCCAAATACTTTAGGTTAAAACAAGCTTTAAGGGGCTTATAGCTCAGGTGGTTAGAGCGCACCCCTGATAAGGGTGAGGTCGGAGGTTCAAGTCCTCCTAAGCCCACCAAAAATTGTTCTTTTTGCGATAAAGCACTGATTCTTTATTGTTTTTTTTGGTTATTACCTACTTGGTAACTCCTTTCAAAAACAATTCACAATCAGCACTTTCTCATCAAAAATAACTAATTTTAAATTATCAAACTATTAAGAGAAAGAATATAGAAACCAGATTCTTATCTAATAGTCCTCTTGGGGAATTAGCTCAGCTGGGAGAGCGCCTGCTTTGCACGCAGGAGGTCAGCGGTTCGATCCCGCTATTCTCCACCACTTTTAAGCTTATACTAAAAATGAGAGGACAAACAAAGAAAGCTAAGCTATAAGATTAAGATGATAAAAGATGAAGGGGCACCAAGATATAAGCCTAAAACCTATTATCTTAAGCTATATAAGTCTAAATTGAAGAAGAACTTTATGGATTGTGTGATATAGCATAAAGCAAGAATTACTAAGTCTAATACAAGGATTAATGAAGTGAATAAATAAATTTTTCTAATCTTTGTATTAGACTTTAAAGTCTAAGTGTTATTTGAAATTTTATTGTTAATAGCCTAAAAGTAATTAACTACAATTACGCGATATATTGTTTTATTGTTGTATATCTATACATTCAATAAGGCAGTATCCTTAAGAATGTAAAAAGCTTTTAAGGGCAAATGGTGGATGCCTTGGGTGATAGAGGCGATGAAGGACGTACTAGACTGCGATAAGCTAGGTGGAGCTGTCAAGAAGCTTTGATACCTAGATTTCCCAATGGGGCAACCCAATACCTAGAGATAGGTATTACCTTTTATAGGAGCGAACCTAGCGAAGTGAAACATCT
Organism: Helicobacter mastomyrinus; assembly: GCF_039555295.1. Classification (NCBI taxonomy): domain Bacteria; kingdom Pseudomonadati; phylum Campylobacterota; class Epsilonproteobacteria; order Campylobacterales; family Helicobacteraceae; genus Helicobacter; species Helicobacter mastomyrinus. Next base: position 171,809 of record NZ_CP145316.1, on the reverse strand, counting down.
CAGTAGCTAGAGGAAAAGAAATCAACAGAGATTCTCTTAGTAGCGGCGAGCGAACAGGGAAGAGGGCAAACCAGTAGCTTGCTACTGGGGTTGAGGACTGCAATATCCACTATAATCTTTTAGCAGAATACTCTGGAAAGGGTAATCATAGAGGGTGATAGTCCCGTATGTGAAAAGAGATTGTTAGGTAGCAGTATCCAGAGTAGGTCAGGACACGTGAAATCCGGGCTGAAGCAGGGGAGACCACTCTCCAACCCTAAATACTACTATCACACCGATAGCGCACAAATACCGTGAGGGAAAGGTGAAAAGAACCGCAGTGAGCGGAGTGAAATAGAACCTGAAACCATTTGCCTACAATCATTCAGAGCCCTATTGTTTACAAGGGTGATGGACTGCCTTTTGCATAATGATCCTGCGAGTTGTGGTATCTGGCAAGGTTAAGCAAACGCGAAGCCGTAGCGAAAGCGAGTCTGAAAGGGCATTTAGTCAGATGCTGCAGACCCGAAGCCAAGTGATCTATCCATGGCCAAGTTGAAGCGAGTGTAATAGCTCGTGGAGGACTGAACTCGTGCCCATTGAAACGGGTTGGGATGAGCTGTGGATAGGGGTGAAAGGCCAAACAAACTTGGTGATAGCTGGTTCTCTTCGAAATATATTTAGGTATAGCCTCAAGTGATAGTAATAGGGGGTAGAGCTCTGATTGGGCTAGGGCTGCTCACCGCGTACCAACCCCTGTCAAACTACGAATACCTATTACCGTATCTTGGGAGTCAGGCGGTGGGTGATAAAATCAATCGTCAAGAGGGAAACAACCCAGACTACCAACTAAGGTCCCAAAGTTCTATTCTAAGTGGAAAATGATGTGAAGTTACTTAGACAACCAGGAGGTTGGCTTAGAAGCAGCCATCCTTTAAAGAAAGCGTAACAGCTCACTGGTCTAGTGATTTTGCGCAGAAAATATAACGGGGCTAAGATAGACACCGAAGTTGTAGATTGTGCTGATGCACAGTGGTAGAAGAGCGTTCGTATCAGCGTTGAAGGCATACCGGTAAGGAGTGCTGGAGCGATGCGAAGTGAGCATGCAGGAATGAGTAGCGATAAAAGTGGTAAGAATCCACTTCGCCGAAAATCTAAGGTTTCCTACGCGATGCTCGTCATCGTAGGGTTAGTCGGGTCCTAAGACAAGTCCGAAAGGGGTAGTCGATGGAAAATGGGTTAATATTCCCATACCAACATTAGTGTGCGATGGGGGGACGCATAGGGCTAAATGGCGTTAGCTGATGGAAGTGCTAACTTAAGAGCGTAGATTGGAGGAATGGAAAATCCGCCTCTGTATTTGAAACTCCAATAGCTTCAAGCGAGCTTCGGCTCAATTGGAGTGCCATTGATGCCGTCGTGCCAAGAAAAGCCTCTAAGTTTAGCTAATGTTGCCCGTACCGCAAACCGACACAGGTAGATGAGATGAGTATTCTAAGGCGCGTGAAAGAACTCTGGTTAAGGAACTCTGCAAACTAGCACCGTAAGTTCGCAATAAGGTGTGCCTACGCAAGTAGGTCTCAGCAAAGAGTCCCTCCCGACTGTTTACCAAAAACACAGCACTTTGCAAACTCGTAAGAGGAAGTATAAGGTGTGACGCCTGCCCGGTGCTCGAAGGTTAAGAGGATTAGTTAGCAGCAATGCGAAGCTTTGAATTGAAGCCCGAGTAAACGGCGGCCGTAACTATAACGGTCCTAAGGTAGCGAAATTCCTTGTCGGTTAAATACCGACCTGCATGAATGGCGTAACGAGATGGGAGCTGTCTCAACCAGGGATTCAGTGAAATTGTAGTGGAGGTGAAAATTCCTCCTACCCGCGGCAAGACGGAAAGACCCCGTGGACCTTTACTACAGCTTGGCACTGCCGATGGGAGCATTATGCGCAGGATAGGTGGGAGGCTTTGAAGTCTTCACTCTGGTGGAGATGGAGCCATCGTTGAGATACCACCCTTAATGTTTCTGTCTGCTAACTGGCTTATGTTATCCATAAGCAGGACAATGCCTGGTGGGTAGTTTGACTGGGGCGGTCGCCTCCTAAAAAGTAACGGAGGCTTGCAAAGGTTGGCTCATTGCGGTTGGAAATCGCAAGAAGAGTGTAATGGCATAAGCCAGCCTGACTGTAAGACAAACAAGTCAAGCAGAGACGAAAGTCGGTCATAGTGATCCGGTGATTCTGTGTGGAAGGGTCATCGCTCAAAGGATAAAAGGTACCCCGGGGATAACAGGCTGATCTCCCCCAAGAGCTCACATCGACGGGGAGGTTTGGCACCTCGATGTCGGCTCATCGCATCCTGGGGCTGGAGCAGGTCCCAAGGGTATGGCTGTTCGCCATTTAAAGCGGTACGCGAGCTGGGTTCAGAACGTCGTGAGACAGTTCGGTCCCTATCTGCCGTGGGCGTAGGAAAGTTGAGGAGAGCTGTCCCTAGTACGAGAGGACCGGGATGGACACGCCACTGGTGTACCAGTTGTTCTGCCAAGAGCATCGCTGGGTAGCTACGCGTGGATGTGATAACCGCTGAAAGCATCTAAGCGGGAAGCCAACTCCAAGATAAACTTTCCCTGAAGGTCGCAGCAAGACTAGCTGCTTGATAGGGTAGATGTGTAAGCATAGTAATGTGTTTAGCTGACTACTACTAATAGACCGCTTGGCTTTTTATATAAGGGATACTGCCTTATTGAGTGTATGAGACAATCAATAAACATATCGTGTAATATTTGTAGTGCTTTTAGATTCTATTCTATCTATCAAGTAGATAGAATAGATGGAGAGAAGCAAGAGTAGTTATCTAAAAGGCTTTTAACAATGTATTTCCTTAAAGACTTAAGGAGAGCATAAAAATCTTAAGCTATGATTATCGATTATCAAAGTAAAGATATTTATGGTGAGGCATAAGCTATTATTTTAAGACTAGAGTTAGCTACATTTCTTAACTTTAAGCCTTGAATGTAGTCTTGCTTTTTATAGATAAAGAGAGAAGTGATATATCCTCCTTCATACTCTTACCTCAAAAAAGCACTTCATTGCCTACAAAAAGATTGTAAAGCAATCCTTAAAGAAAAATGGAAATAAGAGCATAGATTAATATCTCTATAAGGTATCACAATTCTAAGAGCTTGAATAGTAGAAACCTTGAAGCTTAAAATGCTTTTAAGAATAAGCGCAAGGCTTTGTTCTGCTTCTTAAAGAGAGCAAGGTTTTTAGAGTGAAGAATCTCTACAGAGTGAGCAAATCCTCAATAGCACTAAAAAGTTTAGCTTTAAACCTTTATAAAGTAGGGTTGGCTCAATCTTAGCTTTGCTTTAATCTTTTAATAAAGATTAAGCCTTAGTAGCTTATGCTTTTATTTCCCTTTTTCTTGTGTCTATAGAGAGAAGGCAACACCTAGCTCCATTCCGAACCTAGCAGTTAAGCTTCTCTTCGCCGATGATACTGCACTTTTCAAGTGTGGGAATGTAGGTCGATGCAGGGATAGGGGAATACTTCTTTTACTGCTTTCTTAGAGATTTTTTACATTACTATTTTATACAAATTCCATTTTTAATATATAAAATATTTGCAGAGATTGGGCTTTTTTATTGTAGCCGTATTTGTAATATTGATAAAAGGAGATAAAGCCTAATTGGTTTTACTTTCATAGTGGATTTATAAGGATTAAATTTTTAAAGATTATGGGGTTAAATGCGTAATCTTAAAACTTAAATTTATAAGCGAAAGTAATGTTTTTATAAGAGAAAAGAGCGTTTTTACTTGGATAGTATGAAGGATTTATAAATAAATTATTTGCTTTTAAGTTGTTGTGAAGATGTGTGGTTTTATATAAAGAATCTTAGAATAAAGTAAAGGCTTTTATTTTTACTTTGTTTATATTTGAATAGGAAATTTATTGAGATAGGTTCTATCTTGTTAAGGTTTTGAACTTTTTGCTTTGAAAATATAAAGGGTTACTTATAATATAGAGTTACTCTTCTTTCCAAATCTCCCCTAAGATAATTGCTTGTATTGTTTTTATTCCTACAAATAGGATAATACAGGTTGTGAGTATAAGAGAAAGGAAACACAAGAAATAATATAGCAAGATAGAGGTTTTTTCATATGCTACAAGGAGTGCTAGTGTGAGGGCAGCAAAAGGAAAGGTAAACGCCCACCACGAGATAAAAAATTTGATTTTATAGAAGTTTTTTGCAAGGGCAAAGAGGATAAGGGTAAAAATAACAGCAATGTTTAGAAGAATTTCAGCAAATAAATCAAATTCTCCATTGTTGATTCTAAGATAACCTAGCATTGCAACAGCAGGAGGAGCGATAAAAATAGCAAGTGTGGGGAGAAATTTTTGGGCTAACATTCCGTGAAAAATAATGCGATTAAATAAAATTGCCGTAAGGATAATCCAAAAAAAGATTCCTAAGGAAAAGAAAAACATCAAGAGAGTGTGATTGGCAAATCCTACCCCAGCCGTTGTTACAAGGAGATTCCCAACAACGGGAATAAACCAAGCAGGATTAGAATGCGCAAATTCTATATCTTTGTTAAGCCAATAAGTAATGGCATAAAGGGCGATGAAGATTTGGAATCCTGCAGCAAGGGAAAAAAGCGTGTGAGAAAGAGGGGTAATGTTGTGAAATATATTTGAAAGAAGTAAAGCCGACATAGAGATTGCAGCAAAAAAATTGAGTTTTACAGGGTGAGTGAATTCACTCAAAATGGCTTGCGGATATTTCAAAAGTTTAAGTATATAAAAGCAAAAAATAATCAATGAAAGAGTTGAAACAATGACACAAAGAAACTGAAATAAAATGGGCGGAAAAGAAAGCACTTCAGTAGCTTTTTATAGTCTAGTGTAAGCCCTCCAAGTCCCATTATGATAGCAAATATCATCACAGGAAAATATTGCAAACGAGATGATTTAGTCTCTTCCATAATGACCCCCTTATGGTTTGTAAGCATTAGAATCTATTTATAAAAATGTTCATTATATTTGTTATTTGCAATTATTGCTTAAATGCAAAGATGTTTTTGGCACGAAGTTATGAGGTTTTTAATTGTTGATACTTGTTACAATTCTATTGCACCATTTATGATAGGAATGCTCTAGCGAAGATTTTAAATACAGAAGTATGAACTCGTGTTAACTCACAGGTATCGAATTAGCTCAGTAATGTATGCTTCACCCCCTTCCTGTTATAATTGCTTACTGCATTACTCTTGTCCTATGATGGTTTTTAAGAGGTTTTACAAGTGCGGAATGAGAGAGTAGGTTGGCGGAATGTCTTCTTTTTTAATATTTATGCTATGAAAACTAAGTGAGAAAGTGATAGGATTATCTATGAAGACTTATTATTTTTTTAGGGCTATATCGATAGCATTTCTTAATATTTTTTTGCTGGGGGGGGGGAGTGAAGAGTGTATCCCTGAGCGATAAAGGAAAAACTTTTTTGTATAACTTCATAAGATTCTATTAGACGCCTTGGGCAATTGAGACATAGAGTGGAGGATTCTCACGGATAGGGATTAATAGTGCGTATTTACACCATATTGCAGGAGATAGTCGCATAGATAACGCACAGCTTATAATTACAATTTTCAAAATGGCATTATATTGGGCTATGACGAGACACTTGGAGCCAGTATAGGCAATACTAATGATATTTATCTCTTACAAGGTGCAAAAAAGCTTACCACAACTATCCCTAGGGGCTATACCTTTTTTTGATTTTGAATTTTACGTAGACTATTACATTGCAGGACGTAAGTATGATAAACCACTCTATATGAGCACAGGATATAAAAGAACAAAATATGCAAATAATTCTGGCAATACATCTGTTTTTTGGGATTTGCCGAATGTATTACTCATTAAAGTGCGAGGCAATATAGCCTTAAACTCCACTTGGATTTTTGAATATCCCCTTGCTTATGATATAGGCTTAAGCGCTACAATGGTAGTTATTGATGATAGCAATTCAAAGTATACTCTTTCTACCAAAAGTGGCTATGGACTGCGTTTAAGCACGAGAGCGAGATATTATGTAAGCAAAAACATATTTTATATTCGTATGTTTATGCATTTCAAAAGCAACGGACAAGTGATGGCGTGAGTATTAGTATTCCTGTAGATAGCGATAAATCAGGTGTGACAAAAGATGCACGTACAGTGGTGCATTACCTATCTTCAAACACAAGCTATGCAGGCTTACAATTTGGTATAGGATATTAAGGAGGGAGCGATGAAACATTAAGATTTGACTATGCGCCAGGAATCTACACAGGCATTATTTTAGATCCTGATAATCTCGATAGGGATGGACGCAGTTTGCAACAATAAATGATTCAATGGCTGGGTATAATATGCTAAAAACCTTAACACCCCTCACACACTTTATTTGCAAAGTGGCTTAGGCTATCATCTTAATCATAATAAAAAATAGCAATAAAACGTTATTAGCGTTATTTCTGTCTGCTTATTGAAGTTGAGGGAGAACCTTTAATAATCAAAAGTTTGCCCTCAACTATGGCGGAGGGCATCGCTATTTTATTTTTGAGAATCATTTCAGTGAACTAGGACAGCGTGGATAGAGAATCTTAAGGTTACACAAAAAGAGGGCTTCAACCCATCAACCTTTATCAAGGCAAACTTTTTCAATAAGTGGTGAAGTGAAGTGGAGAGTTACGCTCCTTGTAACTAATTCTATGAGTATTGAAGCATAGAAGGTTTAAAACGAGAGTAATAACAAATGTTTAAGTGGTGAAGTGAAGTATTACTATGAGTAAAAAACAGCACACATCGCCCTTTCTTTCAATATAGCTTTGTTAAACCAAATACGTTATATTATTCCTAAGATTCTAAAAAGAGCGTGTAATATGAAAAAGCACAAAAGAATGCGTTTAAGGACTCTCTTTAGATTATGGTGGATAAAACTCACATTACTTTATAAACGAAGTGATAGATTTTTTCATTTGTTAGTAGGTATGCCAAGCTATGATAAATACCTAGAACATATGCAAATCCACCACCCCGATAAGATTCCTAAAACGCAAAAAGAATTTTTTACCCAAGCCTTAGAGGCAAAATATGGCGCAGGAAGCATAAAATGCTGATAGAGAGTATCTCGCAAGGTTTGCGACAACAAAGGCTCATAATTGCTATTGGGATGTAGTCGCTCCATTCGTACGGAGTGTTCGCTAGATTGCCTTCTTACTCCACGTTTGCAAAGTAAATCGTCTTTAGAAAAATCTTACAAGTGTGAGGGCAAAGCTCACATGCGCCTAAAAGAATAGAGTTGTAACTACCTTGCTTATCAAGTTTTGAGGTTTAGAATCTCTATGTAGAATCTCTATGTAGAATCTACGCGATTGATACAAGGAGAAATAATGCTAAGCTACATTGTCAAACGATTAATACTCATTATCCCCACACTCATAGGCGTGATGAGCATTAATTTTTTGCTTATGCAGCTCTCTCCTGGTGGTCCTGTGGAGCAGACTATCGCTAAAATAGAGAATCTTGGGCATTTAAGCGAAGCCTCAACAGGCTCAAACGCTCTCTACAAAGGTTCCGTAGGCTTAGAGCCTGAACTCATCGAGGAGATTAAAAAACTCTATGGTTTTGATAAATCTTTGGGTGAGCGCTATGTGCAAATGCTGTGGCGTTTTGTGTGTTTTGATTTTGGCGAGAGCTTTTACGCACAGCAGAGTGTGTTGTCTATCATTGTTCAAAAGCTCTCTGTGTCTATATCGCTTGGGGTTTTTAGCACATTGCTTATCTATTTTATTAGTATTCCACTAGGCATTGCTAAGGCAGTGCGGCATGGCTCATGCTTTGATGTGATAAGTAGCATTGTCATTGTCGTGCTTAATGCCATTCCCGCCTTTATGTTTGGCGTGGTGCTTATCGTGCTTTTTTGTGGGGGGAGCTATTTTGAGCTATTTCCTTTGCGAGGACTAGTAAGTGATCATTTTGAGAATCTAAGCGCTTGGGGGAAGCTTAAAGATTATCTATGGCATTTGTGTTTGCCCGTGTTATGTATTAGTATAGGGGGCTTTGCCACATTGAGTATGCTAAGCAAAAACTGCTTTTTAGAGGAGATTCATAAAAGTTATGTGGTATGTGCGAGGGCAAAGGGTGGGAGTGAAAATCATATCTTATACAGGCATATTTTCCGCAATGCTATGCTTTTAGTAGTGAGCGGATTCCCTGCGGTATTTGTGGGGGCGTTTTTTAGTGGGAGTTTGCTTATAGAGATTATTTTTAGCCTTGATGGATTGGGGCTTTTAGGCTATGAAAGTGTGGTGAATCGTGACTATCCTGTCGTTTTTGGCACACTCTATATTTTTACTTTTATCGCCTTAGCATTAGGGATTATCACTGATATTTGCTATTACTTCATTGATCCACGCATCCACTTTGGGGGCAAAAATGTTTGACAAACGCATACTTCAAGTGCGCTATCAAGTCTTTAAGCAGAATAGACGTGCATTTTACTCATTGATACTTTTTATTGCGTTCTTTGTTTTGAGTGTGGGAGCAGAATTTATCGCTAATGACAAGCCGCTTTTTATCTACAAAGATTCTAAAATGTATTTTCCTGTGTTTGTGAATTATACCGAAACGGCTTTTGGTGGGGATTTTGATACGTGGTGTGATTACCTTGATAACTATGTGAGGGAAGAGCTTTTAAAGGATGCTTTTGTCATTTATGCACCTATCCCATATAGCTATAATAGCATCATTATGGATTTAGACACACAAGCCCCTAGCCCTCCGGATTCCAAACATATACTTGGCACAGATGATAAGGCGCGAGATGTCGCTGCACGGCTGATTTATGGGTATAGAATTTCCATTTTATTTGCGTTAATTTTGTCTGTATGTAGCGTGGTGATTGGCGTGTGCGCGGGGGCTGTGCAGGGCTACTATGGCGGAGGAGTGGATTTGGTAGGGCAGAGAATCATTGAAATTCTCAATGCTGTACCTATTTTGTTTGTGATTATCATCATTTCAAGTGTGTTTGAGGCGAATTTTTGGTGGATTCTATGCGTGGTGCTACTTTTTTCGTGGATGGTGCTTGTAAATCTTGTCCGCGCGGAGTTCTTAAAAGCGCGGAATCTAGAGTATGTCCGCGCGGCAAAGGCTATGGGTGTGAGTGATGTGAGAATAATGTTTGCGCATATTTTGCCTAATGCGATGAGTGCTACGCTTACTTTCACGCCCTTTATTATGGCAGGAAGTATTGCCACATTAAGTAGCCTTGATTTTTTGGGCTTTGGTATGCCTGTGGGTAGCCCAAGTTTGGGGGAACTTCTCGCACAGGGTAAAAACAATCTCACCGCCCCGCATTTAGGTATCACAGCGTTTGTTGCGCTATGTGTGCTACTCTCAATCCTCGTTTTTATCGGTGAGGGTTTGCGTGATGCTTTTGACCCGTATATCAAAGTGCATTTAAATGATACAAATACGGCAAATAAGGTAGAACACAGCGATAAAATCGCAAACAGCGGAGGGCATAATGAAAACCTTTAAAACTCACTTAATAACCAAACGAAGTGCGGTTATTAAGTGTATCGTTTTATCCTCGCGCTTTCACCGCTGCGAGATTTGTCTTTTTTTGCAAAAGGACTGCATGGTGCGAAGCAAATTTTACACCTGCGAAGCAGACCTACGCTGGAAGCTTTAGCGACAAAATCGAGGAGAAATGATGAAAATCTTTAAAAATGCCCTTGATAACCAAGCAAAGCGCGGTTATCAGTGTATAAACTTTAGGCATGAGTGTGGATTTACTCCACACGAGCAAGACCTACGCGGTGGCTTTAGCCACATACGGACGAAGTGTTTATCCACGCTTACAAACAGCGTAGGCAATAATAAGGGCATATTATGCTAAAGATAAATAATTTATGTGCTACTTTTGCACATTCTCATCATTTTGCTTTGGATAACATCTCCTTACATATCGCACCACAGGAAAAAGTCGCTTTGGTTGGAGAATCTGGCTCGGGCAAAAGTATGCTTGCACAGCTTATTTTAAAGCTACAAAGCAATGTCATCGTGCAGAGTGGCGATATATGCTTTAATAACACAAGTCTTTTAGGACTAGATTCAAAGCAAATGCGTTTTTTACGTGGAAAGGATATTGCCTATATCCCCCAAGAGCCACTCTCAAGCCTTAATCCACTCCATAAGGTAGACAAACAAATTTTAGAGAGCTTTTATCTCCATAGCGATGTGCTATACCCGCATTTGCGTGGCAAGGCATTGAATCTAAAGGCACAAGAGAGACTAGAAGAACTTCTAAGCCTTGTGGGTTTGAATGCAAACCTTGCTGAACGTTATCCTTTCGAGCTAAGCGGAGGGCAAAAGCAACGCGTAGCCATAGCGATGAGTATTGTCAATAATCCTGCTTTGCTTATTTGTGATGAGCCTACAACTGCGCTTGATGTCCTTGTGCAAAAGCAAATTATGGACATGCTTTTACGTTTAAGCACAAAAAGCGCGATTTTGTTTATTAGCCACGATTTGGGTGTTGTGAGAGGGTTTTGTGATAAGGTTGCCGTGCTAAAAGATGGCAAAATAATAGAATCTCGCTCTACAAAAGATATTTTTCACAAGCCTAAACACCAATACACGACATTTCTTATAGAATCTTTAAACCTCCCTCACAGAGATAACACCACATTTGTAGATACAGATTCGACTTTAAGGGCAATGCATTTTGATGTGCAAGTGAGTCAAAGGAAATTTTTCAAGATACATTATAAGACATTGGTTTCAAATGTGTGCTTTAATGTGAGAAGTGGGGAAATTCTAGGCATAGCTGGAGCGAGTGGTAGTGGTAAATCAAGCCTTGCACTAGGTATATTGCGATTACTTGAAATAAAAGGAGAGCTGTATTTGCACAATACGCAAGTTGAGACAAAAGTTTTAAGAAAAAAAATTAGCATTGTATTTCAAGATCCTTTTTCATCACTCTCTCCAAGATTCTGTGTGGGGGATATTATCGCAGAGGCGTTGGGAGGGCGATTTGAAACATATAAAGATAAAGTGATATGGGCTTTAGAATCTGTGGGATTAAGCGCATATCATGCCCAAAGCTATCCTTTCGAGCTAAGCGGAGGGCAAAAGCAACGCGTAGCCATCGCCCGTGCTATTGTGAGAAAACCTGATATTTTGCTCCTTGATGAGCCTACCTCTGCCCTTGATAAAAGCTCCCAAAAGCTTATCCTTACGCTTTTGTTATCCCTGCAAAAGCAGCTACGTATGGCATATATCTTTATCACGCATGATTTAGAAATACTCCGCGCCTTGAGCGATAATATATTGATTTTGCACAAAGGGCAAGTGGTAGAATCGGGCAAGAGCAAAGAAGTCTTTGCCGCTCCGCAAAGCAGCTATGCTAAAAGCCTTATAAATGCGTTTTTCTCACAAGCACAGGATTTGAGGGAAACACAAGATATTTATAAGGATAATGAATGCTAGAATCAAGCTTTAGCTTACTTAAAGCACTAAAACAAAAGCATTTGCTATATGATAAGCCAAGCTGGTGGTGGGCAAATCACGGGCATTTTGAAGTTGTGTTAGGGGCGATTTTAGTGCAAAATACGCAATGGAGCAATGTAGAGAGAATGCTTCATTCTATGCAAAATACGGGAATTCTAAGCGGAGATTCACAAATGGATTTAGAATCTATGGCACTGGTGGATTCTATGGTATTGCAATCCCATATCATTGGCTTACAGCGGCAAAAATCCGCCTATATTATCAAACTTTCACGAGCAATATTAAGCGATTTTGGGAGCTTTGAGAACTTTAGGCAAAATGTGGATTGTGAATGGCTACTTGCACAAAAGGGCATAGGGCGTGAGAGTGCATATGCGATACTCAACTATGCGTGTTTGCGGGAAGTGATGGTTGTTGATAGATATACCTATAAGCTACTATGTCATTTGGGTAGGGAGATAGAGGACTATGAGGAATTAAGAAGATTCTGTGAGGAAGGCGTGAGGGAGAATCTTAACTTAGTCTATGAACTATACCCGCAGGATATGAGTTTAGCGCAGATTTTCGCGCGGTTCCACGGCAAGATTGTAGAATTTGCTAAGGCAAAGGGTGATATGGCGCATTTGGCTAAAGAGATAGAATCTTGCTACTTCTAAAACCAAACCGATCTTAACACAAGGTGATATTTTCAATCAATTCGCATTTGCCATTTTTGATAATCAAGGCATCAAGGCAGTAAGCCTTTGTTATATTATGTGTGGATAAATACAGCCCTATAGCTTTTGTGAGTTTTGTAAGTTTAAGGGGCGTGATATTTAAAAGCGGCTCAAAGTTTTTACCGCTTTTAACCTCAATAAAATGCAGCACATCATCTCTAAAAGCGATAATATCAATCTCACCATATCGTGCGTGAAAATTCCGCTCTATAATCTCAAAGCCCCTCTCACGCAAAAATATACAAGCACTCTCCTCTGCTAAATCACCCTTTTTGCGGCTCATTTTCATCTCTCATTGTATTTAGCTAATCTTCAAGGCGCATTTTATAGGGCTTCTGCACGATAGAAGGGAGCGATTCTAGCTCATTTAGCGCGTGATTGACATTTTTTTCATAGCAATGATGTGTAGAAAGCAGCATTTTTGCGACATCTTTATCATCGGTTTCTTTTTGCAAAAATGCACCAATAGATATATTGTGCCTCCCCAGAATCTGTGATACCTGCCCTAGCACACCGGGTTTATCGCTCACATATAAACGTATATAATAGCGTGAATATATCTCATCTTTGCTCTTTAGCCGAATATACTTACTATCTTCTAAGGCACGCTCAAAGCCTAACATTGCCGCATTCTCACCTCTGGCAATAGCTATTATATCACTCACCACAGAGCTTGCCGTAGCATCACCTCCAGCCCCCGCTCCATAATACATACTCTCTCCTACACAATCCCCAATCACACTAATGCCATTCATCACGCCATCAACCTTGCTTATCATCGCATCTTTTTTTATCATACAGGGATGAACGCGCAATTCTATATCGTGTCCTTGTTTTTTCGCAATGCCAAGCAACTTAATTGTATAGCCAAATTCGCAAGCAAATTCTATGTCATCAGGCATAATCCCTTCAATCCCCTCGATGAGAATCTGCTCGGGCAGGGCGTTAATACCATAGGCTAGAGAGGCAAGTATAAGGAGTTTATGCCCCGCATCACCACCGCTTATATCAAGCGTAGGGTCAGCTTCTGCATAGCCGAGATTCTGTGCTTGTTCGAGTGCGGTGTAGAAATCCTGCTTATGATTTTGCATTTGCGTGAGAATATAATTGCTCGTACCATTAAGAATCCCGCGGATAGTAAGGATATGATTCGCATTTAAGCCATCTTTTAGCACACGGATAATGGGAATCCCCCCGCAAACACTCGCCTCAAAGCCTACAGGCACACCATTTGCTAGATGCGCAATATCATAGCGATGATAGGCTAACATTGCCTTATTCGCGGTAACAAAAGCCTTTTTCGCGCTCAATGCCTTTTTAGCAATCTCATAGGCAAAGCCCACACCGCCCATTAACTCGACAATAATCTCTATTTGGCTATCATTTAGCATATCATCGACATTATCGCTTACTAACACCTGTGTGTTCAGCTCCTCTAGCTTTTTGTAAGCCTTTGCTTTATCACGCACCACAACGCGCTTTAGGATAACCTCCTTGCCCGCCCGTGCATTAATAATTGCACGATTAGCAATCAATGCCTTTAGCACACTGCTCCCAACCACGCCAAAGCCAATCATACCTACAATGAGTTTTGACATTTTTACCCTTATTGAAATTGTTTTAAAAATGCTTTGAGATTCCGTGCGGCTTGGCGGATACGTTTTTCATTTTCAATAAGTGCGATTCTCACATAACCCTCACCATACTCACCAAAGCCTACCCCTGGGCTAACTGCAATCTTTGCTTCCTTAAGTAATCGCTTAGAAAACTCCAAACTTCCCATATCACCCACACATTGAGGAAGTTTCGCCCAAATAAACATACTTGCCTTAGGCTTTTGCATATCCCAACCAGCCTCGACAAAGCTCTTAATCAGCACTTCCATACGTCTCTCATATTGCAATTTAATCTCCTCTACACACGATTGATCGCCCTCGAGTGCGATAGTTGCAGCGATTTGTAGGGGCGTGTAGATTCCATAATCTATCCAGCTTTTAATCTTTTGCAAGGCTTGAATGATTTTTTTATTCCCCACGACAAAGCCAACCCGCCAACCCGCCATATTGTAACTTTTTGATAATGTATAGCTTTCTACGGCTACGTCCTTCGCTCCCTCTATTTGTAAAATACTTGGCGTCTTAAACCCATCAAAGCATAATTCCGCATAGGCAATATCAGAAATAATATAGAATCTCTCCTGTTTTGCCATCGCCACCAAACGCTCATAAAATGCTTTATACACGACAATGGTTGTAGGATTATGAGGAAAATTCACTACTACAAACTTTGGGCGGGGCATTACCTCCCTTAACACGCGCTTAATATTACTAAAAAAATCCTCCACATCAAGCTCCATTTGCTGATTCCACTTTAGCCCAAAGGTAGAGACATTTGCACCATTGAGGATAAAGGCATAATAATGGATAGGATAAGCTGGCTCTGCTACGATGGCATTATCACCCGGATTTGCAATGGCTTGCACAAGATGCACATAGCCTTCTTTGCTTCCCATCGTTACACAAGCCTCATTCTCCGGGTCTAAATCCACATTGTAGCTGCGTTTATACCAATTACAAATCGCCAAACGTAGCTTGTAAATCCCGCGACTAACAGAATAGCCCTGATTTTTCTCTTTTTGTGCAGCTTCACAAAGCTTTTCCACTATATGCTTTGGTGTACTACCATCAGGATTCCCCATTGAGAAGTCAATCACATCTTCATTGTTGCGGCGCATTTCTAGCTTAATCTCATTAATGGCAGCAAATACATACTTAGGTAAACGTTTTATCTTATCAAACTCAATCTCATCAAACATCGCTTACTCCTTATATTTACTTTATAAAACTACTTAAGATTCACAGAAATACCGCCTTTTAGGCTTTCTGGACTATCATAATCTGTAATCATCACAAACTTTACGCCTCGAGGCACACGTATTTTAGCTGAAGCACTCATTCCTGTATTGGCGACTATATCTACTATACCAAGATTCTTATCATAAAGCACTACGCGGGGATTCCATTTTATAAAATTTATTGTTTGGATATGCAAATCCCCATTTGCATTCAATGCAAGCCAATACTCCCCGGATACCTCGCGTAGATTCAGTGTAGCACTTTTAGCAAGAAATTTTGTATTAGGCAAACGGGGCTCATTCACCTCTAGCACATATTCCCATTGTTGCTCACTTATACGATTAATATCAAGGCAGACAAAGCCTCTCTTGCTAAGTTCATCAAGAATAATGCCAATATCTGGATTGTGTTCAGTATTAAAAGAAAATTCTATATTAGATAAACCTTGAGAAAGTTCGGCTTTGCTCACTACGTAGTATGAATAACCCATTGTAGCAAGAATACTATTAGTTACTTTTGTTAATAAAATAGGGCTAGTACGTGCAGAAAAACTTAACTTTACTTCACTTGGTTGTCCAAAACGCGAAGTAAGCAATCCATTACTCTTAAGCGCATATACAATCTTAGCTATATCGAGTCGTCCATTTGTATAATACATCGTTTTATTTGCAAAAATTTTATTAAGAAAATTAACATTGAGCTGATAGCTTTGTTCTCCTATAAGATTACGCACCTTATCATCAAATACATCAGCCCATATATAAGTAAGCATAAATGCCATAAATAGCACATATCTTACCATTCTAAACCACCATTAAGTTCTTTGAAACGTGTATAGCCTATGTTGCGTAAAGTTGAGCCATCATAATACATTCTTACAGGGTGTTTTGTCCCGTGTGGAATATCTTCACCATTAAGCGTAAGCGTAAAACTGCTATGCCCCATAATAAAGAGCATTTTACCCTCAAGCTTTATATCATATTCTTTCTTATAAGAAAACTGCTCTTTTGTACCTGTTTCTAAGTTAATTACACCCAGCCATAAATCAAAGTCCGATTGAATATGCAAGATATTGTCATTAATGACTTTCTTTTGAGCTTCTTGGCTCGAAGAAGTATTTTGAGGCTGGAAGAAGAAATTTTGTTCAGGGTGGCTCTGTAATGGCTCTTGCAAAGGTTTAGAGTAAGCATTAGAGCTCTCCGTAGATACAGCTTCTCCTTTTTGAGGAGTGTCTTGCTCTTGCACAGCCTCTGGTATAGATTGTGCTTCAACCTGAATGCTCGATGTATCAAAGAATAAGCCATCATAGCCATCTTCTTGTGAGGAAGTATGAGTGTTGCTCTGCGATATAGGTGCTAGATTGCTCTTTTGATGGTCTTGCATAAATGCCTTATAGGCAAAATATCCCATTAGTGCTAAAAGTATTAAAACCAAGATAACATAAAGCCACGAATAAGATTCTGTATCGGATTTAGCAATTGGCTTGCCTTTAAGCGCTAAATCAAGTACTTGATGTTCGCGTTTTTTTTCTTCATTCTGCTTTTGCTCTTTTTCTTTTGCTATTTGCTCTTCTTTAGCAGCATTTTCTTTTAATCTTTGGGCACGTTGCTCTTCATCTTGTTTGGCAATGACTTGTGAGACACTTTTTATATCTTCATTTTTTGAACGTTCATACAAAAGAAGCCAATCGCGCAAATCAACATCATATTCTCGCTCTAAGATAGCAATAAATCCTTTAGCCCTTACTCTATCGATTTTATCAAAACGCTTCTCGAGCACATCTTCAATCTTTGAATTTGCTAACTTTGTGCTCTTGCTAATTTCTTTTAAGCCAATAGCTTTAAGTTTAGCAAGCTCTGAATCAAGTAATGATACATTATTTTTGTCCTGCATAGTTAATCCTATCTATTAAAATTCCAGTAGCCACAGCTACATTAAGCGAATCAAAATGATGTGCCATTTGGATAGAGAGTATTGTATCAAGTTTGTGCTTCAATCGACCTGATAAACCTTGATTTTCACTCCCTAAAAATAAAGCCCATTTTTGCCCCACTTTTCCCTTTTGTCCTACATTCATATCTGCCCCTATGAGCGTGAAATTGGCATTTTTTAGCTCATTTACGACATCAAAAATATTTGCAAAGATTCCATAAGGTAAATGTAAAAATGCACCGCTTGAAAGACGAGCGATACTTTCTATCGCTTTTTGACTAAGACTTGGCAAACAGATTATCACTCCCTCTACCCCTAAAGCATAGGCAGTGCGGAAAATAGAGCCGATATTCCCCACATCAGTAACATTATCGAGTACAAGCAAAGAATCTTTACTTTTTAACTCATTTAAATGTGCCGGCAATGGTGGCGTAATACGCGCTAAGATTCCTTGATGATTACCTCCGTGCGCTAAGGCTTGAGCCTTTTTAAAATCAAGTTTTTTGATAGGCTTGTTGAGTTTGGCTAATTGAGAAAATATATCTCTTGGCAATTCTTTAGTTAAATAAATTTCCTCAATACGCCAAGGGCAGGTATTGAATGCATAAAAAACAGGCTGCTTACCATAAAGTATCACTCTTGCCCCCCTCTCGTATTTCCTCATAGCACTCCTTAACGCTTCTATCGCTCATCTTACTTAGAATCTTTGCCTTTATTTTAGGTGGAATATCAAGCATTAGCACCTCTTCATAATCAAGTGTTCTTTGTTCTTTGGTGATATAGGGTTCTCTCACTTCAAGCACGAGCACCCATTCTCCTTTAATGGTAGAATCTTGCAATGCTTGGCTTATTTCGCTCGCACTACCATAATAGCGCTGTTGATGGAGTTTAGTAAGCTCCTTTTGTACGCTAAGATGAATAGAGGGCAAAAGGAGCGCAATATCTGCAAGGGTATCTAAGATTCTATGAGGGCTTTCATAGCAAATAACGCTATATGCCTCACCCATACGTAAATGCGTAAGCTGCATAAGTTTAGAATGCCGCTCTAGCTTTTTATGCGGCAAGAATCCTGCGAACACAAAAGGCGTAGATTCTACTCCACTACCGCAAAATGCGACATTGAGCGCACACGCCCCTGGTAAAACATCAAAAGGAAGTTGATGTGCTATCGCATAAGATATAAGTTTCGCGCCCGGGTCACTGATACAGGGAGTTCCCGCATCGCTCAAATAGAGTATATGTTTCTCAAACATACTTGGCTGTAAATTGGCTATAATATCATTTTGATTATGTGAATGAAAGGGTATAAATTGTTTAGATTCTATAAAGCTTTGGGAATCTACTCCCGCTGGGAGAGTGAGTAGCTGACGCTCAATGAGGAGATGTAAGAGTCTCTTGCTAACCCTACTATCCTCACATAGAATAATATGAGCTCGTTTTAGCCACTCCAATGCTCTAAAAGTAATATCCTCCAGATTCCCTATCGGGGTTGGCACAAGGGCTAGCACAGGTTTATTTTATATTATATTTTTGCTTAAATTTTTCCACACGTCCTGTAATGTCTGTAATTTTATCGCTGCCTGTGTAAAATGGGTGGCAAAAGCTTGAAATATCAATACGTAACTCGCTTTTAGTGCTTAAGACTTCAATTTGCTTACCGCTTGTTACGCAAGTTACCTTGCACGGCACATATTCTGGGTGAATACCTTTTCTCATTATTAATCCTTTATAGTATGTGGTAAATAAAGGCGTAGATTTTATCAAAAACTGCTTTAATTAAACTAAAATGAAAGTTATATTTCAACAAGGAAGTAAGATGTGCTGTGTAATATTTTTGATACAGCAAAAATATTACAAAACATAAATGGAGAAAAACAAGAGGATAAACAGTGCAAACTTTCCCTGCTATTGATATAAATAAACTATTTTACCTTTTCGAGATACTCGCCTGTTTCGGTATTGACTTTGATTTTCTCACCCTCTAGTACGTGAAAAGGCACTTGCACGACTGCCCCTGTCTCAAGTGTGGCAGGTTTTTTACCACCACTGCTTGTATCGCCCTTAAAGTTTGGGGCTGTTTCAGTAATGGTAAGCTCCACTACAAGTGGAACATCAACAGAAATCGCCTTTTGATTATGGAATAGAATCTGCACATTTAGCCCATCAATAAGCCACTTTGCCACATCACTCACTTGGTCATCACTCAGGGCAATTTGCTCATAAGTAGCCGTATCCATAAACTGAAACGCACTCCCATCGTGATAGAGAAACTGCATTGTTCTTTCCTCTAAATTTGGCTCTTCGCATTTATCCCCTGCATGAAAAGTTTTTTCAATCACTTTGCCATCAAGAAATGACTTAATCTTTGCCCTTACAAATGCTGCACCCTTGCCGGGTTTTACGTGCTGATATTCTGTGATTCTATATGGAATCCCATCAATTTCTATCTTCAAGCCCTTTTTCAATTCACTCATTCCAATCGCCATTGCATATCCTTTAAACATAATTGAGGCCACATTATAGCAAAAAACATCTAGAATCCATATCTTAAGGAACAAACTTATAAGGGTAGAGCGAGAGTAAAAACCAAACAACCATAAAATGCGAAATAGTATGAAGTGTGGTAGCAAGAAAGCACAAAATCTAGATCTTAGAAACGCACAACCTCACTTGATAAGTTGCATTGAGCAAATCATCAAAGCCGATAACTTTTAAGCAATAGGCAGAACTTTACTTTCTATAAAACAGGATTGCACTATGGCAAAATTTAATAGCATATAGCAATTATGAGCCTTTGTTGTCGCAAACCTTGCGAGATACTCTCTATCAGCATTTTATGCTTCCTGCGCCATATTTTGCCTCTAAGGCTTGGGTAAAAAATTCTTTTTGCGTTTTAGGAATCTTATCGGGGTGGTGGATTTGCATATGTTCTAGGTATTTATCATAGCTTGGCATACCTACTAACAAATGAAAAAATCTATCACTTCGTTTATAAAGTAATGTGAGTTTTATCCACCATAATCTAAAGAGAGTCCTTAAACGCATTCTTTTGTGCTTTTTCATATTACACGCTCTTTTTAGAATCTTAGGAATAATATAACGTATTTGGTTTAACAAAGCTATATTGAAAGAAAGGGCGATGTGTGCTGTTTTTTACTCATAGTAATACTTCACTTCACCACTTAAACATTTGTTATTACTCTCGTTTTAAACCTTCTATGCTTCAATACTCATAGAATTAGTTACAAGGAGCGTAACTCTCCACTTCACTTCACCACTTATTGAAAAAGTTTGCCTTGATAAAGGTTGATGGGTTGAGGTTGTGATGTTGAATAAAAAATTATATTAATTTTGCACAAATATCTACACACAAAGGATCGCGGTGAGGAACTGTAGCTTGTTGATGCCAATAGGGATATACAGGACGCACAGCACTTACATCATTGAGCTGTTTGATATGCTCTTTACTAAGGGTAATTTCGCTTGCTTGTAGATTTGCAATTAACTGCTCTTTATTTCTCGCACCAATCACAAGTCCCGCTACACTTGGGCGAGTAAGCAGCCAAGCAAGGGCAATTTGTGCAACACTATGATGTGTCTCTCCCGCAATATCCTCTAAAACATCAATAATATCAAAAAGCTTTTCTTGCTGCACGCTCCAAGTAGATTCTGTGCTTAATCGGCTGTCCTTTGGCGGCTGCTTATTTCGCGAGATTTTCCCACTAAGAGCAGAGCCAGAGAGAGGAGACCAGACCATTGTGCCTATATTTTGGTCAATACCAAGCGGAAGTAGTTCCCACTCTAACTCTCGCGCTGCTAAGGAATAATACGCTTGATGAACCACCGGCTTTGGTAAATTGTATTTTTCGCATATTGAGAGCATTTTCATCAAATGCCACGCGCTATAATTAGAGACCCCAAAATAGCGGATTTTCCCCTGTGTGATGAGGATTTCAATCGCGCGCAACATCTCCTCCATTGGCGTGAGCGCATCAAAAGAGTGGAAGTAATATAAATCAATATAATCTGTTTGCAATCGTTTTAAACTTGCCTCGCAAGCATTCAAAATACGTGCAAAAGATGTCCCGCTGTCATTTATCCCTGTACCCATAGGCATACCTGTTTTGGTGGCTAGGAAAATCTCCTTTCGGCGGCTTTTAATCGCTTCCCCTAAAATTTCTTCTGCCTTGCCTGATGAGTAGCAATCCGCGGTATCAAAGGCATTTGCCCCATACTCTAGGCTAATGCTTACAAGCTCTTTTGCCTCTTGTAGTTGTGTATTTCCCCAATCTTTAAAAATCTCGCCTACACCGCCAAATGTGGCTGTGCCTAATGTCATTTCGGGGATTTTAATGCCTGAATTACCCAATCTTCGATAACGCATATTGCACTCCTTAAATTTTATACCTGTAAAAATTATAATAATTCCTCGTAAATTAAGCGTAATGTGTGAATTACAAATATGTGGCTACACAACTAGCTTACCGCGCCTCTGCTTAAAAAGCATTTGAGGAGAATGATATTTCATAGAATCTATTTTTTTTTTTTTTTAATTTTGTAGATAATCCTGTATTGCGCAAGATTCATTAATATTGCAATTTTTCATATTTTTAATAGCCTCAACTGCCACATACGCCGCAGAAAGAGTGCTAAAGTAGGGAATGGCACTTTTAATAATTTGTGTGCGGATAATGTGCGTATCCTCTTTGTTTGAATACTGGTCGCTTGTGTTAATTGCAAGGCTGATTTGATTATTCGCCATACTATCGATGATATTTGGACGCCCCTCGCTTACTTTGAGGATATGCGTGGCTTGGACGTCTTCTTCGCGTAAGGTTTTATATGTTCCCTCTGTCGCACAGATAGTGAATCCAAGCTCGATAAAGCCCTTTGCGAGTTTCACTCCTTCTTTTTTGTCAGCATTTGCCAATGAGAGAAAAATCTTTCCGCTTAAGGGCAAAGCGTTTTTGCACGCTAATTGACTTTTAGCAAAGGCACGTCCAAAGCTCTTTGCAATTCCCATTACTTCGCCTGTGCTTTTCATCTCTGGTCCTAGCAGTAAATCTGCGCCGGGCAGCTTATTAAACGGAAAAACAGATTCTTTAATCGCCACATATTGCAATGCCTTTGGTTGATAGATATTGTTGCTAAAATCTACCCTTTTGTATTTATCATAGAATCTTAGGGCTTCTGCTAAAATGCCTTGATTGTTGGAATGTAGCGATTGTTGGGTTTTATTTGTATGGGCGTTAGGGAATGCAAAATCTATGCTGCCGGCATTAGAATCTATATTTTGCAAGGCGCAATGCCACATTACCCTTGTAGCGATTTTAGCTAAAGGCACGCCGGTAGCTTTACTCACAAAAGGCACGGTGCGCGAGGCTCTAGGATTTACCTCTATGATATAAAGCTTATTTTCAAAAATCGCATATTGCACATTCATTAAGCCCACTACGCCAAGATTTAGGGCGATTTTTGCAGTCGTTTGGGTAATCTCATCAAGCATACTTTGAGACACATTCACAGAGGGTAGGGAACTTGCACTATCGCCGCTATGTATCCCAGCTTCCTCGATATGCTCCATAATGCCCCCGATATAGACATTCACTCCATCACTCACACAATCCACATCAAATTCACTCGCATTTGCTAAAAATTTATCAATGAGCACAGGAGAGCTATCGCTCACGGCGATGACTTCGTCCATATAGCTTTTTAGTTCCTCATCATCATATACAATCCGCATAGCTCGTCCGCCAAGCACATAGCTAGGGCGCACAAGCACAGGAAAGCCAATGCTATTTGCGATAGAAAATGCCTCCTCTTTTTTGTAAGCGATACCATTTTGTGGTTGATTTAAGCCTAACTTATTCACAAATTGCGCGAATTTCTCTCTATCTTCGGCTATATCGATGGCTTTAACCGATGTACCAATGATTTTTGCATTAATCTTTTGCAGAGAGTGTGCAAGTTTTAAGGGCGTTTGCCCCCCAAAATGCACAATAATGCCATCGGGCTTTTCTCTCTCAATCACGGCTCTTACATGTTCAAAATCGATAGGCTCAAAATACAGTACATCGCTTGTATCATAATCTGTGCTAACGGTTTCGGGATTGCAGTTATACATAATGCTTTTAATGCCTAAATCTCTAAGCGCAAAGCTAGAATGCACACAGCAGTAGTCAAATTCGATGCCTTGACCTATCCTATTAGGACCACCCCCAATAATCAAAACTTTGTGTGTTGTTTTGTGGCTATCTTTGCGGGAAGGCATATTTGTAGAATCGTTAGAAACCACCCTCGATTCTGTCCCTTCAAAATCTATATGCTGGTAATTTCCTATGGTTGAGTATAAATAATTTGTCAAGCTTGGAAATTCTCCCGCACAAGTATCCACTTCATTATAACGATGTGTAATATTAAGTTTCTTTCGTGCCTGATAGACTTCCTCCTCGCTCACATCTATATTCTCATTTTCTTTTAGATAATAGGCTATCATTTTGTCGCTAAAGCCATAGCTTTTTATCTCTCGCATAAGCGTAGCATTGTTTAAGATAGCGATGGATATGAGCTTTTCAGACTCTATAATCTCACTTACTTGGTGTAAAAACCACCTATCAATCTTGCATAGCTCATAGATTTCATCTACGCTCATTCCAAGCCTAAAGCCCTCCGCTATGTAAAGCAGTCTATTGGTATTTGGGCGGCGGATTTCACGGCGGATTAGCTCAATATCTGCGGTAATTCTATTAAATCCAAAAAGCCCTGTCTCAAGGCCACAAAGCGCCTTTTGCAAAGATTCTTTAAAGCTTCCGCCGATTGCCATTACCTCACCGATAGATTTCATACCCGTAGTAAGTGTAGAATCTGCCTTTGGAAACTTCTCAAAGGTAAATCGCGGAATCTTGGTAACAATATAATCAATGCTTGGCTCAAAACTCGCCGGTGTACCTGTGATATCGTTTTTAATCTCATCGAGGCTAAAGCCCACAGCTAAAAGTGTGGCGACTTTTGCAATAGGATAGCCTGTCGCCTTAGAGGCTAGGGCGGAGCTGCGCGATACGCGAGGATTCATCTCAATGACCGTCATTCTGCCATTTTGTGGATTAATCGCAAATTGCACGTTAGAGCCGCCGGTATCTACGCCGATTTCTCGCAATATTTTAAAACTCGCATCACGCATACGTTGGTATTCTTTATCTGTGAGTGTGAGCGCGGGGGCAATAGTGATAGAATCTCCGGTATGCACACCCATAGGATCGAGATTTTCAATACTGCATACGATGATACAATTATCATTTTTATCACGTATGACTTCCATTTCGTATTCTTTCCAGCCTAGCAGGGATTCTTCGATGAGGATTTCATTAATCGGGCTTACCTCTAAGCCATTTTGTGCGATAGCCTTAAATTCATCGATATTATAAGCCACGCCGCTGCCGCCTCCTGCTAGTGTGTAACTCGCGCGAATAATTAGGGGGAATCCTATCTCTTGTGCCGCCTTGAGTGCCTCCTCCTCTGTGTAGGCATAGCGTGATTTAGGCAGGTCCATACCGATTTTTAGCATTGCTTCTTTGAATGCCTGTCTGTCTTCACCCTTTTTAATCGCCTCGGGCTTTGCTCCTAGAAATGTAATGCCCTCTAATAAGCCCTTTTCAAACATACTCATAGCGACATTTAATGCCGTCTGTCCGCCCATAGTGGGCAAAATTGCATCGACTTTTTCTTTTTTGATAATATCGACAATGATTTCTTCAGTGATTGGCTCGATGTATGTCCTGTCTGCAAAATCTGGGTCTGTCATAATCGTAGCGGGATTTGAGTTGATTAGGATAACTTTATAGCCTAGAGATTTTAATGTCTTAGCCGCCTGTGTGCCTGAATAGTCAAACTCACAAGCCTGTCCTATGATGATAGGTCCTGAACCAATAAGGAGAATCGTATGAATATCGGTGCGTTTAGGCATAATGTACTGTCCTTGCGTAAAATTGTGTGATTGTAGCAAAAAAGTACTTAATCTATGGATAGGGTTTAAGTGGTTTAGAGAAACTTATCTAAAAACTCAAAGCATTTGTGCAGAATCTATTCTGTGAAATAAAATTTCTAGTCTAGGAATCATAATATTAAAGTTTCTTTGATTCTTTCTTTTTTATCTATAAACAAGAGGTGGGAGATGGGTTTAAAGAATTTGGCTCGAGGATATACTTCTCACTCTCTCTTATATATCGTTTGCAAATATATTGCTCACCACCCTTGCGACGCTTCTAGAGGTTAGCACTATCGTACGATTTTTTATGCATAGGGTTACAAGATATTGGTGTCCTTTTAGAATTTTTGTTTGATGTCAGCTTTTGAGTAATGTTTGGAAGTAGGCATTAGAGGTAAGGTTTAATGATTTCTATGTAACCCAAATAATGCCAAAAGACGCAAGGTGTGAAAACTTTTTGAAAGTAGGGCTAGAATATTTCTCAAAATACAATCGTTTTGTTGCCATAGACGAAGATTCTATCTTCTAGGGCGAGATTAAGCGCACGAGAGAGTACTATCTTTTCTATATCGCGTCCGGCTTTTTGCATATCCTGCCACGAATAGCTATGATTGATGTGGATAATATCTTGAGTGATAATAGGCCCCTCATCAAGATTTTCATTGACAAAATGTGCGGTCGCACCGATAAGCTTTACACCACGTTGATGTGCTTGTTTATAGGGATTTGCACCGATGAATGCCGGGAGGAAACTATGGTGAATATTGATGATTCTATTTTCAAAATGCTGTGTGAAATACTTTGTGAGAATCCGCATATATTTTGCCAATACCAAATACGCACTATCAAATTCTTCAATAATCTTTAAAAGCTTTTTCTCGTGAGCCTCACGGCTTAAGCCTTCTGCGGGAATATGGAAAAAGGGTATATCAAACTTTTGCGCTAGGGGCTTTAATATATCATAATTGCTAATAATAGCTTGAATATGGGCGTTTAGTTCCCCGCTGTCGTGTCTTAAAAGCAAATCTCCCACGCAATGATTTTCTTTCGTGCAAAGAATAATAATATTTTTTTTGCTAGTGGGCTGAATGGTTAGTGTGCTGTGAGGCGGCAGGATAGATTCTAATTTATTTTTAAGAATCCTATCATCTACCTCGCCGCAAGTGTGTGTGCGCATAAAAAATCGTAAAATTTCTTTATCAACATATTCATCGTTGCGCTCGATATTTAGCCCTAACTCATAAAGCACAGATGAGATGTGATACACAAGCCCCTTTTTATCCGGTGCGCTAATAAGAATAATGCGTTGAGGTACATTCACAAATGTGCCTTGAGCGAGGGAGCAGTGAGTGAAAGCACCTTAGAACTCATAGAATCTAAGAGTTTATCCATATAATCTTCAAACTTGTCTTTTTTAAGCCATACGGGCTTTTCTACATTACTATGCTTTTGTAATGCGCTAATTGCTTCTTGCATTGAGCCAACTTTATCAATCAATCCTAGTTTTTGAGCCTGAGATGCGGAGAATATTTTACCCTCTGCAAATTGATGATGATTTTTGCTTACAAGCTTTGATCCACGAGCCTTGATGACATCTTGCCAAAACATCGTGTATTGCTCATTGATAAGATGTTCTAAAAAATCTTTTTCTGATTCGCTCCATTGGCGTGTCATCGTACCTACTTCTTTATACGCACCTGCTTTAATACCTTGCTCCTTGATACCTACTTTTTCCATTAGCTCTGCTATATTCATACCGCTAAAAATCACGCCAATAGAGCCAACTAATGCCCCACGATTAGCATAAATTTCATTAGCATACATACCCGCATAGTAGCTTCCACTTGCCATTGAGCCACGCACATAGGCGACCACAGGCATTTTAGTAGAAAGGTGTTTAATCATATCGGCAATTTCTATACTCGCTCCCACCGCTCCACCGGGCGAATCAATAATGAGTAGCACACCTTGAATATGCTTATTGTCTGTGATTTTCTTTATTTGTGCGGCAAAGCTCTCGCTCTCATAAATAGGCATAGTGAGATAGAGCTTAGCCAAATTGGGTTTTTGGTGCTCTTTCGTATCGTTGCTTGGGACTAGAATAAGCAGCACAATAAAGATAAAGATAAGCGACTTAAAATATTTATTGATAAAATCAAGTGGGGCGGTAAAAATACGAAATATATTGCGTAAATCGTCCATATATTGCCTTTATAGAATCTTAGAGTGTAGCAATGCACTCGATTTCTACAAGTGCATTTTTAGGAAGTGTCTTTACCGCAATTGTGCTGCGAGCAGGTTTATGTGAGCCAAAGTATTGTGCATATATAGTATTAAGGGTGTTAAAATCCTCCATATTGCTAAGAAAAACGGTGGTTTTAATGACTTTTTGCAAACTGCTTCCCGCAGATTCTAGAATAGCTTTGAGATTTTCAAGCACTTGTATGCTTTGAGCGGTAATATTACCCTCTATAAAAGTACCTTGTGGCGTGAGGGCAATTTGCCCTGAGGTGTAAATCATACCATTGCAGATATAGGCTTGTGAATAGGGACCAATGGCTTGGGGGGCGTTTGCTGTGCTAATGGGAGTAATGTTTTGCATAAAAATCCTTTAAAAAGCAAAATTTAAGTATAATCTTAGCATTAAACTTTAAATCAGATTCTAAGCAAAAGGAGCGGTAAATGCGTACAAGACATACATTTGCATTACTATGTATGGGTATAGCTATGAATGTGTGGGCGGATAATATGATACTTGATTTTGATAGTATCGAACGTATAGAGCTTAATCTTAAGCCTAATCAAACTTTAATGATTGACCACAAAAGTGGTGCATTGCTTGGCATTATGGAGATTTCTCCTAATGGTGTGATCAAACGTTTGCCCATCCCGCCTAATTTGCTTGGTAAAAGTGAAGCTGATATAATGGGTGGCTCATCACTTAAAGAGTATGAAGTACATACAGATCGTTTTGTGGATTCTCCAACAACTATCTATTATAAAGAAATCGAGGGAGAAGCAAAAATCCCAATGGGTAATGAAAAAGGCGTAGAGAATCCAAAGTTGGGCATAAAGCAACGTAAGGGCGAACGGGAGTGGGATAAGAGTAAGATTATTTATGAGCAAGCAGAAGAGATACTTGATATTATACGCTAATTTCAGGGTATAAAATGTGAAAAAAATGCACATTGTTATGATGAATGTAAGATAAAATAATGTAAATACGGCCAAAAGGGTATTATTTTTGCTTTAAAAGTCGATAATTAAGATATTACTTAACTAATTAAATACAAGGAAGGGTAATGCGAGTTACATTTGGCACGAAATATAACCAAATGAATTATTATCAGGGCACTATGCAAAGCAAGCTAATGGATATAAACACCAAAATTGCTTCGGGATTAAAGATCCAATATGGCTATCAAGATAGTAGCGTGTTTAATCAAAATCTAAAGCTTGAATATGAAAAGGCAAATCTTGACCAGGGCATTGATGTGAGCCACGACGCTCATACTGCTACGCTTAATACTGACAAAGCACTTGCGGAACTTTCTCAAACTGCAGAGCAATTCAATACGAAGATTCTTCAAGCGGCAAACGATATTCACTCTCCCACATCACGTGAGGCGATTGCAAGGGATTTAGAAAAGCTTAAAGAACATATGATAAATATCGCTAATACAGCTATTGGTGGGGGGTTTCTCTTTGCAGGGAGTAATGTGAAGATACGCCCATTTGAGCCAGATGGTACATATAAGGGCAATAATGAGCGACTTGAAGCCTTAGTAAGCAATAATAATTTGATACCTTATAATATTACTGGTGAGGAGCTGTTTTTTGGGCGGGATTCCGACCATCATAAGAGCATTACAACCAATATCCGCAAGTTTAATCAAAGTAAGCTCAATAATGACATTATGGATAGAATCCGCCGTGGTGATATACCCGAAGAAGTGTATATTAAGGCTACTGACACCTTGCGAGATTTGATAGGTGATAATGACAATGACACAAGTAATGATGGACAGGAGTTTTTCTATTTGCGCGGTGTCCGCCCTGATGGCACGAGCTTTAAGAGTAAGTTTGCATTTGATGTGGGTTATAAAAATATAAATAATGCAACAAAAGTCCAAGATTTGCTTGATAGAATCGGTAAGGAGTTTGGCAATACGAGCAAGAGTAAAGTGGTCGATGTGAGTTTGAATTTTTGGGGACAAATTGAGATTAAAAACCTTGCTCCGGGGAATGCGAATTTAGATTTTCATCTCATATCAAGTGATACAGATGTGGATAACGTAGATGAATTGCCAGAGCTAGGTGCAAGAGTAACAAGTTTTCAAAAAAGCCCGTTTATGGGAGCGTTTTCGCAAAGCTATTTAGAGGCTGTCCAAGATAATTATGACCATCGCATACTCAAGTTCCCCTCTACTTTTCTCACAGCCGATAATTCTCCAGCTACGCTTACTACAAAACTTAAAGATATTTTGGCTAAAGATGTGAAAACGCTTGTGATTGATGGCACTCGTCCAAATTATGATGATGGGAGCATTAATGAAGAACCTATATCGGCTTTAAATATAAGGGTTGATAATGATTTGGAAGTGCAGGATTTATTCGTGATGATTAAAAATCATTTTGGTGGCAAGATAGAGGGCGAGATTGTGCGTGGAGAACTTGTATTACGTGATCTGAATGTAACACATAAAGATAGGGATATGATGAATCCTCCTTTTAATGGACCAAGTGGCTTTAGTCTCTCTTTGACCACTCTTGATAATGCAGGCTTTGAAACAAATGGGTTGAGACGTGATTACCGCACGGAATATGACCAAGTATATTTTGAGAATCAAGGCGCAAAGCTTATATCAAATGTCCAGCAGATGCTACTAGATGGTATGGGCTATGCAAATGAAGAGACAAAGCTCTCTGCCGTAGCAGGAGGAAGCCTTGATGGACAAACTTACAACCTTGTGCTTGAAGATCATAATGGAATCCCGATTAATGCACGGATTGAATTTAGCAATAAAGGCTCATATTTAGTGTTACCTAATGTGGATTTTGATGCGACGAGTTTCCGCTCCCAGCCTGAATTTTTTATTCCTTTTTATAATCCGCACGATGAGCCGCCAGCAGTAAGTGTAAGCAAGGCTGATGATATTACTTATCGTCAGTTGCTTGATATGATAAGTATCGCGCTTAACTATAGTAATCAGGATATGGATAATTATAAAAATGCTCAAATGAAAAAAAATACCCCTACACAAGAGGGTAAAAGTGCCTATGAAGAGCTTTTGCAGCAAACAAAAGGACGTTTTAATGTTTCTTTGAGCCGTGATGGACGTATTGAGATTGTTGATGAAATGCGCTCTATCTCTCGTATGAAATTTATGATATATGATAATGCAAGTAATGATTTTAGTGAGCAAGGTATCCGTAACTATCGCTCATCGCTAACATTTAATGCCAACAATGCACTTATTATAGACCAGCCTGATGTGGATTTCTTCCGCTCGCTCGATGGGATTATTGAAGCGGTTCGCTCAGGTGTGTATCGTCCTGATGCTTATGGTGATGAATATACTGACCAAATGCGTAACAAAGGGATTCAAAATGCTATTGAGCTTTTTGGGCATTTGAGTGATCACATTGAAAAGATGGTTGCTCTTAATGGTGCCCATAGCCGTAGCTTTGAGAATGTGATTAGAAGAAATGAGGTTTTACGTGTGCAAATAGAATCTATTAAGAGTGAAGTAATTGGTACAGACATAGCCCAAACTTACAATCATTTCTCAAATCTTACGACAAATTATAATGCCGTGCTTGCTTCTACAAGTCGTATCAATCAAATGTCATTGGTAAATTATCTATGATGTGCCTTCCTATACTGCGATATATACATATCCGTAATATGCAAGATTCCCATAGTGTGTCTTTGGCAAATTTTGAGAAACAGCTTCAATATTTGCAAAAAAAAGATTATCAGTTTTTAAGTCTTGATGATGTGATTGCTTACAAACAGGACAATATTAAGTTTTCTCCTCGTTGCGTGTTATTCACTTTTGATGGGGCGTGGCGTGATGTTTATATGAATGCGTATGAACTACTCAAAGAATATCAGGCGAAGGCAGGACTATTTGTTGCAACAGAGTGGGTCGATGAGGCTTCAAAAAGCGCAGCAGATTATATCCAAATCCCTCATAATGAATGTAAAAATGCACTTTTAAATAATGCTAGGGCAGTGATGTGTAATTGGGAGGAGATACATACAATGCAAGATGTGTTTAGCATAGGCTCAATGACGCATACCTATCAATTTAAAAATATTGTATCGCTCTCGTGGCACGAGGATTTTGAGCTTTCAAAACGATTGATTAAGGAGCAGCTTAATAGAGAGACAAAGCATTTAGCTTGGCCTGATGGTATGTATAATCAAGGATTGCTCCGCACGGCTAAAAGTATAGGCTATGAGGTATTTTATACAATGGAGAATGGACTAAATCAACTCAACGAAGATAATAATGCCCTCAAACGTTATGATATGAAAGACAATCTTTTTTACTTTAAAAAAGTATTGTTTGCTACTTCCAGCACAAGAAATTTTAGAATTGGGAAAATATTTTTATAAACTATGTTATAATTGAAGCTAAAATTAAGTATTGAGAGGAATTTAAATGAGAATCTTAGTTATTGAAGATGATCCGAACCTATGTAAAAACATTGCAGAAATGCTTAATGAGCACAGCTACCAAACTGACGTAGCAGAAAATTTAAAAGATGGTGAGTATTTTATCAATATTCGTAATTATGATTTGGTGTTGGTAGATTGGGATTTGCCAGATGGTTGTGGGCTTGATATTGTTGCGCAGGTGAAAGAAAAGTCCCCTCGCACACCTGTAATTATCACTTCTAGCAAAACATCTGCTGAAACAGAAATACAAGCTTTCAAAGGTGGTGCGGATGACTTTGTGTCCAAGCCTTTGAGTTTGCAAGTGCTTTTGATTAGAATCCAAGCAAGATTGCGATTTTGGGGTTCAAGCGTGATTGAAATTGAGGATTTAGTTATTAATCCTGATGAGGAAAAAATTACATATAGAGGGCAAGAAATAGAAGTTAAGGGCAAGCCTTTTGAGGTGCTTACACATCTTGCGCGTCATCGTGATCAAATCGTCTCAAAAGAGCAGCTACTTGATGCAATTTGGGAAGAGCCCGAGCTTGTAACGCCCAATGTTATAGAGGTAGCGATTAATCAGATTCGCCAAAAAATGGATAAACCTCTTAATATTAGCACAATTGAGACCGTGCGCCGTAGAGGCTATCGTTTTTGCTATCCCAAAAAGCCAAGCGAGAGTTAATCTTTCCTTTCAATCATTTTTAAGTCTCGAATGATATAATTCCTCCGCTTCCTTGCAGACTTATGCAACAGATAAGTAGGACAACGCTTCAGGGTGGGAACACAGCAGAGCAGCTTATTTTTTTGTGTGCCATAAGCACCTGCACGGGAGTTTATTAAATATCTCAATATACACCTCTTTAAAAGTAAAAGAAGCACAAAAGGCTATTTTATGTGGATTACTCGTCAGCTTACACCAAATTTTCGGCAGGAATACACAATTGATACTAAGATTCTTGACGCACGTAGCACGCATAGTATAGAGATTTTTAAAAGCACTGATTTTGAACAAATAGCAATGATTGACCAAACTCATCTTATGCTTGGTAAATATCTTTTTATAGAATCCGAGCTTTTTGCTCATCTCCCGCTTTGTGTGCTTCCTCAAGCTGATAATGTCCTGCTTTTTGATAGTTTCAACCTTGAAATTGCGTATGAATGTTTAAAACATAATGTAAAGGTGGATTGTGTGCAAGGCGATAAAAAGACCCTAGATTCACTTATGAGCTTTTTGCCGCATTTTCATAAAGTTTTGCAGCATAAGGATTTTTCACTTTTTACACAAGTCATTGATTTAGACATTAAAAAATATGATGTGATTATCGCAGATAGTGTGCTTAACAAGCATCAAATTGATGGCTTGGCGCGTATGCTTACAAACACAGGCATACTTATAATGCGCAATCACCACCCTCTTTTAGAGGAAGAATCTTTTATGCAAAAATTAAGTGATTGTGCTGAGTTTTTTCATATTGTTATGCCTTTTTTTCCTTCCTTAAGTATTTTAGGTGATAAGAGCTATATTTTTGCTTCCAAAAAGCCCCACCCAAAGGCCGATATGCTCCTGCAAAAAATTGATTTACTCCCCTCTTTGCAATATTATAATGCCCATATACACGAGAGTGTATTTGCATTACCCCATTTTTTATTTAGCAAGATTCAATCTATTGCGCGATTTTAAAGGTATGGTATGACAGCTGGGGCATTGACACACGCAATCGCATTAACAGGCTCCATAGGGAGCGGTAAAAGCACGTTAGTAAATCTCCTTTCACTTTATGGGTATCAAAGCATTTGTGCTGATAGTATTGCACATGAAGTGCTCGATGAGTGTAGAGCAGAGGTTATCGCTCATTTTGGTGATAGAATCTTAGATAATAGCGGAAAGATTGAGCGTAAAAAACTCGCAAATATTGTTTTTGCTTCGGCGATAGAGCGTAAAAAGCTTAACTCTATTCTCCACCCACAGATTCAAATGCAAATTTTTGCCCAGGCTTGGCAGCTTGAGGAGAAAAAAATGTGGTATTTTATAGATATTCCACTTTTTTTTGAAGTAGGGGGCAAAGAAGCCTTTCCTGTGGCACGCTCACTTGTGATTTACACACCTGCAAATAAAGCCATAGAGCGCATTATGCAACGTGATAAGCTTAACTTTGAAGAGGCAAAAATGCGCCTAGATTCACAAATATCTATTGAAGAAAAATGCCGTTTAGCTGATGATATTATAGGCAATGATGGGAGTTTGCGCGCTTTGCAGCAACGTTTGGAATCTTATCTTAAGTCCCTGCCTAAACCTTAAAGCGATACGGGCAGGATTCTATGCAATTTGTGAAATATAGCAGTAATGGAAATGATTTTCTCATTTTCCATACACAGAACTATAATGATGGCTCACGTGCGTATCTTGCGCAAAAAGTTTGCGATAGACATAATGGCATAGGGGCTGATGGTATGGCGGTGCTTATCCCTGCTGTGGGGGAAGAATATGCCTATAAATGGGAATTTTACAATGCTGATGGCTCATATGCAAGTATGTGTGGCAATGCTACTAGAAGTGTGGGGCATTATGCCTATATGGAAGGATTAGCACCAAAGCAGCACTGCTTTTTAAGTGCAGTAGGAATTATTCGCATAGAGATAGATTCGCACAATACGTCTCTAGTGCAGAGCGATTTAGGCGTATATACATTGTTGCAGAGGGATATTATAGAATCTAATCCTTATGATGTGCCATCTTGGACATTGCTTGATACGGGAGTACCACATTTGGTGGGATTTGTCAAAGATAAAAATGCGCTACCTGCAAAAAAAGAGCATATTTTGGAGCATTTGAGGTATAAATATAATGCCAATGTAAGTATAGCTTACATAGAGAGAGAACATATCATTTATATGAGCTATGAGCGGGGTGTGGAGGATATCACACAGGCTTGTGGCACAGGGGCAGCAGCGGTATTTGCCATTGCTTTGGCTAATGGTTTATGTGATAAAAATGCCATTTTGATACCCCCAAGCAAGGAGAGACTAGAGCTTAGCTTAAGCCAAGATTCACATATTTTGTTTAAAGGTGCGGTAAGCCGCATAGCGCGTTGTGAATGGCTGCTGGACTAGAATTTATAACTTTCAAAAAGAAAACTTGTATGAAGCATGCCTATATCTCAATAGAGCCAATATAGTATCTCGTGGTAGGAGCAACGCTCAGCTAAAACCTAAAGATTCTAAAAATGCTCTATCATTTTTTAATTTTAAATATTTTCAAACCTATCTCTCCTCCTCTCTCATATTTCTTTAGATTCACACACTTATAAAAAGCATATAGAGATATTTCAATCTTAGCTATTATGAATATATACTTTATGGTATGTGTCTTTACACCTTTTGCTGTATAGAGTAGTGATATTTCTCAATTTGATATAACCAAATACCTTAATTACACTTTGTGCTTTATAGCTTATATTATAATAATGGCAAATGTCTACATTTTAGTAAGCAAAAAGTGTATAGAGTGAATATTCTCATATAGAGCAAATGAAATACATAAAAGAAGAACACAAAAGCTATTATTATCAGCATTATGATACAGAAATATGCGCTCTTATATATTTGAAAGATACTATACAATGGCTTAAAGATGAGAGGATTTATGATAATACACAAATCTTTATCTTAAGCAGTCATAGCGGGGCATATCCTTATTGATTTTAAATAATGACGCTCGTCCTGATTCAATATTTTTCTCTAAAGATTTTGGTGGCATAGGGGAGCTGCGTATAGATTATCGCTTGATGATACATTAGGCGTCCCAAGCATTTTTGTGGGAATCTGCCCAATGGCTTCCCTTATGTGCCAAAAATATATCAAAGCATTATCCCGCAAGATTATTCAGTGATAAAACCATTCCCATAAGCTGGGAGATAGAAAAGCACAAGAGCAATCAATGGATACTTGATAAAAATATATGAAACAAGAGACAATATCTATAAAGAAGAGAGTTATGGAGATATAACTAAGGATATATAAATCAATAGGATGGGTTTTAGCAAAAACAGCAAACAAGATTCTAAATTTGAATCTATTTACAAGCAAAACATATCTTTTAACTTATATAAAATAAATCATACGATAGTGCATACACGTCTAAGCATTCCTTGGATTACCCTCTTAACTTCACACTTGCAAAATCTCTTAAGGCATCATAAGGGTGATAAGAGCAGGTAATCTAGTAAATGATATATAAGGAGGAGTGAGGTATATATTGCCAAGCTAACCTCACTCTTGTGCTTTAGCACTAGTCCATACTTACACATTTATGCCCTTCACTAGATATACTGCTCACTCCTGATAGAAAAAAGAAAACATAAAAGAATTTCAAACTTTAATAAAGTTGATATTTGCTCAACACGTAGAATTTGATATAAAAACTCTAAGGGGTTTGAATTAATTTTTTGTATTGCATACGGGGTTTGCATAATCTTGCAGTTTTGTTATGCCATTTTCTCCACATACACGGCATTGTGGGTTTCTTTTAAGCGTGATTTTGCGGAAGTTCATTTCCATAGCATCAAAGCTTAGAAGCTGATTATAAAGAGGCTGTCCTATGCCTGTAATGATTTTTAGCACTTCTGTGGCTTGGATACCGCCAAGCATTCCAGCCACAGAGCCAAATACACCTGCAGTAGCGCAATTTGGGATATTTTTATCATCAGGTGGAGTATCAAACACACAGGCATAGCACGCACTCACCTTGGGCTCAATACTCATACTTTGTCCGCTAAAGCGCAAAATTCCCCCATGTGAATAGGGCTTATTGAGTAGCACGCATATATCATTGACTAAAAACTTTGTCGCAAAGTTATCGCTCCCATCAACAATTACATCATAAGGCTCACATATCTCTAGCGCATTACTCGCATTAAGCATAGTAGGATAGGTGGTGATTTTGATATGGGGATTAAGGGCGTGGAGCTTTTTTTGCGCGGATTCTATTTTAGGAGTGCCTATTTCTGCGGTGGTGTGCAGAATCTGCCGCTGTAAATTGCTTAAATCTACATTGTCTCCATCGACAATGCCTATATGCCCCACCCCTGCTGCGGCTAGATAGAATGCTACAGGTGATCCAAGCCCTCCAGCCCCTACAATCAATACCTTAGATTCTAAAATTTTGCCCTGTCCTTTAAATCCGCATTCCACAAGGCTAAAATGCCTTGCATATCGACGGAGTTGCTCGTCAGTAAAGTTATATATCATTGGCTACCCTTTAGCATTTCTAAGGCTTGAGAACAGAGATTTTTCCACGCACCCTCGTGAGCTATAAGTTGGCATTGTTCAAATGTGCTTTGCGAATCTCGCCCTAGAGTTTTAAGCAGCGAGCCTTTGAGATAAAGAGCCTTTTGCTTATTATCATTATTCATATCTTTTGTAAGGAGTGTATCAAGTACATTTAAGGCGTCATCTGTGCGTTGAGTGCGGATATAGCTTTGAGCGAGGGCAAAATCCACATACGGAGAATCTGTTATATTATTTGTAAGCTTTTGCAAACGTAAAATATCCTTGGCGTAGATTTCAATGCTTAATTCATCTTTTTGTGTTTCTGCATTTTTCAGCAAATATAGATCTACACCCAGCATTTGGGGATTGTCAGCTTGTTTTTCTTTTAAAAAGGCATAGGTTTGTAGCGCACCCTCTTTGTCATTGAGCTCGTTTAGCGCATTAAAGAGTAAAAAGCCCACATCATAATATTTTGCCTCTTGCAAACTTTTAGCAAGCTCTAGTGTGTCTCTTCCTGCAAGTGCAGTGCTTTTATTATCACCAAGTTTGGCAAAATTAAGTGTATCGCGATAGAGCCAAGCAAGTTTTGTTGGTAAATCTTTAGATTCTGTAGCCATATTAGCGGAGACTTGTGCGGCTTCTTTATTGAGTGCGAGCGAGTAAAGGCAATCAAAAAGAGGCATTTTTTGCTTAGGTTCTAAATTCACATATGGGTATTGCATATAATAATTTGCAGTGATTTTGCAGTCATTATCTTCAAGCGATTTGTGAATGAGTGCGTTATAGCTTTGTGCTATAAGGGGCGTATCTTTAAGATGCTCTTTGAGAGATAATACCTCCTCATACTTGCCCTCATCAAAAAGCACTTGGGCTTTTAGCATTAGTGCTTTTTCTTGCTCGGGTGAATTGGCATAATGTTCAATAATATAATCATATTTTTCAAGTTTAGCTTCTATGCTATCATCTTCTGTAAGGGCAAAGAGGAGCTTATCATCTCTATCTTTTACTTCATCTGCTAAGGGGCGATGTTCAAATTCGCTAAGAAAAATTTTATTGATTCTGTGCGCATCTTGCACAGCATTTGCCGCTTGATACCATAAACTTACATTGTTAAGCAATTCTTCTTTGTTTATATCATCGCTTAAAAGATGATTATAGAGATATTCTCCAAGTTGTGCAGCGATAAGATAGAGCTGCTCCTCGGCTAAAAGATTGAGAAATTCATAGGTTTTAAGAGGATATTTTGTAATATAGCTAGGATTGACTTTAAACATTGTTTCTAATAACTTTTGAGTCTGCTCTTTATTTCTATTTTGGAGGTAGAACTTACTCCATTCAATCGCCACCGCACTTGCGCTATCTAAGTCCTTTGCTTCTTGATAGGCTTGAGCAAAGAATCTAGAGGCAGCATTTGTATCAGTGCTGCTATAAAAATGCTTTGCAAGTGCCATTTTAGAAAGAGGCATATAACGTGATTGTGGGTATTCACTGATAATTCTTTCAAGATAATATTTTGCTTCTTCGGGGATTCTCATATCAGCATAGGCATTCCCTAGATAAAACAACACTTCAGGGACATTAGAATCTGTGGGGTATTTTTTAATCCATTTTATCCCCATATCGATAATCATATCGCTATTTTCTACAGAATCAAAATGTTCTAATGCGCGTAATCGAAAGAGCAGCAAGTCTTTGGCAAAGATAGTTTTAGGGTAGGCAATGAGCGTTTCATCAATACGTTTTACCGCATCAATGTAGGCTTGGTTTTGAATTAATGTTTTAATTTGTGTATAGGCTACGAAATCCTCTCCATCATCGTGATGAAGAGGTCCCCTCTCAATATCCAAATCATTAAAATAGAGCTCATTGTTTTTGATGATTTTGATAGGAAAATTTAGTCCGCTTGGTTTGTTTTGATTGGCGTAGTCATTGAGGAAAGGAATTGTATTTTTATAGCCAATGATTTGCCACGATTTGCTTTTAGGTGGCTGTTCTTTCGTGATAGGGGTAGTTTTTTTTAAATCATTTGGCGTGGCAAAAAGTATCATTTTATGCTTGGGTTCGACATAAAGATAGAATCTTCCATCAACTACACGACTCCAGAATCGAAAAAAAAGCGTTTCTGTGGGGGTGAAGCTCGCAATAGGCATACGATCAAGTGTGCAGGCAACATACACGACTTCATCTTGAGCATTGCGATTCTGGGTGCATTCTAAAGGCTCGTTATGGATAATATTTAGGACAGAAAAATGCTCTTTTAGCTCCTTGCCATAGTTGATGGTAACATCGAGCCCAAGGGCGCATAGGGGCAAAAGGCATATAAAAGCCACTATAAATGTTTGCACAAGCACTCCTAGAGTGGCTAGATTCTGTTTAAAAGCCACTATCCAATATAAGTTGTAACTACTTCAAGCAAATTTTGGACCATAAATATGCAGGCTATGCTCACAATAAGAGTAAGACTCAAGGCAAATATGCTTGAAGAGGTAAGTGGGGAGTGATGGGACGCAGTATGAGGCTTTTTAGCAAAGATATAAATAACAACTTTAAGGTAGTAAAATGCCCCTATAACGCTATTTAACGCCATAATGATCGCAAGAACGATATAGTTTGCACTTAAAGCACTTTGTATGAGATACATTTTACCCCAAAAGACACTAAAAGGTGGAATCCCAGCAAGAGCAAACATAAAGAGCGTAAGGAGGACGGCTAGAGTAGTGTTTGTCTTTATCATTCCGCCCAAAGAGGCAAAAGTATAGTTATCTTCACTATCTTTGTCATTTTGACTTAGCCATAGAATACCAAAAGCACCAATATTGGT
Source organism: Helicobacter mastomyrinus (assembly GCF_039555295.1). Lineage (NCBI taxonomy): Bacteria > Pseudomonadati > Campylobacterota > Epsilonproteobacteria > Campylobacterales > Helicobacteraceae > Helicobacter > Helicobacter mastomyrinus. The sequence continues at coordinate 132,030 of NZ_CP145316.1, read as the reverse complement.
AAAGAGGAATAAAAACCAATACAAAAATACGATTTGAGGGGCATTTATCAAAATCGCGCCTAGCACAAAGCCAGAATGTGAAATAGAGCTATATGCAAGCATACGTTTCACATCTGTTTGTGTTAAAGCAATGAGATTGGGTATAGTCATAGTAAGCACCACAAGTGCATAGAGGACATATTCTATAAAGGGGCTATGGGAGTACATAAAAGGAGTAAAGATTCGTATAATAATGGCAAAGGTAGCAATTTTTGGAACAATAGCAATAAAGGCAGCCAAAAGTGGGTTTGAACCTTCATAAACATCAGGGACCCAAGTATGAAAAGGCACGATGGAAATCTTGAAGCCAAGCGCACAGAGTAAAAATGCAAAGCCTGAAAAAACTAAAATAGAAGGCTCATAATGATGAGTGTATAAAAAATAGGCAATATGTGATATTTCTAAACTTCCTGTGGCAGCATATAAAAGCATAGCACCAAAAGCATAGATAGCAGTGGCTAATGCACCCATCACAAAATATTTAATAGAGGCTTCAAAGGCTTTTGTATTATTATGCAATGCAATCATTGTGTAAAGACTTAAAGAAGCGCATTCTAAGCCTAAGAGTATAAGGATAAGATTCTCACTTGATACCATAAAGGCAAATCCGGCAATAGCAAATAAAAGAAGTGCATAAAATTCTGCACTTTGGGTTTCTGTAAAAGTATTTTTATACATAAAAAAGCATAAAAGCACAAACGTAGCTAGAAGCATAAGTATCTGGCTTAAAATCGAGATACCATCAATAAGCAAGAGATTGAAAAATCCAAATTGTGGTGAGGGGTTGCCCTCAAGGAGCAGAAAACCAAGATTAAGAATCACAAAAAGTAGGCTTATGGCAATATAGAGTTCGCGAGTTTTTATTTTATTTAAAGCTCCAATACCAAGTAAAATAATCCCACCAAAGAGCGAGATACACATAGGAATAAGCAAGGGTATTTGAAGTTGTGCGAATGAAAAATACATAGATTCTGGCATATTAATCTCCTATGTTGGGGATAATGAGCATTCCTTCATCATCAAAATCATTAGGGATATGCTCGTAAGGATAAGGATTTTGCCCTTCTATGATACGATTTGAGCCATAGGAGAGAATTTTTGCTTCAATGGTTTTTACAAGTGTTTGCACACTGGAATCTATAGGCTCAAGTATGGGTTTGGGATAGATTCCAAAACAGATAATAAAGGCGATGATGGGTATAAAGATACTTTTTTCTCTTAGACGTAAATCTTTAAGGGTGCTGTATTGCGGAAGTGTAGTGCCTAGAAAAACTTTTTTGAAAACCACAAGCATATAAATCGCCCCAACAAAAAAGCTGCTTCCTGCCAAGAATGCGATAAGAGGACTTACTTGAAAGTATCCATATAGGCATAGCACCTCACCCACAAAACCCATAGTGAGAGGTAATCCTAGAGAACACATCATCACTATGCCAAAGACGCTACTTAATTTGGGCAGACTATGGGCTAAGCCTTGCAATGATGATATTTGCTGTGTCTGCACTCGCTCATACACCACACCCACAAGGAAGAAAAGCCCCGCGACAACAAGTCCGTGTGTTACCATAAAAAACACCGCTCCGCTTAAGCCCTCTGCATTAAGCGCAAAGATACCCAGCACGATGATACCCATATGCGAAAGTGAGCTATAAGCAAGGAGAGTTTTTAGATCTTTTTGCACAAAGCTTATCATCGCTCCATAGACAATCATAAAGACACAAATAATACCAATAAAGACATTGAGGGAATCGCTTGCATTAGGGAAAAGCGGTAATACAAAGCGCAAGAGAGCGTAAGCCCCCATTTTGCTCACCACAGCCGATAGAAGTGCGGAGCCAATAAATGGCGCTTGTGTGTAGGTATGTGGCTGCCAAGAATGCAGCGGAAAGAGAGGAATCTTTACTGCCATACCGACAAAAAATGCGACAAAAAGCCATTTTTGAGTCTGCCAATCAAGGGAGATTTGATACCAATCAAGGAGATTAAAACTCCATACTCCCATAACGAGCTTATATTGATAAGCAAAATATAAAATCCCTAGTAACATAATAATCGAGCCGCCAAAGGCATAGATAAAGTATTTAATGGCGGCATAGATTCTCTTCTCTCCACCCCATACACCAAGCGTATAGAGTATAGGCAGAAGTGAAAGCTCCCAAAAGATGTAAAAGAGCATTACATCAAGTGCGCTAAACACACCCATCATAATGCTTTCAAGACATAAGGTAGCAATGATGAGCGAAGTTTTGAGATATTTAAAAAGACATAGTGCAAGAAGTGTAATGAGTGCATTAAGTGCAATGAGAAAAAGCGAGATGCCATCAACACCTACATAATAGCTTATACCATAAGAATGGATAATGTCTATATGGCTAGAGAACTGAATCCCCCCATAGCCTACATTAAACTCACTCCATAAAAGCACGACAAAAAGCAACTCCAAAGCTGCTGCAATAATGCCAAATATGCGACTATTTTCACCCTTTAGCACATATAAGAGGGTTGCAGCAAATGATGGAAAAAAGATAATAATGCTTAGAAGGTAATTCATAACTGCCTCCATATAAAATAAAGCGCACACGCAAGGAGTAAGAGAGTCAATCCTCCAATCATAAGTGTAAGCATACGCGTAAGTGAGCCATTTTGAATAAGTGAGAGTTTGCCCCCTAGTGCCCTTACATAATGCGCGATAGTGTCTGTAAAGTGATCAATGCCTATTTCTATTTTATGCCATAAGAATAGGGCACATTTTTGATAGGGCTTGATAAAAAAACATTCATAGAGTTTGGGGATATAGTAGTTATTATAGAGAATCTTGTAGATAAAAGTGCGCTCCCAAAATGTGCTAAAGCCACCTTTAGCGTATTTAATAATACTAAAGAGTGCCACAAGAGCGACAAGTGAGAGTGTAGCGCCAATTAGCAAGAAATGTGTTTGTGTAGGGAGTGTGGGCAGTGTATAGGGAATATACCCACTTAAGAAATGCTCTAACACCTCTCCAAGCCCAGCGATGATAGAGAGAATAGCTAAGGGTAGCATAGCTAAAAGCATATAGGGATAGGCTTCGTGAGGGTGTTCGTGATGAGATTTAGGCACAAAGAATACAAGCATAAGTAATCTAAAGCTATAAAATGCCGTAAAAAGTGCAGATATAAGCAGCATGGTCCATATTAATGTATGCTCTGAAAAGGCGATTTCTAAAATCAAATCTTTAGAGAAAAATCCTGCAAAGGGGTAGATTCCCGCTAGTGCCACAGAGGCGATACACATCATTATCATCGTGTAGCGTAATGGCTTATGCAAACCGCCCATTTTAGTAATATCAAGCTTATCATTCATAGCGTGCATTACATTTCCTGCACCCAAGAAAAGCAGGGATTTGAAAAATGCGTGAGTAATGAGGTGAAAGAGCGCTACCCAATACGCCCCAAACCCTGCTGCGACAAACATATAGCCAAGTTGCGACAGGGTAGAGTAGGCGATGATTCGCTTTAAATCCCTATTTACAAGTGCCATACTCGCGCCAAAAATGGCTACAAACGTGCCAAGCGAGGCGATGAAAAAACTTACATCGGGTATCATTTGATAGATTGGAGAGCAGCGCACCACGAGATATACTCCTGCGGTTACCATTGTGGCAGCGTGTATGAGGGCTGATACAGGTGTGGGTCCCTCCATCGCATCAGCAAGCCACGTATGGAAAGGGAATTGCGCAGATTTACCCATAGCTCCTACAAAGAGTAATGCTCCAATCCACACAAATAAGCTATTATCAAAATTTTCTGTTTGCAATGATAAAAATACTTCTTCGTATTTTAGACTTTCACAATGATATACAATAAGGAAAATCCCTATAATAAGTGCAAGATCGGCGATTCTATTCATCACAAAGGCTTCTATGGAGGCAAAATTTGCACTTGTCTTTTCATACCAAAAGCCAATAAGCAGATAAGAGCATAGCCCCACGCCCTCCCAACCAGCAAAAAGCCCAAGAAAATTATCACTCATTACTAGCAACATCATAGAAAACACAAACGCACTTAAATAGCTAAAATAGCGGTTAAATCCCTTATCGTGCCTCATATAGCCAATAGAATAGATATGCACGAGCATAGAAATAAGGCTTACAACAAGCATCATACTCACGCTAATAACATCAACCATATAGCCAAAAGAGCTATAAAAATCCCCCGCTTCAATCCAAGTGAGAAAATCAATGTGGATAATCAAATCAGCTTGATAAAGGCTTATAAAGAGTAGCAAAGAAGCCACAAAGGAGATACAAAGCAAGAGTGTAGGGACAATCCCAGCGATAAGGCATTTTTGTCTATGTCCAAAAAATGCTGCAAAAATAGCTCCGCAAAGTGGCGCAAAAAGCGCGATATAGACTAATTGAATGAGTGTTTCATTACCGAGTGTCATAGATTATCCTTTGAGATTTTCTATCGTGCTTATATCAAGTGTGCGATGCTTCCTATACCAAATCACCACAAGCCCCAATCCCACAGCGATTTCCGCCGCAGCAATAGCGATAATAAAAAGTGCGAAAATCTCACCTTGCAAGTCATTAAGATATGAAGCAATCGCCACAAAGCCGATATTAATGCTATTAAGTAAGATTTCAGTAGCAAAAAATAGCATAAGTATATTGCGTCTTTTTAATATGCCAAAAAGCCCTATAGAAAAGCAGATTGCACATAGCAGTAAATAGTGATTGAGGCTAACCATTCTTACTCCTTTTGATACTTAATACAATTCCTGCTACCATTGCCACAAGCAGTATAAAAGCGGCTATTTCAAAGGGAATAAGATATTTTGTAAAGAGCACATAGCCAATCATTTGGATATTGTTCATCTCTGCAATATCAATAAGATTCTGTGAAATAGCGATAGTCTCTAAATTATTGCCTACTAAAGGCATACCAAATGCCCCCACAAGCACGATAGCAATCCCCACACACAGCACACTTGCCACCCATTGATTTTTGCGAGATTCTATGACATCTTTCACACTATCAAAAAACATCATTGCAAAGGCATAGAGCGCCACAACAGAGCCTCCATATACAACAATCTGCACGACGCCTAAAAATTCCGCATCAAGCACAAAAAATATGCCCGAAATGAATATCATACCACTTGCAAGAGCGGTCATCACATAGAGAATCTGCGAGGAGGTTGCCACAATTAAAAAGCACACAATACATAATGTGCTAAAGAGATAAAAGGCGATAGTTTCAAACATTGCTATTCTCCTGTGTAGAAGATTCTGTGCTAGGTTGCGAATCTTGAGTAAAGACATAGCTTAGAGGAGTAGGCTGCATACGTTCATCTGCGTGAGGTGATAGAGAGCCATAGCCGCTAAATTCTATGAGAGAGGATTTAGATTCTAAAAGTGTGGGCTTAAAGCCAAAGTGCGCCCTCTGTACACTTGCATTTTCAAACATATCACTATGCACAATAGCAAGTTCTGGGCAGACTTCAGCGCATAATCCGCAATAAATACAACGTCCAAAATTGATACTATAACTAAGAATCTTTTTTCGTCCATCATCGCCCCTATCGGTGATTATGCGTATGCAATTACTCGTGCAGATTTTTTCACATAATCCACAGCCAATGCATCGTTCATTATCGGATTCTAAAAGTCTTTGAAGCTTATGTATTGCCCTGTATCGTGGGCTTAGAGGGATTACTTCGATTGGATAAGGGATAGTTACCTTAGGGGCAAAAAATACACCCAAAGCCTTTTTGAGGCCGGCAAATAAATCAACGCTGAAGGTGGCTTTGAGTGTGATGGCTACACGCGTAGGGAAAGATTGCACTTCACGCTTTTTGCGAGGAGTTAAAACATAATAATCATTTTTCATTTATCCTCCTAAAATAATAAAATGCAGCCTGTGAGCAGCACATTAAGCAGTCCTAAAGGAAGCATAATTTTCCAACACATACGCATAAGCTGATCAGGACGCACGTGTGGGAATGACGCCCTCACCCACATAAACAAAAAGATAAAAAAGCATACTTTAAGTAAGATAGCAATGCCTCCGGGGATAATGCCCCAATCATTGAATCCACCGCAAAAAATAAGGCTTAGGATAAATGCTGTGGCAAACATATTTGCATACTCACCAATAAAGAACATACCCCATTTTAAGCCGCTATATTCACTTGCAAATCCCGCCGTTAATTCCGCCTCGTGCTCTAATAAGTCAAAAGGTGTGCGGTTAAGCTCGACATAGGCAGCCACGATGAAAAGCCCAAAGGCAAGAGGCTGCTTAAAAATGAGCCAATCAAGCATCCCACCCTGCTGATAGCTATTAATATCAATGAGTGAAAGAGAGCCAACGAGCATAAGCGGGGCTAAGAGTGAGAGGAATGTAATCACCTCAAAGCTTAAAAATTGCAAAGCTGCCCTAGCGCCCCCAAGGAGCGACCATTTATTACCCGAGCTTAACCCCGCTAAAAGTGGTGCATAAATGCCACAAGAACCCACAGCAAGGACAAAGAGAATCCCTACATTAATATCTGCGATAATAGGACGTATTGTGTAGCCAAACAGCTCAAATTCTGGGAAAAAGGGTATGGGTGCCATAGCGATAAAGGCAGTAATAGCAGCAATTGATGGAGCGATAATAAAAATAGGCTTAATCGCATTTTGTGGGATAATATCCTCTTTAGTAAAAAGCTTAATGCCATCGGCTAGCACTTGCAATAAGCCATAGGGTCCTACATAGTTTGGTCCTATGCGTTTTTGAAAAAAGCCTAGAATCTTGCGTTCTAAATATGTGCCAAAACCTGCAAGTGCAGAGAAAATAAGCAAAACAATGACGATTTCTAGGAGGGTTTCTACAATATTAGCGCTGAAATCACTCATGCTTCTTCCTTGTGTGAAATATGTAAATGTGTCCAAAGGGTAGTATTAAACACCTTATCCGCACCCTCAAGCATAGGGTTAATAAGGAAATAAGAGCTATTAAGATAATAATCCACAAATACCGCGCCTTTTACCTGATGTATGTTATCTGTAAGTGTGATAGAATCTCCCTCTTCCAGTCCTAATTCCTGTAATAAGGCGTGGCTTACATAGATTCCCATTTTGTTTTGTAAATGCGCGCTTCCTGCGGTATAAGTATTAAATTGCGATGGAGAATGGAGCTTATAGGCATTGAATGTTTGCTTATAAGTGGGTAATGTAAGCGGGAGTGAATGTGGCAAATCCAATGGAGCAAGAGGAAGGCTTTTAAAACGATAGCCACGCATATCTGTGCCATCATTCAAGTATTCATTTTTAAAGTCATCAAACTCACAGCCACAAATAAGGCTTGTATAATCAATCAAATAATCGCCTTTCATATCAAATGCCTTAGCAATATCGCTTAAATCATAACCATTGAAGGGAAGCGCGGGTTTGAGAGGCAAGATTCTGCAATCTATGCTCGTATAAGTGCCCTCCATTTGATTGAGCGCAGGGAGGATAAAATCAGGCGTAGTAGGGGAAGTAGGCATTTGTGAATCTATGCTTATGAAATTAGATTCACATACAAAATCGCCCTTATCGCGGAATCCTATGCTAAAGCCCTCATTTGCGCTTTCTTTAGGGCTTAAATCACAAATCATCGCTAAGCCTAGCGCATTGGCAAAAGGCGGGATAAAGATAGTTTTTAGTACATTTTTACGCTCTAAAATAGCCAGAATTTGCGCCAATATCTGCATATTGGCATTTTCATACACATCAGCCCCAAGCACAAGCACGGGATTAGTTGTTAGCATTTGGGCTAATGCGTTCAAATGTTCCATACTGATATGTGCGTCTATGAGAGTTTGATAGATGATTTCCTCTTGCATTTCTTCAATAGTTTCTGCAATCTCTTCTTTTACCTCCTCACCGGCTTCATTTGTGGTAGTGATGGTTTTTTTGATTTCTTTAGTGATGGGCTTAGAAATACTTTGCTTACTTGCAATAATGGGCTGCAAAAGCGTTTGAAGCATTTGTGTTTCTGTATCTTGTGAGGGATTATCCATAAGATAAGCTAGAGCCACACTTCCCACAGCGACACAAAGTGCGTCGGGGTGATAAGCAATATGAGTAAGATTCTTACTTAGGCTTGTTGTAAGGCTATCATCAAGCGGGTGCATATATATGGCTTGTGAGCCTTTAAGGAGCTTAAGTTTGTTATTGAGCATATAGCGTAAATTTGGTACTTGATAATTAAGCGCACTACCTATGATAATGGCATTTTGGGATTCTCTAAAGCTATCAAGGTGATTAAGCATACTCTTTCGTGCATATGTGAGAAATGTATTTATAAAATGCTTAAAATGTAAGGCTTCATCATTATGCAGGGTGCAATTTAGACTCTTAGCAAGGTGATTGAGCACGAAGGCTTCTTCATTGGTTGTTTGATTACCTATATTGATATGCGTTGCCTTTTTGAAAGCTTCAATGGCTGCTTGTAGATTCTGTGTGGGATTTATACTTGAGCTTACATCATAGCCATATCGCCCTGCACCACAGATAGGATTGAAATAAAAGTCATTTTTTATACGATAAATATGTGGTGTGCCAAGTGTATCATTATGGCGGACTTCATAGGTGATTTTACAGCCCATAGGGCAGTGGAAACAAGTAGAATCTATCTTTTTTAGCTCCCACGCATTAGACTTATATTTAAAATCATTTGTGCTTAAAGCCCCCACAGGACACACACTAATACACTCACCACAATCAAAGCAAGGCGTATCGCTTACAAAATCAATCAATGCCTTTTGCTTCCGCGCCCATACGCTCAAGGCGTCCTTTGGCATAGAATCTTTCCATAAGGCATTATCGAGTGGCTCTAAGGGTGCTTTTTGGGCTTTGAGCTTGGATTCACCTAGATTATCTTTACACGTAGTGGCGCAACGTTCGCACATAATGCAAAGATTAGGGTCATATACGGCTTTTGCCCAGCTTTTGTGAGGTTTGTCGCTTTCTTTAATATGATATTCCTGCGTGGTTACATTCATTTTTAAGGTATAGTTTTGCAGCTCACATTCGCCGCTTTTATCACACACACCGCATTGTAAGGGGTGATTGACATCATAGCTTTGCATTATGGCATTGCGTTCTTCGAGGATTTCAGGCGTGTGAGTGAGGATATTCATACCATCTTTAGCCTTTGCGTTGCAAGAGTAGTTGCGTTTACCATCAATATCTACCATACATAGCTTACAAGCCACTGTGGGAGAGCAGTTAGAGAGATAACAGATGGCAGGAATTTCAATGCCCTTTCTGCGTGCGATTTGTAAAATACTTTCGCTTTCATTGCAGGCAATGTTTTGCCCATTAATTGTGATAGTAATTTCACTCATAATATTACCTCGACTTTTTTGTAGGGATAGCCTATATCGTGTGTTTGTGGCAAATACAAGAGAGCGATAGTACCTTTTTGTGCCTTATCGCATTGACATATTGCCTTGATACTTTGAGATTCAAAGTTTAATGTGATATGCTCTCCATCTTTAAGCTTTAGAGCAGGAGCAAAAAGCGGCGGGATCTTAAGTGTAGGCGTGGATAGTGTAGAGGGTAGGGCATAGATAAAATTGCCATTAGATTCAGGTAAATCCTCGCATATTTGTAAGTCAAGATGTGGTGGTGTGCTAAGAGTAATGTTCTCTGTGAAATCTGGCATAATCATATCAATATAAGGACTTGCCCCAAGTATACCACATATCAAGGCAATATCCTCTGCGTGAGGGTGAAGGGCTAACTCCTTGCCAAGTACTATGCCTATGGGGCTTTGGGTATGAGAGAGATAATCGCTTATGCCCTCTAGCTCCTCTTCAGCGAGATTAGATTCTGAGGCAAGATAGCCTATATCGATATGCTTTAATGTGGCTTGAAGGTCTTGTGTGAGTGGATTTGAGGCATTAAGCATAGAGGAAAGGGTATGTGCTAAAAGCCATACTACGCCAAATTCTGTGCCGATTTCATATCGCAAGGTTTGCACAGATGGATTATCAAACAAAAAAAGCGGATGTAGGGCAAAAAGCTGTTTGCAATCAGGTAGATTTTGCCAAAAGTAACCAAAACTAAGAAGCGTATCGTATCCTTTAACATCGTGTTTTATGGTCTTTTGAGAGATGTTAGCAAGGAGAGAGACAAAAGCTTTCATTGTGCTTTTCTCCTTACTACGATAGTCCAATCCACTTCATTAAAACGGAGGCTATTAAGTAATTCATCACCATGATGCAAGATACAATCAATCGCCTTTTGCACATTAGTAAAATCCCGCACTTCAAAGAGGAAAATAGCTACCTCGCCATCCTGCAATGTATCGCATATTTCATTCATTCTTTTATCAAAATCATTTGCTAAGTGCCGTAAATCATATCGTTTCATTGATGTCCTTTACCTATCCACTTCGCCAAAAACAATGTTGGTAGAGCCAATGATGGTGGGAATATCTGCGAGATAATGTCCTACTAAAAGTTCTTGTAATGCTCCTGTGTGATGGAAGCTTGGGGTGCGGATTTTTAAACGATGTGGCGATGTGCCGCCAAGAGAGGCGATAAAGAAACCTAACTCACCCTTAGGAGATTCGGTAGGGACATATACTTCTCCTACAGGTGGGCGCATACCTTGAGTTACAAGCACAAAGTGCTGCATAAGGGAGTAATTTTGCGTCATAATATCCTCTTTGGGCGCAGAGAGATAACGTGCATCTTTTGCCATAATCTCTGGTGGTGTGCTAGGGTAGAGGGTGATGAGTTGTTTTAGAATCTTTAGGGATTGGTAGATTTCCTCAATATAGAGCTGATAGCGCGCATAGCAATCCCCCTCATTAGCGATAGGCGCTTCAAAATCAAGCTGTGGATAAAGCTCATAGGGATTATGCTTACGAATATCCCATTTGATACCGCTGCCTCGTGCCATAATACCGCTTAAACCCCATTGCTTGATAAAATCCTGTGATACCTGCCCCACGCCCTCTAAGCGAATGCGCCAGATTCTATTTTTATCAAGCAAACCTCGCACCAAATCAAGCGTTTTGGGCACACTCTGTGTGAATTTCTCTACACTCTCTAGGAATCCATTGGGTAAATCAAGCGGCACACCACCGATACGAATGGCATTATGCGTAAGTCTTGCTCCGCAGTAATCCTCCATTAAATCCAAGCCATACTCGCGCTCTACAAAACAATACAAAAATATAGAAAGCGCACCCACGTCCATACCATGTACACCGAGGAAAAAGATATGTGAGATAATGCGATTAATTTCTAAAAGCATAGTGCGGATAACCTGCGCACGTAAAGGCACTTCTACACCAATGAGCTTTTCTACTCCTAGCGCAAAGGCATAGTTATTGCTTGTAGCGGCGATATAATCAAGTCTATCGGTTGTAGGCATAAACTCATTATAAATCATATTTTCAGCTAGTTTTTCAATGCCACGATGGAGATAACCAATATCAGGTGTAGCCTTGATGATTTTTTCATTATCAAGTTCTAAAATTAGGCGGAGCTGTCCGTGAGCAGAGGGGTGCTGGGGTCCAAAGTTAAGCACCATTTTATCATTTTCTTGCTCAAAAAAGATATTTTCAAAATTTGGTTTTAATCTCGTGTAATTTTGCTTCATCGCCGCGCCTTTAGTTTTGTATGCTTTTTAAAGGATTTGACAAAAGCAGGAGTATTTTCCTCTTGATAGATAGGCGTAGGAGTAGTGGGTGCGAAGTTTTTATCATCATTAAAGTCAATCCTTGCGCTATCGCGTTGCTCTGCGCCGATAATGGCACGGTACTCCTTGCCAAAGATTCTATCTACTTCATACCACGCGGCATATTCATCACCTTGCAAAGGATAGGATTTAAGCAATGGGTGTCCTACCCAATCCTTGGGCATAAGCAATCGCTGCAAACAAGGGTGTTCATCAAAAATAATGCCAAACATATCATAGCATTCACGCTCACTCCAATTTGCGCTTTTAAAAAGTGGCGTGAGGGAGGCGATATGCTGTCCTTTTTTGATTTTAGTTTTAATCTTTAATCGCTTTGAGTGAGTATCCTCAAGCTTCAATAAAAGATAAAACAATTCAAATTCATTGCAATCTTGCAATCTATCAATCGCGCTCATTTCAGTCAGTGTAGCATAGCCTAGTGCGTGAAGCTCCTTAATGAGTGCGAAAAGATGAGCAGATTCTACCCACAATGTTGCAAGGTTATTTTGCATATAGCTTTTTGCAATGGGTGTTTGGATAGCTTTGCATTCCGCTTCAAAGCCTTCAAGCGGGAGCTTTGGTGAAGTGGGCGCGACATCAAAGCGATGCGTGTAGTATGCGCTTTTTTGAGCATTAGCCTTAGGGGGATTCTGTCTTATCATCACTTTTCCTTAGATTGCATTACACAAGTCGCTTTTGTAGATTCTGTGGCAGAGCCTTTTGTCTGCGAATCTTTTGTTGCAGCACCATAATGGCGTATTGCAAGGTTTCAGGGCGAGGCGCACAGCCGGGCAAGTAGATATCCACAGGTATGATTCTATCCACGCCTTGCACAGTGGAGTAGGTATTAAACATACCGCCGGTATTGGCACAACTACCCATAGAAATCACCCATTTGGGTTCTGGCATTTGGTCATAAAGTCTGCGGACAAACTCGGCGTGTTTTTTAGTAACTGTGCCTGATACAATCATTAAATCTGCTTGTCTAGGAGAAGCACGGAAGATTGTCCCAAACCTATCAAGGTCAAAGCGACTACCACCTGTAGCCATCATCTCAATCGCACAACAGGCTAAACCATAAGTTAACCCCCATAATGAATTACTTCGCCCCCAATTGAGTAGTTTATCCACACTGCTAAGGGCGATAGGCAAACCGCCACTTTGTGCGTAATTTATTTGATGTCTTGCCACGATAGAACTCCTTTTTTCCACGCATAGATAAAGCCTATAACGAGTAATCCAATGAAACTTAGCATTTCTATAAACACAAAGCTGCCAAGCCCGATATGTGCAAAATATTTAAAATTAATCGCCCAAGGTAGCATAAAAATCACTTCAATATCAAAAAGAATAAAAAGTAGAGCGAGGATAAAAAAATGCGTGGAGATTTTGTTTGGCTGTTTGTTAGGCGTGGGACCGCATTCATAGGTAGAGAGTTTGAGCTTTTCTCTATCTTTTTTAGCAAGCTTACGTGAAAGAATGCGCTGCAATCGAAGCGTGAGGGTAAAAGCAACGCAAGTGAGGACAAATAATACAAACACACCAAAATAGGGGTGTTCAAATGCAGAATGAGTCATTTTTTCCCTTTTGTTGTTTCATTGGAAAAATTGTAATGTATAGATTCTAACAAAAGGGCTATTTGGTAAAAAAATACTTTACAAATAGAGAAAAAAGGTTACTTTTTTACTCTCAATAAGGCTTATTTATGCTAACTGATATTTGTATAAACCGCCTGAACATCGTCATCTTCCTCGATTTTATCAAGTAGTTTTTCAATTTCTTGCATTTGGGCTTCATCAAGGGTAATGGGTGAGGTTGGAATTCTCTGCAGGATGGCTTTAAGGATTGGAATCTGCAAGGATTCAAAGCCTTCATTGAGTGTGCCAAAATCTTTATAATCTCCATAGGCGGTATAATACGCACCTTGCTCATCTTCTGCGCTTTCTAGTTCCTCTAAACCATAATCAATAAGGGCTAATTCTATCTCTGCTACATCTTTATCTGTGCGAAATACAAACACACTTTTTCGCGCAAACATAAAGTCGATAGAGCCATTGGTAAGGATACTTGCATTGGGCGTTTTGTTAAAATAGCTTTTGATATTAGCAATAGTGCGTGTGGGATTGTCTGTCGTGCATTCGATAAATATAAGTACACTATAGGCTGCCTTGCCCTCATAAGTGATTTCGCTAAAGGTGCCATCTTTGCCACTTGCGCGTTTGATAGCCGCATCGATATTGTCTTTTGGCATATTTTGTGCCTTAGCATTGGCAATAGCCGTGCGGAGCTTAGCATTCATCGCAGGGTCTCCCCCACCTTCCTTAGCGGCGACAGTAATGGCTTTTGCAAGTTTGGGAAAGACTTTGCTCATCTTGTCCCATCGTTTTTCTTTAGCTGCGCGGCGATATTCAAATGCTCGTCCCATACGAATCCTTGTGCATTGATATAAAGATGGGATTATAGCAATATTAAGATAAAATAATAACTTACACATCAATCTTTAAGCACTGTAAGATTTTCTCCTTCAACCTATAAGCAATGATATAATCTTTATATCTTTAAGGTAAAAAGAGATTTATGTTTTTGGACTTGAGGGATGAAAGGTATTCTCAAATAGAAGAGGAAAAATCTTTTCACCTTTGGGGTATTATATTTGGAATGGAAGGAGATGAGTGGGGTGGGGGGCGTGAAGAAGTTGGTTTTGGATATACCTTATTATTTCCTGTGATGTCTAAAAATAAGCAATTCTATATTCTTTTGCAGTGATTATCAAAGTGAGTTTTTAGGGCTTAGAATCTTGGAACGCATATATTTATGGGAGAAAAAAGTCTATATCTTTTGTGCGCTTCCTAAGATTCCCATACGTTCAACCATTACTTTAATTACAGATTCCATAGCTGGAGTAAAAAACTTGCGCAAATCAAATTGCGTATTGTCCGCATTTGCCACTCTCCGCACTTCTGCTATAAAGGCAATGCGCAAATCTGTATCGATATTAACTTTATTAATCCCGCCCTTAATGGCTTCCTGCAAGAACTCAAAAGGCACTCCCCTACTCCCCTTTAAATCCCCACCTGTAGCTAAAAATGCCTCTCTCACATATTCGGGAATAGCGCTCGCTCCGTGTAAAACAAGTGGGATATTTGTGCGTCTTTTTACTTCTTGTAATCGTTCAAAATCAAGCTTTGGCTCACCTTTAAACTTAAATGCCCCGTGGCTTGTGCCAATAGCAGGAGCGAGATAATCAACTTTCGTAGCTTTCACAAACTCCTCTGCCTCATCAGGATTAATCAGCACCGCATCTTTTTCACTCACAGAGATATTATCTTCAATCCCCATAAGTCGCCCTAACTCCGCCTCTACACTCACGCCCTTAGAATGTGCGTATTCTACAACCTCTTTTGTAAGGGCGAGATTTTCTTCAAAAGGGTGATGAGAGGCATCAATCATCACAGAGGTAAACCCCGCATCAACAGCCTTCTTGCAAGATTCAAAGCTCGTGCCGTGGTCGAGATTAAGCGCCACAGGGATATGCGGATAGCGATTAGAGAGAATCTTTAGCATTCCCACTGCCATATCAATCCCCATATATTTAATCGCCCCTTCACTTGCCTGCACAATAATAGGGGATTTGGCTATATCTGCTGCCACAAAAATGCTATTTAGCATCTCAAAATTAACAAAGTTAAATGCTCCTACACCATAGCCCTCTTTATGTGCTTTGAGCAATATCTCGCTCCCGGAAACTAACATATTCCCTCCTTAGGTAATTTTATATGTTTATTTTGTGATTTCAATTTTAGCTTTTTGTCGCAATGCCTGAATTTTTTGCATCATACCCTCTCTTACGTTTTGCGCCCTGATTTCGTTTTCTATACTTTTTTTTGCCTCATCATACGGAACAATTTTTGGCTCACTTTTACGCTCTAAGTAGATTATGTGATAGCCAAAAGGAGTATGCACAGGTTCTTTACTATATGTGCCGGGTTTCAAGTCAAAGGCAGCCTTTGAAAAATCAGGGTGCATCATAGAGCGTTGAAATACACCCAAATCACCACCATTTTTTTGCTGCTGTGAAGCAGGATCGATAGATTTTTGATTGGCAAGTTCGATAAACTTCGCTTCTACTTTGCCTTTTGATGCCTTATCAAGCTCTTTAATGATATTCTTCGCTTCTGCTTCAGTTTTTACAAGAATATGCCTTGCCTTACCTTCCTGATTGATGAAAAGCCCTTCATTTTCTTGATAAATTTTGCGAATCTGCGCATCATTCATATTTGGCACCTGAATGCTATCGGCTTGTTGTTTTGTCCATAAGTCAATAAGCAGATTATCTTTTATGTTATTGACGACATCAATATATTCCTTTGAGGTGTCAAGCTTTTCTTGTTTTGCGGCTTTAATCATAAGCTGCCTATTTACAAGCTCATTAATAAACATCTCTTTTTCCTGTTCAGAGAGTTTGCTGTAGTTAAAGTTTGGGATATTCTGTTCAAGAATCTTTATATCTTTATCCGTAATTGCTTTGCCATCGACAGTTGCATAAGTTTTTGCATATACAGATGTTGCGCATATTAAAAAAAATCCCACACAGATTTGCTTATTGAGCTGTAGTTTCATAGTTCTCTCCACTAATTATTAAGATAAGCGCGATTGTAACAATTAAAGCTAAATAAATTGTAAGAAAACGATTGCTTTTTATCAAACAAAAAACAAATAGGTAGGATTCTAAATTTATTTATTTTAATTTATATGAAATTAAACGTAAAGAGCATACATAAAGTTTTTAAGATAGACTTGGATTGCTCTCATTCTGCACTTGCAAACCTTTTAAGGCATTAACTTATGATGCAGAGAGGGTAATTTGACTTAGGCAATATACAAGTGAGAATGAGATTATACTAAGGTCTCTTTATTTTAAATGACACTGTATTGCAGCATCTTTGAATAGGCTTAAGGTATCCCTTTGCTGCTATGGAGAAAATGTTTCCTCTTAATTTAAAAGTAAATTACACATAAGAGCTTGAGGATTTGTATTAGATTTTACTTTTCACAAATGTTTCCATTTCGCTCACAATTTCTTCGATACTACGTTCCCCATTAATCTTATGCAGCACTTTTGATTGTGTGTAGAATGCTTGTATTTCTGTTAATGGTGAGAGATAGACTTGCATACGATTATTGAATACCTCTGCATTATCATCAGCTCCTCTTGCACGCCCCAATACCCTGTCTCGTGCGACTGCTTCGCTTACTTGCACTTCAATAACACTTATAAGTTCTACTTGATTTTGAGATTTTAGCTTTTCATCTAAGGCTTGCATTTGCTCCACGCTGCGAGGATAGCCATCAATAATGATTACATCTTTAGGCGCATTGGCTAGGGCATTGACGATGGTGCTTACCACAATATCAAGCGGCACAAGATTCCCCTTGCTGATAAAACTATCAATGATCTTTCCCTGCTCACTTCCACTTGCCACTTCTTCACGGAGTAGGTCTCCGGTAGAGTAATGCACGATAGAATCTGTATTGTGTTGTGCGATAAGTTGTGCATCTGTTGTCTTACCAGAGCCGGGTGCGCCGATAATTAAAAACAATTTTTTCATTTTGTCTCCTTCAAATTAAAAATTAAAATGTCTAAAATTTAATATTTAGTTCTGTATAGGGAGGTTTGATTATACTTTTTTAAATCTTAAGAAAAGCTAGTGGTGCTTTGAAGTATTCTGAAAAATTATGCAATGTGAGTATAAAAAACCTAAAAAACTACCTTGATGGGCTGTTTTTCCGAGAAATAAAGAGCGTGGGTGTAGCCCACACTTTTTGCTAAAGCGCATAAATCATTATATCTAAAGCCAATGTGTTCTACACTATGGGCGTCCGAACCAAAGGTAATATCGATACCTTTTTGAAAGGCTTTTTCTAAGATAAATGCGCTAGGATAGCATTCTTTAATAGGTTTGCGCCACCCAGCAGCGTTAAGCTCGATAGCCAAATGATTATCGGCGATAGATTCTAAGGCGCGATTGAGATAGGGTATTTGAGAATCAGGCATAGTATGTCCAAAGAGTTTGAGCAAATCTAAATGTCCTACGATTTGAAAAAAGCCTGTTTGCGCCATTTGAGCGATGGAGCATAGATATTCACTCCAGCATTGCTCGATGTCGCGTTTAGCGTATTCGCCTATAAACGCAGGATTATCAAAGCCCCAAGATTCTAAAAAATGCACGGAGCCAATGAGATAATCAAAAGGCTGTGATAAAAGTGAAGATTCTATCAAATCCTCTCTATGTAGGATATAGTCGACTTCTAAGGCGCTTAGAATGGTAATTTTATCTTTAAATTTTTCCTGCAAACGGGTGATTTCTCTAAGATATTGGGGGAGTTCTGCCAGATTCATACGATATGCCTCATCAAATGCCATAGGTGCGTGGCAGGAGAAGCCAAAAATATCAATATTTTGTGCGATGGCTTGAATGATATATTCCTCCATTGTGCCTGTAGCGTGGCGACAAAGGGCAGTGTGATTATGTAAATCAATGTGCATAAATATCATTCCTTGCTGATTTGTGGGTATGTGTTTGCAAAGGGATTCTATAATGCTTTACTTATAAATGGCTTAGAATAGGCAAAATTTAAAGTATTTGGGTGAAAACAATGAAGTATGTTTTTAAGATTACAATATGCGCTATGACGGCTTTGATAGTAATGAGTGGGTGCTTTGTGGATTTAGTGCGACAAGAGAATAAAGAAGCGCTGTTAGAGTCAAGTAAGCAATGGTATGTATACAAGATTCTTTATCAAAATGGGCGTGAATTTACACCTATATGGGAGCAAGCCAAGTCGAGTATGAGCTTTGATGTAGATGAAAATCGTATCTTTGGCGTGAGTGTATGCAATAATTATTTTGCAACTTTTGCCTTGAGTGGCAAAAAACTAAAAGTGAGCAATAGTGGCTCATCACGTCGTATATGCTTCCCCCACGAGAGCGCGGAATATGAATATTATTTTCTAAAAGCCTTGGAGGGAGATTTTATTGTGCGTAAAAAAGGTAATCAAATGCAGTTAGAAGGCAAAGAGGCAACATATTATCTCAAATTAATTGAAGATTAAAATGAAAATGCTTCTTTCTCAAGCACAGGGTAGTTTTGAGAGTAAGGGTTCAAAGTTTTTAAGCTTTTTAACACCTTTTGGTGAATTTGACACTTTATATAAAAATTTGCGACAAGAACACACAAAGGCGGCGCATTTTGTTCGTGCGAGTCGGCATTTGAATGAATATCAGCATATTATAGAATCTTTTGATGATGATAGAGAGCCAAAGGGGAGTAGCGGTATACCAAGCTTGAATGTGTTACGTGGGGAGGAGCTTATTAATGTGGGGGTGGTGGTTGTGCGCTATTTTGGTGGGCAGCTTTTGGGCGTTGGTGGGCTAGTGAGAGCATATACGGCAGCTGTGCAAAATACCATAGAAATGGCTCAAACACAGCATTTATTGCAAACATTTGTAATGAGTGAAAGTATAACATTACAAATTGCCTATAATCAACTTTCCTTGTGTGAGTATGAGGCACAAAAAATGGGTTTGAAGGTTTATAAAGATTCGTTTTTAGCAAATGGGGTGAGGCTTAGAATAGAGGGTGAAAAAAGTGCTTTGGAGACACTTTTAGCTAAGAGATTTATGGAAGATTCTTAATTATCCATTAATTGAAAAATCTTTGTTACACTGCAATATATTTGTGAAAAGGATTGGCTTTGAAAAAATATATAGTCGCTGTGGTAGGTGCAAGTGGGGCTGTTGGCGAGGAGATTTTTAGAGTTTTGGAGGAATGTAAGTTCCCTGTGGCGAGGATTGTGCCATTAGCAAGTAAGCGTAGTGTGAGTAAGGAGATAGAGTTTGATTCACAAACGTATAAAATACAAGAGACAACACACGAAATTTTTGCTAAAGAAAATGTAGAGATAGCCTTTTTTTCAGCAGGAGGCAAGGTAAGCGCAGAGTTTGCACCAAGTGCAGTAAGAGCTGGAGCGGTAGTGATAGATAATACAAGCCATTTCCGTATGGATAGTGATGTGCCACTTGTCGTGCCTGAAGTGAATGCGGAGGATATTAAGGAATGGCGCAAAAAGGGGATTATTGCTAATCCTAATTGCTCTACGATTCAAATGGTGCAAATCCTTGCACCCTTGCATAAGGTATTTGGCATAAAACGTGTAGATGTAAGCACCTATCAAGCAGCAAGTGGAGCGGGCAAACGCGGTATGGAGGAGCTTGTAATGCAAATGCAGGCATTTTTTGCCTTTAAGCTTGATGAGGCGGCGGCTGAAGTATTTCCCCATCGTTTGGCTTTTAATGTGATTCCACATATTGATGTATTTATGCCAAATGACTACACCAAAGAGGAAATGAAAATGATTAATGAAACACATAAGATTATGCACGTCTCTTTCCCTGTGAGTGCTACTTGTGTGCGTGTGCCGGTTTTACGCAGTCATAGTGAATCTGTTACGATTGTATTTGAAAAGAAAGTTGATGTAAAAAAAATTCGCGAGCTTCTCGTGCAGTCCTCTAATGTAGTGCTTTGTGATGATCCAGAGCGCAAACTCTATCCTATGCCAAGCTTTGCAAGTGAGACAGACCAAACATACGTAGGGCGCATACGTGCAGATAATTTTGATAAACATATTGTGCATTTATGGTGTGTAGCAGACCAGATTCGCGTAGGAGCGGCAACAAATGCAGTGAGAATCGCTCAAAAGTGGATTGAAATGCAAGAGAATAAATAATAAAAAAACAAAGTTAAAAGGTGGCAGGAATGATTTTTATCGATGCGTGTTTTAGGAAGCCCACACCCTATACGCCTATATGGCTTATGCGACAGGCTGGACGCTATTTGAGTGAATATAGGCAAACTCGCACAAAGGCAGGGAGCTTTTTAGATTTATGTAAAAATGTGGAGCTTGCTACAGAGGTAACGCTTCAGCCCATAGAGATTTTAGATGTTGATGCGGCGATTTTATTTAGTGATATTTTAGTAGTGCCGATGGAGATGGGGCTGCCACTGGAGTTTTTAGCCGGTGAGGGACCACATTTTCAAAGAACAGTCAGCACGATGGAGGATATAAATGCTTTAAGTGAGAGGGCATATACACGTCTTAATTATGTCTATGATGCGGTAAGTGCTATCCGCGCCAAGCTCCCTAAAGATAAGGCACTCATAGGATTTTGTGGTTCTCCTTGGACGTTGGCTACCTATATGATTGAAGGGCAGGGGAGTAAAACATATACAAAGAGCAAGGCTATGTTATATAAAGAGCCACAGATTCTAAGAGCATTGCTTGAGAGATTAAGCGAGGAGTTGAAATACTATTTGGAGAGGCAGATTCTCGCTGGGGCAAATGCAGTGCAAATCTTTGATAGCTGGGCAGCTGCGTTAGAATGTGAGGCGTATATGGAATTTAGTTGGAAATATATGAAAGATATCGCCTCATATCTTAAGGCGAAATATCCGCATATCCCTGTTATGCTTTTCCCTAAGGGGATTGCGGGGTATTTAGATAAAATCGATGGGGTATTTGATGTTTTTGGTGTGGATTGGAGCACACCTATGAATCTTGCTCAAGCAAAGTTAGGAGGAAAATATGTTTTGCAGGGGAATTTAGAGCCATCAAGATTGTATGATATAGAATCTATGGAGAGAAGTGTAGATGAGATTCTCTCCATAATGGGCAAAAAGCCCGGACATATCTTTAATTTAGGGCACGGAATGCTCCCTGATTTACCACGTGAAAATACTATCGCGCTTGTAAAAATGGTGAGGGATAAAAGTAGGCGATAAGCACTTGAAGTCAAAATTAATAATTTTTTTGGTGAGCGCATAATGTCTCGCTTTTATAAGCAAAAATAAAAACGAAATAACATTATTTTAATGTTGGTTTAGTTGTAGGGGGCATTGTTATACTGCTTGTTTGTAAAATATGACACGATTTTCTTTGGTTACGGCAGGAAATTTGCCTATAAAAGTGTAAAAAGGCAGTAATGCTGCGATTGTCTTAATGAGATATTCTTTTTCCGTATTGGCGGGGTTGTAAGCGGTGCTCTCAATCAAGCCTTAAAAAAGAAGAGCCATCTAATGCGTTGCAAAATGTGGATATTTTGCATTCGTATTGGTTGAAATGCAATTTTTGTTTGGACGTGATTGCTGGATTACTAAAGGGGTAGCCTACTAGTGTTAAATAATGTCTCATACACCCTTCTATAAAGCTAAAGCCCCTTCTTTTGAATGGACTTTGGAAACTTAATGATTTATGCCACTTCTAGCAAAGTAACTTTTAGCTTTTTAATCCTCGCTCCGTCCATTTCAAGCACTTCAAAAGTAAAATGCTCATCGTTGATTTTGTCCTTTACCACAGGAAGTCGCCCTAGTAAGCCAAATACATAGCCGCCTATGGTAATATGGTCATTTGTATTGCTAAAAGCAATGCTAAATCTCTCCTCAATACTCTCTAGCTCAAGTTTGCCATCAAACTCATATGTATGTGCGTCAATTTGCCTCATATCCTCGATTTTTAAATCGTGTTCATCGCTAATATCGCCGATTATCTCCTCGATAATATCCTCCATCGTTAGAAGCCCTGAAGTGCCGCCATATTCGTCGACAACGAGTGCAGTATGGACTTGCTGACGATTCATAGTGTTGAGAATCTGCGAGATATGGGCTGTTTCTGGCACGATAATCATATTTCTTACAAGCTTTGAGAGATTATGCTCCCCGCCTTTAAAAGTGTTTTCAAATAAATCGCGGATATGTATCATACCTAAGATATTATCCTTAGAATCTTGGTAGTAGGGATAACGTGTGTGATTAGTCTGCAGGACGATTTCAATATTTTTTTCATAGTTATCTTGGGCATTGAGGCATATCATATCTTTGCGTGGGGTCATAATCTCTTTAGCAAGGGTATCGGAGAAATCTACTGCATTTTTGATAATCTCTCCTTCGATAGAATCTAAATATCCACCCTTAAGGCTTTCTCCTACGATGATTTTTAGCTCTTCATCTGAATGTGCCCTTTCATTTTCGTGTGCAGGGGTGATATGGATAAGCTTTAAGAAAAATGCCGCGAGCAAATCAAAAAGCTTAACAAAAGGAGAAAAGATAATCCAAAAAGTATAGAGAGGTCGTGCGACAAAAAGCACCACAGATTCAGTTTTAGCAATGGCAATAGATTTTGGTACAAGCTCACCTAGCACGACGTGCAGGAGTGTTACCAATATAAAGGCAATCACTGAAGCGATGGAATGCACGAGAAAGGGTGAAGATTCTAAGAGATAATGAAAGGGCAGGGCGATGAGATTAGCAAAGGCATTTTCACTCACCCACCCAAGCGCCAAAGAAGCAAAGGTGATACCAAGCTGTGTAGCACTGAGATAGGTATCGAGTGAATTAGTCATCTTTAAGGCGAGAGAGGCATTTTTTACATCATTATTGGCAAGTTCCTCTAGCTTGGATTTTCGAATTTTAACAATTGCAAACTCTGATAGCACAAAAAAAGCATTAAGAAAGACTAAAAACAATGCTAGGATAAGCATTAAAACCGACGAATACGGGTCCAAAAATTCTCCTTAAGAAAAATGAAGATTTGAATTGTAATCAATCAAATCTTTTAAAATACTAAAGTTCAAAACCAGCACTAATAATTATATAGTATGTCAATGCTCCAAGTAGCGCAGACATAGGCACAGTAATAAGCCAAGAAGCGATAATTTTATTAATCGCACTGCGCTTAACAAGCTCTTGTTTGTAGGCTTTTTTGAGTGATTTGCGCTCTTTTCTATCAAGACGTGGCAGCATTTTAAGCTTATCATTGCTTTTTAATGCCTCAAGCATTAAGCCCTTTTTCTTAATACTTGCCTTATTGAATCTTTCTAAAAAAGCTTCTACCTCTTGCGCGTCCTTGCCTTTGTGGGCTTCTATGATGGTTTGCTGCATTTCATAATAGCGCTTTTTGAGATATTCGCGCAAAAATCCTACACCAAAAATTGCTCCAAGTGCAATATGCGTAGAGCTTACCGGTAATCCTAGCTGCGAGGCAAGCAGCACGGTTAAAGCTGCACTCATAGCGATACAAAATGCCCTCATTTTGTCCAACTCTGTAATTTCACTTCCTACAGTGCGAATAAGGCGAGGACCATAAAGGGCTAAACCAAGTGAAATACCAAGCCCCCCGATAATCATAATCCACAAAGGCACACCGGCTTTTGCAGAGGGTAGGGAATCTAGATTTTGAAGTGTTTCATTAATAGCAGCAAGAGGTCCAATGGCATTAGCCACATCATTTGCCCCGTGAGCGAAGCTTAGAAGGGCAGCTGCAAAAATAAGTGGGATAGTAAAAAGGGAGTTAATATCTTCTTTTGTATTTAGGAGAGAATCTGCCTTTTTTGCCACAATGGGACGCACGGTGAAATATACAATGATGGCAATAATAAAGCTAATAGCCACAGATACGCCAATATCGAGGATAGGCAGGACTTTCTTTAATCCTTTAAGGATAAGATAAAGGCTAAAAGCCCAAGTCATCACAAAAATGAGGATAGGCACCACCTTTTTAGCAGCTTCACGTTTGTTTTCTTTATAGGTAATGCTTTTTTTAATGATAATAAGAAAAATGACGGCGATAATACCGCCAAGCACAGGGGAAATAATCCAACTAGAAGCAATGCGTAAAAGCTCTATCCAATTTACTACATCAATGCCACCAGCCACAATGCCAGCACCCAAGATTCCCCCTACAAGCGAATGTGTAGTAGATACAGGTGCACCAATGGCAGTAGCTAAATGCAGCCATACTGCCCCAGAAAGTAAGGCAGCAAGCATAAGAGAGACAAATATACGTGGTTCTAAAATTTGCTTAGAATCTATAATGCCGGATTTAATAGTTTCCACCACCTCGCCCCCAGCAATGATTGCCCCCATAGCTTCACAAATAGCCGCGATAATGATTGCCCCCACAAGCGTAATAGCGTGAGAGCCAACAGCTGGTCCCACATTGTTTGCTACATCATTTGCACCAATATTCATAGCCATATAGCCGCCGATGATGGTAGCAAATACAAGCAGAAGTGTGTTATGTCCTGTGTGAGCAAAAATGGCTACAAGTGAAATGATTAAGAAAAAAATAAGCACAACAAAAAGCTTTGCGCCATCTTTGCGATTAAAACTCTGCGCTTTTTCAATATGCTTAATGTCTTTAAAATCCATAAACCCTCCTTTAGGTTTCAGTTGATTTGATTAGGAAGCCAAAGCGAAATTTGAGGGATATATGTTATTAAGAGTAAGCCTACTAGCATAACAACAAGCCAGGGTAAAACAGATATAGTTACATCTTTAAGGCTTAAGCCTGTGAGTGAACTTGCCACAAAAAGATTTAACCCCACAGGTGGCGTAAGCATACCTAGCTCCATATTGACAACCATCACAATGCCAAAATGTATAGGGTCAATGCCAAGCGCTATGGCAATAGGTAAGAGTAAAGGAGTCATAATCATAATAACAGAACTAGGTTCCATAAATTGCCCCATAATAAATAATACAACATTGACAAGAATGAGGAACATCCACCAACTCATTTGCTGTCCTACGAGGAATTCTGCAATAAGATGAGGGATTCTCTCATTGGTGAGAAAATGAGCAAACACTACTGCAAAGCCGATGATAAAAAATATCATTGCAGTGGTGATTGCCGCATCTAAAAACACGGCATAGAGATCTTTAAATTTGATGTCTTTATATACAAAAACGGAGATGATAAACGCATATACAGCACTAATGCCCGCTGCTTCTGTGGCAGTAAATATACCACCATAAATACCGCCAATAATGACAAAAATGATAAGTAAAGCCCAAAAGGCTTCGTGGAATTTTTTAAAGCGCAAGGCAAAACTTTCGGGCACACTAGCCTTAAATCCTAATCTTTTTGCTCCTATATAAGCATATAGCATCATCATTGTACCAATCATTAACCCCGGAATAATGCCAGCCATAAAAAGTTTTTCAATGGAAACTTCAGCGGTAACCCCATAGACAATCATCACCACAGAAGGCGGAATGAGAATTCCTAAACTTCCCGCAGAGGTAATCGCCCCCACAGCATAGCTTTTAGGGTATCCTGCATTTTTGATAGCTAAAAACATTACTGAACCAACCGCCACCACGGTAGCAGGAGAGCTACCACTTACCGCAGCAAAGATGATACAGGCTAAAATCGCACTGATAGGCAATCCACCGGGTAAATGCCCCACAAGAGACTTTGCAAAATCCACAATACGTTGCGCTGAACTTCCCTTGCTCATAAGTGAGCCTGCCAAGATAAACATAGGAATTGCCATAAGAGCAGGTTTTAAGCCATTGAACATAATCTCTGCTGAGCCTACGACATTATAAGAAGTGAATATAAAAAGCGCACTCACAGCGCTAACACCCAAGGCAATGCTCACAGGTACGCCTATGAGAAGCAAACCAAACAACACTAATAATAAATACGCAACACTCATTTATACCCCGCTAATCTTTGATAACAGAATCGTGTATCATTTCACTTTCTGCATTTTTTACGACCTTGTCCGCTTGTGTCCAAGACACTTCGTAGATTTTTTCGATTGAGCGATAAGTCGCGCCAAAAAAAGCTAATGGCAAACAAAGCAGAAAAATCCATAATGGGACATTATGTAATGCCTCACTCATATAGCCAATACGATAATTATCATAGCATACCATAGCCCCAGCATAAGTCATAAAAGCAAGAAAAAGAGAATTTAGGGTATGTATGCCAATCATACAGGCTTTAGCGAGTTTAGGAGGGAATCGCTCTAAGAGCATAGTAACGCTGATATGCACACCTTTTCTGAATCCATAAGCCGCACCAAAAAGAGCTGACCACAAAAAGCAATATCGAGCGATTTCTTCCGCCCAAGTGAGTGAAAGATGGAAAAATTCGGGAAAAAGCCCCGTGAGATAGCGGCAAAATACATTTATAGCGGTGATTAAGACACCCACAAGTAAGCCAACTACGGCGATATTTTTATTAATAGAGGCGATGATAGTGTCTAAAATGGCGAAAATTCTATGCACCTGTGAACTATGGTGTGCCCACACAAATGGTTTGGCAATCCAAGAAAGCATTATGAAGCCTTATCCTTTAATTACTGCACTTGCAAAACTTTTTCAATTAAATCCTGTCCTACAAGCTCATAAAACTTTGGATAAATTGCTTGCATTTTTTCCTTCCATTGAGCGACTTGCTCATCTGTAAGTTCTATTATTTCTGTTTTTGTAGCATCATCTTTTTTAAGCTTATCTAGTAACACTTTTTCTTCTTTAGCACTTTGGGTGCGTTCAAACTCTGTAGCCTCGTGAAGCGCTTGTTTGAATATTTCTTTTAAATCATCAGGGAGCTGTTTCCAAAATCCATCGCTTACTACGACAAGATAGCCTAAATAACCGTGATTTGAAAGCGTAATAGAGCTTTGCACTTCGTAAAATTTAGAATTGTAAAGATTAGAGAGGGGATTTTCAGCTGCATCAACAACACCTGTGGAAAGTGCGGAATACACCTCGCTAAAAGGTAAAACTTGTGGAATCGCCCCTAATGCTTTTGTTTGCTCCTCAAGCACTTTTGAACTCATAATCCTCATTTTTTGCCCCTTAGCGTCCTCGGGGATAATAATAGGTTTTTTATTTGTGCTAAATTGTTTGAATCCTGCGTCCCAATAATTAAGCGCGACAATACCTCGCTTAGAAATAATATCTTTGAGAATCTGTCCTACCTCGCCGTCCATAACCTTATGTAAATGCTCTGTGTCACGGAATAAGAAAGGTATATCCCAAATGTTAAATTCCTTTGCGATAGGAGTAAATTTTGAAAAGCTTGGTGCTGCCATTTGCACATTGTTGCGCGATAATTCTTGGAATACCTTATCATCATCGACAAGCTGTGCGCTAGGGAAAACTTCTACTTTGATTTTACCCTGGCTTAGCTCATCTACACGTTTAGCGAAAAAATCAGCAGCTTGTCCCTTAGGCGTGTTTGCACTCACCACGTGAGCAAATTTGACTTTATATACATCTTGTTGTTGCGTTTTATTCTCGCCACAACCCCAAAAGGCTATGCTTATTGCACTTATGAATGCAAGGATTGAGATTTTTTTCATAATATCTCCTGTAGTTTTATTTGCGTTTTACTATTACGAAGATTCCTTAATGATATATACAGAAGTTTATTGTTTTTTGTGTAAAAATAAAATTCCTGTGTAGTTTATAAACAGATTCTGCTTTTTGTCATTGTGTTGTCTAAGAGCGTGGGCGGGTGGTGATAATCCCTCTCCACAAGGCAGATATGCTTAATGTAAAAAGTAAGATTTTAAATACTAACTCGCTTTGTTTGTGCATAGAGCTAAACGCGTCATTGTTGATAGTTCCTTGCGCTTGAGCCTCCATAATAAAAGGTGTGTAATAGAGCGTGAAAAGGAAAATCAAAATAACATTAATCCCACCAAGCAGTAGCCAAAACCTGCGTTGTGCGCTACAAGCAAATTGTTTAGCAAAAACAAAACCAGCTAACTCATAGACAATAATCACAATAGCAAGGAAATTGAAGTAGTTATTGCACTTGAGGAAAATCTGTCCCATAATCAAGCCACTATCGCTAACGCTCAGTGCGGGTACAGAGTTTGCAGCTCCAAATATCGCAGCTGCTGCAAATGCAGATGTCATAATGCAGCCCACACCAATACTTAGCAAAAAGACATAAAATGCATCAAGTGTGCGGAAGATGCTGTGAAGTTTCATAGAGTCTCCTTAATTTTTGATTTTCATTATTGTATTTGAAAAAATTAAATTGCGATATTTCATATCTTAAAAACCTTTTTGGCTCATATTAATCCTCTTTAGAATCTGACCCCGTATTATCGCGTGATACCTCGCTGCTTGCACATTTTGAATATATTGGCATAAGTAAAAAGCTTATATAAAGCTTAATCTCTTAAGAGCTGATATATGAGCACTGACCACACCGGGCTTGGATATACTACAGATTAAAAGAAGTCGCGGTGTAAAGCACTACTGCCATATCGTGCATTATCTCTTGTCTATGACTTATCGGGTATGTTGGTAGAGATTATTTTGATTCCGTATTAGTGGCAAATCAGATTCAAAAAGACTTTGTCCATGATGTAGTATCTGTTCATAATCTCAAGCCTAAGCATATTGTAATCGTAGCTAACACTTATCTTGAATAATCTCTCTTTTAGTTTTAAATCTTTGCAAGATTCGCCCATTACTTTGTATAATCCTAATGCCCCTACCATACTTATTTCGCCCTCTTGACATAAGAAGATGTTCCTTACAAAGCTAGGGCTTATATTTTTTAGAATTTCTTGCAAAATGCCCTTATAAAATATCATTATCCACCCTCGCCCTCAAAGCTTTATAAGAGAGGCGGAAATCCAGAAATATCGCCTATTTACAAAACTGCTTAAAGAAGTATCAAATGTAATTTGGGATATTGGCACATCTATTTTATACCTTTAAAAAGGCGGACTTGATGATTTCGGGTTTCTCAAGTGTTTTTTTGTATGTCTGTGTGGCAAGCCTGTGCTGACTTTAATTCCCATATACCAAGAGAGAATATCTGGACGCTTAAAGCCATTAATTTAGTAGGAGGGAGATTTAGCCCTGATAGACTAGATTTTATCGTAGAGTATCTAGCTTTGCTTGTGGAGGATTTTATCTCGCTATCTTTGGGTAAAAAGATAGTTTTAGCAAGTATTTATGCCACCCTTGCCTTTTTAAACACACAAATCGCTCTTGCTTACGCGATAAACTATCCTATCACTATACACTAATAATTCCGCACAGATTAGCGTGTAGCTTTGCTTCTGCTTTAGATTGCCTAGATGATACTCACACACAAGAAGCGCAAGCAGCACGCAAGCAGCAAAGGTAAGATTGAGAGTCATATAAAATGTATATAAAAACACCTAAATATTTTTACAAAGTCTAAAGGATTATGGGTTGGATATAAATTTTATTAATGAGATTTTTAACTCTTTTAATCAAAGGGCACAAAATGGCGTATTTGATACGGCGCGGGTAAGAAGGAAATTTTTAAAAATCTGTGATGAGTAGAGAGTTTTTGTTTCGCTAATATTTTAGTAATTTTGTTAAAATCGTCATTTTAATTAAGCAAAAGTGAGTTTTATGGTAGATTCTAGGCTTTTTTATACAGTTACCTTGCTTATTTGTGTCGGTGTGGTAATGTCTTATTCGCTAGCGGTTTATATTACGAGTTTGTATAATTATTCATCTTTTCATTTTTTTATGCGTCAATTGATTGCGGCTTGTATAGGTATTGCGCTGATGTGGTGGCTTTCACGTCTTGAGCCTAATGTGTATTTCAAACGTATTGGCTTATTTATTTTTATTCTTTCTATTGTTCTTATGATCGGTATGCACTTTCTTCCTCAAAGCTTCATAAGCTCTGCTGGTGGGGCAAAACGATGGATAAGGCTACCTTTTATTTCTTTAGCTCCATCAGAACTTTTTAAAATTGGTTTTGTATATTTTTTGGCGTGGAGCTTCTCACGCAAATTTGTGAGCGATGTGGATTTATCGATTAAAGATGAGATTAAAATTTTTATTCCTTATCTTATATTGTTCATTGTGGCAGTGGTGTTAATAGCTGTACTACAAAATGACTTAGGGCAAGTGATACTCTTAGCGTTAACTCTAGGCGTAATGTTGCTCTTTGCCGGTGGGAGCCTACGTTTGCTTGGAGTAATTTTTTTAGGGACGATTAGCACGGCATTTGTAGCTATTATCACAAGTCCGCATAGAATCTTACGTATGAAGTCGTGGTGGGCGAGTGCGCAAGATTCTGTCTTAGCCCTTTTACCTCAAGGCTGGGCAGAAAATCTCCGTGTAAGTGGCTTACCCGAACCTTATCAAATCTACCACGCAGCAAATGCTATATCAAGTGGAGGATTCTTTGGCTCTGGGCTTGGAGAGGGGTATATCAAGCTTGGATTTTTAAGTGATGTGCATACGGATATTGTCTTAGCGGGGATTACTGAGGAGCTTGGTTTTGTAGGATTATTTGTAATTGTAATGCTATTTAGCTATATGCTTTGGCGTTTTTTTCGTATTGCTAATCGTGTTGCTAACAAAACATATTATCTTTTTTGCGTAGGTATAGCCCTTTTGCTTGGCTTTTCGTTTATTATCAATGCCTTTGGTATCTCGGGTATCACGCCTGTGAAGGGTATAGCCGTGCCATTTTTAAGCTATGGAGGTAGCTCATTGATTGCAAACTGTATAGCTATCGGCTTAGTGCTAAGCATTTCAAAAAATACACAACTTAATGAAAGGAGTTTATAATGCGTTTTAATCGTGTGCTATGGTTGGCTTTTAGTGTCTCTCTTGTTGTCTTGGGTGTTGTATGTATCGCAAATCCACTTGATACAATGCGATTTCTTGCCTATCTCGTAGGCTTTATAATGCTTTTCAGCGGTATTGGCGAGATTGTTTATTTTATACAAATGCGATATGTGATGATTTTGCTTGATGGGATTGTTTCGTGCGTGTTTGGCGTGGTGCTTCTCTTTGGCGGAGAGGATATTGCGCAAAATTTTATCCCGCTTTTCATTGCGTTATGGCTCATTCTTAAGGGTGTGTTGTGGTTTATACACGCGTGGAGGGTTAGCTATGTGGTGAGTGCGAATACAAAGATGAGTATTATCATTATGGGAGGACTTTATGTTGTGCTGGGGATTCTCTTTATACTTTTTCCTGAAGTGTTAGCGACACTCATTAGCCTCGCTTTGGGGATAATGCTTATCATAAGTGGTGGGGTAGGGCTATATTTTTGGAATCTAGCGCGGAGAATAGATTAATAAATGCTAGATGAATATGAAGTGGTGCTGACAGGCACACGTGAGGTGGAGGGTGTAAAATGCCTCCTTACAAATCGCATAGTCTTTACGCCAATTACACATACATTAGAATATATTGATGCACTCATTTTTACATCAGTATATGCGATAAAATCCCTTATAGAATCTGCTTCTTGTAATCCTCACCTTGCGCGTTGGATAGAGATTCCAAGTTTTGTGATAAGTGAGGTGAGTGCAAAGGCACTCTATGAATGTGGGGCATTAGTGGAGTATGTAGGCAAAAAAACGCAGGGCAAGGCATTTGCAGCAGAGATTTGTCCATTATTAAAGGAGCGTAATCCTTTATATTTACGCGCTAAAGAAATTGTCTCTGGATTAGATTCTATTTTACAATCAGAGGGAATCAAACTTGAAGAAGTGATTGCCTATGAAAATATCCCTTTAGACCTTCATATATCCTTGAAGCCACCACCTCATAGCGTGATTATTTTCACCGCACCAAGTAGCTATCATAGCTTTATCAAAAATTTTGGTTGGGATAGTCAATATAGAGCCATCGCGATAGGAGAAAGCACATTTGCACATTTTGATACAGATATAAAAGCCTACATTAGCCCAGGTACAAGTATTTCAGGCTGTATTGCCTTTGCCAAAGAATTAGCTCTTAAATCAAATCTATAATTTTGTTTGATGTTGCCCATTGAATCGCCTTTTAAGATTTTAAACTTTGATAAAATGGAGCTGGTTGTAAAACATTTGCTCAAGGTTATGGGGTGATTTTGCTCTAATTATGGAGACAAGCAATAAGTGTTAGTTTCTTTATATTTTTCCTATGAAGAACAAGAGATTTGATTTTTGTGATGATAAGAATAAAGCATAAGCTAAACTATGTTGAGCAAAACAAAGCTCATAGTTTGTATTTTTAAGTTCTAAGGTGGCACTTAGGAGAGTGCCACTGCATTTTGATAAAGTCGCTTAGAGGGAGAAATCTGGCATAAGATTGAAATTAAGATAAGTATAAATACTTGCTTTTTGAGATTCAATCTTTTTAGGAGCGATTTCAAGGTATTCTTGTGCGGTTGGCAAACGTCCCAAAGTCGCACATACACCGCCAAGCTCCGCACTGCCTAGATAGACTTGTGCGCCTTTACCCATACGATTATCAAAGTTTCGTGTGGAAGTAGAGAACACCACAGCATTATCTCTTACACGTGCTTGATTTCCCATACACAAGCTGCAGCCGGGAGCTTCTAGCCTCGCACCTGCTGCACCAAAGAGTGAGAGATAACCTTCTTTGGTAAGCTCTTTTTCGTCCATTTTAGTAGGAGGGGCAATCCAAATCTGCGTTTTACTTTGCCCTTCATTTTTAACAATCTCACCAAAAGCTCTAAAATGCCCAATATTAGTCATACAACTACCGATAAATACTTCATCGATATTTTTTGGACGTTTAGGATTAGCGTGGATTTCGCTGAGTGTGGCTACATCATCTGGATCATTAGGACAAGCTAGGATAGGTTCTTTAATATCTGCAAGGTCAATTTCAATAATCGCCGCATATTCCGCATCGCTATCAGGCTCTAAAAGCACAGGATTAGCAATCCATTCTTTCATTTTGTCTGCTCGTCTTTGCAAGGTTTTAGCGTCTTGGTAGCCATTAGCAATCATAGATTCTATAAGCTTGATATTCGAGCTTAGATATTCAATAATTGGCTCTTTGTTAAGGCGCACACTACAAGCAGCCGCACTTCTCTCTGCACTCGCATCGCTTAGTTCAAAAGCTTGTTCGACTTTCAAATCACCTAAGCCCTCAATTTCTAGAATCTTTCCACTAAAGATATTTTTTTTACCCTTTTTTTCAACGGTCAAAAGTCCTTGCTTGATCGCATAGTAAGGGATAGCATTTACTAAATCGCGCAATGTAATGCCCGGATTGAGCTTACCTTTAAAGCGCACAAGCACAGATTCAGGCATATCAAGGGGCATAGAGCCTGTAACAGCAGCAAACGCGATAAGTCCACTTCCTGCAGGGAAGCTAATGCCAATAGGGAATCTCGTGTGAGAATCCCCTCCTGTGCCTACCGTGTCAGGTAAACACATACGATTAAGCCAAGAGTGTATCACACCATCTTTAGGACGCAATGCCACGCCACCGCGTTCGGCTACAAAATTTGGTAAAGTTGCATGTAAGCTCACATCAGCAGGTTTTGGATAAGCGGCAGTATGGCAGAAACTTTGCAATACAAAATCCGCCCCAAAGCTAAGTGCGGCAAGCTCTTTGATTTCATCTCGTGTCATTGCACCTGTGGTATCTTGACTACCCACGGTTGTGGTTTTTGGCTCACAATAGCTACCCGGACGCACGCCCTCTACACCACAGGCACGTCCTACCATTTTTTGCGCTAATGTATAACCTTTGTTACTAGGGGCTGGTTGTTTTGGCTCTTTAAACACATCGCTTTTGCCAAGTTTAAGGTATTCTCGTGCTTTCGCGGTTAATCCTCTACCGATAATGAGGGGAATTCTACCACCGGAGCGGATTTCATCAGCAATAGTTGCGGGATTAAGATTGAAAGTAGCCACAACTTTGCTATCTTTGCTAATCTCACCCTTTTTTGTATCAATTTCAATAATATCGCCATCTTTGAGCTCGCTCACATCAGCCACAATAGGCAATGCCCCGCTATCCTCACAAGTGTTAAAGAAAATAGGTGCAATTACGCTCCCTATGACAATTCCACCACTTTTTTTGTTGGGAATATAAGGAATTTCCTTGCCAAAATGCCACATAATCGAGTTACAAGCGGATTTACGGCTACTACCTGTGCCGACCACATCGCCCACGTATGCTACTATGGCGTTGTTTTGCGCTGCTTTTTGTTTGGCAGTTTCTATACGTTGCTCGAAATTTTCAATGCGACTTTTGAGCATAGCTTTTGCGTGGAGTGGAATATCACTTCGAGTGAAAGCATCTCCTGCTGGGCTTAAATCATCGGTATTTGTTTCTCCATCGACTTTAAACACACATACTTTGATTTTTTCGTTCAAATCCTCTTTGCTCTTAAACCACTCTGCGTTTGCCCAAGATTCTATAATTTCTTTTGAAAGCGGGGTGTTAAGCGCCGCAATTTTTTCAAAATTATCATAAATTAGAAGCGTGTGTTTTAGTGCATTCGCACAGGCTTGAGCTAATGCAGTATCTGGCAAGGAAAGTCCTTGAATGAGTGGTGCTACATTGTAGCCCCCAAGCATTGTGCCTAGATAAGTAACAGCTTCACTTGGAGTAAAGCCATAATCTTGCTTATTATGAAGGAGTATCTCTCCTAGAAATGCCGCCTTAAGCTGTGCGGACGCATCGACACCCGGATTCACTTTATGTGTAAGTAATTCCTTAGCAAACGCTTTTTGATCGGCATTTAGACTAGAATCTTTACACATATCAATGGCTTTTTGCGTTTGCGTTATATTTAGCGGTAGTGGTGGCACACCTTGCGTAGCTCTCTCATCTGTATGTGCTTTATACTCTTTAAGAAACTGCTCGTATTCTTCCCTCATTGTGTTCTCCTTGCTAGTTTTGTGGATTTGTTGTTGTCATAGAAACGAAAACCTTATATAATGGTTTGCTTCAAATTGTATAATAAAAATCCTAAATAATAAGGAAAGTAAAGTGAAAGTTATCCAAAATATTGTTTTTAAACGCTGCATTTGTTTATTTTTTGAAATTTACTTTTTCTTTTATATGTTATTTAAATACGCTCCTAGCAAAGATTGTGGGATTTTTAAGAAAAGCAAAATGTTGTTTTGCTTTCAAGCGATACATAAAGTAACAATGTCATTTTTTATCAAGGAATAAAATAATGCCGCTCACATCACAAAAGTATGGGAAAATCATTACTCGCTTTTTTGCTCCCTTGCTGAATATCGATAGCGATATACTTTCTACGCTTCGCGCTAATACTCTCCTTGCTAATGGAGAGCGTTATTTTGATTTCACGGCTTCAGGGCTTTCATATAGGGCGATTAATAAACGTATAGAATCTATTTTACCCTATTATGCGAATACACATTCACATTTTGCTTCACACGCGGCGTTGATGAGTGAGATTTATGAGAGAGCAAAGGAGCACATTGCAGAGGCTTTGGGATTGAGTGATGATTTTGTGTTGATTGCTGGAGGGAGCGGGGCGAGCTTTGGCATTAAGAAATTTCAAGAGCTAATGGGTATTTATGTGCCACCGCGCAGTTTGCTGCATTTAGAATCTATGCTTGAAAATGCCATAACGACAAAAGACACTACTCATTCACACACTTATTCATCTTTACCCTTACTTATGCGTCTCAAGAACTACGATATACAGACAAATATGCTAAATCTGCCGCATATTATTATGAGCGGATTTGAACATCATTCTAATGAAATAAGCTACAAAGAGGGGCTTTGCCACGTGTATAAAATCGCATTTGATAAACGTGGATTGCCCGATGTAGCTCATCTTAAAGATATACTATGTGATTTGAAAGATAAAAAGATTATTGCAAGCTTGAATGTTGCCTCTAATGTTACAGGGATTTTCACACCTTTAGAATCTTGTGTGAAGCTCTTGCGCGAATATAAAGCGATTATCGCACTTGATATGGCTAGCTCCTCGCCTTATATGGTGGTAGATTCTACTCATTTTGATGCGGCTTTTCTCGCACCACACAAGCTTTTAGGTGGTGTGGGGGCTTGTGGAATCTTATCTATACGTAAATCATTGCTTGATAATGCCTTGCCGCCAAGCTTTAGCGGTGGTGGAGTGATGGAATATGCTAATGATGAGACACATTGCTTTATTGATGATATAAAATTGCGCGAAGAGGCTGGCACGCCGCATATATTGGGCTTACTCTATGCAGCATTAGCCTATCAGCTGCGCAATGAGGTGGGGTTAGACTGGATAGCAAGGAGGGAGAAGATTCTTACAGAGGTATTTTTACACGAATTAGCTAAAATCCCT
Organism: Helicobacter mastomyrinus; assembly: GCF_039555295.1. Lineage (NCBI taxonomy): Bacteria > Pseudomonadati > Campylobacterota > Epsilonproteobacteria > Campylobacterales > Helicobacteraceae > Helicobacter > Helicobacter mastomyrinus. Next base: position 95,345 of record NZ_CP145316.1, on the reverse strand, counting down.
GCAGTAAGCATTTATGGAGATTTATCACTTGAGCGATTGGGTATTGTAAGCTTTAATATCGGCTCAATCTCACCCCTTGATTTATGCGCCCTGCTTAGTAAAAAATATGGGATTCAAACACGTGCAGGGTGCAGTTGCGCGGGACCTTATGGGCACTATCTTATGCCTGAGGGTACATTAGCTAAAAAGCCTATGTGGCTACGTGTAAGTATCCATTATACCCATAATGTAGCAGATATAGAGTATCTCATTGCCTCTATTAAAGATTGTGTGAAGATTCTAAGAGGATAGCTATAAACTAGAGATTGGTTTATTCCTCTATCCACTCTTGTATTTTTTTGTAGAGCTGTATGCTTACGCGTTGGGAAGCAACATATAGGGCATCTTTGGTGTCTATTGCTTCATAAGATACATTTGTGTTAAAAATAGGGTTGCCAGAACAATCAAGTATACTAAAGAGTATGTTTATCTTTGCGTTTTCACTGCTTGTATTGCTTATTTGGATTTTTGCCTTGAGTGTGTGTGCTGCATTGTTTTGGATACGATAGAAATACCCTAATTCTTTTGCTAAATCATTGCTGATTTTATCATTTGGCATATTGGTTTCAATGAGAAGTTGTGCTAAAGGAAGGGGTGTATTTGCGTTCAGTATAGATTCAAAACTGCTGAGGGATTTGCTACTTTTGCCTAATGTTTGCAGTAAATCTGCATAAAGATGTAGCGTATTGAGTATTTTTGCAAGACGTGTTTTGTCTTTAATAGAGAGAATCCTACATTTCTTTAGATTGGCGGGATTAAGCTTATTATAGGCTACATCAAATTCTTTTTGGAATTGTGCGATAAGAGCATTTTTTGTAATTTCCGCCTGAATATAAAATTGCCCATTTTCAAATGCACTCTTTGTATAGTGCACATCATTAAGGTTGATATTTGCACTATCAAGATAGACATCGCTACTTGCATTATGGCTTGTTTGAAAATCTTGCCTTTGGGTAGTGGAGGTAAATTGCGAACTCACTTGTACATTGAGTTGTGTAACAATATCGCTTAAGGCTTTTGCCTTTGCAGAATCAAGATTCTTATCATTCCCAAAACCGATTAAGGATTGATCGCTTATTGTGCTTTTGCCATACCACAATGGAGGTTTAGATGGGGAAGCCCAACAGCCTCCATATATGCAAATAAATGCAATTAAGCATACAAAACGCAGTGATAGCATTCTATTTTAGTGCCACTATTCAGCAGTAGATAAGGTTGCACTAACGGCATTAATTGCGTCTTGCTTGGCTTGCGTATGAAGAGTGCTTTTATTAATTTCTTTTTTTACATTTGCTTCCAATTTGGCCTTAAGCTCTGGATTAAGCTTAATGAGAACAAAAAGTTTTGTTGCATCTTTGGTGATCCAAGTATCTGTTTGCTTGGCGCCACTTAATGTTTGAGAAACAGTTTGTTTTGTAATTTGCTCACTTGTTTTGCTCACTTGCGCATCTTGAGTTGAAGCCCCCATACTTACGTTCGCTGCACGATTAATGGTGCTTTGAATTTTTGTGCCTACTTGACGAGCAAGTTCATCACGAGCGAGAGCTAAAGCTTCTGTGCGGGCAAAGCCTAAATCTCCATTGACAATATCGGCAATTCCTACCGCACTCATATCGCCTTGTCCGCCATTAAGAACCCAATTTGGGGCACCTTGAATATTAAGAGCTTGAAGCGCTTTTTTATCGATTTTTTTTGCACCTTCTCCTAATGCGTCATCTTTGTTAGCGCAACCTGCAATAAACAGCACTGCTGCAATACTCCCTGCCAAAATATGTTTTACTTGTGTTTGCATTGTATCCCTTTGTTATAAAATAAAATTACCAGCTCACTGATGAATTTGAGCCAACTTTAATAATATTGACTTCGTCATCCCAGACTACCAATCCGTTTTTAAGATTCGTAAGTGTGAGAAGAAAGTAATAATCTGTGCGTTGCTTTGAGCCGATTTTAGTATTTTTTTGCACGATTTTACCTGATAGTGAATATTCAGGGGCTTTGAGTGTGCCTTTTTCAATCGTAGTGTGTTGGTCAAACTCATCATCATCACGCACACTTCTCCCCATAGCAATACCTTTGTCTTTTTTGTCTCCTACTGCAAGAGTGAGTGCAAACTTTCCACTATTACGCATATCGCGTGTAATTTTTCTTGTAAGTTGATCGGTATCAATATTTTGCATAGTGTCATTAATAACATCTGAAATCATCAATACTTTTGGTGAGCCTGTGTTGGAAATATTACGCACATACGCACTCTTGAGCAAAGACTGCATGCTATCTACCGCAGCCTTTTCAATATCGTGATAATCAAGCCCCATACTTGTATAAGACTTAGAATCCGCGGTATCTATATATTTGGGCGATGTGCTACAACCAGCCACAAATAACATACTAAGAGCAATAGTGTAGAGTAAGTGTTTATTCATTACGTGCCTCCTTTTAAAATACGATAAAATGGATTTACACTTTTATGTCTTAAGTAGAGAATATTATCATTTTTGTGACATAAGTATATCAAGTTTGTTTTGCTTTTTGATTCATTTTGTGGAGAATTGTTATTTTCAATACATTCAAAATGAATATGAAATAAAGGGCGACTATCGGCTTTGAGTGTGAAATTGCCTATATCGTTAGGAATCTGCATAGCAAGGATACGTTTGGGTAAGGCTGTGCTTATACGTATATCAGCATTGGTAGTTCCGGCTGAATAGATTGCCCCTGCAAGTGCCCCAAGTGTGCCTAGCTGATCACTCAAAGCAGCTTGTGTGGTGGCTTTAAGAATAGCTGATGTAATAGCACGTGTGAGGATAAAAGGCAGCTGCTTTTGAAATTCATTAGCAATCACTTTATCCATATCGCTTATTTCGTAAGCTTGGAAAGTCTCTCCACTATAACTTTGAGCCTGATAGTTACTCGATGTAGCTTTTCCCTCTACAAGCGTAGGTATGGATACTCCTATGTGTAAAATCTCGCTACTTACATAAAAAGATGGGAGATTGAGCGATGTATCATATTTCATAGCACTTCGTCCATCTTCGATAATAAGCCATGTGTATGTTTGCTTTATGCGACCGCTCTTGCGCCTTTGGAGCACTTTCAAATCTTCATCAATCACTTTAGCCTTAGTAATACCATAGGATTCTTTATATAAATCCATTGCTTTGGCATAGTCCCCCTCACTCATAAAGAATAAAGCCGATACATAGCTTACTGCAGGGTTGATAAATCCTTCATAGGCTTGAAAAGCCTTGAGATTGCTATATTGTTGCTCTAATATGGGAGAAATGGCTCTGCTTGAATTATGTGTATCAATCTGTCTTAACGTAGAATTTTGAGCATTTTGTTTATTTTCTTCTTCAAGCGCTTTTTGAATATCTTTTCTAAAATAATCTTTAGCACGTCTTTGTCTATCATTAGCGCGGTTAAACTCCACACGAGCTTTACCATAATTACCTTGAGCCATAGCATTAAGGGCTTTGTAGTAATTAAACATTACACCCTCATAAATATTGCCTCTATAATTTTTTACATTTTCATTCACAAGCATTGCACCGATATTGCCAAATATTCCACCCATTAAACCCTCGGCTTCATACTTGCTAAAGAGCATTTCACCTTGTTCTAACAGCATCAAGTTTTCCTTTGTCTGTGTGCTAAAGCCACTCATACCCGCTTGTAGATTCCATAGCACATCTCCATTTTTACCTGTTTTTGATTTGGCATATTCATAAGCTTTTATGTCTTGTCCGCTATAATAGTATTCATTAAAGGTTTGTAAATCACTATGATGTGAGCAAGCACTCATTATAAAAAGAGCGTTTAGGCAGAGCAAAAAGCAAGTGAGATGTTTAAGCATTGAAAACCTTTGATATGATACCAAGATTCTAGGTTTGGTATTTGAAGCTATGTGATTTTAAGAATTAAAAATTAATTTCACTTTAATTTCACATTGTTTTAATACTATGCCGGCTTATTTTTCAAAATTACACAATCTTTAAAGAGGGATAAAAGTATTGAAACGATTATGTTTGTTGGGTGTCTTAGTATTCATATACATAGGGTGTAGCACACAGATTCCTACACTTGAAGAAAATGCCAAGCAAACCCATATTCCTGAATCTTTCCGCAATCTTGAATCGTTGAAAAAGCCTACACAGAGGGTAGATTCTGTAAAAGCTGAAAATACTACAAAAAATAAAACAAGTAAAGACAAAGAAGAGCCCTTCAGCCTAGAGCAGTTTGTTGCTTTGGTTAATGATAAGGATTTACATACGATTCTTCATATTGCTTTAGAAAAAAATACTAATGTCCTTACAATGATTTCACGTATCAAACAAGCCAAATCTCAAGTGAAAATCAATACTGCGAGTATGCTACCTACGATTAATGCAGGGCTTAATTCAAGCTATATCGATAACCGCACACTCTCTCAAAGCACGATAGTGCGTCCGGGTGCAAATTCTATTAATGCGAGTTTGAGTATGAGCTGGGAACTTGATTTATTTGGTAAGCTTAATGCCTTGCGCCAATCGAGTAAGAAATCATATCTTCAAGCCCAGAGCAATCTCGCATACGCGCAAATTAGCTTAATTGCTGAAGTAGCGACACTCTATTTTACATTAAGAGATAATGCACATTCTGTCAAAATCGCAAAGGCAACACTAGAGAATCTTCAGCAGATCGAGCAAATCAATACCGATAGGTTTAGAATAGGGCTGATTGATATTAATGCCTATCAAAGCATTGTGGCTAATACGCGAACGCAAAAAAATAATTATGAATCTTTGCTTTATACTTTTGAGCAAAATCAAAATGCCTTGCTTACACTTTTAAATATTCCGCTTGAGGAGCTTAAGCAAAAGATTAATTTCTTAGATTCTAAAGAGTATGAGTTCCCACAGATTAGGGCATTTTATGTCGATAAAATGCCAAGTGATGTTTTGCTCTCACGTCCTGATATTCAGGCAAATATTTATGCCCTCCACGCACAGCTTTATAAGCAGACAAATGCTAATGCGGCGAGATTGCCTACTATTTCCCTTAGCGGTTCAATAGGGGATATTTTATATAGCACGAGTGGTAATTCTGTTGGCTCTATTGTCTTTCAAATTGCTAACTCTATTACTACTCCTTTACTTAATCGCACTTCTTTAAGGCAAAATTATCTTATACAAAAAGAATTGAGTAATGAGGCATTTTATACATTGCAAAATAGCATCAATACCGCTTTGGGTGAAGTAGAAAATGCGCTTTTTGATGTCCAATCTAAGAAACGTCAGTTACAAAATACACAAGATGTTTATGACATCGGGCTTAAAGCCTATAAAGATAATAGCACTAAAAGCACTCGTGGTTTATTGGATAAGAATGATTTTTTAGGACTTGAAAATAGCTATTTTAGCCTGCAAACGCAGCTATTTAGTGCAAAAACGAATGAAGTCTTATCTGTTATCACACTTTTTAAAGCACTCGGGGGTAATCTCGCACTTTCAAGCATTGATGATACCAAAGAGGATACTATCACAAGGGAGCAGCAATGAATCTATATCAAGCTTTACGTAATAAAAAAACACATAAGAAGCTCACTCCTCTTGCGTGGGTTATTGTAAGCAGTATTATCATAGCCGTGATTGTGTGTATTGTGGCTATATATAAGATTTTTAGCACACATATTATATATGATACTACTCAAGCTACACGTGGAGATATAAAATCGACTATCTCCGCCTCTGGCTCACTCTCTCCACTCAATGAAATTGAAATAGGGAGTGTGATTTCAGGGCTTGTGCTTGAAGTGCTTGCCGAAGAAAATGATGAAGTAAAAGAAGGGCAAGTTTTAGCACGGATTAACCCTGAAACGATTAATCAAAACATTGCTCGATATGAAGCACAGCTCAAATCCGCACAGGCTAATCTTAAGGCAAGTGAGCAGACTTTGGTTGATAGAAAGTGGAATTATGATAGACTAAAAGAGCTTTATGACGCTACAGGTGGGGCTTCACCCTCTTTGCTTGAGCTACAAGCAGCGAAGACAAGCTACACTTCAGCACGCGCTGATGTAGATATTAAAAAAGCCTCGATTAATGAGATTCAAACAAGCATTGAGAGCGCTAAGATTGATCTGAAAAACTCCGAAATTATCTCGCCTGTTGATGGTATTGTGCTTAGTCGTAGCGTGGAAGTAGGGCAGAGTGTGGCAGCGAGCTTCCAAGCACCTACTTTATTTAAAGTAGCAGAAAACTTGGAGGAAATGATACTTTATGCAAGTATCTCGGAAGCTGATATTGGCAAAGTCAAAGAAGGACAAGAAGTTATTTTCACCGTTGATGCCTATCCAGATAGAAATTTTCACGCAAAAGTTAATCGCGTGAATTTTGGTTCAGGTGATGGCAGTAGCTCCAGCTCAAGTTCAAGCTCTAGCACGGGCTCAAGTAGCTCGATTATCACCTATCGGGCAAAAATCGAAGTGGATAATAAAAATCTCCTTTTGCGTCCGGATATGAGTGCCACAGCTGATATTATTATTGCTAAAGCGGATAATGCCCTGCTTGTGCCAAGTGCAGCGCTTTATTTTGACTTAAACAAATCGCTTCAAAAGGCAGGAGCACAAAAAGGTAAATCGGCTCTAGGTTCTATGTTTACCCCACCACGTCCCCCTAGGGCACAGACAAGCGCTCCTAAGCAAAAACAGCAGCGAGGTAAAAGTGGGACATTATGGATTCTTAAAAATGGCAAGCCAGAATCTGTAAATGTTGAGGTAGGCATTAGCGATGGGAGTTTTGTGCAGATTTTAAGTGACATTGATGAAAATACATTCATTATCACCGGCGTAAAAGTGCAATAAGAGGGCAATATGCAGGAAAAAATTCAAGATTTTATTGTCTTAAAAGATGTGCGCAAGACTTATGGTAAAGGCGAGGGTGCATTTGAGGCACTTAAGGGTGTAGATTTGCAAATTGATAAGGGCGAGTTTGTCGCATTGATGGGACCTAGTGGCTCGGGTAAATCAAGCCTTGCTAATATCCTTGGCACACTTGATGTAGGCACGAGCGGGGAATATTTATTTTGCGATGTTGATGTGTTTAGATTAACGCAGAATGAACGCGCTCTTTTACGCCGCAACTATATTGGCTTTATCTTTCAAGGATTCAATCTCTTAGCGCGGACAACAGCACTTGAAAATGTTGAATTACCCCTTATGTATCGAGGTGTCAAAAAGGCAGAGCGGGAGGAAATTGCTTTAAACGCGCTTGATAAAGTAGGGCTTAAGGAATGGGCTTCGCATACGAGTGCTAAACTAAGCGGCGGACAGCAGCAACGTGTGGCTATCGCACGAGCGATTGCTTCAGAGCCACTTTTTCTCCTTGCTGATGAGCCAACGGGGAATCTTGATACAAAGCGAAGTGTAGAGATTATGGAGATTCTTAAAAGTCTTAATCAAACTTTGGGTATTACTATCCTTATGGTAACGCACGAGCCGGATATGGCAAAATATGCAAGCAGGGAATTGCATTTTTTAGATGGGCGATTGCTGAGTGATTCTAAGTATGATATGGGAGAAGCGCAATGATACTCAATGCCTTTGCGTTAGCCCTGCGACAGATTCAGCGCAACTTTTTACGGGCTTTCCTTACAATGCTTGGCGTGATTATTGGTGTGGGTGCAGTGGTAGTGATGATTAGCTTAGGGAATGGCACTACAAAAATGATAAGCGATAGAATCTCCTCCTTAGGAAGCAATCTTTTGCTTGTTTTTCCTGCACGTGTGATGAATCCAAGCGGTGTGAATCTCCGCCGTAATTTCAGTATGCAGGAAGCTCAAAGTGTGCAAACGCTTTCACAAGAGTATATTGAAGCCCTCGCTCCAATCGCACAAAGCTCCGTAATGCTGCAATATCAATCCCAAAATACAACAACACAAGTGCAAGGTGTGAATGCGGCGTTTTTTGACGTAACGCAATGGGATACGAGTATGGGGAGAGGTTTTGAAGATAATGAATATCGCGTGGGTAGTAATGTCTGTATGATTGGTGAATCTGTGTTAAAAAATTTGTTTGGACAGAAAAATCCCTTAGGGCAGAAAATCCGCTTAAATAATATCGTGTGTGAATGTATCGGTGTGTTAGAATCTAAAGGGCAGGGCGGTATGGGTAATGACCAAGATGATGTGGTGCTACTGCCTATGAAAGCATTTTTACGCTCTGTGGTGGGGGCTAATACGCTTTTTTATGTGAATCGCCTTATGCTTCGTGCTAAAGATGGTGTAGATTCAGATGAAGTAGTCCCGGCTTTGACAAGGATATTGCGTCAAGTGCGTAATGTCCGCCCGGGCGATAGAGATTCTTTTGAAATTATGGATACTAAACAAATCGCAGAGACGCTTACTTCCACTACTAAAACGCTCACTGCGCTTTTAGGGCTTATTGCGGGCGTAAGTCTTATCGTAGGGGGCATTGGGATTATGAATATTATGCTTGTATCTGTTACCGAACGCACTAGAGAGATAGGCACACGTATGGCGATTGGAGCATTGCAAAGCGAAGTGCTTATGCAGTTTTTGATAGAAGCCATTACATTAAGCTCACTTGGGGGCTTATTGGGAATCTTATGGGCGTTTTTTGCCTCTTTTGCGTTGAGTAAGTATATGGGGATTCCCTTTATTTTTGATATACCCACAGCCATTATTGCCTTTGTGTTTTCCGCATTTATTGGAGTGCTTTTTGGCTATCTACCGGCTAAACGCGCTTCAAGGCTTAATCCTATTGACGCTCTGCGCCACGAGTAGAAAAAGGAGATAGCAGGGGATAAAGCGATATGCTTACCTAAAAGTTAGATCAAAAAGTGCTTGAGAGATGGTTTGTAAAACCATTTATACAGCTTTTATGTTTTTTTGTTTCTGTGTGCGTGAGATTGCTCTAATTTTTGAGTGCGTTTGATTTCTGTAAGGGCGTGTATAGCGTAGGATGGATATCGTGTTTTTGGCATAGTATACATAATAGCGATTCTAAACCCATTTTGTGTCTTTTTGATAGAATGCTTAGTTCTTACAGCACTCGTATATCTTACGGCTGTCTTTAGTTTTTTTAAGGTATAGGTTCATTAGTATTATCAGCGCAGCGGATATGTATGATAAGAAGAGGGCATATGGCGTAGCTTTATATCATCGAGTAAAAATCCTAATGCTTTGCCCTGTGAATAAGACTTTTTATCAAGTTTGGCTATATGTGTTCTACAATGATTTTTTAATCAGCTCGTATATCATTCCTGCAAAATGTCTCATTCTTGTAGCACTAAAACTTAGTATATTTGTTTATATGCCTTTCTTTCCTGCTCATTCATATCTCTATAGCTTGTATTCTGCGGATAGGGAATCTTGCGGCATATAGACTCAAACTTTGCATATAGCTTAGCTTCCATTTCATTTGTTTGATCTACCGCTTCCATTGCACCCCCCCCCTTTTTTTTATTGAAATATAATAGATTTTATAAAAGACTCATATAATGAAGCCAATTTGGTATGGGTTTTATTAAAATAATCCTACCCACTTTCTCGTTTGGCTCTCGTGGTGTAGAAAAAGAAATCATACATTAAGATAAAAATATTTTTTTGAGATGCTAAAACATCAAATAAAACCATCGTTTTTATATTATTTTTTAGCAATCAAAGTGCCAAAATTCACCCACTTAAATAGCACTTCCACGCCGCTAAATCCTACATTTTTAAGCATAGTTATATTTTCTGCTAGGCTAAAGGGGATGAGCACATTTTCTAGGGCTTCTCGCTTCTTGCTAATCTCACTTTGCGTGTAGCCTTGCTCCATCTTATAGCGCATATATCGCTCTATCATTTGCTTATCAAGGATTCTATGTGGAGAACTCATCTTTTCACTTATCATCAAAACCCCATCATCTGCAAGGCTATCATAGATTTTTTGCAAAAGTGTCTGTCGCTGGATAGGGCGGATAAACTGCAAGATATAATTTGCGATAATAATATGTGAGGGCAAAAATTGATAACTAAAAACATCTTCGCATAAAAATGTGATATTTGCTCCATACGCCTTTGCCTTGAGTGTGGCTTTATCAATCATAGCTTGAGAGTTATCAATCCCTATAAAGTGTGTAGAGGAGGGCAGAGCTTGATAAAGGGCTAGAAGTGTCGTGCCTGTGGAGCTTCCTAAATCATAGATAAGCGCATTTTCTGTCTTAAGATTCATAGCGCAAAAATCCACAATCAACCCTAGCACTTCCTTGTAGTGAGGGATTGAACGCTCTAACATATCATCAAAGACACTTGCCACTTGGGCATCAAACTCAAATTGCTTACCAATATCTTTTGTGAAGATTCTATCTTTCATAGCTACTCTTATTACTATAATGCAAATAGGTATAGAATCTGTGTAGTTTTATTTTCATATTCAACCTAGAATCTAAACAAGTTGTGCTTTACCTTCAATGGGCGAGCTCGCACTCGCATAGGGCTTACGCGGTATGCGTCCGGCTAGATAGCTTAAGCGTCCGGCTTTTACCGCATATTTCATCGCTTCAGCCATAGCTACTGGATTTTGCGCTTGAGCTATGGCAGTATTTGTCAAAACTCCATCAGCCCCTAGCTCCATAGCGATACTTGCATCACTCGCACAGCCCACACCCGCATCGACAATCAGCGGGACACTAATAGCCTCCTTGATGAAGCTAATATTATAGCGATTTTGAATCCCAAGTCCGCTTCCAATGGGTGCAGCAAGGGGCATTACAGCCGCTGCTCCAGCATCTTGTAATCGTTTTGCCATAATGGGGTCATCGTTTGTATAAGCAAGGACGCAAAATCCCTCTTTTGCTAGAATCTTTGTCGCCTCTAAAGTCTCCATTACATCAGGGTAAAGCGTTTTTTCTGTATCACCGATAATTTCAAGTTTAATAAAGCTAATGCCTGTGGCTTCTCTCACAAGACGAAAGAGTGTGATTGCTTCTTTTGCATTGACGCAACCAGCGGAGTTTGGTAAAAACTGAATCGTGGTATCCTTAAAAGTTTCGAGCAGATTCTCACTTTTGTTGTCCATAATATTCACGCGTCGCACGGCAACGGTGATGATTTCTGCGCCACTTGCTAAAGTCGCTTCCTTTGTAGCAGCAAAGTCTTTATATTTGCCACTGCCTACAATCAGGCGTGAAGTGAAGTTGTATGAGCCTATGGAAAATGTATCATTCATTATTTTATCCTTTGTGAAATGTGTAGAGTGCGAATAGATTCTATAAGTGTGTGAGGCGTGAGCGCGTAAGAGGCGATATGCTTTAGTGCTGCTTTTGCTGCGAGTGTATGAGCGAGTGAGCCTTGAATAGCAGAATGCAGGGCGTCATAGCCCTGTGCTAGAAGCGCACCTATAAGTCCGCTCAAAACATCGCCGCTACCACCTTTAGCAAGGGCATTACTCCCTAGAGGATTGATATAAACTTCTTGTGCCTTAGCGATGAATACATTTGCACCCTTTAGTACAAGCGTGGTGTGTGGATACTTTTGTGTAAAATGAAGCATTAAATCTAGCTTTTTCTGTGGGGTGTATGCTCCTAAGTCGCATATTTGGAGTAATGAGGCAAATTCCTTGGGGTGAGGGGTAAGGATAATCTCTCGTATGAAGTCAAGTCGCTGCTGCTTGAGGGATTCATCAAGGAATGTTTTTATCATTGGTGTGTGGAACACATCAGCATCAAGCACACAAGAGAGGCTGGATTCACATAAATCTTTTAGAATCTCCGCACTTTTTTCAACGCCAAGCCCCATACCTAAGGCAAGGGCTGTGCTTTTTTGTGGCAAGGTATGCTCCTGCATTATTTCGCTAGGAATAGTGATATTTTCATCGCTAATAATACTCACTAGTCCCGCACCAAATGATAATGCGCTTTGTGCGCTCATAATCGCTGCTCCGCATTTTTCTCCTGCAAACACAGCCAAATGCCCAAAGTCGCCTTTGTGGGTATTCTCCTGTGTGCGTTGGGGCAGGGATAAATCGCAAGATTCAAGCATTTTGATATTAGAACTTACTTGATAATGACTCTCACTCAAGCCGAGTTTGCCAATATGCAATGTGCCTATAAAGTCCTTTGCCTTATCACTTAAGCACACAAGGCTAATAGCACCCATACACATCGTGTGATGTGCCTTGAAAACAAAGCCATCATTTGATTCATTAAGCCCACTAGGGATATCACAGGCAATATTGATACGTGCGGCTTTTTGGGCGTTTTTTAGCACATCACTTAGACTAGATTCTAAATTCCCCTTTAAGCCGCTTCCCACGACGCAATCCACCATTACATCGCAAGGTAAAATTTTTTTAATAAACTTCACATCACATTGCATTGCGCGTTCGTAAGCTTGCTGACACATGGGCGATTTAGGCTCTTTGAGCTGCATAATCCGCACAGCATAATCTCCACTCAAACGTCTCGCAAGAGCATAGCCATCGCCTCCATTATCGCCACTACCACATAGAATCGTAATCACACTGCCTTTGTGTGTGAGTGTGCCAATGAGTGTTTCTAACGCACAAGCGGCATTTTCCATTAAAATTTCAGGGGAGAGTTGATATTTCTCACAAGCCCTTTTGTCTAAAAAAGCGGTGCTTTGATAAATATTTTTCATTTATGCTCCATAACGTGCACTCAATGCTGCCACAATCACGCTTACCATATCATCTTCGGGCTTAGATTGTGGTGTGGGCATTAGTTCATCAATCTTATTTTCGATATATGAGGTATCAAAATACCCGCGCCTAAAGTCTTTATCATTGCAAATATTGATAAGAAAAGGAATAGTCGTCTTTACGCCTTTAATGGTGAATTCATCTAAGGCACGGGCGAGTTTATTCACAGCGAGATTGTAACTAGAAGCCCTCACTATGAGCTTTGCTACCATAGAATCATAAAATGACGGTATCACATAATCTTTATAAATGCAGCTATCCACGCGCACAAATGGTCCAAGTGCGGGATAATAAGTAGTGATTTTGCCCGGATTTGGCACAAAGTCATTTGCCACATCTTCAGCATTGATACGTGCCTCAATAGCAAAGCCTTGTGCGTGTATATCGTGCTGTGTTAAATCTAAAATCTCGCCTTGTGCGATACGAATCTGTCGTCCTATGAGATCATAGCCGGTAATTTCTTCTGTAACACCGTGTTCAACTTGAATACGGGTATTCATCTCCATAAAATAAAAGTTGTTATTCTCATCAAGTAGAAATTCCACCGTCCCCGCATTGGTATAACCCGCTGCTTTTGCCGCAGCCACAGCAGTAGCCCCCATTCTACGTCGCAAATCCTCACTGATAAGGGGGCTAGGGGCGATTTCTATAAGCTTTTGGTGACGTCTTTGTATCGAGCAATCCCGCTCTAAGAGATGTATCACATTGCCATAATTGTCCGCAAGGATTTGAAACTCAATATGGCGGGGATTTACAACATATTTTTCCATAAAGACATCATCATTTTTGAAAAATGCCATCGCCTCGCGCTTACACGCATCAAAAGCCTCTATTAAGTCCTCTTGTCTCTCCACCACGCGTATGCCACGTCCACCACCGCCACTACTTGCCTTGAGTATCACAGGATAGCCGATTTTTTGTGCGAATTTAGCAATTTCTCTTGTGGGGTATTGATTGAGTGGTTGAGTGCCCGGCACGATAGGGATTCCATTCTTTTGCATAATTTCCCTAGCAGCGTTTTTATCGCCCATTTTGGCAATCGTTTGTGAATCTGGTCCAATCCACACAATTCCCGCTTCTTGCACCTTTTTGGCAAAGGCGGCATTCTCACTTAAAAATCCATAACCGGGGTGAATCGCATCAACCTCCGCTCGCAGAGCTGTCTCTACAATCAAGTCCGCGTCAAGATAACCCTTAAGCGGGTCATCGCTGATTTCATAAGATTCATCAGCCATTTTAACGTGTAGACAATCTCTATCAGCACGTGCATATATAGCTACACTTTTGATATGTAAATCTCTACACGCGCGAATGATACGGACGGCGATTTCACCACGATTGGCAATAAGGATTTTTTGAAACATAATGCCTCCTTTGAAATGGATTAATATAGTTTCTAAACCTTTAAAAAATACTTAATACTAAGTATTTTGGGAAAATTTGAGAGTATAGACAGAATGCTTTTGTGATTTGTTTCTATCGAGTTAAAAATTTTATATTTATGCCGGGAAGAACAGAGCCGATATATGATGCTTTATTTAAATAAAAAAGAGTTATAAGCTCAAAATCTCCTTTGCTTTTTAAGTCTTGTGTAGCTTGGATTTTAAAGAGGGATTACGCATATTTTTGAAGCTTATGCCTTTTGCTAATCATTTTGTCCAAAAAAGGTGTTTATTGTATCGCACAAATCTCATTCCATTTTATTGTTTCATCTTAACTCCACAAATTGCACATTTTTAAGTTTTTATAAAATTTAGATTTGAAATCTAGAAGTGAGGGTAGAGGCATTTTGATATATATTTTCAAAAATTGAGGTGCGGGGGGATTTATTTGTATCATCTTTTTCCCATAGAGAGCTTATAACTGCGCACATATCGGTATTTTTTAGCAAATGTATGTTATGAGTGCTAATCCCCCCAATAGCGCAAATAGGAGTGTTTAAACTCGCTTTAGCAGTTTCTAGAATTTCTAAAGGCGCAAGCGGGGCATTTGGCTTCGTAGGAGAGGCAAAAAACGCCCCAAAGGCGACATAATCCACACCCAAAGATTCTAAATCTTTTGCCCTTTGCAAATCTCCATAGCTTGAAGCACCCAAAATCCCTTTAAATCGCTCCCGCGCATTTTGAATCGCCCCATCGTCCTTGCCTAAATGTAGGGCAGGGGCATTGAGCTTTAAGGCGAGATTTAGTCTATCATTTATCACAAATAGCGCGTTATATTTTTCACACAGCTCCATAAGCGGCTTTGCTCTCTCATAGAGCCACTCATCGCTATGGCTTTTATCGCGGAGTTGAAATATTTTTATCCCGCCTTTGAGGGCAGATTCTAAACATTGAGAGAGAATCTCATAGGGAGTAAGGGCTTCATTTGAAATGCCATAAATCCCTTGTAGTACGTGCTTCATCTTGCTTCCTATTTTAGAATCTTAGTAGTTATGCTTTTTGTAGGCAAATATTGTAGCTCTATATTTAAGAGAAATCTTTGTAATTATCATCACTTAAAATAACTCACTATGTGAGCCTACATCGATACAAGTGAGGATTAAAATATGTTTATCTTTTTGGTAGATTAAAAGTAAATCGGGCTTGATGTGGCATTCTCTAAAGCCTATATACTCGCCTTTAAGCGCGTGGTCTTTGTGCTTTTGCTCTAAAGGCTTATCATTGGCAAGTCTGTGAATGATTTTCAAAACAAGCTCTTGTTCTCCTGTGTTAAGCTTCTTAAAAGATTTTTTAAAGCTCCTGCTCCGCTCTATAAGATACTTCATTTCATCAAATCCGCTTTAAAACTCTCAAAATCCTCAAACACCTCTACTTCCCCATTTCGCACTTCCTCTATGGCTTTTAGAAGCCTTTTGCTTGGCTTTTTGTGAGACTTGCTAGAATCTTGGCTTTCCTTACACTTTGCATTAATCGCTTTCGCAAAGGCTTCCACAGATTTTTTAAATTTCTTATCGACATTTTCTAAAATCAAAGTCATTTGAGTTCCTTTTGCTTCTTTGGTAGTTCTTTAATCATTTATTATCATACTAATTTTATATTTGCAATGCAAGATTCTATCTCCAAACTTTTATGTAAAGTCTTTATGATATTGCTAAAATGCTTATAATCTATCTCTTCGCCTTTGTGGGATTTGAGATATTTATCTAAGACTTGGTAGCCACCGATTTTATATTCCCAAACCGCCTCGCTCACTCCGCAAAAGTGCAAGTTTTCATTCACAAAAAGCTTTTGCACTTCGGCGTCATAGGCGATTTTTTCAATTTTGAGATTTTTATTTTTTGTATCTTTATATTTGGCTTCGCCGATTTGCTCACTCATTTCTTACCCTTTCATTTATATAAAGCGGAAAAACATAGCTCCCACTACCCACCAAATGCAAATCAATAATGTTTTGTGTGATGAAAATATTATTAATCTCTTGCAACTTGCACCCTCTATCACAGACTAATCCCATATTTACGCCTTTTGGTAGAGATAGAGAGGAAAGAGGTAGTTGCCCTCTTTTGTTTTGTTTGAGATATAGCACATTTCCATTATCGTGTGTGCTATGAAGCTGTGTGTAAATTCTTTGCTTACCACTTGTCTGCAAGCTACTAACCCAATATTGCAAGTCATTCTCATCATTTCTGTTCTCTCTCTCTCTCTCTCTCTCTCTCTCTCTCTCTCTTGTTGCGAATCTTGCATTAAATGCGTAAGCATAAGCTCTTGTCCTAACGCACTTAAGGTTAAAAATTTTTCTTTAGATTCCACAAAGGGAATCTTTGGGAAGTCAATTTTAAGAAAATCAATGTATTTTTCTCTATAATCTTTATGGAATAGCACCGCATAGATATAGCCTAAAATCTGCTCTGGCGCGAAATGTTCGTTGTATTTGGTATCAATGAAGTTTCTAAATTCAGGAGTGAAATTTTCTACCCATTGTCCTTGCTTAGAATCTGCATTTTCTTGTGAATCTTTTTTGTTCTTTTTGGGGCTTTTATCTTTACTAGATTCTGTATTTTTAAGGTAAAGAGGTGAGATGTAATCTCCTCCTTGCATACCCGAACAAGACCAACTTCTAAAATCAATTATTGAATCTGTTGCAAAACCTTGTCCGCTTTGTGTGTTTGGAAAACCTCTTTTATAAATAAGCCCTACATTATCATTTTGCAAAAAATGCTGCATTATTTCAAATCTAGGGCGTGTAACTTTGGAAGTATCATAATAAACTTTCATTAAATCAAAAGGGCGATAAGCTATATTTTTGACAAATTTTAAATCAAATTCATTATAAAAGTCTTTTACTTGTTGTTCTAATTGTTTTTCATTAGAGGCAATCAATACAGAATCTTTACCTGTTACTACCCCCACGCTTGAAACCTTAAAAATATCCTTGACGCTAAAGCCCTTATCATACTCTGCCCTTAAATCCTCATTTTGTGGGATAAAAAGATAAAAGGGAGCTTTAGGCTGCAATGTAGCCCAAGCAATAGAATCCAAGGTATTTTCATACAAAAAGTTTGTTTTATCGCTTCTTTTGCCATATAAATCATAGTGGTGAATTTGAGCGAGTTTTTGAGGTTTTTCATTGGAATCTTCGCTGTGTTGAGAACGAGAAATTCTAGTATCTTGCGTAAGATTTGAATGTTTTGCAAGGTGAGGCGATGGGAGTTTATCAGGCATAAATGACCGAGCCGAGCCGCCGCAATCATTTAAAGATTGCGTAAGAGACGAATTTCTATTTTTCACAAAGATATTAATGCTTACGCCTTGCATAATATCAAAGACATTTTCATCTTTGCTTCCATCGGGTGTGGCTTCCTTTTTTCTCGCATTGCCGTGCAAATCTAGGATATAGATTGTATCAAAGGTTTTTAGCAGATGATAGCGCATACCGCGAAAGGTGGGATTATCTAAAAAGCTATTGTTGGAGATAAAGGCAAAGATTCCGCTATTTTGGGCTTTGATTTTAGATTCCGCGAAGCAGATAAACTTCACATAATCATCAAGTAGCCATTTGGGATTTTTCTCGTTTTTGAGTTTTTTCTTTTGCAGAATGGTTTTAAAGGTAGATTTTTGATTTGCATCTTTTTTGGGATTTTGCAGATAAAAGTTGATTGCTTCACTCTCTTTTTCGGTTAAATGCGCCTCGCTTGGCTCTAAACCATAAGTGATACGCACATTATCTTCAAATAAGCCTTTGTTGGCACTTGCCCCACTATAAGGCGGATTGCCTGTGATAATCAAAATCGCATTTTCTTTGATTCTTTGCGCTTCTTTAAACTCCTGCGCTAACTCCATCATTCCCGCAAAAAGATTGCTTTGCTTATTTGCCTCATCTTTTTCTTTGTTGGAATAAAGTGTGTTTGTCAGGCGGATATTGAGTGATTCATTTTCTTGCAAAGGCGCGTTAAACTCCTCTTTGAAACTTTGGGAAAGCTTTAAATGTGCGATTGTATAAGGAGCAATGAGAAACTCAAAGCCAAAGAATTGCTTTAATAGCTTTTTAGGCTCATATCTTGCGCTATCTTTAGGTGTGGATTCTAAGGTTTTGCGGAAAGCTTCAAGCAAAAATGTCCCTGTCCCTGTGGCAAAATCTAAAAGCGTGATATTGCCATTCTCCAAACTCGCACCTAAGCCATTTTTCAAGGCAAAATCTTTTTTAAGTGTAGAATCTATGGCATTAACAATAAAGCTCACAACACTTGCAGGAGTGTAATACACACCGCGAATCTCACGCAATCTAGGGTCGTATTGAGAAAGAAAAGTCTCATAAAAGTGCAAATAAGGGTCTTTATGTGTAAATTGCGTGGTGTAATGCTCTAACAAGTCTTTTTCGCTTACTTTGTTTAGCTCTTTTATAATGCTTATAATATCAATATGATTGATAATATACAAAATCTCCTCTATAAGCCATTTGATAGAATTTAAATCCTCTAAATTGTCTAAAAATCCACTCATCGCACGAATAAGCGGAAAAGACTTAGGGATAAAGGCTTTGGCATTATACAAATCAATCTCCTTGCCACTCGTATTATTTAGCCTTGCAAGAAAAAGGCTATAAGTGAGCGTTTGTGCGAGGCTATCGGCAAACTCTGTGAAATTTAACTCTTTGTAAAGCTGCTCTTTAAAAGTTTCATAAAGGCTTGTAATATGCGTGTTTTCTTGCGCCTCTATTAAAGAATTTTTTAGAATCTGTGTGCGTTGAGCAAGAGCGTTAGCAAACTCTTGTGCAGTGATAATAGGCTTTGGGCTGTGAGTAAAAAAGAGTTTGAAAAGCTCGGTCAATTCTTTTTCTTTGGATTCTAAAAGTGCTCTGTTTTTAAGGGTGGCTTTAAGTTGGCTTAAATCGCAGATTCTATATTCCTGCACGATATGCACTTTGCCTTTATCATTTTTACGCACGAAGCAAAATCGCAAATAATCCGTAAGCATTAGATTATCGCTAAGTCGCAGATATTTTTCAATCTGTGGGCTTTGTGCCACAGAATCTAAATCTGCATTCACGCGCTTGTTTTCAATATAGCCAATTATCAAGCCTTGATTTTGGATAAGAAAATCAGGTGCGCCTCTGCCCTCTTTGTCGTTGTTTGGCTCGTGTTTGATATGGAGGGATTGTAAGGCTTTGTTATGTATAGCGAGATTATCCCTTAAGATGCCAAAAAGGTTTTCTAAAGCAGTGCGGTAGGTATGCTCTTTATTCTGTGGTGAAATACTTTGTATTTGACTAAGGTATTCACTTAAAAATTGCATTATTTCTCCTTTAAACCCTCATACATCTCCCAAAGGGGGATTTCAAAGACATCGGGGATATTTTTTAGCACTTCAAAGGGGGTGAATCGCTCCTTATAGCCCATACAATAATGATCCTTTATCCAATAGCCCGGGTAGAAGTATCTTAAGCCATTTTCCTTAGCGATTTGAATTTGCTTTAAAATATTGAGTGTGCCTAAGCTGTAAGTAGCAAAGCGATGGTCATAGTAGAAATACACCGCTGTAATGCTATCAAAAACCACATCGACTAGCCCCACGCCAATAAGTTGAGAATCCATAAAATACAGCATCTCATAGCCAAAATCCTGATGCCCATCGACAAACATATCCATATAAGATTCAGGCGTTACGGGGGAGTATTCCCAACCTTTTTTATCCCGCATAGATTGATGATAGCGATTATAAAGCTCTATATGGGCTTGTGAGATAGTGGGCTTTTGTATGTATATATCGATATTTTGAGCCTTTTTTAGCACTCTCTTATGATTCTTGCTAAATGTAAAATCATCAATAAGTGTGCGGATAGAAATGCAATCCGTGCAGCCCTCACACATCGGGGTGAAAAAATAATTCCCAAACCGCCGCCAACCTCGCTCTAGCAGCCCATAATAAAAGCTAGGCGTTACATTTTGGATATGGAAATAGCGGAATATGCTCTTTTTAGAATCGATATAACTACACGCTTTTTGCTCGGAATAAAATTCAACTAATCGCATTATTTGAGATGCTCGTAATTTTTCTTATAGGTAGTAACTTTAAGAAGGTAGCGTCTTGCCTCGCTAGATGGGTGCTTAGAATGAAGTGTATCATACACCTTTGTGGGACTAAGGGCGTTGATACGCGCAAATGCCTGTGCTTTGTCATTATGGAATGTCCTTAGCACACTTCCAGCCCCCGCATTGTAAGCGGCAATCACGCAGTATTCTTGACTTTGCTTATTTTTCACATCAGGCAAATAGCGATTAAAAAGTATGCTTAGGTAAGCCACGCCGTAATGAATATTTGTCTCTGGGTCAAAAAGCATTTCTTTTGTAGGCATACCTTTTTTGCCATTGATAAGCTCATACGCGTCCGCTCCCGCTGTGCTAGGGACGATTTGCATAAGTCCATAGGCTGGTGCACCACTCACTGCATAGGGATTGAAGTTAGATTCTGTTTGGATAATGCCTAGCACAAGGGCAGGGGGGACATTATATTTATGTGCATATTTTTGTACTATGGCTTCATATTTGTGTTCGCTCTTGCTTTGATAATCCCCCACCATTTGCAAATCGACATAATTGACAAGCTTCCCCCTCTCATCATTGCGTGTTTTGAGGGCGTTTGTTATGAGATATTTAGCATATTTTTGTGCTCGCCAAGAACTAAGTATATCTTCCCCCTCATTATCCTTGACAAGCCCAGCAAGAAAGGGTTTTCCCTTAATCTCTACATCACCACTTGAATACAAATCCATATGGTTTGGGTTTTGCGACATTAAAAGTGTATTGACAATAGCCTTTTCTAGCGTATTCACCCCATCGATACTTTCTATACGAATCGCTCCTGTGGCAAAATTCACACTCACCCTTGTTCTGTATTCATTAGAGTATTTTACATAGACTTGCGCACTTGGTAATGTGATGTCTTCTTTGCTCCATCGTTTAGCGATATTGCCGCTTAGAGTCTGCGTAATTTTGGCATATTGTCTTTTAGCTTCTTTGATATTACGCAAAAGCACCTTTTCATCATTGCCATAGACTCTAAGCTGATTTCCAGCGATTTGTCGCATTGCGTATTGTGGATCATCGGTTATTGTAATATTTGCATTTTGAGTGGAGGTAGAGCAGCCATAAAATAAACTTATAAGAGGAAGCGCGTAGCAGAGCGTCATAGTCTTATGTGCGGATAGAATCTTCAAGTATAGCCCTTAATATAGAGTGTTTCAAAGCGTGGATTCTATCCTAAAAAGTTAAGTTTTCTACCATAATGCAAAATATGCTATACTTTTTGCCCTAATAAAAGCCCTGCAAGACTTTAAGGAGTAATATGGAAATTGTCTTTGGTCCTGTGCATTCACGGCGATTTGGACGCTCACTAGGGGTTGATTTATCCCCTAAGATAAAGCAATGCAATTTTGACTGCGTGTATTGTGAGCTACAAAAGGCTAAAAGTGTAGATTCTATGGGTGATGTAGTGCCTTTGCAAGAAATTATAGAATCTGTGAAAAAAGCCCTAGAGATGCATCAATGCGATGTTTTGACGCTTACTGCCAATGGAGAACCAACGCTCTATCCACATCTCAAAGACTTAATTAGCAATCTTAAAAAGATAGTGCCAGATTCTATAAAATTACTCTTGCTTACTAATGGCTCGCTTCTATGGAAAGCAGATATACGTGAGGCGCTTCAAGGGCTTGATATTCTTAAATTTTCTTGCGATAGCCTAGAGAAAAGGGCGTTTAAACGTATCGACCGCCCGCATTCTAGCCTTTCTTTAGAAACTATCAAGGAGGGCATTGTGCGCTTTTGCGAGGAATTTAAGGGAGAGATTGTGGCTGAAGTGCTGTTCGTTAAAGGCATAAACGATAGCCTTTCTCAAGCGCAAGAAATTGCCGCATTTTTAGCGAGTTTGCCACTTTGTCGTGTAGATATAGGCAGTATCGACCGCCCACCAGCTTACAAAGTAGAGGCGATAAGCGATGAGAGATTAGAGACGCTTGCACAATGCTTTTATGCCTATCCGCATTTGCAAGTCAATCTCCCAAAACGCAAGGATTCAAACAATATATCATCACAACAGGCTAAATCCTACACACAAGAGCAATTACTAGGCTTAATCAAACGCAGGCCATTAAGCATAAAAGACGCACAAAATATGTTTGATTCTCAAACTTTAGCACTCTTAGATACATTATGCCAAAAAGGCGATATAAAGCATTGTAGAGTAGGGCTTGATACTTTTTATCAAGTGTGAGTTTAAATAGAATGACTGGTTTTTATTAAATGTTCTCTTTGAGTAGAACTCATTTGTTTTATTTGAATCTCCATTTTTTGCATTTTTGATACAAGCTCTTTCTCAAAACTTTACTCTTGCCTTTGTTATTAAGTTTAAGAAAATAGAGTTTAAAATACCATAGAAGTGCTAGAATCTATGCCAAAATATGAGCCTTTAGAATAAAATTATCCTAAGCATATAGAGAAAAGATATTATCCTACCTCCGCTTTAAAATATACCTCTCACGCTCTGTAAGAGAGGAGCTTTTAATTTCTTTTTTCTTAATAAAGGCTTCCTTAAATCTATTCCTATCTCCTCTTTTATTTTTTGTAGAAGATTCGCCATTTGCCCCCCCCCTTTTTTTTTGTGGAGGAGGTGGGAGGAGACTAAAGCTTCTTTAAAAAGACAAGATAGTACTATCACTAAGGAGAGTAGCTCTAGGCACATTTGCTACTTTTGCTTTTCAACGTATAGCAAAAAGTTAAAAAAATTGTTTATAATATGGTTGCTTAAAAGCAAACAATAAATTTTAAGGAGAAAAAAATGTTTGAATTACGTAAATTGCCTTATGGCACGAACGAATTTGGAAGCTTTATTAGCGAGGAGGCATTCTCATATCACTATGGCAAACATCATCAAACCTATGTGAATAACCTCAATAATCTTATCAAAGGTACAGAGTTTGAAAATGCTGCTCTTGGCGATATTGTGTTGAAATCAAGCGGAGGGCTTTTTAATAATGCTGCTCAAGTGTATAATCACGATTTTTATTGGGACTGCATAAGCCCTAAAAGCAGTGAAGCAAGTGCAGAGCTAAGCTCGGCTATCAATGCAGAATTTGGCTCTATGGATAGCTTTAAAGAAAAGTTCCTCGCTTCTAGCACAACGCTTTTTGGCTCGGGCTGGAATTGGCTCGTGTATAACGCACAAAGTAAAAAGCTTGAAATCGTGCAAACAAGCAATGCTGCTACTCCTGTAACTGATGGCAAAGTGCCGCTTTTGGTTGTCGATGTGTGGGAACACGCTTATTATATTGACCATAGAAATGCGCGTCCTGCATATTTAGAAGCGTTTTGGAAGCATATTAATTGGGCTTTTGTCTCTTGCTCTTATGAATGGGCGCTCAAAGAGGGCATTAACTCTGCTGAATTCTATATGAACGAACTCCACCCAGTTAAATAGCCTATATTTGGCACTTCCGCAGCACTCTTAAAGCAGAATCTACACAGATTTATGCAATTATGAGTGTTGCGATTTTATGCTATTATCCTACTTTATCTTTGTTTTATGTATAAAGGGGATTTATGACCTCACATTCTATTTATACTTTTATCACTCAAGCTATTAGCGAGGATTTGGGCAGGGGCGATTTGTATGCGCTTTTTGCACCCACGAAAAAGGCTAAAGCCTATGTGTTGGCTAAAGAAGATGGCATATTCTCGGGGGAGTTGTATCTCACAGCCTTAGCGCAATATTTTCATCTCAATCTTACCTTTTTGCGTAAAGATGGACAATCCTTTCATCAAGGGGAACATTTATGCGAGTTAGAGGGCGGTTATGTGGAGATTTTGCAATGTGAGCGTGTGCTTTTAAATATCCTCGCTCATAGTAGCGGTATAGCCACTCTCGCCCATCATTATAGCACTTTGATAAAAGATACTCCTGTCAAACTCCTTGATACACGTAAGACTCGTCCATTGCTGCGGGAGCTTGAGAAATATTCTATCCGCAATGGCGGGGCACATAATCATCGCTTTGGATTAGATACGATGTTGATGTTAAAAGATACGCATTTAGCACATATAGCGGATTTAAAGGCGATTATTAGCAATGCAAGGGATAAACTGCCATTTATGTGTCCTATTGAAGTAGAATGCGATACATTTAATGCTGCTAAAGCAGCTATGGAAGCAGGGGTTGATGTAGTGATGTGCGATAATATGAAACTAGCACAGATTAGGGAGGTTGTCGCTTATCGTAATGTCAATGCGCCGCATATTACCCTAGAGGCGAGTGGGAATATCAATCTCAATAATATTAGAGAATACGCGCTAAGCGGCGTTAATGCCATTAGTGTAGGCTCACTCATACATCAGGCTAAATGGCTTGATTTGAGTTTGAAAATCAAGGACTAGATTCATAATGCAGGGCTTTGATAGGGAATCTTACTTTCTCACCTTGCTTGAAAAAGAGGGTATCACAAGGGGTGTGGGTGATGACTGCTGCATTTTAGATATACACCCCTTGCCCTCATACTTGCTCCCACATAAAGCCCATATACACAAATCCCACACACACACACAAACTATAAAGTCGCTTGTTGTAGGTATGGATAGTTTTTGTGAGGAGGTGCATTTTTTGCGCGATTGGTTTTCTCCTTATGAACTCGCTACAAAGGCGTTTTTAGTCAATTATTCCGATATTATCGCTATGAATGCCACACCGCTTTATGCTGCCTTAAGCGTGGCGTTGCCAAAGGATTGGGGGAGGGCTGAAATCAAGGCATTTGTGCGAGGAATAGGTGATTTTTGCCGCAAGTATCATATATGGCTTATCGGTGGAGATACCATTAGCGCGGCAAAAATGCAAATCCACATTACACTCTTTGGCAAAGCACACAAGCACACACTTTATCGCGATAGAATAAAGCCCAAAAGCATATTATGCTACACAAATGACAGGTATCCTCAAAATACTATCACTCAATGCTATAAAGTGCTAAAAAATCTATTAAATCTACCTAATGGTAGGATTGCTAAAGCAAAAGGGAGATTCTTATCTCCGCATATTCGCGCTCCATTTATCCGTGAATGCGCTCCATTCCTTAAGGGCGGTATGGATATATCTGATGGAATCTTAGCCGAAATCACCCGCATTTGCGCGATAAATCATCTTTTCTTTAAGCCTTGTATGCCATTTTTTGCGCCGTATTTAAAGCCATTATTGCAAAGTGGAGAATCCTATGAAATGCTTATTGCCATAGATTCTAAAGACTTTTTAAGGCTTAAGAGAAAGGCTGCACGTCATAGAATCAAAGTGTGTAAACTTGGTACATTCACGCGGCAAAGGCAGATCCTACCATCTTTTAAGCATTGGCATTAAATTTGAAGGAGCAGAAATGACGATTATTTTAGCCACAGGTAATCAGCACAAAATCCGCGAGTTTCACGCTATGCTAGAAGGGAAAAATGCAAAAATATATACATATAGCGAGATTTTAGAACCTTTAGAGATTTTAGAAAATGGCAAGAGTTTTGCCCAAAATGCCGCGCTTAAGGCAAAAGCCATTTATCAGGCATTATATACGCGATATACAAATGCGCCAGATTCTCTATCATTTTTAGAATCTCCTCTTGCCATTATCGCCGAGGATAGTGGGCTATGTATCCCTGCACTCAATGGAGAGCCGGGTATTTATAGTGCAAGATATGCGCGATATAGGCATTTTTCCCACACAACGCAAAATAGTGATGATAGTGAAAATCTCCAATGCCTTATAGAACAAATCAAGCCCTTTGCTCCTACATCTGCCTTTTTTGTTGCACATATTGCATTTATTTTTATCAAATCTTTGCCTCTGCCGCCATTGACACAATGTGAAGTGCAGCATTGTGAAGGTGTGCTATATGGCGAGGTCATAAGCGAGATAAGGGGAGATAAGGGCTTTGGCTATGATCCTATCTTTGTGCCTGATATTGCAAATCCTCTCAAAAAGACTTTAGCAGAATTTGAAGTAAGTGCTAAAAATGCTATATCTCATCGCAAAAAAGCCCTCTCTAGCTGTATCAAAATGCTTTTTCCCACTTTAAATTAAATTGCCCTGTGCTGATAATTTTAAGCTAAAAACAAAATTTTTTTGCTTATAATGCGCGACTTTGAAATTTTTAAATTACAAGAAGGATTTTTATGCTACAAACAACGACTTCACGGATTTCTCTTACTGTGTGCGGAGCGCTCTTAATGGCAGCTTGCGCCACAAATCCTTTTACAGGTGAATCTCAAGTGAGTAGAACGGCTATTGGTGCGGGATTAGTAGGTACAGGAATTGGTGCATTAGTAGGCAAGCAGGATAGGGCTAAAGGTGCAGCTATTGGCGCAGGAGTAGGTGCATTAGCGGGTGGTGCAGTGGGTGGCTATATGGATATACAAAACAAAAAGCTACGTGAGGAACTTCAAGGCACAGGTGTGAGCGTTACTAAAAATGGAGATGAGATTATGCTCAATATGCCCGGCGATATTACCTTTAAATCTGGCAGTGCTGATTTAAGCGGGGATTTCTACAAGGTGCTTAATTCTGTGGCAAAAGTGCTTAACAACTATGAAAAGACTATCGTTAGCGTAGTGGGCTATACAGACAGCACAGGCAGCGCCTCTAAGAATCTTACATTCTCTCAGCAAAGAGCGCAAAGCGTGGCTACATATCTTAAAAATCAAGGTGTTAAGACAGAGCGATTCGTGGTTGATGGGCTTGGACAGGAGAATCCTGTGGCTTCAAATACTACCGCTGAAGGCAGAGCGAAGAATCGCCGCGTAGAAATCTACCTTACAGCTATTACAAAATAACTTCGATTTCCCTTGCCTCCTCTAAGGTAGGGAATCTATAAAGCAATGAAATATCTACTTGCTTTTACACTCTCTCTTAGCAGTATCATAGCTATCTTGTGTGTAGGATTCTATCCACATTTGTGTGGATTACTCTATATCGCATTTTTGGGAATCTTTATTGCCCTATACATTTATAGTTATGAAATTTTAAAGATAAAAAAACAAGCTACAATCAAGGCTTATTACAAGCTTGATTCTCTCTTATATCGTTATTTTGGACGCTTTTTTCTCACAAAAATAGTGAGCGTTTTTGTCGCTTTTACAGGGTGTGTATCCCTTTTTTTAATGCTTGTATTTCCTAGCGGTAGCGAAATATTGATTTTTTGTCTCCTTGTACCTTGTAGCATTTATGGCTACAAAATCGTATATGCCCTCTGTAATGCTAATCTCAATGCCGATTTTGCCCCGATATTGGCTAAAAAATATACTGCCCTTATCTGTGCCTTTCTAGCGTTTATAGGAACAATCGCCCTCAATGGCTTTGCCCCCTCTATCTCGCACATTAGTGATACGCAAAGCCACTACTACACATTAATGCACAATTATGGCATTATGCAGATGTCCTGCCGTTTATGGCAGGAGCTTTTTGGCTTTGTGTTGCTTAAAAAGGCATTGCTTGATACATTATATATTAATATCGCCGATACTTACTTGCATATCGCCCTTGATGTGTTGTTTGCCTGTGGGTATTTCGCGGCATTTGCGAGTTTTGCATTACTTTGCATAGGAAGTGTATCGCCTAAAGCATCTGCCCCTAAGGATTCTGCCCTTACAAAAGAGGAATATGCTTCTACTACATTCACAGAATCTCGTTCTTTTAAACAATTCTTTACTATGGTGTTTTTTCTCATTTTTGTATATATTGCCTTTAATATCAGTATTCACCTGCAGCCATTAGCTAAGAATCAGCCCTATCCGCCGCTTTTAAGCACACAGATTTTAAAACATAATCAATCCTATATCCAAGTGAGTATGCAAGGGGTGGATAGCCTTATACGTATGAATGATTTACCCGCATTAGAAGCAAAAATCAAAGCAAATCTCACAGATTTTGAATCTCAGCTCAATACTGATATAGAATCTGTCCTCAATGAATACTTGGTCCAAAAAGAGACGATTATAGACCAGTATTCACAATGGTATTTTAGCGTTTATGGCGAATACACAAGGCTTTTTTATGCGGCTATTGGCAAGGGTGAGGATATAGCTCAAGAGCAATTTATATTTTTACTCAAAGCTCATACACCCTATGATTTGCAAGAACATCTTAACGCCCTTTATGATAAACATTTCCAAGCACTCAAAACGCGCCTAGAGCAGAGCTTTAGCTTTTTTAAAGTGCATAAAAATGCAAATAATATCCCTATCGCTCAAGTGCTTTCTTTTGATGAATTTACCCAAAAGCTCAATTTGCTTAATCCTCGTGCTACTGATGGTGTAGCAGCACTTCTAAGTGCAAGTGTGGCAGGGGCGATGATACTTAAGGCTTCAGGTAAAGCCATTGCTAAGACAAGTGCAAAGGTTGTGAGTAAAAGTGTAGCGAAAAAGGGATTGGGAGGGGCGATTAGCGCAGGGGGAGGCTCACTTTTATGCGGGGGATTTGCTCCCTTATGTGCAATAGGCTTTTTTGTCGCGAGCGATTATGCGATTAATAGCGTTGATGAGGCTATTAATCAAGATGAGTTTAAAAGGGAAATGCGCGAAGGATTTAACTCTTGGGAACTTCAGCTAAAAAACAGCCTGATTAGCTATAATTCGCAACTTTCACATCAAATCTTAGAACAGCTAAGTTTAACTGATGAGATAAAGGAGTAGGCAAGGTGAAAGCAATGAACTTTTGGGTGTTTGCAGGTGCAGCGATACTTTTTGCTTGTATTGTTGTGTTAGCAAATTACACCGTGCAGTATCCTGTGCTTGGGACCCCTCTTACTTATGGTGCACTGACTTATCCGCTAAGCTTTTTGTTGATGGATATTTTGAGCGAAAAATATAACAAGCCACAGGTGCTTAAAACGCTTTGGGTGGGGCTACTTCTCGCCTTTATTCCCTCGCTTTTAGCAAGTGAAGCACGTATTGCTATTGCAAGTGTGTGTGCGTTTTTTATCTCACAGAATCTTGATGTGCATCTCTTTTACTATCTTAAAAACTGCTTTCCTAGCCTTTGGTGGCTACGTAATAACGCAAGCACAATGATTTCACAATTTATCGATACGATGATTTTCTTTCATATCGCCTTTTTATTTATTTATCCGTGGGAGCAGGTTATGGCTATGTTACTAGCTGATTTTTGCATTAAGGCATTTCTTGCTTTATGCGATACACCATTTTTCTATGTCTTTGCCATACGCAAAAGTAAGCCCAAAATCCATACTAAATAAGGAGCTAAGATGTATTTTTCCAATAAAGTTTCGCGACTTTTTGGTCGTTTCGCCTCTTATGAGTTTTTTTCCCCATTGCAAACCTTCATTAATACCGTATATGTCAAAATCTTTCATATTGAGCTTGATGAGTTTGCTCCTGCATCCTCTTATCCATCGCTTAATGCACTTTTTACTCGTGCTTTGAGTGTTAAGCGAAGCATTAATCCTAATCCTATCGTGCTTATCTCTCCGTGTGATTCGCTGATTACACAAATAGGCAAAACAAGTGAAAAAAATGCCCTACAAATCAAGGGTATGGAATATTCTGTTGAAGAACTTCTAGGGCAAAAGCTTGATAGGGAGCTGCATTATATTAATTTCTACCTTTCTCCAAGGGATTATCATCGCTATCACGCCCCTTGTGATATGGAAATTTATGAGGTGCGGTATTTTGGTGGAGAATTGCTCCCTGTAAATACGCCATCATTGCGCAAAAATCAAGATTTGTTTGTGAGAAATGAACGTGTGGTAGTAGTAGCCAAGACTTCTAGTGGCAAGTGGGTATATTTTGTCGCTATAGGTGCGCTCAATGTGGGCAGTATGGTAATGCACTTTGAAAGCAAGATTCAAAGTAATGCTAAAGCACATAATATCTGCTATACCTATCGCACACCTATTGCGATTAGAAAGGGTGAGGAGCTGGGTATGTTTAAGATGGGTTCTACTATCGTGCTATTTATGGAACAGATGATTCCAGATATTAACATTGGACAAAAGGTGAAATTTGCCCAAGATATAGGCACATACGCATAAGATTCTATAAAATCACTACATTTAAGGAAAGATAAGATGTCGGCTCATATTTATAATGAAATCAAGGATTTGCTCCATAAGCTCGATGGGCTTTTGGTAGCGCATTATTATCAAAAAGATGAGATTGTAGCCCTAGCAGATTTATGCGGTGATAGCCTAGAGCTATCGCGTAAGGCAAGTATGAGTGAAAAGCCCCTTATTGTATTTTGCGGTGTGGCTTTTATGGGGCAGAGTGTAAAAGTCCTAGCTCCGCAAAAACGCGTCATAATGCCCCGCTTAGCGTGCTGCTCAATGGCAAGAATGATAGATAGCGATTATTATGATGAGAGTATTAAAACCTTAGAATCTTATGGCATAGACAAAGATTCTATCTTTCCTATTACCTATATCAACTCAAATGCCGATGTCAAGGCGAAAGTCGCGCAAATGGGTGGGCTTGTCTGCACGAGTGCGAATGCGCAAAAGATTTTTGACTTCGCCTTGCAAAAGGGCAAAAAAATCTTTTTTCTGCCCGATAGATGTTTAGGAGAGAATCTCGCTCGGGCAAGTGGCAAAAGCTCTGCCTTACTTGGCAGGGATAGCCAAGAGCAGATGAGGGAAGCACAAGTGATTTGCTATGATGGATTCTGCTCTGTGCATCAGCTTTTCACGCCCGATGATGTGCGATTCTACCGCAATAAGTTTGCAGATATTAAAATCGCCCTTCACCCTGAATGCGACCCTAGTGTCGTAGAAATGGCGGATTTTGTAGGCTCGACTAGTCAAATTATCAAATATGTCCAAGATTTGCCACTAGAGCAGAGAGTAGCCGTAGGGACGGAGTTTAACCTCGTTAATCGTCTGCGCCCTAAATATAATGGCAAACAAACAACCTTTGTGCTAAGTGCGAGTAAGCCCCAATGCCCTACGATGAATGAAACCACCTTAGAGGACATACGCGATGTGCTTTTAGCCTATGAGGATAAAAAGCCTATAAATGAGGTGTTTTTAGACAATGAGATTCAAAAATGGGCAAAAATCGCCCTAGATAGAATGCTAGAGCTATCATAGGGCAGTGGCATTATTTTTAACCCTTCTTTTATGGAGATTGCTTTAAATTTCTTTGCATAAGAGGTTATTTCTTTTCTCTCCTTGGTAGAATCTGCTTTTGCACCCCTTCAAAAGCAGGGTTTTATTCGTTTCCCACTCAATTCTTTTTTCTTTTTTTGTGGATTTGGCTCCTACTCATTGCCCCTCTCTCGCGGAAAATTACTTTATCTCTCACCTTTTTTTGCGGAAGGTGAGCTCATCTCTTATCCCCCCCCCCTTTTTTTTGGCGGTGGTAAGTATTGCAGGGGGTTAGGGGGAGGGGAAAGTTTCTATATATTATAAAAAGCCTAAAGTTAGAAAATACTTTACTTTTTGTAACTTTAATATACAAATTCGTTTTTTAATCCTAATATTAGGAATTATTACTAATAATGTAATCATTTCCTTTGAAACATCAAGGTGAAACAAAAAATTTTTTTAGGAGGTCTGTTATGAGACAGATTTGTGCTTTATTGTTGGTGTCAGTTTTATTTGGAGCGACTAGCCTAGCGGCTGTTGAGGGTATAGCTTCCAACGCAGGGGAATTGCAAAAAAGTGAAAAAGCTTTGCTTTTTTGGCGATAATGTGCAAAATCTCAATGTAGAGACTTTGAGCGAAAAAGAAATGCAAGAAACTCAAGGTGAGTTTTGGGGTGGATTAACCGCTGGACTTATCGTTTTAGCAGTAGAAAAAAATCGGCGATAAAAATGGGTGGTGGTAAAAACCACCCCACCTATATAAAAAGGAGGGTATCTTATGTTTGCTTTCAAATCAAAATCTTTGTTTTCTTTGGGAATCTTAGCATTACTCCCTTGCTTTATCTTTGCCACGGACTGCACTGATTCAAATTGCAAAAACTTCCGCATAGGGCTTGGAGGAGCCTATCATAATCTAGATTCTAAAGATGCGCAAATAAGCAGTGTAGGAGGATATCTCGCCTTTAGTGCACGTGGCACTCTTAAGAACCGTCTTGCTTCCGAACTTGGTGGCAAAGTAGGGTTAGGCAGTGCTACAGCCTCTGGAGCTTACTTTGAATCTGATCTATACAGCAAAAGTAATCTTTCGCTATTCACTGATTTTTATTTTAAGATTGGGGGTGAATATCGCAAGTGCAAAAATGCCTTTATTTATCAATGCTGTTTATGGCTGGGATAATTTCTCTACAAATCTAAAAAGCAAGGGAATAGGGCTTTCCCGTCATTTTGCTGGAGGAGAGTTAGAGGGCTTCCTTCCTATGGGCGACACTTCAAGTATAGAATATCTCGCGGGATTTTATACCTTTTTAAATGGCGATTATGTATTTGCTAATACCAATACTGCCTCAAAGCTACGAGGGACAAACTTTATGGCAAAAGTCAGCGTGGGCTACACAAAGCATATTAATCCGCAAATTGGATATTATGTCAAGCTCATTGGCAAATATGAGGATATGAGCGCCTCGCAATCAGTAGGCGAGATTCACTACCCATCAAGTAAAAATATAATAGGTATGCTAGAATTTGGAATCTCCCTTTAGCGTTGCCATTAAGGCACAAAATCGCTAGGCAAGTTTTGGCGATTGTGCCTGATGGGCGATACTTCACAAATGGCTAAACTCGCGCAAAGTAGAGTAGGATAGAGTAGGCAAAACAAATTATAAAATAAACCATAGACTGATTATTAAAAGTAAGCCTAACAGAAGTGCCATTACCTCACTATCTGTAATTTTTTTTCTTTTATGTTTCTTTCTCTTGTAAAAAATGCCTTTTATTTCTGTACCTTTACTATCTACTTTAATGATTCCGTAGATATTTTTCTCCAATTTTTTATTCCTAAGTGCCCTTTTAGCTGCATTTTGAGCCTCTTTTACACTATTGAATGGAGAGCGGTTTATGATTTTTTTATTATTCGTGTTTGGGTCTATTTCTGCTAGGTAAATATTTTTCATTATTGCATTCTTTTTGATTTGGTTTTGCTTAAATTAAGGAAATTTAAAATTTTAGAGATATGCTTTTAAAAGAGGTAATTGCAATTCCTCGTAGAGTTCCTTTGCCTTTGCTTTGCCACATAGCTCCTCGACAATGCTAAGGGCAAATACCCCAGCCGTAGCCGGAGCTGCTGATGTGATAATATTGCCATTTTTTACAACAGCTTTTGTGTTTTTTGTCTTACCTTGCATATTGATTTCGCTCTCACAGCCCGGATAACAAGTAAAATCCCCTTCAAGCACCCCAGCCTTATCAAGCACGATAGGGGAAGCGCAAATAGCAGCTATGAGCTTTTGCTCTTGCTTGAAAGTGGTAAGCCAGAGCTTGATAAGCTCATTACTAGCGAGATTCTGCATACCATTATAGCCTCCAGCTAAAGCAATTGCGTCAAAATCCTCCATATCAAGCTCGGGTAGGACAGAATCTGATTCTATCACAATATGATGTGCTCCAAGTATGCGTTTATGAGAATCTAAACTTGCCATCACTACACGCACTCCAGCTCGACGCAAAATATCGACTATACTTACAAGTTCTATCTCCTCAAATCCCCTTGCAACAGGCACTAAAACATTTTTCACTTAAACACTCCTTGATGTGATTTTGTCCTTATTAAAAAACGCACAGATTCTAACATTTTTTAATGTAAGAACAGATTAGACTTAATAGATATTTTTTGATTTTGGTAAATTTTATATGCAAATGCAGTAGAAAGTAGGACTAGTGCCTTTTATATAAAAGTTTGAAAAGTATAGTTTTCAGTAGAAGTTGTTTTAGTCTTTATTGCTTTAAGTGTAAATC
This sequence comes from Helicobacter mastomyrinus, assembly GCF_039555295.1. Lineage (NCBI taxonomy): Bacteria > Pseudomonadati > Campylobacterota > Epsilonproteobacteria > Campylobacterales > Helicobacteraceae > Helicobacter > Helicobacter mastomyrinus. The sequence goes on along the minus strand of NZ_CP145316.1, from coordinate 61,261 downwards.
TTTTGTGTAGTCTTAGTGCAGCCGAGGCGGTGCAAATGCCACGTAAGGTATCGATTTTAAGCATTTGTGTGTCGATTTTGTCTAAAAAGAGATGTTCATAACTTGACTTTAGAGCTTCAAAATCATATAATGCGCCCTGAAACATTGCTAATTCCTTTGTCTTTGTTTCTTGATTTTTACCTACCCCTTGCAGGTTTTAACTTGCAAGGTTTTTTTATGCCTTGAATCTTACATTAAAAAACTTAAAAACCTTTTAAACCAAAAAAACCCCTAGTTTATCTCTTAGTTGCTGTGCCTGTGCGTTGTATTTGTTTGTCTGGGCTGCAGCCTGTGGGTAAGTAATGTGAGTAGTGTATGTGTAATACTTGCTTACTTTAATGCCCAAAAAGCGCCGCCAGTGCGTATGCTGCACCGAGTGTTTTATGTTGATTCTACTTTTCCATAGGTTGTAACTACTCATAGCCGCGTTATACGCTCTTATGTCTTTATCAATGTCAATCACCATTAAGAAAAAGCCAAAGTCGGGCGTGTGTGCGGTTTGCATTCTATTTCTTTACTAGCTTAAAAATTTCTGCCGTTTTTTCAAACGTCTTGCCACCAAAGTAGAATCCATAAATAAGCATAGCGATAGTAGAGTATAAGTCCATTATGTGCAGTGGCACTTTATCAATGAATGGTAGCACTATCACTATAACGGTATAGATAAGCATTATAATAGCTCGTATGTGGCGGTTAAGCCAAGAGCTGCTCTCTAAGTCTTTTTGATACCTTAGCGTGGCTTCACTCATTACCGCCTTGTCAAACTCTACCTCTAGTAAGGCAAGTTCCTTTGTAATCTCACCCCTTATCATCTCTCGCTCGCTATCGCTAGGGATTTTGCTTATTACCCGCTCGGCGGTTTTAAAGATATTTCCAAATACTGATAATGTGCTACTCATTTATGCCCCCTTTTCTTTCTTTTGCGTGGCATATTTCGCATATGCCCCCTGACACAATAGCCCTTTACCCTAACTCTACCCTTTTTATTAAGGGCTTTTTTAGCACTTTTTTACGCGCGTTGCGTTGCGCTTGTGCTTTCTTTGCATTCCTTACATTTTGCGCGTATTCCCGCGCCCTTTCGTGTTCCCCAAATAAAGCTAAAAACTCTTTTTCCCAATCTTGCATTTATACACCTTTACGCACGGCTTTGTATGCCATATAGATTAAAGCCACCTTCCACGCTAAAGCGAGAATCGCCCCTGTGGTAAAGACTACCCCCGCGCCCTTAAAAATCATCTTTACGTCCTCTTTAGCTGCCCTTATGGGATTTTTGTATTCCACTATGCTGCTAAAAGCACTCTTGCTTATACCTACGATGCTTAAGGCAAAGCCTTGCAAAGAGGGCATAGAATCAAACATTCTTACTAGCGCGTTTTGATTAAGTAGCTCGGCTTTAACCTGCTCCCACGATTTCCCCGCGTATCTTGGTGCGTTTGAGATATTTATCACGTCTGTTTCGCTTAATACGCGTTCATCGCTTAACGCCTCGCCCCCAGCTGTCTTTAACGCCTCACTTAGTTTAAATATTCCTAACATTTTGCCCCCTTTTCACGGCTCTTTGTTATGCCTTGAAGTTTTTCACTCTTGCTATGTATTTTTCAGGCGTCCCTGCACCTAACACGCTGTTATAATACTTTTTCCAATACCTCGCCCTACCCTCTAGTGTGCTAGGGATAGCCTCTCTAATGCCCGCGTAATACATTCTGCACAAAATCGCTTGCAATGTGCTTTTAAGCTGCAAGTCGTTTTCATATACGCCCTTGTAGTTTGCGGGGCTTAAGTCGCTTGTAGTTAAAGACAAGAGACGAATTTTATTTAATTGCCCCTTAGATTCTGCCACTAGTAGGGATTGCTTCATTCCTATAGGGTCAAACTGAAACGCCCCGTATCCAAACCCGCGCTTATTGTTGTAAATCGCCCTGCCATAGTTAGATTCTGTAATGGCTGTCTCTCTTAGCATAGCCCTTAAGTTATCTACATTTGCCCCCATAGCGAAGTTTTGCACCGTGTATTCTATCGCGGCGGTAAGCTCCGCGTCGCTATTAATCCCATAGCATTTGAATCTATCACTTTGACTCATAATCACACCTCCTGTAAATCCTAAAATTAAACATATTCCAAACATTCCAAATACCACAAAAAGCCCCACGTCTTAGCTCTCATAGATGATAAAGTCGGCTTGCGCTAGCCAATCCGTGCTTACCCTTACATTTCCTCTTGCCATAAACCATATTATTAAGCCTGTATTTCCCTCTGTATCCCTGCTTATCAAATTATCCAAGATAAAATCACCGCTAAACTCTAGTGTTTCGTTTGAATCCTTAAAAGTGGCAAGGTTGTTATAGTTCGCCCCGTAAGCCGTGCCTAGGCTATAACCGCCCCTATGTGAATAGGCGGTAAACTGGTAAAAGTCCCCTGATAAAAATTGCCCCCATAAGCCCCTTAATATTGCCCTTATGGTGTAGTTTTTACCGCGTTCAAAAAGGGTAGGCGGTATAACTGCTTGCGCCTTAGTGTGGGCGTCCTGTGGAGTTGTCCCCCACACGGTGAGTTTTCTAAAAATTACTGAATCTGTCATATTTTGAGTAGTAGCTTTAATCGTTTTGTTTATACTCTCTACTTGCCCTATTTTGCCTATATTGCCCACTTGAGAGATAGCATTAATACTTGAGTTGTTCAAAATTTCAAAGCTATACACTCCACTAGAGGCTATGCGCACTTTTGCCGCCCCGCCTTTGGAATCTTGCAAGTTGGTTATGCCCTCTGTCCATAGATAGACATTTTGCACTTGTGCGGGCACGCCCTTGCTGGTATATACGTCTGTAATTCTAAAGCCCGTATTGCGATTATCTACCAAAAAGGCGTCCTTACGCTCGGGATTGAGTGAGATATACACCTTTACATCCACGGGGTAGTCAAGGAGCAAAAAATACGCGCACGCCCCTAAATTGACTTGATTATATTCCCTATCGCAAGGCAATTCTAAACTTTGCAATGGATTTTGTTGTTTTGCAAAGCTTGTATTTTGTTTGCTAAAAAGTAAGTTACTCATTTACGCCCCTTTATTTTAAAAACTATAAGTAAAACTCCTAATAAAACCCACCACATATAAGGCGTTTTAAACATATTACTTGTTTGAATGCCTAAGCTGCCGTTGCCCTTTGTGGCTTCTATAACCGCCTCTTTATTCTGTGCGGTAATACCTAAAATCGCGCTAAAAGCATTATTTGTAATACCACTGATAATATTTCCTATGGCGTGTAAATCCTCTCCCATAAGCCCTAATTTCGTGCTTGTATCTACTACGGCGCCGCTTAAGTCTAGGTTTATGCCATTATCTACAAAGTAAGAGTTATCCCCTATTGTAGCCGCGCTTGTGCTTTTGCTATTGTCTGTTTCTCTTAAATCTAAACCTAAATTAGTTGCCATAAAATCCCCTTTGATATTACAAATAATGCTTATTTACGCTTGTTTAACATAAGCACACCTAACATACCGATTAAGGCTAAAGGTATTAAAGGGCTTGATAAGCCGCCCCCTTGAGATAGCCCCCCGCCGTAACTATCGCTACCGCTTAAGCCCGTTGAGGCGCTCCCCGCGCTACCACTCCCTCCACCTATACCTAGCCCTACGCTCGCACTGAATCCTAGCTCGTCTTTTTGCGTGGTCGTGTTTGAGTTTGTGGCGGTATTATGAGGGCTGGTAGTAGTGCTACCCCCGCCAAAGCCTCCGTTTGCCTCATTATATATGCTCCCACTGCTACCAATGCTAAAGGTATTGCCCCCGCCAAAGAGATTTGAGAGTTTGCTCCCCGTTACCGCCCCATAGGACGTTGTGTTGTATAGGTTTGTGGTATTGTTTGTAGTTTTTTTGTTACTAGAAAACCACCCCATAGCCTCACCCCCCCCCCCCTTACTTACGATTAAAGATAAAAAGCCCCGTGCCAATAGCAAGTATGACGCCACCAATAAGCATTAGCTTTGCATTGCTTAAGTTGATTTTGTTTTGCGTCTCGGTCGTGTGCCAATTTGCATTAGCTTGTTGCCTTGCTATGTCGTTTGCTGTCTGGTTACTTGAGTAGCTATTGTAGATATTTACGCCCTTATCTACCAAGCTACCGATAGAATCAAAATTCCAATCCATAGAATCCCCCTTATTAGATTAACCCATTTTGCACGGCTCTGTGTTATGCCGTGTCTTTTTTAGCCTTGTGCTTGTGCAGTGCGGTTTGCCTCTGCTAGTGCCACTTGTTGTAAAAGCTGTGGTGAATCCTCGTAGTTTTGATATACCTCTACTAGGATTTCCTCCGTCGCACCATTAAGCACACTTGCAAATTTATCGTTAAAGTCGATAGTCAAGCGCATTTGATTGAAACTCATAAATACTAAAGAGTTGTTCATATCGCCAAAGTAGTTACTCGCTATATGATACACTCCATAGAATACGCCTTTACCATCTGGGCTGTCGCTTAGCTCTTTGCCAAATAGCATTTGCGAGAGGCTAAACTTTTGTAGCATTTCATTTTTGAGAATTTCTGGCGTGGTATCCACTAGGATATTATTTCCATCTGCAATTTTAATCCTGTCTATCATACCATCTAGTCGCTCGTTGGTTTGAGAGTTTCTAAATACTATGATAAAGTCCTTGATCCATAGGTTGGGGGTAAGTTCGATATATTGCCCCTTACCGCCACCGCTAAAGCCCTTTGAGATAACCTTTTGCACATAGAGATTACCCATTTGAGACAAGAATTCTTCTTGTGTGTTTGCTTGAATCTCGCTTGTTATCCAATACTTGCTACTGCAATTGACATAGGTATTAGCAAAGGATAGAGTAGCCGCGCCCTCATCATCACTTGCCCCCTGTGCTCTTGCTAGCATAGATTTGAAACATACTTCTTGCGGCTCGTTCTTATAGGTAAGTTGGAAGCTATTAAACAGCCAAGTGCAGATGTTTGTTTGTGTAGCCCCTATCTGGTCAAACATTGCAAAAGGTATAGTGATTACGAGCTTAAACTCTGCTACCCCTTGAGTTTGCCCCGCTTTTATGCTTACACTCTCTGGGATTTCCCTATATTCAAACTTACCGCGATTTTGCAAGGTGTTAATAAATCTAAAAACAGCAAGTGAAGTAACGTTTTTTACCTCGGTGTTACCATTTAGCTTTATTTGCACGTTGCTAAAGAGATTGTAAATGTGGTCGTCTGCATAATTGATTGTGTATGCTGTGTCGCTTGTTGGGGCAGTAGTTACCTTAGCTACGATTTGCCCTGTGATGGTTAAAATCGTTGCCAATGCGCGCTTATTGCGATACCGCCCTAAGTCTATAACCACATTTCCATTTGGTTGCCACTGCGCCCCTGTGCCGTCTGGTTCGATATTCTTACGTCCGTTAAATACGCCTGCCATAGAATCCTCCTTATAGATTTGGTTTTTTGAGTTTTGAGAGTTTAGCAAATACGATACTTGCTACCAATGCCGTAACGGCTGTTTCTAAAATCGTTTTCATATACTCCCCCTTTTAGCTAATTTGTGGAATCTTAGTCTTGACAAGATTAAACAATACGATACCGACTACTACGCCGATAATTGCCTTAACGTTTAGCCCCGATTTGATTGTGGATTTTAAGCTCATTGTAGCCCCTTTTCTAGTTGATGTATTAAGGTTTGAGATAACCTTATGCGAGTAGCCTTGTTATCCCCTAAAGCTACCCGCATAAAATCACCTCGCGGCAAGTATTGTGAATCCTCGGCGATGTCTTTATCTAACGTCTTGCGTATATACTCATAATCCGTATAGCTTTTCCCTATGCGCCCTATGTAGAATACGTCCGTTTGAGACACTATCGCCTTTGGTGTATCCTGCAGCCGCCGCGCCATCACGATTAAGTCTATCTCTCTATGCCGTCCATAGTTGATAAGCTTATAAAGTTCTAGCTCTTTGTCTAGCATATTCTTATAGTAGAAGTCGATTTCATCTATCACTATGCAAATATTTTCCATCGTGGCTATGCTCCCTAAAAGCTCCTCTAGGCTAGCAAAATCACTGATGTAATAGATATAGCTTACCCCGCTATAAAAGTCCTCTTGTAGCTCGCTTTGATTGACTTTATCTCTAAAGTGTGTAGGGATAGAGTACATAATGGGGCTTATAAAGATAACGGGCTTACTTTGTGCTAAACCTAACGCCGTGGCTAGCATAGTCTTACCGCTACCCTTATTTGCAAAGATGGTAGTAATTGTGTTTTGTTTCAAAACAAGCCCCCTTTACATATCTCTATGACAAGCAAGCTTAAGCAAAACGCTATGCTAAAAAGTGAGAGTATTTTCCAATGAATCATTTAGAATCCCCCTTATTTTGATTATCTTTACGCGGCTCTTTGTTACGCTTCAGTTTTTCAAATCCTATTGCAGAATCTATAATCATTGCAATACTTGAGAGTATAAGCAGGATTAGCCCTACCTTGCCCCCCGCCCCTACGCTTACATACTCGGCTAGCGCGCTTTGGTTACTTTCTACCATTACCTTAATGCCCGGGTTAAGCGGTTCATTTACCCGCGCCTTTTTGAGAGCCTCGCACGTTGAGACAAAGCCTTTGACTATCTCTTTGCTGGATTCTATGGTTTTGCGGCTTAGCTCGTCTTTTTGCGGGTCGCGCTTTTCTCTTAAGATAAAGTCTAACTCTTGAGAACTTAGCCGTTCAAGTGTGCTAAGGCTTCGTTGAGAGTAGCCTAAGTCGTGGATTTTTTGCGCTTTTGCAAGGTTAGAATCCCCGCTTTTACCCCCGCTTGAATCTCCGCTCGGGATTCCGCCCGTGATACCGCTTTTAGATTCCGCTTGCGGATTCTGTGGCTTTTTGTGCGTTAGTTTCATTTTTCTTTTCCTTGTTTAAGAGATAGAATCCATAAACTGCAATTCCTACCCCCACCATTCCCACTAAAGCTACTACACTTTGCAAAAGTGAGGGCGTCTTATCCATAAAATCAAGATTTTTTATAGCTTCTTTGTGCGCTTTTTTATCGATTTTTTCCTGTTTGCGCCCCGCATAGAGCTTTTTTTGCAGCCTTGCTTCGACTTGAGATTCTATTTTGTTTATAAAATCATTATCATATTGCACGGACTCACGCGCGCTTTCTAACGGGTCATGTGGCGTTAGAGTAATGTTTCCCTCGCTTGCTGGCTCTGTGTTAGCATTTTGTGTATTTGGTGTGCTATCCATTAGTAAAGCTCACTTTTTGGGATTTTGGGCGCGTTTTGTGCCTTTTTGATACTCTCACCCTTGAGAGAGAGAAAAAGCTGTGCTAATTCCTGCTTACTTTTGCGGTTTAGCTCACTGGCTTTGCGTTCATTACTTGTAAGCAATTCCACTAAATGCGCTTTAGTGTATGTGTCCATTATAGAATCTAGGTTCATTTGTTACCCCTCGTTTTAAATTTCAAGGGGCATTCTAACGCAAAGCAAAAAGTGCCCTAAAAAGCGTCATATTGCATTATAAGCGCGATTATGTGATAATGTGAGATTTTGCGTTTTGAGTAGTTTTAAGTTTGTTTGTGTATTTGTGGATTGTTTTAAAAGTTGATTTTGATAAAAACACTTAAGGGATTGTTTGAGATAAACCCCTTAAGTTTAGCCCCTAAAACTTGCCTTTTAAGAGTTAAATAACAATCGCTAAAAAGTAAAATTTTAAACTCTATGTTACTTAATGAGACAAATCTATTAAAATTTGCAAGGCAATGGGTATTAAAGCCCCTATAAACATATGCTTGATTTTTGCTCTCCGTCCATTGTATGCCTCCTTTACGCGGTTTGTGGTGTGCCCTTTTGCCCTTGTAGCCACTTATAAAGCTTCGTTCTAGAGATTTTCATTAGCTTTGCCGTCTTTGTAATGCTCCCACCGCTGGCAAAGAATGCCTCATCAAACGCCGCTTTATCTACATTGATAAACGGGCGCCCGCTTTTGAGTGTGCCTTTTGCCTTTTGTATCGCTATGCCCTCTAGTTGCCGCTCTTTGATATGCGCTAGCTCCATTTGCGCCACGTATCCTAGAATGCTAATAAGCATATCCGTAACCACGCCCTTGCTGGTATCTAATCCTTGAGAGAGAAAGCGCACAATCACGCCCTTATCCTTGCAAATGTTGAGAATCTCGCATAGGTTCCTATGATTACGCGCTAATCTATCTATGCTGTGGCAAATGATAGTATCGCCCTCGCGCACATAGTCTAGCATTGCGTTAAGCTGGGGGCGGTTTTCTGCCTTGCTACCGCTTAACTTTTCTATAAATACCTTGTCGCACTGCTCCTGTTTGATAAGCTCTAGCTGCCTTGCCTCGTTTTGTAGTATCGTGCTTACCCTTACATATGCTACTATCATAGAATCCTCCTTACTCTACTACTATGAATCGGACGGGCTCTAGCTCTGCGTTACTGACGCACTCATCTAAAAACACCTCTAAATGCCCGTGCTCTAACTGCGCGCGCTCTATCTCACCCTCGGCGATGTCGAATGTTTGCGGTTCGCCCTCGTTATCGCGCTCCCATAGTAGCGCATAGAGTTTGTAATCGCATTTGATAGAATCTACATTGCTTATTTGCAAGTAAAAATCCGCCTTTATATCCTCGCGCGCCTTGTAGAATAAAGGCTCGTGCGTGCCCGCTTGCCCTGCTATGCCATTTACATATTGTGCTATGTTCATTTTAGCCCTCCTGTTATTTCTAAAAATGCCATTGTAAAGAGCATTCCTAAGATAAAGTTCAAATTGAATACATTATCTATCCACCACCGCCAATTTTTCTTATTGTTATTCTTTTTCATAAAGCCTCCATTGTAAATTTATCTCTAAATTTTATCCTTTTGTAAATCAATATGCAAGCACAACTTTTTTTTACTTCAAATGTTACACTTGCACGATGTATATTTAACTACACATTTATTTACACATAGACAAGGCATAAGCTATTGTTCTGTAAAAATCTATCTCTAGTGTTAGCATTTCGGTAATGCTGTGGCTACTCCTTACGCTTTTTATGTAATGCCTTAAGTTCATTATTACGTTGTCTGCCTCTACCTCGTCGTGTTTTTTGTAGATTTTGGTTTCTATAAAGTGATAATCCATAAAGCACTCCATATCCCGCGCGATAAGCCTACCTGTTTTTTTTGCTATGTGTTTATTAGCCATTGTTTGCCTCCTTTTATTCCAATTCTAAAGCGCTTTGCGTTTGTGCTAGCTTTTTGCGGTCTCTAAAGCGCGCTTGCCTTATGCGATTATCTATCCTTTTTTGCTGTGCCTTTTGCTCGGCTTTCTCTTTAGCCCTTGCCTCACGCGCCTTTTGGGCTTCTAACTCTTTTGCCCTTTGTGCCTTAGCTTGAAGCGCGGCGCGTATGTCCGCTTCACATCGCTTCCTTTGTGCATAGAGACTCGCGTTATACTTGCTAAAGTTGTTATTATCCCTATATGCCCTTAAGTTTCGCACGATTTCATAGATATACTGCCTTTTAGCGATATAGAGATGTGCGTTATTTTGCATTTCATAGGGGTATTGCGTGTTTCGCTCGTTATACCATTCCTTTAATGTCTGTGTGTAAAGCTCTGTGTTATTTGCTGTACTCATTGCTTACCTCCTTAGCATAGGTAAAGAGTGTTTGCTGTGCCGCCTCTCTCTTAAGCTGTGCAAGTTCCTCTTTATCGATTATCGCATATTGATTACCCGTGGCATTGCCTACGATTTCGCTTATATACTTTAAGGGGATAAAGCCTTGCGTCCCTGTCGTGTAGCGCACTACAAGGTTAGTGTCTTTGTATGGATTGTGCATAACTGCTCCTTTGTTTTAAGATTTCACATTCTAGTTTGTAAGGTCGCTTACCCTTAAGGGCTTGCTCCCTTAGCTAGAATGTGTTTTGTAAAATGTCTCATTGATACTTTTTGCTTTTTGTTGATAGAGAGATACTTAAAGAATTCTTTTGTAGAATATTTCAAGTATTGAGAGTCGCGTTTAAGATTCTTAGATATTTTCTTATTATGGGGGCTTGATGGCTTACGTTTTCCTTGCTGTGTGGCTTTTGGTCGGTTTAGTGTTGTATGGTTTTTACTTAATTTTAAGGTTGCTTCATAACGTAATATGCCATATTGTGCTGGGCATTTCATATTCCTTTGTCTATCTTTTATCGCTTTATTATAGATGCAAAGCTGCCCCGCCTCGCCAAAGTCTAGGTAGTTTGTCCCCTTATATTGCTTTGTTTTGTGTGCTTTTTGTGTTTTTAGTAGCTGTGTGGTGTCTAAGCACACGTCCGCTTGTGTAAAATTGAAACTTTTTTTTGTAAGTAAATATTTGAGTAGCTCTTTATGCTGCTTTTGCTGGCTCTGCGTTAGCTTGTAGTTTTGTGCTAAAGCATAGATTTCAATGCTAAATCTATTTGCTTTTGGGATTTTTCGTAACCTTAATACACCCCTCCCCACCCGAAAAACATTGAAAGTATAGTTTTCAAATTGGATATTACAAAACTATGCTATGCTTACAGCTCTATATAAGGGCTTTAAAGCTCTCTAAGGTGCAATTATGAAATATCCATTGCGTTATAAAGATGACTTTTCTGCAAATATGCTGTTTTGGATTACGCGCTTCATACGTTACAAGCTCACTACATTATCCAATCATCAAGTTTATGACAAAGAGCGCATTTTAGAAGCGATAAATGCCCTAAACAACGATGAAATAAACTCTTTAGAATCTTTAGAATCCCTCTGCAAAAGCGTAAGAAAAGCAGGAATGATAGGGATTAATACCTACGCCACTCCCCTACTCAAGCTCTATACATTCCTCGCACAAAGTAATATTCACACAATGGAAGAAATCGATGAAGAGGTGCTAAGCGATTTTTTGAGCGTGGAGACAAGCTTCCTTTCAAATGCGAGTAAAAAAAATTATAGAATTGCACTCATTGGGCTATTTGGCTATATTGATAAACAAAATGAGAACGAAGGCAAATCTTATGTGTATAACATCACACTTAAAATCGGTGCCCTACAAGGCAAAAGTGGGCAAAAGTTGCCCGCATATTTAAATCAAAATGAACTTGAGCGGTTTTTACAAGGCATTGACGAAATGCCCTTTGGCGAGAAAATCGCTGCACGCAATAAACTCATCATCAAACTCATTGTCTATACGGGCATACGCGTGAGCGAGGCGCTCAACCTCCGCCGCAAGGATATATTCCCTATGCAAGACTGCTATCTCGTGCAGATTCGCGGCAAGGGCAATAAGCCTAGAGTAGCGATGATACGCAAAAGCCATATAGAGAATCTGCTCGGCGTATGGCTCACGCAACGTGAAGCTTTTGCCCCGCAGCACGATTTGCTCTTTTGCAATGCTAAAGGCAAGGCGCTCACACAAAGCTATATCTATAAAAATGTAGAAAATATACTGATGTCAGTGGGTCTCCGCAAGGAAAAAAATGGCGCGCATATGCTGCGACATTCTTTTGCTACACTACTCTATCAGCAAAAGCACGATTTGGTAATGGTGCAAGAAGCTCTAGGACACGCAGATTTGAATACAAGCCGTATTTACACGCATTTTGATAAAGAAAGACTGCAAGAAGTCGTCAATGCAATGGATAGTATTGGGAAATCTTAGATTTATTATAGCTATACTATCGCGATACTTGCCACGTAGTCTTACAATCAGTGCTTACAAATGTGTTTCTACTCCTGCTTGTGCGCCCAAAAAATACACTTACAATTAAAGCTAGTGTTTTTTATTTATCATACGTACGAAGTGTTGGCTGGATTACCCCCCCCTCACTCCACACTTGCAAAGTGTGTTAAAGGTCTCGATTCTATAATTTTAAAGGAGAATAGCAATGAATCGTATCAAAAATCAATACATAGTGCTATGTCTCATCGCTCTACTCGCACTTGGGCTATGGCTCTATAATGCCGAGCTTTATGGCGATGTGTTCCGCCTTATGCTTATTCCACTTGGTTTGTGGTGGCTCTCACAGAAGCAATATAGACTTATGGCATACTTTGTTTGCGTTGTTGCAGTCATTTTAGGCATAGCCTTTGTGTGTAAGCTCACATTTACATATATGGCAAGTCATTATGGAGATTTACAATCCGTGCAAGATATTATAGAAATCGCCAAACGCCCTATTAATGGCGAGTTTAAGGGATTCCCTAGCGGACACACTACTGCCGCATTCACAGCAGCTGCATTAATGTGGTATTTTATGGGTAAGCAATGGGGCATACTCGCCTTTATTTTAGCTCTATTTGTGGGCTATTCGCGTATCATAAGCCTATGGCACACGCCCATGCAAGTATGTGCAGGAGCATTTTTAGGTTTTGTGGGGAGCTTGGCTCTTATAATGCTACTAAACAAAATTGACAAAACGTGCAAAAAAGACTATAATCCCCGCCCTTAAAGATTCTAAGAATCTTTATAGAATCTGGGGCTGACTTGGCTTTCGACAGGAGTGGCGAGGCTTAAGTGCATGTGAGCCGGTAAGCTCTCAAACTGCCACTTTTTATTAAACGCAAACAACGCGAATTACGCTCCAGCTTACGCAAAAGTAGCGTAGGTTTATCACTCTTTAGGAGCCGATTTTAGCTTTCTTATCTAGCGAGGAGTTAGAATTGTCATCTTTGGCTAGATGCTCTTTTACCTTACCTGTGGCAAAAGAAAAGACTAAGGTTGCTTGTGGATTCTATCTTGAGGTATTGGATAGCCACAAAAAGATTGCAATGCCTACTAAGCATGTAGATTCTTAAGAAGCTCTCATTTTTGGACTGGGGTTCAACTCCCCACAGCTCCACCATTACTTTTTCTTTTGTTTTTAAAATTTTATGAATGCTCTCAATCTGCATAAAGCTGCATAGTAACGCAATGTAAGCTCCCGTGCCATAAAATCAACGAGCGGCAAGGCACACCTACTACCTTATAATGAGGCAAAGCACGTGATAGAATAGCTAGGGCTTTGCTATCGTTTTTATCATCATAGGTTGGCACAAGCAGCGCGTTATTCACAAATAAAAAATTCGCATAGCTTGATGGAAGCCTCTGCTTATGCTCATCATATATTGCTTGTGTAAAAGGCAAGGCGATAAGCTTATAAGGCTCTCCATTGGGCTGTTTAAGGGCTTTAAGCTCGGTCTCCATACATTTCAAGGCTTCAAAATGTGAATCTTCCCTATCTGCACAAGCAATATATGCGATAGTATCAGGCGTGATAAAACGCGCTAATGTATCAATATGGCTATCGGTATCATCGCCCTCAAGATAGCCATTGTGAAGCCATAGCACCTGCTTTAATCCAAAATATGCCTTAAGCTTAGATTCTATATCGCTTTGTGCTAAATGCGGATTGCGATTAGGCTCAAGGAGGCATTGCGTATTGGTAAGCAGCACCCCTGCCCCATTACTCTCAATGCTCCCACCCTCTAGCACCATATCAGCTTGTGTCATATATTGCGGTGTGAAGATATCTCTCACAATGCGATTATCATAATTGGCAGGATACTTTAGTCCCCAGCCATTAAACATAAACTTGAGCATTTCGCCATTCCCTGCTTTCTCTATGCCTATACCGCCAAAATCCCTAGCCCAAGTATCATTGCTGTGGATTCTCACAATATGCAGGGTAAAATGAGAATCTAGCATAAAATGTGGAAGAAAAGGATTAGTAATGCTTACTTGAGGCACATCATCGCGTATATGAGTACGGATATAGGCTGATATAGCGCTAGATTCTGTATTTTTCACATTACTAGAGGGCTTAAAATAATCACACAAAAGCTCTATACCCTCATTATCGCGCACATCTATGCAGAGAATCACCGATTCAAAACACAAAATATGCTCGATTATACGTATAAAGCACTCTCTCGCCCTATCTATATGCAAAGCCCAATCGCTATTTATATGTGGAAAAGCCATCAATATCGCCACTTGCTCTTCCCACTCCGCCTTTAAACGCACCCTATCCATCGCACATATCCTTTAAACTTCTTTTGTATAATTTTGACATTTTCCATTTTAAAATGAGGTTATAGAGATGATTTTAAGCATAGAATCAAGCTGTGATGATAGCTCCATTGCCCTAACACACATTGATAGCGGGATTCTCATATATCATTTGAAAATCTCACAAGATGAAGCCCATAGCCACTATGGTGGCGTAGTGCCAGAGATTGCCTCAAGGCTACATTGCCAAAAACTGCCCGAGATTCTAAACAAACTTGCACTTTTTGTAAATGATGATTTCTCACATATCAAAGCCATTGCAGTAACCACACGTCCGGGCTTAAGCGTAACGCTCATTGAAGGCTTAATGATGGCAAAGGCTCTCTCTCTTTCTTTGCAAGTGCCGCTTATTTGCGTGAATCACCTCAAGGGGCATATTTATTCGCTTTTTATTAGAGATACCCTACCCCACTTGCCTAAAATCCCTCCTTATGCAGAAATACAAGCCCTAACCTCTACACAAACAGATTTAGAATCTACCATCACTTCGCATTTACCACTAGGTATTTTGCTTGTATCTGGCGGACATACGCAAATCCTCTCTATGCGTGGTATTGATGTTATAAGCATTATCGCGCAAAGCCTTGATGATAGCTTTGGTGAGAGTTTTGATAAGGTAGCAAAATATCTTGGTCTAGGCTATCCGGGTGGTCCTTTGGTAGAATCTTACGCAGCTGAATTTATGCGCTTATACCCTCACGACACACCCCATAGCTTCCCTGTGCCACTTTTGCACAATCATCAATTAGAATTTAGCTTTTCAGGACTAAAAAATGCTGTAAGAATCGCCACTCTAACCCTAGAAAAGCCTTTTTCGCAAAAGGACATAGGGAGCATTTGTGCGGGATTCCAAAAAAGCGCGTGTGAGCATATCGTGCGTAAAGTGAGATTATTTTTTCAAAGCAATGAAGGGCGGGATTTGCCACATTTTGCCATTGTAGGCGGTGCGAGTGCAAACACACATTTAAGAACAGCTCTTGCAGAGCTTTGCAAGGAATACAACAAACAATTACATCTAGCGCCATTAGCATTTTGTGCCGATAATGCGGCGATGATAGGTATGGCAGCGATTTGGCAATACACAAGCAATGATTTCACACCTCTGCATGAAGCACAAATCGCTCCTAAAAGTTTGCCTAGCGATTTTTGTATCTAGACTTTGATATCTCCTCGTATAACACATTTATAAGATTCTATGCTGCGCTTCAAAGGCTTAGAATCTATGAATGTTTATGAGCAAAATATGCCTTTACTATTTCTCTATCATCAAAATGTAGCTTCTGTGTGCCGATGATTTGATAGTCCTCATCGCCTTTCCCTAAAATCAGTAGTACTTCATCATTTTGCAGCTCATCTAATGCCCTGCAAATCGCATTTTTGCGCTCAACTTCTACAAATACGCGCTCCTGCCTAATAATACCGCTCAATATATCCTCTATAATAGATTGTGCAGATTCTGTTCGAGGATTATCACTTGTAACATATATCTTATGTGCGAACTGCTGGGCGCACTCTCCCATTTTAGGACGCTTAGTTTTATCTCTATCACCTCCTGCGCCAAATACCACTACAATTTTTTGATGTCTAAAGCTTTCAAAAATTTGACGCATACCGTCGTATGTATGAGCAAAATCCACTATCACAAGCGGCGATGTATGCACGACCTCCATACGTCCGCCCACACCGCCAAAATGCCCCAAAGCTTGCGCGATAGATTCTAAGCCTTTAGATGTGAGAATCTTCACCGCTCCAACAGCAGCAAGGGCATTATAAAGATTATGCTTTCCATACAAATGTGCTTCTATCGTGCTATGCTCCACATCGCCATTGTGTCCTCGCCACGAGATATGTGCGTCAATGCCATTTTCCAGCGCGTAGGCATCTACACTCAAATGCCCTTTTTTCTCAATCCCATAATAAAATGCTTTTTTATCACTGCAATGTGCGTATGGCTCATCTGCGTTGATAAGCTTTGCCCCACTGCCCTCAAAAAAGCTATTTTTGATACGTCTATATTCCTCTATACTTTTATGATAATCTAAATGATCGCTTGTAATATTACTAAGAATCTTCAAAGCAAACTCAAGCCCTGCGATACGTTCTTGCTCGATAGCGTGAGAGCTTACCTCCATAATGAAAAAATCACTTTTTGCCTCTCGTGCAATACATAGATTTTCATAAAGCTCAAGCAAACTCGGCGTTGTTAGCCCCTTAGGCTTTATCATTTTATCATTCATAAAAAAGCCCCTTGTGCCAAGCAAGGCTACTTTATATCCCAAATCAAGCAGTATGGAATAAATAATCGCCGCTGTGGTTGTCTTACCATTTGTGCCAGTAATCCCCACTATGCGCATTTGCTCCTGCATTGCGTTGCCTAGAAGTATTTTTATAAGCTGGGTAGATTCTATAATATGAATCTGCCTAGATGATGTATCTTTTATAGAATCTTGTAAGCGTTCTACAAAAGTGGCATTTTGCTTACATCTCACAAGCAGGAGGGAATCTAACTCTATGGGGTGCTCATCTTGGCTTATGCTCTCTCCTTTCAAAAGAGAGGCGACAACGCGAGTATCATCAGTGATAGCAGTATAAAGCTTATCGCTATGTTTTATGGTTTTTATGATTATCATCAGTTACCTTTTGTAAAATTTTTTCTATTTCACTATCATAAACAATATTTTTCCTTAATGATTCTATATATTCAAGCGACATATCTTGATAGCCATTTTCTATAAGCTGATTAAGAAATTCGTAAAATTCATACTTATTAAGAAAAATAATCTTTGTGCTAAAAATCAAATCCTCAAATATCTCCTTAAAGCTTTTCTCCGCTGTTAAACGCTTAAAATCTTGATATAAAATCCCATCAATAGAATCTGCACGTAAATTCTCAATACCCTTTACTAAAGAAAAAATATCATTTGTGCTTTTGTCAAAGTTTTTAATAGCCTTTAGGATCTGTTTTCTTGCCTTGACTTTGCTTATTTCTTGTGAGAGCAGAATTTGATAGTATTCATACAAGCCAAGAGCCTGTTCTTCAAAGTCTTGTGCAATATCAGCGAGTAATATACCAATAAGTGATTCAGTATTATTAGGCTCTAAGTGGAGATTGTGAGCGAAGAGCTCAAATGCTTGTTTGTATTCCTTAGCACTAAAAAGCGCAAAGGCTCTTTTATTATTTTTGTTAATCACTTGTCTTGTGCGAGTATCTGTCAATTTTACACTTTCCATAGGAATTTACCAATTAAAATGTGATTCTTCCCCGTGAGGCACATTAATAATAGCAATATCCGGGTGGATTTCCTCTTTTAAGCGATTTTCAATAGCGTATTTAAGCGTATTTGCAGAGCTTGGGCAGCCTTTACACGCTCCCTCAAGCCGAACATATACCTTTGCATCTCTAATGCCTAGTAGAGTAATGTCTCCACCATCAAGTGTTAGTGTTGGACGCACCTTTTGCATAACCATTTCAACGGGTATTTTCAGCTCTTCATCACTAAAGGGAAACACGCCATTACCTCCCTAGAACTTTATATCCCCATATTTTAGCCTATTTTTTCAAATGTTATATACGAAATACACTTAAGCCTCCAAACTCGCTCTACAATGCGTATAACATAGCATATTAAGCAGCTGCAAGGCTATGGATTCTTTAGTCAGGGTAAGAAAAGCTACACCTTCCTTGCAACCAGCAATAATGAGCCGCCAAAAGGCATACCAAAAGGAAGTAAGGGCAATAGTGCATTTTCTAAGCGACATAGCCCAAGCAATGCACTATTTAGAATCTTAGGAGGTGGCACATCGCGCAAAGCCTCTTTAGATAGCTTTTGTGCCTTTTTAGCAGGGCTTAACAAGGCTCGTGCAAACAAAAGCGGCGTGAGCGCGACGAAGAAATATTGCGCCATCTCTATATATAAACCGCATTCTTTAAATAGATTCATAAGCTTACCTTTGGTGTAGCGGCGTTTATGATACACTAAGACATCGTGTGCATTCCATAGCCATTGATGTGCGGGGACACTCACGCACAAAAGGCTTTTTGCATTGTTTTTAAGCATTTTTTTCATATTTATAATGGCTTCTTTGTCATTCTCGATATGCTCTATCACATCAAAGGCAAAAATACAATCAAACTCATCTTCAAAAGGCACATCAAGCAAATCCATACAAAAAAGCTTAGAAATGCCATAAGTTTTAGCATATTCCAAGCCTTGCGAGTGAATCTCACCCAATGCCATATCCTCAAATCCTTGCGAGAGAAAATATCGCGTAACGCTCCCTGTCCCTGCTCCTACATCAAGTATATATTGCTGCTTGAAGTGTTCCTTACCATATAAACGCACAAGCTGCTTACTCACCTGCTGGTAGATAAACTCCACCCTACTCCTATGCCAAAAATGCACCTTTTCAGCCAAATAGAGCATATCCATACCTTCAAGTGGAAAATGCGTATTTGAATATGAAGTGTGAGGCGATATCTGGGAATTATAAGAATCTATATTGCTAAAAGAGGGATTATCTAATGGGGGGGGGGCAAAGAATACAATGCCATTTTGGATATATGAGGGCTTTATCTGCATAAGACTCCTTTTGTAAAAAATGAAAGATTTATGAAAATTATACCTTGAAAAACCCACTTTACAAATGTGGAGAGAGGTATTTCCAAATAATCATTAAGGCGCGAATATAACACAAAATACAATGATAAAAGAATCTGGATTAGAATGTTGATTGCAATATACACTAAAATAATAGATTATCATTCTCAATTGATATTTGTGCTACAATCATAACTTTTAACCCGCATAAAGGATTTTTATGAATCGTAGCTCAAGTAATACTCATATCACAGGAGTAATCACCCTCTTTTTGCTCATTGTCTTATGGAATATTAATCGCGAATCATTTTGGGGAGATGAAGCATTTAGCGTATATTCTATTATGGGGGGGGGGGCATAGCACAAGCCTAAATACTTGGAATTTTAGGAGCTTTTGGCATAATCCTAAATGACAATCACCCTTTTTTTACAATCTCCTTCTTAAAATCTACTCACATATCTTTGGTACTTTTGATTTTACGCTGCGCTTTTTTAGCACTTTATGGATACTTTTTGGCGCTATTACTAGCTATATCCTCCTCTATAAACATCATCTTGAAAAACTCGCGCTCATATATTTTGTTTTATTTCTCTTTAGCTCCAAATACTATTTATTACGCACAAGAATCCCGAAATTACGCTATGCTCCTTGCATTAGCAAGTATTTTTTGCACCCTTTTGTATTGCGTTTTTGAATCTATGTATTACAGATTAACACTCAAACACCCTATGTATTATTTTGTAGGTATATTGATATGCGGGGTCGCAATGGTTCTAACGCATTACTACGCATATATTTTTGTGTTTTCTACGGGTATGATTGCACTTATTCAGGCTTGGCGCACGAAGCAATATTTCATACCCCTATTTATCATTTTTACCCTTATGGGTGCGATGGGGGTTATGTGGATTGGCATTCATCACTACTATGGAGACTTTTTACATCGTATGAATAGTGAATGGGTATATGATAAAAGTCTCTATTTTCTGCTTTTATCTATTCCACTCTCGGCATTGGGGAAGTTTGGCTGGATTTTCATCATACTTTTTTACGCCTTTTGTTTTAAGCAAATCCCTCTTAAAGCATATAGGCAATACGCACCTCTGCTTTATATTGTAGGCTTAGAGCTATGTATCATCATTGCTATTTTTATGAGTATATCTCAAACGATAACAACACGCTATTTTATGGAACTTTATCCGCTTATCTATTTATTTCTTGCAAGTATTTTGGTATACGCCTCTAGGTATGCTGTATTTTACATACCTGCCCTTACTCTTATCCTTGTAGCACATATCACATATCACAGCGCCACATATCATAAGGAGGATTTACGCGCAGCGAGTGCCTCCATCGCCACACATTTTGATTCACAAAATTGCAAACTGCCTCTCGCTTGAATAGCTTATAAGCGGTATTTACCTCAATTTGAAGCCATAGAAACACTCCTAGAACAAAAAGACTGGGACTTAATCCTTTTGTCCACACACAACAAAGATGACAAATCTTTTACCCGCATTCATAGCTTTTTAGAACAGCATAACATCAGCACAACATACAAGATTCTTTCATTTAATGGAGCGGTCGTAGTGGTAAAAAGCAATCAATAATCAAAACTTAGCGATGGAACTATCCTGCCTTTTAAAGAGGCAAGATTTGTAATATACTTTGTATCACCACAGCATTGATTAAATCAATAAAGAACGCTCCCACCAAAGGCACGACAATAAATGCCATATGACTTGATCCATAATGTGAAGTAACCGTCTGCATATTCACCATAGCTGTAGGTGTCGCGCCTAAGCCAAAGCCACAATGCCCCGCTGCCAATACAGCCGCGTCATAATCCCTCCCACAGAATCTAAAGGTAACAAACACGGCAAAAAGCACCATACATACTGCCTGTGCGGTCAAAATCACTATCATAGGTAATGCCAATGCCACAAGCTCCCATAGATTCAAAGTCATCATCGCAAAGGCAAGAAAAAGCGAGAGCGAGACATTCCCTAGCACAGAGACTTCCCTATCAAAGACTTGATGAATATTGAGCGCACTTAGCACATTACGCAAAATCACGCCCATAAAGAGACAATACACAAATGTAGGGAGATTAAATGAGGGAAATACACTCTTACTATAATCGCTAAGCAATGTCCCTATGAGGAGGCACATCGCAATGAGTGCTAAAGATTCTATAAAGCTAATGGGTGTAATAAGCCGCTCTTTATTGGGCGCCTCAAAGCCGTGAGAATCCTTGCTAATATGCTCTTTACCCGGAATCTTAAGATTATGCTTTTTAATCAAATAACGCGCAGTAGGTCCGCCTATAAGCCCTCCCATCACAAGCCCAAAGGTCGCACACGCCATAGCCACCTCCGTAGCTGCACCAAAATTATAAGGTGGATTTTTAAATATATCTGCCCACGCTGCACCTGTGCCATGTCCTCCACTCATCGTAATAGAACCGCCAAGCATTCCAAGCAGTGGATTTTGTCCCATTGCATAGCTCACGCCCACGCCGATGATGTTTTGCAAAAAGAGTAGTCCTACTACAACGCCTAAAAATATCACTAGCATTTTACCGCCTTTTTTTAGAGAGGCAAAATCCGCACTCAAGCCAATCGAAGAGAAAAAGGCAAGCATTAGCGGGTCTTTAAGTGAAGTATCAAACTTAAATTCAATATGCAAGAATTGATACACACAGAGGATAAAAATCGCCGCTAAGATTCCACCTACGACGGGCTCGGGAATATTGTAATCCCGCAAAACCTTTACCTTAGAGATGATATATCGCCCAGTGAGTAACACAAATACCATACATACCAGAGTGAAATAAAAATCAAAAGAGAATGCTCCAAGACGTGCAGAATCCCCCTTGATATAAAAATGTTTAATTCCCTCATTTTCGCTCTGTGTCTCTACATATAAAAATTCATCATTGCTTGCAAGGGCTTTAATCTTCTGCCCTCGATTAAGGGTATTGCCTAATATGCAGGATTCAAAAGGAGCACTATATACATTAGTATCATCTGCATTCACTATATAGTCATTCGCCCACGATGAGATGGGGTGCATAACTGATGAAGTAGCGTTAGTGCAAGGGCTCCCCCCACCCCATTGCGCCACCTCTGCATGAAGCGATGAAAACAAGCAAAGTGCGAGAAATAAAATGAGTTTGCCAAACATAAATTATTCCTTTATTTTGAATTTGCAAAAATTATAATTCGCATATTTTAATCTTCACGTAATAACATTGTATAATTTCTATTTAATCATTCTTGCAGAAGACTTAAGAAAATGTAAATAAATGCTTGGGTAGAATCCACCCTCTAACAACTACTTAAGCTTCAAATGCCTGAATGATAAGGATTGCAGAGTACAGAGAGTTCGCGTAGCTCAGTGGTAGAGCACTACCTTGACATGGTAGGGGTCGCTGGTTCAAATCCAGTCGTGAACACCATCTAGTGCAACATATTATTGCTTTAATATAAGGTATTTATGCGTATTTTTACACTTTAATTTTTTACTTGTAGTGGATAAATATTGAGTATCTTAAGTCTTAGAGTGCTTCTCCCTCAACATCTGCCAGATAATCAGCACTACGCTTATATCAATCATTACATCGGCTAAATTAAAAATCGCGAAATCAAACCAATAATGCCAATACACATAATCCACCACGCCCTCATACATAAACCTATCAAGAATATTTGAAACCCCAGCACCCACTAAGATTCCTAGTGCCACATAATGCTTTAAGAAAAAGTCGCTGCATAGTGCAAAAAGTAGCAAAAAGCACAAAAATAAAATCTGCAGATATTTTAAATACTCGCTCAAAAAACTAAACATCGAGAACGCCACACCTTTATTATATACTAACGCCCTCCCGCCTATGCTTAACACCTCGCTATCCCAAGCAAAGCCCTCAATCATAATAATTTTCACCCATTGATCAAGAGCTATACTGAATATAAAAAGTGCGGCAAACACAAGCAAATGCTGCTTACTAAGCTGATGGATATATTGTAAAGATAGCATTTGCTCACACATTGAGTTGCTTTTGAAAAAACTCTACAAGCATTTTAACCTGCCTCTCGACTATTTTAGAATCCTTACCCTCGACCAAGATTCTAAGCTTATTTTCCGTGCCAGAGTAGCGCACTAAGTGACGATTGCCACTTTGAGTAATAGAATCTAGCTTCTCTTGCAGCCCCTCAATATTTTCAAGGGGCTTTTTATGCGCTACTTTGAGGTTAAAAAGCTCACTTGGGTAGAGCTCAAAAGGATTAAGCACATCTTTTGAGCTTTGCTTACTTTGTAACAAAAGAGCTAAAACTTGCAAGGCACTCACCAAGCCATCGCCTGTTTTAGCATAATCGCTAAAAATGATATGTCCGCTATTTTCCCCACCAAAATTGAGGTTATGCTCTTGCATCATATCCCACACATATTTATCACCAACATTACAGCGATACAGGCTTATTTTATGCGATTTGAGAAACTCCTCAAGTGCCAGATTACTCATCAGTGTCGCCACAATGGCATTATTTTTTAATACACCCATTTGCTTTTGATAAAGCGCAAGTGCACCGATAAGCTTATCGCCATTGACGATATTGCCCTCGCTATCCACCACGACAAGCCTATCCGCATCGCCATCAAGGGCAAAACCCACATCAGCGCGATATGTCCGCACCTTTTGCGCTAAATCCTCTGGGTGCATAGCCCCGCACTGCTTATTGATATTGAATCCATCGGGTTCGTCATTAATCGCAATCACATCAGCCCCAAGCTCACTAAGCACGATAGGGGCGACCCGATACGCCGCGCCATTGGCACAATCGCACACAATTCTAAGCCCTCTTAACGTAAGGTGTTTGGGAAATGAATTTTTAATATGCACAATATAGCGCCCCACGACATCATCGATACGTTTTGAGCTACCAATCTCCTGTCCGCTTTTGAGTGCAGCTTGTAGGGCGGCATTATCGTGGTAGTAAGATTCTATACTCTCCTCCTCTTGCGGGGCAAGTTTGTAGCCGCAATGATTGAAGAATTTAATGCCATTGTCATCATAGGGATTATGACTAGCACTAATCATCACTCCTGCATCGCAGCGCATATCTTCAGTGAGGAAAGCCACTGCAGGAGTAGGCATAGGACCAATTTGTATCACATCATAGCCCACAGAAGTAAGGCTTGAGACAAGTGCATTTTCTATCATATAGCCGCTGCGGCGTGTATCTTTACCTACTAGAATCTTATTTGTAAGGGAATGTTGGCGGAAGTGTATCCCCGCACTCGCACCTAGGGCAATCACACTTGAAGGCGTGATAACTTCTCCGGCTCGTCCTCTCACGCCATCAGTGCCAAAAAGCTTTGTATCCTTCGAGTTCATCATATCTCCTTAATGGCTTTAAACTGCATTTAATCAAACTTTTGGCACAATTTTGCCTTAATTTTTTTTAAAAAGGACTAATAGGAAATGGCAAATCATAAATCCGCACAAAAACGCATTCGACAGACAAAAACACGAACCGAGCGTAATCGATACTACAAAACGCGCATTAAAAATATTGTCCGTAATCTTAGAGAAGCAGTAGCAAATAAAGACCTTGCAAAAGCGCAAGAAGCCTTTAAAATTGCCAATAAAGAGCTACACAAATATGTAAGTAAGGGCATTTTAACAAAAAATACAGCCGCAAGAAAAGTATCGCGCCTCAATGCAAGTGTGAAAAAACTCGCACAATCTGCCTAATCACCATTTTTACAAAGGCTTGAAATGCTTGTCGATAAGCTTAAGCCCATTGTGGCGCGTTATGATGAGATTTCAAACCTCCTTACTTTAGAATCCACTCTCTCTAACATCCAGCAATTAACACAACTTAGCAAAGAACAAAGCGATATAGAATCTATCGTCCAAAAGGCTAGAGCATATTTTGCCACACTTGAGGGCATTGCTGAAAATAAGACATTACTAGAGGATAAGGAGCTAGGTGAGCTTGCCAAAGAAGAGCTCAAAGATTTAGAATCTCAAAAAATCATATTAGAGGAGGAAATTAAGATTCTCCTTATCCCTAAAGATCCTAATGATGGTAAAAATATTTATCTTGAAATCCGCGCTGGGACAGGCGGTGATGAGGCGGGAATCTTTGTAGGAGACTTGTTTAAGGCGTATTGCCGCTATGCGGATTTGCAAAAATGGAAAGTGGAGATAATGAGCGCGAGTGAAAATAATGTGGGTGGCTATAAGGAGGTGATTGCACTTATCAAAGGTAATGGCGCATACTCGCGGCTCAAATATGAGGGCGGCACTCATCGCGTGCAGCGTGTCCCCGAGACAGAATCTCAAGGGCGGATTCACACTTCTGCCATCACCGTGGCGATTATGCCTGAGGTTGATGATGTAAGCGTCGATATTAATCCAAATGATTTGAAAATCGAAGTTTTCCGCAGCGGCGGGCACGGAGGGCAAAGTGTCAATACAACTGATTCTGCAGTGAGGATTACCCATATCCCTACAGGCATTAGCGTATCAATGCAAGATGAAAAATTTCAACATAAAAATAAAGACAAGGCACTAAAGATTCTCAAAGCGAGGCTGTATGAAGCCGAGATTGAAGCCCAAAATGCCCAAAATAAAGAGGTACGCAAAACACAAGTAGGGAGTGGCGATAGAAGTGAACGAATCCGCACTTATAACTATCCGCAAAATCGCCTTACAGACCATCGCATC
Organism: Helicobacter mastomyrinus; assembly: GCF_039555295.1. NCBI lineage: Bacteria > Pseudomonadati > Campylobacterota > Epsilonproteobacteria > Campylobacterales > Helicobacteraceae > Helicobacter > Helicobacter mastomyrinus. The sequence goes on along the minus strand of NZ_CP145316.1, from coordinate 35,865 downwards.
GGCTTAACGCTTTATAGCCTTGAAGAGATTATGCTAGGTGGGCTGCTTGATGAGATTATAAATCCCCTTATCGCCCACGCCCAAAGTCAAGCAATGGGAACGACTGAATAATGCCACAAAAGCCGACAAAAAAGGTGTATTTTTGCGATGGGGCGGTGGAAGGGAAGATTCTAGAAATCCTCCGCAAACATTATAAGCTCATCTTTACCGACAAAAATCCTGATTATATCTTTTATTCTGTGATGGGAGATAAGCATATTGAATATTATGGGATTAGAATCTTTTCCTGTGGGGAGAATGTCCGGGCGGATTTTAATTTTTGTGATTATGCGATTGGATATGATTATGGAGTTTGAGGATAGATATATGCGCTATCCGCTCTACTTGCATTATAAAGGAGTCATGGAAAAAGCTATGAGCAAACATCAAAGCATCACTCCGCAGTTACTCAAGGAGAAAACGCGATTTTGCACCTTTGTAGTGAGTAATGGCAAGGCAGATGAACTTACGAGCGCAGTTTTTTGACTATCTTTCTCAATATGATCATATAGATAGCGGTGGAGGCTATAAAAATAATATTGGCAAACGCGTAGCAGATAAATATGCCTTTCTCAAAACAGGCAAATTCAACATCGCCTTTGAAAATTCAAGCACAAATGGCTATACGACAGAAAAGTTGATTGAGGCACTCGCCGCCCAAAGCATACCTATCTATTGGGGTGATGAAAGAGTGAGCTTGCCTTTAGAATCAAGCGGGGGGGGGGTGAATGCAAAGGCTTTTATCCATTGCCGCTCACATACAGATTTCGCAGCAGTGTTAGAGCAGATTAAATATCTTAATAAAAATGATGAAGCCTACCTTGCTATGCTTTCCCAGCCTAGTTTTCCAAATAGCAATCACCAAGAAATTTTTGACAAAAAGCTTGAAGACTCTTTCTTCATATTTTTAATCAACCTTTAGAAAAGGCTTATCGCAGAGGCTTTGGGCAATGGCGATGTAACCTAGAGAGACGTTATAAAAAAATTCAAAGAGCACGTAGATTAGCTAATAGCTTTGCTCATATCTTTCAAAAGCCTATTCGGGCTATAAAATCTACCTTGCGCAAGATTCTATTGCCCTTAAAGTAAATCAAAATGAGTAATAATGGATAGCCTATTATAAAAAAGCTATCCATTATCAAGGCTTAGAAATTCAAACCACCACCAATTTTAATAGCTACATAATTAGGGATAGCCACGCCTCCTATATCTGTCTTGCCTGTGGAGTATGACAGAGCAATACCAACCAAACCTAAACCAAATCCACCACTAAAGGTTAAACCATTATCTAAGCCAAAATCCTTTGCTATACCTAGATTTAAATCCACATTTTCAAATCTTGTGCTGTGGAATCTCATCCCACCACCAACAACTTGAGAATGCACGGTCTTGGAAGCAAGAGGAAGCAACTTATTTGATGTCAAATCTGCATCGAAGGTAAATGTCAGCCAATCTAATGGGTCAAGCGACATACCCAAACGCACTTGAGGATTAAGGGAAATTTTTTCATTTGTGCTAACACCATTGCTAATATGTTTCATCGTAAAGCTTGGTGCATTGAGATTTTTAACAACCAATCCTATGCCTAAACGATTATTTATAATGTTAGGACTATAGTATGCGCCCAAATCTAGCCCAACATTAAAGCTTGAAGCTGCATTTTCTACTGAAAGTGTATCTTTGATAAGATCAGTTATATTCCCATTAAGATCCATACTATGCCTTCCACCAGCGCCAAACATAAACTTCACACTCGCACCCACGCTTATCTCTCCTGCAGATGTGCTAAAACGATATGCATAACCAATAGGTAGCTCATCAATAGCTAACAAGTGTGCATCAAACCCAGCATTGTCTGTTACATCATTGAGATTAGTGGAATTATCGGGTATATTTCCCCAACCACTCAAAGAAGTATAAATATTTTTAAAATAACCAATGCTTAGATTATGTCCTTGCGATATAGGTAGCAATTGAAATACGATACCACTTTGAAAGGTAAGATTAGCACCTCGATTTAGTGCCTCATTCAAAGATTGAGTATTCTTAATTGTATCTTGTTCCAAAATGGAGTCGTCAAACATCGTGAAAAGCCCACTATCCATAAGTGTTGCACCCACATTCCAACCAACTTTAGCGTGTTTTGCAGGTTCTGCTGCAAGTAATGCAGGATTATAATATAAACCCCATTGTGTTTGCTTCAGAGCCACACCAGCGCCACCCAAAGCGGCAGAGCGAATCCCCTGCCCTCCAAACTCCACAGCACAACTCAATAAAGGTGCAAGCAACATTGTGCCCGAACCTATTTTCTTATAAACTCTATTCATAGCGTCTCCTTATTACTTAATGTTAATGGATTCTCCTAATTTTACATAAAATCTATATGTAAAGCAATAAATTTCTACTGGCAATTCACACATTCTACACTTCTATCCATAATCTGCTCTTCTGCTTCTGGGCTTTGAGAGCGCAGATAATAGGTGCTTTTTAAGCCTAATTTCCACGCAAGCATATAAACATCATTGAGCATTTTACCACTTGCCTTATCAAGCCGCACAAAAATATTTGTGCTTTGCCCCTGATCAATCCATTTTTGTCGCACAGCAGCAGCCTTAATAAGCAATGTTTGGTCAATATCATAAGCAGACACATAATAATTCCACGTATCCAAATTAAGATGTGGCACAACTGTGGGAATAAGCCCGCTTAAATTTTCTTCATACCATTTTTTGCGATAAATAGGTTCAATAGTTTGTGTTGTCCCTACTAAAATGCTGATGGAACTTGTAGGGGCGATTGCCATTAAATAGCCATTGCGCATACCTTGTGTTTTTACCTTTGCTCTTAGAGATTCCCAATCGCATTGTTGTGAGAAAAGCCCTCCTCTATCAACAAGCTTTATCGCTTCTTTATTAGCTAAATCAATAGGAAAAACTCCCTTGCTCCAATTACTCCCTTCAAACTGCGGATATATGCCTTTTTCTTGAGCCAAATCTGCGCTTGAATTGATTGCATAGAAACTAACAATTTCCATTACTTCATCAATTTTAGCTAAATGCTCTTCGCTTCCCCATTCAATTCCAGCTCGTGCTAACATCTCTGCTTCACCCATTACACCAAGCCCAATAGCACGATTACGCATATTAGTAACCTTTACCTTACGATTGGGATAGAAATTCAAATCAATTACATTATCAAGCATTCTAATGGCAATAGGCAGCACACGCTCAATATCCTCTTTAGCGTGGATTTTGCTTAAATTAATACTTGCTAGATTACACACAGCTGTATCACCTCCTTGGGCAATACGAGAGGTAATAAATACCTTTTTGCCATTAACAGAATCTATACTTGTAAGCTTATTTGCTCTTTTTGAAATGCCACTATCAACCTGTATCTTTTCTTGTTCATCATAGATACTCTTGCTTCCATCTTCAAACTCCACTTCCACCACGTAATGATTAGGATTAGTATTTTGAAAAATCTCCGTACAAAGATTGCTACTTCTAATAATACCAACATGCGCATTAGGATTCGCACGATTAGCATTATCTTTAAAGCACAAAAATGGCAAACCAGATTCAAAATAATTAGTAAGAATCTTCTTCCATAAATCTTTAGCTAAAACACAGGTTTTTAGTATTGAATCTGATTGCTCGTATTCGATATATTTAGCCTCAAATGCCTCTCCGTAGAGTTCTGTGAGCTCAGGACATTGATAGGGGTCAAAAAGTGTCCAAAACTCATTTGCCTCAACGCGTTTCATAAATAAGTCACAAATCCACACAGCAGGGAACAGATCGTGTGTTCGCCTACGTTCTTCACCGCTATTTTTACGTAAATCAATAAAATCATTAATATCATTATGCCATATCTCTAAATACGTAGCAATAGCCCCCTTGCGTGTGCCTAGCTGATCCACAGCAATAGCCACATCATTGGCAATTTTTAAAAACGGCACAACACCACCTGCTGCATTTTTATGCCCATCAATATAGCTTCCTAGACCTCTCACACGGCTAAAATCCCAGCCAATCCCTCCACCATACTTGCTTAAAAGTGCCATTTCCTTATACGCATCAAAAATACCCTCAATATTATCAGGTGTGCTTCCCACAAAGCAAGAGCTCAACTGATGTCGCGTAGTACGTGCATTTGCTAAAGTGGGAGTAGCACAAATGACCTCAAAAGAGGAAATCATATCGTAGAATTTCACTGCCCACGCATTACAATCAGTCTCATTTTGCGCTAAAAACATAGCAATCGCCATAAACATATGCTGAGGTAACTCAATGGGGTGGTTATTTGCATCTTTAAGCAAATATCTATCATAAAGTGTCTTGATACCTAAATAATTAAATTGCAAGTCGCGCTCGGGCTTAATATGAGAATCCAAAAATGCTAAATCATATTTTTCTTTAATTCCGCATATGAGCTTACCCTCTTTTTCACCTTGCATAAAGTAATCTTCAAGCTTCTTGTATCCCGTCCAACCCGTTACTTTATGATACAAATCATACAAAAATAATCGTGCCGCGACAAAAGTCCAATTAGGTGTATCTACATCGATTTTATCCACAGCTGTTTTAATCAATGTCTGCTGAATTTCTTCAGTGGTGATTTTATCCTTAAACAAAATCTTTGCATCAACCTCTAGCTCACTTTGGCTTACGCCCTCTAAGCCCTCTACTGCCGCGTGAGTATGCTTTTGTATCTTTGAAATATCAAGTGGCTCAATGCGCCCATTTCTTTTAGTAACTGTGATTGTATCTAGCATTTATCCCTCCATTTTTACTTATATTGCACAAACTCATCTATTCCGATTCGAAAACGTTGCTGCTGTTCTTTTCCTCTATATCCAAAGCACACTATAAGACTTACTTGTTCTTTAAAGGTATCCAAACCATAAAGCTCTTCAACCTTATTTTTCTCAAAACCCTCAATATAGCAAGTATCGATATTAAGATAACTGGCATACGCTACCATATAAGTAACTGTAATATAAGCCTGCAATGCACTCCAATACGCAATTTTCTCATCGACAAACCCACGAGATTTGAGATAGTCTCCCAATCGCTTAGAAAAAGTCTCGTACTTACTCAAATCTATCTTACGCCTTAAAGCATTTTGTTTAGCGTATTCACTTGGCGGCACTAAATCATTTTGCAAACTCTTAAATACCACTACTTCACTCGCAGTAGTGATTTGTGGCTGGTCCCAACACAAAGGACGCAACGCCTCTTTTGCCGCTTCACTACGCACTACAATAAGCCTTGTAGGCTCCATACCAAAGGAGCTAGGAGCCATTCGCCCTACTTCTAATATCTCATCAAATTGTTCTTGAGGAATTTTCTTTTTGTCATCAAAAAGTTTACACGCGTGGCGAAAATAAATAGATTCTAAAAAATGATTCATAATATGCTCCCTTGTTCTTTTGAAAGAAATATGTTTCAAGGAGAGCTACTCCTTGAAAAAGGAATATCGACTTTTTGATTTATTTTTTTGATCTTTTCCTCATATTTGGTTCTAAAACTTTCTTGCGAATTCGAATATTTTGGGGCGTTACTTCTAAAATCTCATCATCTTCTATCCATTCTAGCGCCCTCTCTAACGTTAAATCTCGCGGCGGCACAAGCTTAATCGCCTCATCAGCCCCGCTGCTGCGCATATTTGTGAGATGTTTTGCCTTAATGGGATTAACATCTAAATCATTATCCCTGCTATGCTCCCCGATAACCATTCCCACATAAACTTTGGTTTGCGGCGTGATAAAAAGCACTCCTCGCTCTTGGATATTAAAAAGTGAAAATCCTGTCGCTTCGCCATTTTCCATACTTACAAGCGCACCATTCTTACGAGATTCTACATTGCCACTAAAAGCGCGGAAATCTAAAAAGCTATGATTCATCACACCCTCACCCTTTGTATCTGTTAAAAACTCGCTACGATAGCCAATCAGCCCACGCGCGGGAATCTCAAATTCAAGCCTTGTATAGCCATCATTCATAGGATTCATCGCTTTCATCTCTGCCTTTCTGCGCCCTAACCGCTCAATAATTGCCCCGCTAAAGTCTTGCGGCGTATCAATGACTAAATGCTCGAAAGGTTCACATTTCACGCCATCAATATCTTTGATAATTACTTCAGGGCGCGAGATACTAAACTCAAAGCCCTCACGTCGCAAATTCTCCGCCAAAATAGTGATTTGTAGCTCCCCGCGCCCACTCACGCGGAATTTCCCTTCCCCCATCTCCTCGCAACGCATAGCGATATTAGTTTGCATTTCCTTAAGTAGTCTATCTTTGAGCTTATTTGCCGTTACGTGCTTACCCTCTAGCCCGGCTAATGGGCTATCATTAACCGCAAAATATACGCTCATTGTTGGCTCTTCAAGGTGCATAGGATCAAGGGGCATAGGATTACTAGGATCAACAATAGAATCCCCCACATCAATGGCATTGAATCCCGCAATCGCCACAATGTCCCCAGCCTGTGCAGATTCTATCTCTGTGCGCGCTAAGCCTAAGAATCCTATGAGCTTGGTAATGCGCCCTGTCTCTTTCTCGCCATCACTTTTTGCAAGCATTACATTTTCATTCTTTTTTACACGTCCATTAAACACCCTCGCAATGCCAATTTTGCCCACATAGTTATCATAATCAAGTGTGAAAATCTGCATTTGCAGCGGACTTTCACTACTGCCGCTAGGCGCAGGGACATATTCTAAAATCGCCTCAAAAAGCGGCTGCAAATCTTTCTTTTCATCATTTAAATCTTTTATCGCATAGCCATCTCGTGCAGCAGCGTAAATCACGGGAAAATCAAGCTGAAAATCACTCGCTTCCATTGCTACAAATAAATCAAAGACTTCATCTACTACCCTATCTGGCTCGGCAGCAGGTTTGTCAATCTTATTTACTACGACAATGGGGCGGATTCCAAAGCTTAGAGCCTTTTTGACGACAAATTTTGTCTGCGGCATTACGCCCTCTTGCGCATCTACAAGCAATAGCACACCATCGACCATTTTTAGCACCCGCTCGACCTCTCCGCCAAAGTCCGCGTGTCCGGGCGTGTCTATGATATTGATTTTTGTGCCTTTGTAGTTGATAGCGGTATTTTTAGAGAGTATCGTAATACCTCGCTCTTTTTCTAAATCATTGCTATCCATTACACGCTCATCAATTTGCTCCCTCTCGCTAAAAGTACCTGATTGCGTGAGTAAACCATCTACAAGCGTTGTTTTGCCATGATCTACGTGGGCTATAACTGCGATATTTCGTATGTTTTGCATAGGATTTCTACTTTCAAAATGGAGATTAAAAGCGGGATTATAGCAAAAAATATGTCTCCAACAATAAATAGGCACATTTCACTTAAATCAAATCTACACTGAATATAAAACTCTCTCATTCAAGCGATTTGAAACATAAAGCATTAATCTCCAATAAGCAAAGCTACCACTCCTCCCCAATGCCTAGCATAATGCACTTGTCAAATCGCGGCAATACACAATAAGCAAAGATTTCCTTCCCTATACCAAAAGATTCTATATCTGTCAAATATCGCCCATCAAAATTGAGATAAAAGCTCATTTTGTCATCTAGATTCATTTTTGCCCCTATGCCTACACCGCCCAAATGGCTATACTTAATAAATTCAGCTATATACGCCCTTATAAGCACTATCCACCCCCGCATAGATTCTTTATCTGCCTGTTTCAAACCACGATACACGCTATATTCAATAATGGGACGTGAGGAATAAAAGGGATAGTTTTTTTCTAAAGATTGCTTCCGTACCACCTCGACATAATCGCGCAGTATGGGAGCATATTGCTCTAAATAGTAGCTACCATCTTTAGGAAATCTAAAAGGATTAGGAGGCTCATTGACGACAGCATTACCTCCTGCATAGCACATAGCACAACCCAAGCTCCACATAAAGCCACAAATGCACAGGCGGCTTAGGATTCTATACATCTTGATTAATCATTGCTTCAAAGCTTGTGAAGTATAACTCACTGATTTCTTGTAAAGAGAGGTTTATCTCATCACAGCAGAAGTGGTCTCCGCCAACGCAGCCAATCTCGTGTAGAGGTATTTTATGCTTCTTTGCCATTTGTGTAAGCAGAGCGAGATTCTCAACTGCAATTTCCACGATAATACAGCTTTGAGATGGTGCAAAAAGCACTTGTGATGGCAAACTCGTATGCACATTACAGCCCATAGGCCTATGCTCTCCATTGCCTAATGCCATTTGCGCTAAAGTAATGGCTAAGCCCCCCTCACCTATATCTTTTGCCGCTTTGAGAATCTCCAAACTCACCGCCTCTAACATAAGATTCCACAATGCTGATTCCTTATCTAAATCAATGCTTGGGATACAGCCATAAATGCGCCCCTCACAAAGCTTTTGTGCCAAAGAGCCGCCAAATTCCGCTTTTGCCTCCCCTAGTAGCACGATCACATTACCTTGTGCTTGAAAAGATGAGGGGATTACCCTCGAGACATCATCTATTAGCCCCACACTCACAATGCTTGGCGTAGGATAAATATCTATGCCATCGCTTTGATTATATAAAGACACATTACCGCTTACCACAGGGGTATTAAGTGCCTTACACGCTTCTTTAATGCCCTCACATACTTCTTTAAACGCCCACATCACTTCAGGATTCTGCGGTGAACCAAAGTTAAGGCAATCGCTGATTGCTAAAGGTTTTGCACCATTAACAATAGAATTGCGTCCAGAGGTAGCCACGGCGATTTTCGCGCCGTTTTTTGGATTAAGATAACAATATCGCATATTGCAATCTACACTCATACTTATGCCTACTTTGCTATTCTTGATGCGTATCATACTCGCATCGCCACTTCCTGCGGAAGTAATAGTATTACTCTGCACACTACTATCATATTGGCTATATACCCATTTTTTATTAGCGATTTCCACACTGCCAAGCAACATAAGGAAAATCTCTTGGGTATTTAAATGTGTCTCAAGGTGATTTGCCTTGTGTGTTTGAGGTGGCTTTGCCCTCACAGGCATATCAAGCACAGGCATATTCTCGTTTAGCTCAGCGATAGGAATCTCCGCACATTTCTCCCCCTCCCAAAATAATTCCATAATGCCACTTTTTGTAACCTCTCCAATAATCGCCGCGTCAATCTCCCATTTTTCAAATATGCTCAGCACTCGCTCCTCACAGCCTTTTTTCGCACAGATGAGCATTCTCTCTTGGGATTCACTCAGCATTAACTCATAAGGATTCATACCTGCTTCACGCATAGGCACTTTATCAAGATGAAGTATCATACCGCTTCTGCTACGTCCTGCCATTTCAAAGCTAGAGCTTGTAAGCCCCGCTGCGCCCATATCCTGAATCCCCACGATTAAATCCTGTTTAAAAAGCTCCAAACACGCTTCAAGCAAAAGCTTTTCTGCAAATGGGTCTCCCACCTGCACGGCTGAACGCATAGCCTTTGCTTGAGAGCTAAAGCTATTAGAGCTCATCACTGCGCCGCCTAGCCCATCTCTGCCGGTTTTACTCCCTACATAAATGACAGGATTCCCCACACCCTCTGCTCGTCCGTAGAAAATCTCATTTTTCTTTGCCAAGCCTAAACAAAAGGCATTAACCAAAATATTGCCATTATAGCAAGATTCAAGGCTCATCTCCCCACCGATAGTAGGCACACCCATACAATTCCCATAGCTACCTATGCCTTCTACCACGCCACGCAGTAAATAACGATGTTTGCGCCCTAGTGCGCCATTGTCATTAATATCGCCAAATCGTATGGAATTTAGAGAAGCCACAGGACGCGCGCCCATAGTGAAAATATCGCGCATTATGCCCCCTACTCCCGTAGCTGCCCCCGCGTGAGGCTCGATAAAGCTTGGGTGATTGTGAGATTCTATCTTAAACACGGCACAGAGGTTATTACCTATATCTATTATACCGGCATTTTCCCCCGGTCCTTGTACTACCCAAGGCGCAGATGTAGGGAATCCTTGCAAATATTTCTTGCTTGATTTATAGCTGCAATGCTCACTCCACATCGCCGAAAAAATACCCAGTTCAATGAGATTAGGAGGGCGTTTAAGAATTTTCACAATCGCTTCATAATCACTCTGTGTGAGCTTGTGTGCTTTAAGTGCTTCATCAATATCTTTGATTTCACCAAGAATATGTGTAATATCTACCGCCATTATTACCTCTTTTTACTGATTTGACTTTTAATTTAAATTACTGCTTTGAAATTTTGAAATAAAGCAGGTTTGGGAAAACGCGGATTCTATCACAAGTTACCCTTTTTTTTGCTTTACACAAAAAGAAGCAACGAAGTTCATTATTTTAAGTTTGCGATAAACTTTGATTAACTACAATGTGCGCTTTAATACAACTATAAAATGAGGAGAAAGCGCGGATATGAAATATATCAAGTTTTTCAAGGAACTCAACAATAAAGATGTGCCTATTGTCGGTGGTAAAAATGCAAGTATTGGCGAGATGTTTCAAGAGCTTGTAAGTGAAGGGATTAAAGTCCCCAATGGATTTGCAATCACAAGCGATGCGTATTGGTATTTGCTTGATTCTGGCGGCATTAGAGAGAAAATCGTAGAGTTACTTGATGGCGTTGATGTAACCGAAATCGATGTGCTTAAAACCCGATCAAAAAAAATCCGCGAACTCATCTTTGGGACACCATTCCCCGCAGATTTGCGTGAAGAGATTTTTAAAGCCTATGAAATACTTAGTGCGGAATATGGTATGAAAGATGCCGATGTGGCTGTGCGGAGTTCCGCTACTGCAGAGGATTTACCCGATGCAAGTTTTGCCGGACAGCAAGATACATACTTAAGCATTAAGGGCAAAACGGAGTTAATCCATTATGTAAAATCCTGTCTTGCCTCACTCTTTACCGATAGAGCCGTGAGCTATCGTGCTTCAAGAGGATTTGACCACTTTAAGGTCGCACTTTCCGTGGGAGTACAGAAGATGGTGCGCGCAGATAAGGGTAGCGCGGGAGTGATGTTTAGTATCGATACAGAAACAGGTTTTAAAGACGCGGTATTTATTACTTCAAGCTGGGGACTTGGGGAAAATGTCGTAGGGGGGACGGTGAATCCAGATGAATTTTATGTATTTAAACCTACTCTCAAAGAGGGCAAACGTCCTATTATCAAGCGACAGCTAGGGTATAAACATCAAAAAATGGTATATGCCCCACGTGGAAGCGAACACCCTACAAAAAATATCAAAACCACGCAACGTGAGATGAAAAGTTTTTCTATCACTGATGCAGATATTCTTACTCTTGCGCGTTACGCGATAAAAATCGAGGAACACTACACTAAAGAAGCCGGAGAGTATCGCCCTATGGATATGGAATGGGCAAAAGATGGTGATAGCGGGGAGATTTACATCGTCCAAGCTCGTCCTGAAACCGTACAAAGCCAAAAAAACAAAAAAGGTGATGGGCAAAGGCTTGAAAAATTTAAATTTGTGAATCCTGAAATCAAAAAAGAAATAATCCTTACAGGCAAAGCTATCGGTGGAAAGATAGGTTCGGGCAAGGTGCGGATTATTAATGATATAGAGCATATGGATAGCTTTAAGGAAGGGGAGATTCTCGTAACGGATAATACTGACCCAGATTGGGAACCCGCGATGAAAAAAGCAGCAGCGGTAATTACTAATCGTGGCGGACGCACCTGCCACGCAGCAATTGTTGCTAGGGAAATCGGCGTCCCTGCTATTGTCGGGGCTATTGGTGCGACAGATAGACTTTATAGTGGTATGGAAGTAACCGTCTCTTGTGCCGAAGGCGAGGAAGGCTATATCTATGATGGAATCCACGAATATGAGATTGAAAGCATTGAATTAAGCAATCTAGGGAATCCTAAAATAAAAATCTATATGAATGTGGGAAATCCCGAAAAAGCCTTTAGTTTCTCACAGATTCCCAGTCACGGAGTGGGTTTAGCGCGTATGGAGCTTATCGTACTCAATCAAATCAAAGCTCACCCCCTTGCCTTGCTTGATATTCAAAATGGTAATGCAAAGGGACTAAAAGAACGCGCAGAGATTGAGAAGATTATGTCCGGTTATGAAAACCCTAAAGACTTTTTTACTAAAAAAATCGCTGAAGGTATTGGTATGATTTGCTCTGCTTTCTATCCTAATCCCGTGATTGTCCGCACGAGCGATTTTAAATCAAATGAATATCGCGGAATGCTAGGCGGCACAGGATATGAGCCACATGAGGAAAATCCTATGCTAGGCTATCGAGGTGCGAGCAGGTATTATTCCGAACAGTATCGCACGGCATTTGAGTGGGAATGTCAGGCTTTAGCAATGGTGCGCGATGAGATGGGGCTTACCAATATGAAAGTGATGATTCCATTCCTACGCACACCTGAGGAAGGTAAAAAGGTGCTTGAGATTATGCGCCGCAATGGCTTGGAGGGTGGTAAAAATGGTTTAGAAATTTATGTGATGTGTGAATTGCCTGTAAATGTGATTTTAGCCGATGAGTTTTTGAGTATGTTTGATGGATTCTCCATTGGCTCAAACGACTTGACACAGCTTACTTTGGGTGTAGATAGAGATGGACAGCTTGTAAGCCACGTCTTTGATGAACGTAATCCTGCTATGTTTGTAATGTTTAAGAAAGCCATTGAAGCTTGTAAGCGTCTTAATAAATATTGCGGTATATGCGGACAAGCCCCAAGCGATTATCCAGAAGTAACTGAATTTTTAGTGAAAGAGGGCATTAGCTCTATTTCTCTTAATCCCGATTCGGTAATCGCCACTTGGCAAAAAGTCGTAGAGGTAGAAAAAACGCTAAAATAACTTCTAGAGGCTTTTAAGCCTCTATCTTCTCATTATATTTTTAAATCTTTCAAGTATTTATACCTTACAAGGATACTTTATTCCTGCATTTGCCCACCCCGTTTGAAAGATATGCCTTCCCTCCCTCATAGGCAAAGAAAGTTCTTTATATAGTTCCCCCTTTAAAAAAAGGGGGGGCATCCTTGAAACAGAGGGGGATATAAAATCTGTAAGCAGAAACCAATATATAAACAAAGAAATATAAGACTACGGGCGATATTAGCTACAATAGAGTAGCTTAATATGTTAGTGAATCTGCGCTGCCTTGCGGATTCTATATGCTTTTGAGCGGCATGCACTCGAGCAAGTCTTCGCACTTTTGCTCCCAATAAAAGGCTTGTGGCATACTTCACAATCCTTTTTTGTTTTATCTAAACTTTTGAGTAAGCTCACAACTTCGCTATGAGACAGCGTATGTTTACAATAAGGACATTCCATATCAAACTCCTCCCTTAAGAAATGGCTTTGTTTTATGCTGATTCTAGCAAAATAATATTATGAATTATCAAATTTCATCACATTTTAGAAAGTATATTGCTACATTTTATAAAATGTGATAAACTTCAAACTTTATTTTCTGCATAAAGGTTTTTGCAATGATACGTTCTCCTATATTTCCAAACATATCTCTTTGCACTACATATTTGCTTTTAGGAGTTAGCGGACTTTTTGGAGAGGAAGTTTCCAGTACGAAGCTCTCTCCTCTTGTCTCTGTGGCTCACCCTATAAGTAATGCCAACATAAGTATCATAGATGATGCTTTCATCGCTAATACTCAAGCACAAAATTTGCGTGAGATTTTCAACAAAAATGCCGAGATTCAAGTTGGAGGAAGCACACAAATCGCGCAAAAGCTCTACATACGCGGTTTTGAGGATAGAATGTATCGCGTCCGCCTTGATGGTATCACACAATCAGGGAATCTCTTCCACCATCAAGGCAATTTAGTGCTTGACCCATTTTTGATAAAAGATATTGAGATAGAAAAAGGACTTGCTAAGGCAGAGGATGGCGCAGGAGCATTAGCCGGTGGGATTAATATCACTACCAAAAATGCCTTTGACATACTGCAGAATCGCGATTATGGGGCGCATTTCATACTCAGCGGACAAAGCAATAAAGGCGTGAATGCTTCCCTTGCTGCCTATGGTAAATTCTCAAAGAATCTCGGGCTACTCGCTGCCTATAGCTTTGATAACATACCTTATTACCGCGATGGCAATGGTGATAAAGTCCTCTCCTCTAAAACACAAACACAGAACGCAAGTTTCACGCTTACCTTTCTCCCTGCAAAAAATCATAGCATAAACGTGCATTATCACTTTAATCACATCACTTCAGTCGCACCCTATGCCGCAAATGTCATCACTAGCACAACACCAGAGCTTTTTAATAATACTCTCAACGCCCACAATGCAGCATTGCGCTATGATTATAGTGCAAATGATAGCTTTATGTTATCGTGGAATAACTATTTCTCACACAAATCTCTTAAACTCTCCCCCACAGATGTAAATCATAGCGATATTACAACCACACACGACCCAGAAGGAGCTATGGACTTAAGTCTTATGAATCTTGGGAGTGATTTAGGTTTCAAACATTACTTTGGTGCTTTAGGGCATTTGTTTAAATATGGACTTAATTACCAACTCATCGCTACAAAGGCTTATGACCTTGACGCTCATAGCCTCGCACACGGGAATCTAGGACATGAATTAGGCGCGATATATGGAGGATACATAGGTGCGAGTTTCAATCTACTTGATAGCCTTAGCTTTGATCTAGGCTCACGATATGACTACTTTACATACCGCGATAAATTTAATGCCACGCATTATACGCAAGGATTTAGCCCCTATGCTTCCTTGCTTTATGTACCCATCGATGATTTAAGCTTCAAGCTTACTGCAAATTATAACACACGCGGGGCTATACCACTTGATGCCTCACTACTTACCAATTCTCACGCTTATATCCACTCCTTACGTCCGGAGGGTATGTATAATGCGGAATTTGACATAGATTATGACAATAGTGTTTTTAGTGCCTATATAGGTGTGTATTATCAATATTTAAAAAACTTTATCAATAGCTACACAAACGCAGGAGAGGAGCATAATCACAATAGTAACGCAGATGACCATAACCACGAGGATATGTATAGGCAAAATATGGCAAATGGCATACAATTTGTAGGATATGAGGCAAATGTAGGGCTAGACTTTGATTTCATAGATGCGCATATCGGTATCGCACAGCATTTCCCCACGTATAAAAATCATTTTATCACCGACACCTTTGAACTTGGCGCATTGAGCGGACGAAGCTATTATTTAAGCGTAGGTTTGCGTCCTTTTAGTGCCTTACCGCAATTTCAAATGCTCTATCTTGGACGTTTTGTAGAATCTATGAGCTATCAAGGCTATAATTTGTATTATGATGCCTTAGAATCTGTAAACAAAAAGGGCTATGATGTGCATAATATTTATCTCACTTATGATGTAAAGTCTTATCTTAGCCTGCGTCTAGCATTTTTAAATATCACAAACAAAACGTATGCAAATCCATATAGCCCACTTAAAGAGCTATTTGCACGAGGTAGTGGCACAGCACTTTATGAGCCGGGCTTTAATGTCAAGGCACAAATCGCATTTTTCTTTTAAGAAAGCAAGAAACTTTTGATATAATCGGCTTTATCCAATACACAAAGGAGCATACAATGGATTTAAATAAAATATCTGCGGGTGAAAACCCTAATAAAGTCAATGCGATTATTGAAATTCCTTATGGTTCAAATATTAAATATGAGGTTGATAAGGAAAGCGGCTTGGTTGTCGTAGATAGAGTGATGTATGGCGCGATGTTTTATCCTGCAAACTATGGCTTCGTGCCAAACACACTTGCTGATGATGGCGACCCAGCAGACATTCTCGTGCTCAATACTTATCCATTACAAGCGGGAAGCATGATTGCCACTCGACTCATTGGTGTGCTAGTAATGGAAGATGAAAGCGGAATGGATGAAAAGCTCATCGCCGTGCCTGTCTCTAAAATCGACCCCTCATTTGATAAGATTCAATCCCTAGCAGACCTGCCGCAAATTACATTGGATAGAATCAAAAATTTCTTTGAGACATACAAAACACTAGAACCAAACAAATGGGTAAAAGTCAAAGAATATAAAGACGTGGCCGCTGCTACTGCCATTTTAGAAAAAGCCATTAAAGCGTATAAATAAGTTTATGCGGTTGTGCTAGATACACCGCATAAACTTATAATTTTACAAAACCCACCTTTTAGCATTTACTCTACTGAATAAATCTAATATTTCTTACTAAAATATACAGGAATATCTGCCCAAGGGGCTATTAGGATAATCTACTCCCGGTAGGGTGCCACTCTTTTAAGAATCTTTGCATCGCTTGGCACAAGATTTTTCTCAAATACGACACTTCTCATACTGGAGAAAAAGCAGATTTTTAGCAATATATATGCCTCCATAATGCTTATGCTTGAAAAGGCGTATGGATAGGCATATAATGCTCTTTTAGCTTCTCTAGCATCGTTAAACACCTTTTTAGTAACTCAAAAAATATTTGGAATTGATATAGGCTACCATTTGAGCCGATATAAGCGTGTTTAACAGAGACTTTATACTCTCCACTTCATTATAGTCTTGTGAATCTTGATATGTAGTTTAAGTGTGTAAAAATAGTGGAGCATCTTCATTTTTGCTCCTTGTGTTTTGCCACTTATCATAGCAGCATATATACAATGAGCACCTACAGATAGCTTCTTGCCCCTCTGTATGCCTTGCCCCAATAGCTAGAATCTAGCCGTGCCTTGCTCACTACCTTACCCCTACTTGGTGCGTGGATAAACTCATTATTGCCAATATAAATACCTACGTGATTAATTTTCTTACCCTTATCCGTAATGAAAAATACCAAATCCCCTTTCTGCAGCTTAGCTTTGCTCACAGAATCCCCCTCATTATATTGCTCATAGGACGCACGAGGGAGTGAAATACCATTAAGGAGATAAACCGCGCGGGTTAGCCCACTGCAGTCAAAGCCAGATTCTGTTGTGCCACCCCATTTGTATGGCACACCCATATATTGATGTGCGCTTTTGACAATATCCTCCCTCACATCACTTGCTTTTTGCTTTGATGAGCTTTTTTTATTGATAGCATATTTCTGTGGCGAGATGATGAAATATGCTCCAATAAGCCCATTTTTATAGTGTTTCTGTACTTTTGCCTGTGCAATTTCATAGCTTTGATAATTCCCAAAACGCACTTTATACGTATCTGATTCTTTAAACAAAAACGCATCAAGCCCCTTGCTATTAAGTGTATCAACAAACTTCCCTGCATTTTCTATATTACTAAAGCTCCCTACTTGCACACTATACCCAAGAGACTTTTGCGTATTGAGATGAGCGCAGCCCGAAAACAGAAAGATTCCAAATAAACACCAATATATAATTCTCACTCTATATTCCTCAATGCTTTTAAAATATCTCAAAAAAATTCAGGACTCAAGAATCTTAAGCCCACAGATACCCAACTTCCTCCACCGCTAAAGGCATTGCCATAAGTGCTATCAAGCTGGATTTTATCTTGCAAGAGCCATATCCGCACACCCACTTGAAATTTTGTTTTCTCAAATCGCTCATAAAGGGCTTCTCCCAAAAGCCATAGTCGCTGTGTAATCTGCTGCTCTAAGCCCAACCCAGCATAAAAAATATGCGGTTCATCGTTTCTACGCTGAAGCTTGTAGCCAAGATTAGAATGCAAAAGAAGCTTATTATCAAAAAATACCATACTTGCGGGTATATAGAGATAATAATCATTGCTATATTTTGAATATAAAAAATTATACGCATTGCCCAAGGCTATGCCATAGCTATAACCTTGCGTTTCTAAGTCACTAAATACTCTCTTTGCGCTAAATATGAACTGCTGTGCCCTAAATGACTCTTTTGCTTGATTAGCAGGTAGATTACTCATCATTGCACCCATACTGATTTCAATATCTAAGAAGAGATTACAACCGGGTATGACATAGTATTCACCAATTTTTCCATCATATATGCCCCAAGTTTCTAACTGACACGAATGCCTATCTACCACACGCGCATCATCGGTAATCATAGGACGTGCAGCATATAGTGCAGCATAAGTAAAAAGCAGCATAAGACAGATTCTATACATCATCTTAAAAATGTTCCCCAAACCAACTTGCCACATTGCTACGTATGGTTTGACGTAATTGAATCCCCGCAATGAAATCATCTTTTAGCGCCTTGCTTAAAAGGCTTAAAGCCCCATTGCGAAACTTGCTTAAATAGGGGTGGTCTATCTGCGCCCAATCCCCTAAAAACACAATCTTACTCCCCTCCCCTATACGTGTGCCTATAAGCTTAATGGTTGCATTTGAGGCATTTTGCACTTCATCAAAAATCACAAACTTATTGCCTATGCTGATGCCTCGCGCGTGAGCTATATCAACCACTTCTATTTTATGCTTTTGCAGGAAATATTCCGTCGCATCCTGCTTGTGTATGCCATTGACCTCACCACGATACTCGATACGTTTAGCAAGGCTCTGCTCTTGGAGTTTGTCAATAGTAAAATTTATCGCACCATAAAGTGGATACATAAAATAGGCAAGCTTTTGATTTTCATCACCCTTACGATAGCCCAGCTCGGCTTCTTTGTCATTAGCTGTAATCGTGTTTCTCATATAAATAATACCATCAACCACATTATTTTTGACTAGAGTAATCCCCGCTTGGAGCGCGATAAGTGTTTTCCCACTGCCTGTTGAGCCTGTGGCGATGGTAAGGTTATTTTGCGGGTGGATAAGCAGGGCATAGAGCATTTTTTGCTCTAAGTTAATAGGCATAATGTAGGGCTGATAATTTTTAAGAATCTCATCAAGATTTAGTTCTTCAAAGCCCTCGCCTACCTTTAGTCCAAAGGTCTTTTTACCCGTTTTATAGAGTGCACTATCGGTATTATCCATTTCATTAACTTGTATCAAGCTCCATTGTGTAAGCTCTCTAAAGTTTTTTTCATCTTTTAAAAGTGTGAGCGGCTTGTCTTTATGCCATTCAAACAAAGCCCAAAAATCAATATCATTAGGATTCTCTACCCTATCGCGAAAAAGCGATTGCGCAGGAATTCCTTGCGTTTGTGCGCGGATTTTAAGCGAAATATCATTGGTTAAAAGCACTAAATGATAATCCCTAGCAATCTCTATGAGCTTAGAATCGTTATAGCTATGCTCTTGTGGTGTAAGGCTGTATTGAGGGCGATAGATGAGTGTAAGCGGGATATTCGTATGGTCAAAGCGGAAATAAAGCGTTTGGACAAAGTCATTATGCTGAGCCAGATTCTGTGCTGTGTGTTGTGTATGTGTGCTCTTATTGTGCGAATCTAATGTATTGATATTATCACTATTAATGCAACGGAAAAACTCACGCGCAAAAAAGCCCGTTTCATTCTGTAAATCCTTTTTCTTATCAAGCTCTTCAATCACCACTTCGGAGATAAAAAGCATATTTTGAGAATCCTGCCATAGATAAATGATATTTTGTGTATCATCAAGAATAATAGAAGTGTCAAGTAGATAATGTTTGCCGTGCAAATCACTCCCCTTAATAAATATAGGGAAATTGTATCATATTATGTAAAAAATAAGAGTGTGTAATGAAGCTTTCTCATTCTGCCTTAATGTGCAAAAGTATATGAATATTTTAGCACTGCCAAACTCAATCCCAAAAAAGGCTAAATGGAACCAAAGACACACTGCTTGTTCCTTGTAAAAAAGACTATTAGCGGTCTAAACAAGTGGACAAGAGTAAAGCAAATCTAAAGAACCCCTCCGCCATTAACGCTATCGACAAACTTCATTGTATTAACCACTGAATCTATCAATCCTTTCATTTCTTTGCTGTGATTATCATTTACTGCGATTTTATTAAATTCATCAAAGCTTAACTTTGTGGCATTCTTTTTTAAATATTCCATAGCTACTTGTTCATTGCTACTGATTAAACCTTTTTTTCTTAACGTAGAGGCAAGATTCTCAAATGATGTTTTATCATTGAATCCTCCCTGCAGCTCACCACCAATCTCACGTGCTTTTTGAAGTTCTGCTGATGGAGAAAATTTGTCTTCAATACGTTTTGCAACATCTGCATATTGGAGCGAGTGCATACTTTTGTCTTGACTATGAATGCTATCCACACCTTTAAGGTGCTGCTCGCTCTCTTTGGATTGAATATTTTGCGGCTGATTGGGAGCATTATAAATATTAGCAAGTAGTCCCTGTACACCACTATGATTGATTTTTGTAATATCCACTTGACACCTCCATAAATAATAATGGACTTAAAGCAAATAGTATTCCTAAAAATCCCAACCCTTGAATGCCTTATTTTCTCTTTGTATATTGGGCTGCAACTGAATCATATCTTGTTAATTTAAATCTTGAGTGCTATTTAATGCTTGATTTAAAAGTATTTGATAAGCCTTATCAATCTCTTTAATACGTGTGAGCGAAGTATCACGGAATGTTTTATTAATATTTTTATTATCAAAAATATTTTGCTTGGCGTCTTTAATAAGGCGATGATAGATTGTCTCAAGTTCCTCTTTGCTAGGAATCTCTGTAATGCCAAAAAGATTCTTTGCATCTTTTTCATTCATACTGACTTCTTGTATATATGCCTGTTCAAATTGCTCAAAAAGTGCATTAAAATCTTCATTGGCAATCTCAAATAACGCGGCAATATCAATAATACAATCTTTCTCACTCTCTTCCAAAACACCATCAGCATATGCCAGAACAAATAAAAATTCCACTACCTTCAGACGTTTTTTATACTCACCTTTTGTGAGTGTTACATATTCTTCACATAGCTCTTCAAGGGATATGGATGGATTTTCTTGTTCCATAAGAATCGTCTTCAACTCATCTTTGGATAATTTAGGGTTTTTAGATTCTATTGCCATATCTGTGAGCATTTCATCAAGGAGTTGCTCTTGTAATGAGCATACCTTTTTATCACTCCACACTAAATATCCCAAGATTGCAGCTAAAACACCAAATTCACTTGACTTCACTTTGTCCGCTTGAGCCATCTCCTCATAAGGGTTTTGAAAATCTATAGGTGCAGCATCTGTGCGATTTGTATAGTGTTGCTGATTGGGCTGAAGAGGGTTTTTAAGATATTCTTGCAACGTATTGTAGAGAAAATATACCACTACTCCAGCTATAAGTAAGAGTACGATTTCCATTGTATATATGTCCTTTTTGTGATTTTGGGTGCGATTGTAGCAAAAATTACTTTAGTGTTTGTTAATACGCTTTTCAAACTCTTTTTTCAAACGCTCTTCTTGCTCCCTTGCGCTTTTTTTAAGCCGCTTTACTTCCTCCATACGCTCACTTTCAAGTGCAAGCTTACGCTCTTTGCTATCTCGAATTTTTTGCATAAATGCTTCGCGTCTTTTAGGATCTTGATACCGAATAGGCTTCATAAAAAGCACACCCAAAATAATAAAAAAGAATACTAATCCCATAGCCGCATCTTCACCACCAAAATGATACCAAGTCGCTCCAATAATTGCAGCAAGAATAATTTTCCAAAATGCTCGCATTAAAATATCTCTACTTTCTGTTTATGGTGCGTAAAGCCAAGTTTCTTTTTATCTTTTTCTCCAAATGCCAAAAGCAATACTTGAGGTAAAAAGAGAATGGGCAAAGCGATATCATCGCGATTATAAGCTTTACAAAGCTGTGGGCGATGAGAATCTAGCATATCAAATTGACTCAAAGAATATGAGAGTATAAAATCTACCCCCAAATCCGCTATATCAAAAAAATATTTCCCAGTATTATAATATGCGCTTTGCGGATTATTTGCCAATAAATGTGCATAGTATTGATTGACAAATGGTAACTCAACAGCTTTTAAACCAATTTGCTCGTAGATTCTATAATTTGTGCTTTTAGGTAAATGCCCATAATATGCCCCTCGTATCATTGCAAACAAGTAGGAATGAAATTGTTTTTGAACTAAAGGTGTTATATCAAGGCTATTAAGCAAATCAGGCAAATAGCTCATCTGCACCTTACTATCATAGAGAAGATTAAAACGATGAAGATATTGTGTCTCTATTTCGCGCATAAGGGAAGTGTGAGATTCTATAAGTGTTTTTGCATAAAAGGCATTCGCATAGGTATCTTCCTCTAAAAAAACAAGCATAGCATTTGCTGCATTTGCCAAAGCCAAATTATAAGCAACATTACGCAACAAATCATCTTTTTGCACTAGCCTAGCCCAATACCCGCCACAATCAGCCAAACCAACAGAAGATACAACATCAGCAGAAAGTAACTCTAAGTCCAAGTATGCAAAAAGCATTTTTGTGCTAGAAATTAAACTTTGAGCATTCCTATTGTAATATTTATCATATATCATATACTTCATATTTATCCTTTACGTTGTGGCTTTAGCGTAGCTAGAAGCTGCCATTGCCTAGAATCATAGCTAAGTACAACATCACGTATAAAATTCCACATCTCCTCATCAAGTGCAGTAGCACGGGGATAAACCATATCTGCAAGACTTACAAAGTTTAAAATACCTTTCCTAGGTTCAATAAGCCATTGCATAATTTCTCTAATCTTTTCAGGGTGGCGAGAAATAAGCCATTTAAGATAGAGAAAAAATCCATCGCCCAGATAGTGTTCATCACTCATCGGGGTGATAAGATTTAGCATAAGATACTTACCCAACTCATTTTTTTCGTCTATATTTAAAAAATCAGCCCATTGAAAAAAGCCTTCATACTTTTTCCATAATGCCTCTTTATTGAGCAATAAATCCTTAGTAGCATAATATATACTTAAAGGTTCAATCTGCCACTCTCTGCCAAATCGCTGCACAAGTTCGATAATAGGAAGATTCTCAAAAATAGCAATACCATTAATACGTAATGCGAGATATTTTTCATCATAGCCATAATTGTCAAGTTCATTTTGTAGCAAAATCAGCGTATCAATAAGTGTTTGCTCCTGCGTGAAGGAAAAAGTGCATTTATTGTAATATGGTAGATAATCTACTCCTGCTTCAAATCTAAAGACCTCAATATTTACTTTATCCATTCACAACTCCTTGCCTTTAAGCTTAATCCTCTTAAATTGCAAAGAATCTTAGCATACTTCATCTGCATACTCTCTTAAAAGGTTAATTATTTTTTGAAAAATTTACTATTTTCGGGATTTGATGTAAAGGCAAGTTTTGAATGCTCTAAGCCCTCTTCTTGAATAGAAGCGATATGTTCTAGCTCCTCATTAGAAAGGTTATGAAAGCAAGGGTGGCTTACATTTGTAAATAATAGAATCTCACGTAGCAAGTCATTATCGTGTAAGAGAATCTGCACAATACCCTCATAGTCAATATCTACAAATGCACCAATATTTTCATTCCCAAAACCCGCTTCAAAACTCATACCCTTATGCTTTAACTCAATGCTCTCAAACGTATAACCCGCCAAGACAAAAAGCGTAATATCATTAAATGTATCGCTAATATGCCGAGGGAGAGGGGGTGTAAAATGCGTATATTTCATATCACATAGAATATTAAAGTTTATCCTCTCTTTAAGTAAAAAATCTAATATATCTCTTGTATGAGAAAGCATAACTCTCTTAAATACCGGAGAAAATAGAATCTTTTGCATTCACTAACTCCTTAAATTCTTCAAGCATTTTTTGCACTTCACCCATACCAATGAGCCAAAACTTATCGCTCTCTAGATTTAATCCAAACGCACTAACAAGCTCCTTAGGGCTTTTGCTTCCCCCGAGTGAAAGGAATTGCGTATATTTTTGAATAAATTTTTCCCTGCTTTGAGGTGTTTGCTGTGATTTATATAAGCCAAAAAGTGCCAAAACAAGCAGCTGTCCATAGCTATACGCATAGCAATAAAAAGGTGAATGCACGAAATGCGGGATATAGCACCACCAGCCATCATAATTTTTGCTTAATTTGAGGCTGCTCCCAAACATCCGTTCATTTTCCTCACGCCATATTTCATCGAAATTTTCAGGCTTTAGCTCATCGCCTTGAGCGTGGATTCTGCGTTCAAAATGCGTCATCACCACTTGACGAAAAAGTGTAGAAAAAATATCCTCTAGTTTTCCTGCATACAGAGGGATAAGATCCTCTTTACTAAGAGTATTTTTTAGCGTGTCAAAAAGTAACATTTCGGCAAATACAGAGGCGGTTTCAGCAGTGGTAAGAGGTGTATCCATATTGAGATAGCCTTGCGTTTTAGATAATTCTTGATGCACCATATGCCCGAATTCGTGGGCGATTGTAAATACATCTCGCCGTGAATTTGTGTAATTAAGCAACACATAAGGATGTGCACTAGGCACACTTCCGTGGCTAAATGCCCCCCCTCGCTTATGTGGTGCAGGGTGAGAATCTACCCAACCCTTGTTTAATGCCTTCAATGCAATATCCTTAAAAGTTTTGCTAAAGTGCCCAAAGGATTTTAAAACAAGCTTTAAGGCTTCATCATAGGGCAAATTACAGGCATTGCTTTCAAGTGGGGCATAGCGGTCATAATCTTTCAATGCCTTTAAGTCAAGTAGCTTTGCCTTTATTTGATAATATTCCCCTACAAAGCCATAATGTGCGCTTACCACATCTATGAGCTTATCTACACTCTTTTGTGTCGCGGCATTTGAGATATGGCGGAAAGATTCGGGGAGCTTGTATCCACGCAAATGCGTCATAATATGCAAATCTTTGCGCACCATATTCAGTATATAGGCTAGGAGATGGCGAGATTGTTTAAGCTTTTGTGTAAAGATTTTTTGTGCTTCTTTACGCACCGCGCGTTTGGGATGATGGAGGAGGCTTAAAATCTCCTCTTCACTTATTTTTGCTTTTTTTGCTCTTTTATCTTGCTTAGATTCCATTTTAGAATCTGCTTTTTTTCTATCCATTTTGGGAGATTTAAATTGGAGATTAGCTAAATGTTCATCAAAAAGCCGTGAAAATGCTCCTACCCCCACAGGTGAAGTCGCTAAAAGTATTTTCTCTTCAGCTAAAGAAAGCTGATAGCTATCTTGCTCGATAAGCTTTTGCAAAAAATACTTATATTGTGGCACATTTGCAATAATCTCCTCTTGTTTTTGAGCGGGTAATTTACAAAATTCTAGCTCGAAAAACAGCACAAGATTCTGTGCCTGTGTAGTTTGCATTTCATACTTAGCATACATATCCCCTTGCGTTGTATCCTTTGCAAAACGCAAAAACACATACGTCATCACACGCCCAAAGCCTTCTAAAATCTCCTCATATTGCTTGATGACCTCACAAAACAAAGTAGGTTCGATGCTTTCAAGCTGCTGTTCATATTGCTTAGCAAACTGCTTTGCCTTGCGCGTATTTGCCACCATAAAACGTTCCATTTGCTCTTCACTCTTAAAAAGCGCGTTTAAATCCCACTGGCTAGATTCTCTATTCATTGTTGCTCCTTTTTTGGCTCTTTAAATTTTCATCTCCGCTTCCTCATCTTCTTGCACCAAAGTAAGCGCCTTAAGGAAGCTAATATTATCCATTTGCATTCCTGAAGTCATATTCTTAAGCGTGAGGGTTTTTGAGTTAAATTCACTCTCGCCAATCACCATCACAAATTCGTGTCCCTTTGTATTTGCATATCCAAATTGTTTTTTAAGCTTACTCACTTCCGGATAGACCTCGATAGACACCTTTGAGCGGCGGAAAGATTCTGCAAGGGTATGGGCGTATCCAAAATATGCCATATCCATACATACGATGAGTGCACGGGCTGAAGTTGCCTTTTTATCAAGCAACTCTAACTCCTCTAATGCCGCTAAAAGCCTATCTATGCCGATACTTGCTCCCACACCACTCATTTTTTCCTTAGAAAATGTGCGCGTAAGATTATCATAACGCCCACCAGAGCATACGCTCCCAATACTCTTTAGCGCATTTAAAGTGCTTTCATACACTATCCCTGTGTAATATCCCAATCCACGAGCGATTGAGAAATTCACGCGATAGGTATCCCTATCCATTTGCAAAAGCGCAAGCACCTCATACAAGGCTTTTAAATCATCTAAACCTTTTTTGATAGAATCATTCCATTCAGCCATAAAGGCAATTTGTTTAAAAAAGCTTTCACTATCACCCTGTTGCTTGATTGAAGTATATTCTAGCAGTTTATCAACTTGAGTGCTACCTAATCGTAATTCCCGTTGCAATTCAGCCCCCACGCCATCTTTACCAATCTTATCAAGCTTATCAATAATACGCAAAGCGCTATTTATATCCTTTTGCCCACTCACGCCACAATACTCGCAGATTCCATTAAGGATACTGCGATGATTAAGCCAAATAGTAAATTCATCTATCCCAAGCCCCACGAGCGAAGCATAAATCACCTGCAGAATCTCCGCATCACAAGATATACTATCACTCCCTATAAAGTCAAAATCACATTGCGTAAATTCCCTATATCGCCCTCTTTGCGCCCTCTCCCCGCGAAACACATTCCCAATAGCAAATCGCTTAAAAGGCAAATCCACTTCGTTTTTATATTGCGATACAAAGCGCGCTAAAGGCACGGTCAAATCAAATCTCAAAGCGACATCCCGCCCCCCGTGGTCTTTGAAACGATATAGCTCTTTTTGTATCTCATCGCTGCCCTGCTTTACTAACACATCGGCATATTCTAAATGTGGCGTTTCAATAGGCACAAAGCCAAAGCTCATAAATACAGCACTTAATTTGTTTAATAAAATAGTCTTTGCGAGTGCCTCTTTAGGCAATCTATCTCTGAATCCACTCAATGTGCGAGGGGTAACCAACGCCATTTACAAACCTCCTAGCAGTAATGCCTTTACTTCAAATTTTATAAAAGCTTTCATTCTACCTTAAAAATGTTTTATTTTAACTATATTCCAAAAGTAATTTAAGAAAATTATGCCTTTTGCTAACAGATTTTTAGCTTTTTAGCTTACAATACGCTTATAATCAAAGTCTAAAATATCACTATACGGAGTGCAAGGAAAAGTGTTTTTTACAAAAGATATACGCCATATCCACACATCTCAAGTTAAAAGCATTCTCTTACGCCTGCCAAATTGGCTAGGCGATAGTGTGATGGTATCTCCAGCATTTGAATGGCTTAAAAAAAGCTTTGAAACAGCGCAATTTACCCTTGTAGGCACGAAAGCGAGTTGTGGAATCTATGAGCGAGATAAACGCGTGAAAGCCATTTTTATAGACAATACCAAAGCCGCATCTTGTAGAATCATCGCCACAAAGGCACTTGCTAATAAAATAGGCACACACGATATTGCCATTAGTTTTAGTAATACC
Organism: Helicobacter mastomyrinus; assembly: GCF_039555295.1. Lineage (NCBI taxonomy): Bacteria > Pseudomonadati > Campylobacterota > Epsilonproteobacteria > Campylobacterales > Helicobacteraceae > Helicobacter > Helicobacter mastomyrinus. The sequence continues at coordinate 8,483 of NZ_CP145316.1, read as the reverse complement.
TTTTTTTCTGCCCTGCTTTTGTATTGGAGCAAAAGCCCTTTGCGTATAGGCTATGGTAAAAATGCCCGAAACTTCCTCCTCTCTCACCCACTTACTTTACACAAATATCATCAAAATAGACTCAAACACCAAGTGCTTTTATACCTTGAACTTATCACTCCACTATCACAAGTGCAAAATTATGCGATCAAAACCCAGAATAGCGCAGATTTTATACAAGATTTTGCATATAAAAATGATAAACACAAAAAAGATTCTATAAATCTCTCTAATCACTCACATATAAAAATCTCGCACGATGAGATTCTTACCTACCTTGCCACACAGCCGCTTCATCTCATCTCCTCGCCTATCACGCTCCCTACAAAAAGTTATGCTATAGGGATTAATCCCGGAGCCGCTTTTGGCAGTGCAAAATGTTGGGAAAAATCATATTTTATTGATATTATTAAGCATTTTCTCACACAAGGCTATGATGTCTATCTCTTTGGCTCAAGTGAGCAATCCCGCGCGAATGTAGAAATCGCCCAATCTTTTATCAATCACCCACAGGCGCAGTTTTTCATAATCTCACAGATAAAACAAGCCTCACGCAGCTTATTGACTACATCGGCGCGATGAATGTGTTTATCACTAATGATAGCGGACCTATGCACATTGCTGCTGCCTTAAATGTCCCAATGATAGCTATCTTTGGACCCACAAATATTGATGAGACAGCCCCTTATAGCCCCGCTCCCCTGGCACAAAATCACACTTTAGAGATTCAAAGTGCTGCAAATATGCGAGATACGCAAGATTCTATATCCCCTCACATTATAGAAAATCCTCCACAATGGGTGCTACTCTGCAAATATGTGCCTTGTGCGCCGTGCAAAAAGCGTGAATGTCCCCTCACTCATCATCGTTGTATGACGCTTATCACACCACAGGAGGTTATCACTCACACTATAAATCTGCTAAAAAATAATGACAAAAGGCTAAATAATGATACTTGAAGCACATTCAACCACACCCTTACAGCATTATAAAATTTTGAGTAATACGATCACGCCGCGACCTATTGCGTGGGTAAGCACGATTTTCCCCAATGGTGGAGTAAATCTCGCGCCTTTTAGCTTCTTTGCTCCTATTAGTGTGAATCCGCCTATTTTTTCTATCTGTATGATGCAAAAAAGCGATGGATTAGAAAAAGATAGTTTTAAAAATATCTTTCACACGCACAAAGCAAGTATCAGTATGTGCGAAATTTCGCATATTCAAGCATTGCATAATAGTAGCGCGGAGCTTGAGTTTAATATGAGTGAGGCAATTGAATTTGACATACCGCTTGAAATCGTGCAATCAGGCTATCCTCCTATACCTAAAGGTGTAAAAGTCGCTTTTATGTGCGATTTGTATGATGTCTTAGAGCTAGGAGAAGCCAAAAGTGTGCTTTTAGAGGCTAAAATTTTTATATAGATGATAGCATTTATAGGGAGGACTTGCACCTTAGCCCAAACTTCATTGGTCGTGTAGGGCGCATTTATAGGTCTTTAGGAGCGGAGATTATCCCTACACAGACAAATCCTACAGAATCTACAGCCCACAACCCAAAGGAGAGCGATGAATAAACCCAAAACCTCTCTAAATAATCATCATCAAGGATTGCCTATGCCTATTACATTCTTACAAGAATTGATTACCTATCCCACCATCACACCCAAAGAATGTGGGATTTACAAGCATATTTTAGATAAGCTCCAACCCATCGTGCAAAGTAAAGGGCTTGATAGCCTCATCATCGAGCAAGAAAAAGCAGGAGTGAAAAATCTGTTTTTTGCCATAATGCCTAAAAATACTGATAAAAGCGCACTTTTTCATTTATGCTTTGCTGGGCATATTGACGTCGTGCCTACGGGAGAAAATTGGTCTTTTGAGCCATTTTCAGGCTTGGAAAAAGAGGGCTATATCTGCGGTCGTGGTGCACAAGATATGAAAGGCGGCATAAGTGCGTTTATTTGCGCGATTTGCGATTTTTTAGAATCTTCGTCTTTTGAAAATTCTACATTAATGCTTTCTATTTTGCTTACAAGCGACGAGGAGGGTGAAGGCATTTATGGCACAAAATATATGCTTGAGCAGCTAGAGAGGGAATCTTTGCTCCCTCATAGCTGTATTGTCGCCGAGCCTACGAGCATTCAACGCACGGGTGATATGTGTAAAATTGGCAGACGCGGCTCAATTAATGGCATACTCACCATTCAAGGCAAGCAAGGGCACGTAGCCTATCCGGAAAAATGTATCAATCCCATAGAATTGCTAGGAGATAGGCTTGGTGCATTAGCCGGTGCAGCACTAGATAATGGAAATGAGTATTTTACGCCCACACGTCTAGTCATAACAGACATTCGTGGCGGTATGGAGGTGGTAAATGTAACGCCGCAGAATCTTAAAATAATGTTTAATGTGAGATATTCGCCTTTAAGCAATGTAGATTCTATTCGGACTTATATTGATTCTGTGCTTAGCTCACTGCCTTATGAGCTAAGCCTTAAAGTTAGCTCATTACCCTTTATCACGCGGCAGGATAGCCCTCTCATACAAACACTTTGTGAGGCGATTAAGCATACAGCACAAATCACACCTACATTAAGCACAAGCGGGGGTACAAGTGATGCGCGATTTTTCGCACAATATGGGATAGATGTGATAGAACTTGGTGTGCCAAATGATAGAATCCACGCCATAGATGAACGTGTATCCATAAAGGATATTCTTACTCTGCGCGATATTTTTCTTCATTTTTTACATTTAAAAGCAAAGAGTGCTAATCCTCTTATTGCAAAGGAGCATAGCACTTAAAAACGCAATGTGTGGCACTTACTTGTGAAGCACAAATCTATAGACACATAACCTACACAAAGGAGCAATAAATGGCAATTATTGGTAAACTCACCCAACTTGATTGGTTTTTAAGGCTTATCCTATGCTTAAAGAAGCAAAAGACTATATGCTTAATGCTACAAACCCTACCCATAGCATACATAAAAGGATTATTGAACTTGACTTAGCAGGGCAGGAACGCAAAGAAGTGAGCTATGCACTCTCACAAGGTGTGCGAGCCATCGAGCAAACCTATCATCTTAAAGAAGCTAAAAATGCGTTTTTTGAGACACATCGCGCATTTATTGACTTTCAACTTGTGGTAGAGGGATATGAATATATGTGTATTGGTGATAGGAGCGCGTTTGATGTGAAGATTCCCTATGATGAAAGTAGAGATTTAATTGTATATGATAATGCCTTACCATACAGCTTATATTCGCATTACAAGGCTTTACATATAGAAACTAGCAATCATAAAACTACTTTGCCAAAAGTATGTCGCCCTTTTCCTATTGATGAATCTATCAACACACCCTGTCGTAGCAATATACTTCTAACAAGTGGGGATCTAGCGGTATTTTTCCCTAATGATGTGCATGCGGGAGGATTAGAATTAACGCCAAATATCAATCATAATGTTATGTCTCAAGTAAAAAAAAGTGTACTCAAGGTGCCCGTATCGCTCCTTGGGTTGTAACTCTTTTCACAAAAACAATAAACTTTTGTCTTATAGTTTCATAAAATAATATACTCAAAGTTAAATCTATAACGCTATGTTATAGATTTAAGAGGTAAACATATATAAGATAAGCTCTAAAATGTAGACTTATAGTAAGGCTACACGCTAAAATATATAGCCAAGATAGTAACGATAAAGCCTATTCCCATTACTCCAAAGCCACTTTTACGTTTGCCCTTGCAAAATGAAGTCATAATAAGCCCAGAGAGATAGAAAAGTATCATAGATAGCCCAAAGCACACGGCAATAAAGTCAAAAAATGTGAATTTAAAGCCCCCGAGCTCAAATTTTGTCCCCCCGCTTTTGTGCATCATCATCAGCACACCATAGAGGTTTCTATCTACCACATTAAGTATCAAGCCTTCTTTTTGGTCATTCATTATCGTAGCTGAATACTTGACATTCCCCATACTTGGATTTCCTCGAGCCATTTTAATTTCTGTATTGCTTGGGATTCTAAGATTATTTTCTTCTAGCACATTGATGATAAAATCTCTTTCTTCACCTTTTTTAGGCTTTAAATCTAGAGGGATTTTAGTGATAGTCGCCCCTGAATTTTGCCGTATCTCAAAGATATAGAGTGCTCCTGTAATAGCATAAATCAATGCTGCAGGAAGAAAAAAAAGACTAAGGTATAAATGGATTTGCATCCAAAGTTTGCGATGAAGTTTCATAATGGAGTTTCCTTTGAAATAATATAAATACTCACAATCTTATCTAAATAATGTGAGCTATGTGTGAAATTTATCATCAAATTACCTTAGAGCAATACCAAAATAATGAATAAATTCTCATTTTTTTGCGGGATGATGGGGAACTACAAGTTTTATGTTGGTTGCCTCCATCCTATTCTAACTCTCATAATAACAAATGGATCGTCTCATCATTGCGAGGGTAATGCCCCAAAATAATCTATAAACAAAGACAGATGGCTCTTCTAAGATTCCCTTGCAATCACAGGAAAATATAGATTTACTAGTGAGGACAAACGCTTCACATATATACTTTATTAGTCTTTGCTCTCACCTCGCAATAACAAAGCAAAAAGTTACCAATCCGCCCTAAAACTTATCCAATATGCTCTTGCGGGCAAGATTCTTTGATAGGGATTAATATATGATGTGCCACCCCTTCCACTGCTATAAGTAATCAAATTATCTGGATCATAGAATTTCACATCAAGGAGATTATTCACCGCAAAAGTGAGGGCATAAGTTTTATTAAACTTATAGGTAGCCGCAATATCTACTAACTGATAATCTTTATAATACTTCCCTACAAGTCCTCGCGCACTTGTAGCAAGACTGCTTTGTTGCACTGCGGAAGTGGGTGTTTGGAAGTTACCACTCCAGCGAATATAGGCATCAAAGTTCTTATAGTGATAGTTTGGCTTAATGGTAAATTTATGTTTAGGAATATTGTTTATAGGCTCACCTACAAGAAATTCTTGATTTGCATTAGAGACACTAAGTGTTCTTGAATAAGTAAATCCATAACTTGCATCAAGAGAGATTCCATAAATAGGCTTTAGCTTAAAGCTTGTCTCTGCTCCTGTGAGCATAGCACTATCAAGGTTGCGATAAAAGGCACATTGATTAGCACCCGCTGCATCACATAATACACCATCGATAGTAGTTCCGGGTTGAATGCCTGTAACGCTTGAAATTTTATTATTAAAATCTGTATAGAATCCGGTTAATATTAGCATAGCTGGTTCAGTATCAAGAATAGCGCTTAGCTCATAGCTCACACTCTGCTCGGGCTTTAGGTTTTTATTACCATAAGATGCCGTGGTTGTGTTATTGTTACCCCTATCGGTGCTTAACGTATAACCCTCATAGAGATAGCTAAGCTGTGGCACAAGCACCCCTGTGGCAATGCCAGCCTTAAAAGTAAGCCAATCGGTAGGATTGTAATTCACATAGAATCGAGGATTAGGGATAGCCTTAAAAATATCGCTGTAATTGTAGCGTAAGCCTAGAGTCGTGCTAAAGTATTGATTGATGAGATATTCACCCTCGGCAAAAGGGCTACTTGATTCATATCTCTTCTAAAGCCATTGTTTTTAGTATAGAGCTGCTGCCATATATAATACACTCCACCATTAAAGATAAGGCTTCCTGCTCTACCAAAATCAAAATCATCAGTAAAGGTAGATTGAAAAATAAGGTCTCGATTGTATCGTCCATTCGCCCAATCTACGGTATTTCCTTTTGATGAACCTGGCCAAAGCCCACTACCCCAAGTGCTATTGGTATCAGCGTGAGAAGCCCATTGTGTTTGACTATATTGTATATAACTATTGATTTTACCCCAATCATAATCTGCGGTGTGGCTTAAAATATTATTAAATTTATAGAAATCTCTTACCGCAGTAATGCTGCTTGATGATGTTTTGAGGCTTCCTGTCCGTGCAAAGAATACTTCAGAATCTAAGTAGATATAATTATTTTTATTAGGCGTGAAGTTGAGCCGTCCTCCGGCATTCCATTGGGTATAGCCTGTAGCAGACCAATTATAATATGGATTGCTAAAATTTACGCTGCCATTATTGCCTGATGTATATGTGATAGGTGTATGGGGTCCTTACCGGGTTCATAAAATGCATTTTGCCCACCCCATTTGTAGGCTCCACGAAGATTCAAAGAAAGCATTTCTTTTATAAGAGGGATATTCATATAGCCATTTATTCCATATTGAGGACCAAAGGTTTGAGGATGTTGGGAAAGTGTAGTCTCAAGTTGGATTCCCCCGCTAAATCTATCGCTATGTTTTTAGTAATGATATTTATCACCCCACCCATTGCATCGCTTCCATAGATGATAGAAGCAGGTCATCGAATAACCTCGATCCTCTCTATCATACTAGCAGGAGGCATAAAGGAAGTAAAGGTGCCATTAAAGCCATTAGCATCAAAGCCTTGAGCGACATTTTGTCGTTGCCATCAATAAGGATAAGCGTATAAGCTGAGCCAAGCCCACGCATAGAAATGGTATTACCCCTGTTTTCCGGCTTCCACATACACACCCGGAATATCTTGCACCGCATCGCCTAGGTCTCTAATAGGGCGAGTGAGTATTTCCTCACGTGGGATAATGGCTATACTTGCCGGAGCATCTTTTATATCTTGCTCATAGCCTGAAGCACTTACCACAGAGCGCCCTAGATTAACCTTGCGGACATTTTCATCATCTACATTTTGACTTGATTCTTGGCTATGCCCCCATTTGGTTATTTGCTGAATCTAGCAGATCTGCGATTGCAAAGCTACTTAGCAAACTTGCTACTAAGGTGCTATACGGAATAATTTTCATTGTTCCTCCTTGAAAATTTTAAGTGATACTATCATTTACAAACAATAATAAGAATGATTTGCAAATGAATAGCTGATAATAGCAAATGAAAACTAAAGTGAAAATTAAAAAGTGTGAGAAAAGTTATATTTTAATAATATTTCATAATGCAAACAATAAATACTATTCAATTCATAGTCCTTAAAATTGAGATAATTGCAGAAAAGAGGCTTCTTAAATGCTCTAGATATGGAATATTTATAAACTAAATCAGCTTTAACCCCCTCCTCTATACGATAAAATTTGAGTTTTAAGACTCTACTCATAAGTATTTATTTTTACTTGATTCTTTTTTTAACAAATATCAACTTTATTAAAGTTTGAAATTCTTTTATGTTTTCTTTTTTCTATCAGGAGTGAGCAGTATATCTAGTGAAGGGCATAAATGTGTAAGTATGGACTAGTGCTAAAGCACAAGAGTGAGGTTAGCTTGGCAATATATACCTCACTCCTCCTTATATATCATTTACTAGATTACCTGCTCTTATCACCCTTATGATGCCTTAAGAGATTTTGCAAGTGTGAAGTTAAGAGGGTAATCCAAGGAATGCTTAGACGTGTATGCACTATCGTATGATTTATTTTATATAAGTTAAAAGATATGTTTTGCTTGTAAATAGATTCAAATTTAGAATCTTGTTTGCTGTTTTTGCTAAAAACGATGAGTTCAGTTTGATGTTTAATATCTCAAAAAATATTTATCTTAATACTTTGATAACTTCTTTTTATCGCAAAAGATGTAATCCTGCAAAGGCAAAAGGGGTTTACCCTCCAGCCCCAAAGAGCGGAGGTAGTAACGCCTCCTTAATTCTCTTTTTCCGCACCACAAAGTGGGTGAGAAAGCAGATAGTGTTATTTTAACAAAAAACTCATCGTCTTTCTTTGACACCAACATCTCAAAACACTCCCTTTTTTTATCACTTTTGATTTTTTTATAAATAAGGTAGGCACTTTAATATGAATATGCAAGACAAAAGTTTTACCTCTTTTTGCTTAAGGGATTATCTACCCACTCTCTATAATCCCAATAAAGCCTACATAAGATAAAAGATTTGCTCTTTCTGCACCTGTGGTAGTTTAGAAATGATTTATGTATCAGTATAAATTTTAGTAAAACTCACTTAGGCTAAAAGATTTTTACAGAGCAATATGTTATTGCCAAAGCACTTAAGACAAAGTGCTAAACCCAATATTATACTCACATTGGTATGAATGCTATTGATACCATTGAACAAAACAATAAAAATGTTTTTATATAAAAGTAAGCACGACCTTTTGACACTTTTTGCTTAAAGAAGTTTTAATCCATACAAAAGTGTATTATCACTTTTACCCTTGAGGTTTTGTATGAAGTCGTATGTACAGAATCCTCTAAGGCAATTCTATTTAGATTCTATGCCCTCACAAATAAGGGAGCAAAGGATTATGATGAATAATACCATACAAATTGATGTGCGTGATCTCCCTTTGTCCCGAGCCTGTTATCAAAGCAAAAAGGCGCTTTTTAGGCGTGAATGAGCATT